>CAZVZX010000006.1:38236-171576 GCA_964631235.1 uncultured Planctomycetaceae bacterium | reverse complement strand
GCGCCTGGAGGTCAGACGCGTCTCTTTCGGAGGGCGCCACGTGCATCGGCTGCCCGCGACCAATCGCCTCGGCCGATCGAGCGAGTGCTTCGGGGCCGAGAGCCAGCAGGGCTTTGATACAAGCGGGCAAACGCGAATCGGCCTGATTCAGGTCAACGCAACGGCCATCGTCGAGCCTTGCGGCTGCCCGCGGGCCGGTTTCCGACTGATAGGTGATGAGCTTCATGACGGTTCCTTTGGGCCAGTTGGTGCAAAAAAAGCGAAAAACGAAAAGCGGTTCAAGCGGGGACTGCACGCAAGAGAACCGCTTCGTTGCGCCGGCAAACGCTTCGGCAATTCACTGGAACTATTTTGCGAGGCTCACTCGGCGCAATCGCAGCCTCACCGGGCGGAGATTCGCCGGACGTGCCTCCGTTTGAATCGATTATGCCGATTGTATCGCTCGTCGCGGTGACGAAAAATCCCCAAACTGCACTGAAAGAGTCGGCATTGCAGGATTTTGTCGTTTCACGAGGAGATTCTTTGCCTAAGGTCTTGGCATAACCTAGGTTTCAGTAGGAACAGAGTTGGGGGGCTACGCATGAGCGCACCGGTGCCGTTGCGCAGTGTCTCTGGGTTGGGGGCGACGACCGCACGGAGTCGGCCTGACTCAAAGCACCCGCGAAACGCCAAGTGCGCTTGTGCGTTTTTTTTGCAACCAGATGTGCCGCAGCGCGCGCGAGCCCGTTGGGCGTTGAAGCCGGCGGCCGTGCCGAGGGGTTCTTCGAGAGACAAGGGGTAGAACCTCTCCGTCGCTCGAAGGGCCGCGTCTGCTGGGGCAGTGGGCGCCGGTCCGAGGGCGGCGGAGGGGGAAGCGTGCGGGGACCGATTGCCACCGTTTCCAGCGAACAAAACCGAGGGGAGCCCAACGCGGCGCGAACGGCGATTGTCCTTGTTTGGACGATGGGCGTGCTCCACGGTCGCGAGTGTGTCTGACGCGAGGCTCGGTGTTCAACGGGAACTGAAGAGGCGATTGCGGCGGTCTTCTGTTGCAACGGAACGTTAGCAGGCGAACAACGGCGTTATGTCAACCTCATCCGGCCCGATCGTACCGATCTATCTCGCCACTTCGGCGGCCGATCCTGCCGAGAAATGGGTGAGCCAGCTCGGCTCGCTGTTGCGCGAGCTCGAGCTTGTCAGCGCGGCGACGCGGGACATGCCGCCGGTGGTCGGCCCGGCGATCGACAGCCAGCTTGTGCAGGTGCGCCTTGGCGCGGCGGCCGGCCTGTTTGCCGCTCTTCGCTGCAAGCATCCGCCGAGCGCGGGGCATTCTTTGCGCGTGGCGCTGATCTGCTCGGCTTGGGCGCAAGCGATGGGGCTGCCCGCCGAGGAATGCGACTTGGTGGAGCTGGGAGCGCTGCTTCATGATGTGGGCGTGGTCGGCGTGCCGGATGCGATCTTGCAGAAGCCTGGCCCGCTCGATCCGGAAGAAGCGGCGTTGATGGACCGTTCGCGGCGGATGAGCCTGGAGATTCTTCAGCAATTTTGCCGTTCGCCGCGGCTCTTGGAGATTGTCGAGTATGTCGGGGCGCGCTACGACGGGTGCCTTTCGACGCACCCCTGCAAAGGCCCCGAGATACCTCTGGGCGCGCGGATGATCACGATCGTCGAGGCGTTCGACGCCATGACGACCGACCACGTGTATCGGCCCGCCCGATCGCACGAACGAGCGTTGGCCGAGCTTTTCGAGTGTGCCGGAACGCAATTCGATCCCGAGTTGGTGCAGTCGTTCGCCGGCTTCCACCAAAACCGATCGAGCGATTGGCGTAGCACGGGCGCGCAGCGCTGGCTCCGAACGCTCGATCCCGTTCAGGCCGACGCTCATTGGACGCTCAATGCGGCGCCGCGGCTCGCTGCGCCCTCGGAAGATGCGCTGTTCCAGTTGAAGCTGCTGGAAAACATGTACGATGCGGTGCTCTTCATCGATTCGGCCGGCGTGATCAAGCAGTGGAATCGCGGCGCCGAACGATTGACGGGCATCGCGGCCGCCAGCGTTCGCCAGTGCCGCTGGACTCCGGAGCTGCTCTCGTTGGCGGACGAACGGGGCCATCCGATCACCGAGGCCGATTGCCCGGTGAGCGGCGCGATACGTTCCGGCGTGCAGTCGCTGCGGCGGCTGACCATTTCGGGCCGTTCGGGTCGGACCGTGGCGGTGGACACTCACGCCATACCAGTAATGACCGCCGAGGGAGCGACGCTGGGCGCGATCTTGTTGTTCCACGACGCATCGTCGGAGATCACCCTCGAACAGCGTTGTCAGAACCTGCACAACAAGGCGACCAAAGACCCGCTGACGCAGGTGGCCAATCGTGCCGAGTTCGATCGCGTGTTCGAGATGTTCGTCGCCGCCCATCAGCAACAGAACGTGCCGTGTGCGTTGATCATGTGCGATATCGACCGGTTCAAATCGGTCAACGACACCTACGGCCATCAGGCGGGCGACGAAGCGATCAAGAGCCTGGCGGCTCTGTTGAAGAGTTCATGCCGGCCGGGCGACTTGGTGGCCCGATACGGCGGCGAAGAGTTTGTGCTGCTCTGTGCCGACTGCGACAACGCGGCCGCGGCGCGCCGCGCCGAGGAGATTCGCCAAGCCCTCGAACGGATTCCGCAGTCGCAGATGGGCGGCAAAACGATTTCGGCCAGCTTCGGCGTGACGGAAATCCAGCCGGGCGATTCGCCGGAAACCATGCTTCGTCGGGCCGATCGGGCGCTGTTGACCGCCAAGGCGAACGGGCGAAACCAAGTGGTGCAATTGGGAAGCGGCCCGATGGACGACGATGCGGTTGGGAAGAAGCCGTTCTTCTGGCCCTTCCAGTCGAGCAAGCCGAAAGAGCTCGTCGAGCAGACGCTCTACACGCCCGTGCCGCTCAACATGGCTGTTGAAAAGCTCCGCGGTTTCGTCGCGGACCATCGGGCGACGATCCTCCATGCCGACGGCAATCAGGTGCAATTGCAAATCGAGGAGATGCGTCCGGGCGGATTCCGCCGGTTGACCGATCGGCCGGCCACGTTCCAGATGCAGATCACCTTCGAGGAATATCGCCGCGCCAAGACGGCCGATGATCCCGGCGTGACGCGCACGCGGATTCATGTCAGCGTGGCGGTGCGCAAGAATCGCGATCGCCGCCGTTCCGACCTCTCCGTCAAAGCCCGCGATATACTCAAGAGCTTTCGCTCGTATTTGATGGCGTCGCCGGATGAGGACGGCGCAGTGGAGAACGAACGCAAACCCTGGCGGTTCTTTCCTTGGTTGAGCAAGAAAGGTTGAATCCTCGGGAACCATTCGCGGCGAAAGAATCGTCGCTGTCGCCGACGGGCTGTTGACCCGCTGCCGGCGCCGCATGATTCGAGCGGCGGCGACGGCCCCATTGAGCCGCGAATCCGCATCACCCACCATTTCACCCCGCGGCCGTGCCGCACGATCGTGCCATGAGTCGAATCAGTGCCCAACTGTCCGGTTTAGAACGCACTTTGCTCAACCGCTTGGCCGAGAGTCAGACGGCCATCGCGATGAGCACCTTGCGGAAGACGACCGGGAAGAATATCAATCGTGCGGCCGATGATCCCTCGGCCTTCGTCAAGCTTAGTCAACTGCAAAGCCAGTTGACCGCGGCCTCGAAAGCGACCGCGAACGCCACGACTGCCGCGCAACTGACCGCGCTTGCCGAGACGGAAACCGGGTTGATCGCCGCCCAGTTGCAAACGATTCGCGATGCTCTGCTCGACGATCAATTGACGCCCGAGCAGGCTCAGGCCGTGATCGATCAGGCCCTGGCGGCGATCGACGAGTCGGCGGCCGCATCCATCGGCGGTCGCAACTGGCTTGGCGGCGGCGCGCAGTACGCCGTCTCCAACGTCAATCAAGATCAAGTCGCCGAGATTCAGGTGTCTGCGGCCGTTTCGGGGCGGCAAATCCATGCCGTCGTCACTCAAACGGCTTCGCAAGCACAGCTTTCATATCAGGGCGACGGCGACGACAAAGTGACGGCGGACGCTCAATTCGTCCTTTCCGGCCGCCGCGGTGAAATCAATGTCTCGGTAACGGCCGGCCAATCGCTGCAATCGCTGGCCGACGAGATCAATCAGAAGAGCTATCTTACTGGCGTAACGGCGGCCGTGAATGCCAGCGAACACACGTTGACCTTCACCAGCGTCGATTACGGCAGCCGCGCCACGGCCCGTGTCGACGTGCTTTCAGGCAGCTTCGTTGTCAGCGGCGGCGACGAGCACGGCTTCGCCCAAGGCGACAACGCCCAAGCGGTGATCAACAACGCTCAGTATGAGGGCGATGGCAACCGCTTCGACATCGATCAGAACGGTCTGCGTTTCAGCATCGAATTCACCGCCGGCTTCACCGGCGAGACTTCGACAATGATCATCAGTGGCGAACCGTTGCGATTTGCGCTTGATCCGAACTTGGGAAGCTCGGTCTTGCTGTCGCTGCCCGATCTTCATGCCGCCCGGCTCGGCGGCCCGAGCGGGACTCTCGACCAACTGGCCACGGGCGGGCCGCTCTCGGTGGCCTCGGGCAACAAGGCGCAGGCGATTCGCGTGGTGGACGAGGCGTCGGCGAAGCTGGGCTTGGCTCAAGCGAAGCTCGGCGGTTTCGCACAGGCGACCGTCAACACAGCCGTCAACTACCTGAACGATTTGACCGAGACGCTTTCCGATGCCGTCGATCAGATCGATCAAGTCAATGTTCCCCGCGAAGACGCATTGATTTCGCATTATCAGGCGCTGGCAAGCAATGCGTTGGCCGGGCTGACGATTCTCAACCAACAGCGCACCGCAGTGGTCGAACTGATTCGCCGCATCGCCGGGCTATAGCGACGAGTTGCGTCGCGGCGGTAGAGAGAGACTGTCGTCTGCCCGCTTGCATCAGTCGGGGTTGGCTCGACCGAGTTCGGCTCAAGAAACGACGCCGCGCTGCTGTTGCCCATGCAAGCTCGGCTGAGGCCTGCCTGAGAGATCAGCAGCGCGGTTGGTTGTCGAAATCATACGGCCCGCGCGAGCGGCCGCTTCCGCAATCGCGAGGGACTATTCAGTTCCAGTACCAAGCGGCTTTCGAGGTCTTGTAGCCCGTCTTCGCCCGAGCCGCTGTGCAGTCGTCGCTGTTGCGGGCCGCATTGGCGATGCTCCACGAGGGGATTTGCACGCCGCCCGAGGCACTGATTACCCAGCCGCCGCTTTTCTTCAGCACGCTGGCCTTGGTCGCCACCGTTTTCGGGGCGTAAAACGCCTCGGTCTTGAGCGACTGTTCATCAAGCAGCACCGGCAAGCTGAGCCCGGCCTTCTCGCCCAGCCGTTCCTTGACCACGACGGCAGCGACCACAGCGAGATCGATGCAATTCTGCAATTGGCCGAACACCGGCTCTGCAACAGCCAACTCGCCGTATTTCTCCGTCATCAGGTCGGCCCACTTTTGCGCCAACGGATGCGGCTTGCCGCTGTGCTCTTTTTGGCCTTGAGCATTGAGAAAGTCTTCTTCAGTCATCGCTTTGACCGAGGCGCCGCGGAGGTTCCAGGCGAGGCCGTCGGCGTCGCGGAGCACGGCTTCGTAGCGCGGCTCGAGCCACCAGCGGGGCAGCAGGCTTCCGCTGCCGCGATTGCCGAGCATCTGCAAGAAGCTCGGCAGGCCGCGCACCGGCGACGGCTCGAAGCCCATCGCAATCCGCTTCATCCGATAGTCGGCGGCCACAAGCACGCGGCCGAAGTGGCTCTCCGCCGGCACTCCCTGAACGGAGATTGTTTGCGGGCCGAGCGTCCGTTCAATCTCGGTCATCGCCTGTTGCGGATCGCCCGTGCGAACAAGGCTGTTCAGCGATTGCTGCAAGCGCGCCAAGCCTTCAGGCGAAGGATCGATCGAGCAACTGATGCCGCCGCGCGCGGCCGCCTGCGCCGATCGCAGCGCCACGAGCAGATCGTCGAGCAGCATCACCGGTCGGCCGCTGACGGCGCCGACCACGTTGCCGCGGGCATCGACCTTCCAGCCTTCGGCCGGTCCGGCGAGCACAATGTCTTGTTGTTCCGGATAAACGAAGATGTACTCGATTCGTTGCAGGCCGGCCAAATACTTGATTGCGTCGGGCAGCGGCTTGCCCGACTTCAGACTATCGGCCACGGCCTGCTCCAAGCCGCGGAGCGACACCTTGCGGAGCGGTACCGAGGCGTTGAGGTCCGCGGGCACTTGCTCGAACGCCTCTTGTCGCGCCCGAGCCAGGGCCAACACGTCGTCGCGAACCGCGTTTTGCAGCAAGCCCGAGGGGTCGATCGAAATGCCGCCGACCGAGCGAGTGTTCTGGGTTACCACCTGAGCACCCGCCGGCAACGCGACCGCCAGCGACACGATGGTCGCCGTCGCGAGCCGCCCGAAAAACGCCGGATTCATAGCACGAGACAGCATGGAAGACTCCTCTGCGAAAAGATACGCACCGCTCGGCGCCGCGCCGCGCGGCCGACCAAGCCTCTGTTCCTTTGACCAAATCGAGGCGCGACGAGCCCTCGCCCGCCGCGTGCCGGCAAGCCGCCGACGATTGACGCTTTCCGTCCCACCTCGGGCCGCCCCCCGCGCCGATGCCCTTGCGGCACCCCCACACCTTAGGCGAGGATCCGGCCCATATACTAAGAATAATTCTCGCCCAACCGCTTTACAAGCAAAACCGGCCCGACTTGGGCAGGCAATCGGTCGACCGTCCCGTCGCAATCCGTTACGCTCACGTCAGTTTGCGCGTGCGGAATGCCGGCGGTCGCCATTGGTCGGGCCTCGACGGCCATCGAGCCGAGGAGATCGGGCCAGCGGCCTTGCGGGTAGTGAACCGTGTGGCCGGATTGGCACGCGGTTGCCACCTGATTCATCTCCGCGGCTTGCCACGAGAGGACACCCCTCTTATAAGGGGTGTGTGTTGTACTGAACTGCCGCTGGCGGTGAGGCTGATACGCCCGAATCCCCCTGTAGCCACACGACGACCCGATGTCCGCGCCCGCGGTGTGATTCGGCGAGCGGTGCCAATGTCGTGCTTGGACTCGTGGCCGTGGGCTTCATCGCGATGCGAAATGTGCGGGCGGCGGATGCCCGAGCGGGGTTTTCGCCGGGCTGTTAAGCGAGAATGCGGTCGATCACCTTGGCCTTTTCCACGCCGGTCAGTTTCTGGTCGAGCCCGAGGTAACGATAGGTCAGCCGCTCGTGGTCGTAGCCGAGCAGCTTGAGGATCGTGGCGTGGAAGTCGCGCAGGTGGACCGGATCAGCCGTGATGTTGTAGCTGAAGTCGTCGGTTTCGCCGTAGATCGTGCCGGGCCGAATGCCGCCGCCGGCCATCCAAATGGTGAAGCAGCGGGGATGGTGATCGCGGCCGTAGTTCTCTTTGGTCAGAGTACCCTGCGTATAGATCGTTCGACCGAACTCGCCGCCCCAGATCACCAGTGTTTCGTCGAGCAGTCCGCGTCGCTTCAGGTCTTGCACAAGGGCGTAGCAGGGTTGATCGACATCTTTGCACTGGGCGGGCATTCGCCCGGCGACATTGGCGTGATGATCCCAGTTGTTGTGGTAGATCTGCACGAAACGAACGCCGCGTTCGACCAATCGCCGAGCCAGCAGGGCCGAGTGGGCGAAGGTGCCCGGCTTGCGGGCCTCGTCGCCGTAGAGTTCGTAGGTGGCGTCGGGCTCGCCGGCCAGATCGACCAGTTCCGGCACGCTGGCTTGCATCCGAAAGGCCAGCTCGTATTGTTCGATGCGCGTATGCGTTTCCGGATCGCCGACGGTCTGCGCAGTGATCTCGTTCAACTGGCGGATGCCGTCGAGCGTCAGCCGTCGCACGTTCCGCGGCACGCCGGGCGGGTCGTTGATATACAGGATCGGATCTCCGCCGCTGCGCAGCGCCACGCCGGCATGCTGCCCCGGCAGATAGCCGGCCGACCACAGCCGCGCGGCAATAGCCTGCACTTGTTCGGTATTGGTCGATTTGGCCACCAACACGACGAAGGTGGGCAAGTTGTCGTTGAGCGTTCCCAGCCCATAAGAAACCCAAGACCCGATGCACGGCCTACCGGTGATTTGATTGCCCGTTTGGATGTAGGTGATGGCCGGCTCGTGATTGATCGCCTCGGTGTGCATGCTGCGGATGAAGCACAGGTCGTCCACCATCTTGGCCGTATAGGGCAGCAGTTCGCACACCCACATGCCCGATTGCCCGTGCCGCTCGAACTTGTACTTCGACGGTGCGATCGGGAACCGCGATTGGCCCGAGGTCATCGTCGTCAGCCGCTGCCCCATGCGGACCGAGTCGGGCAACTCTTTGTCGAAAAACTCGGCCATTTTCGGTTTGTAGTCGAAAAGGTCGATCTGCGAAGGGCCGCCGACCATGTGCAAGTAGATAATGTGTTTCGCCTTCGGCGGAAAATGCGGCGCGACGGCCCCGGGCCGAACCTGTCCGCGCACGCCTTCGCCTGCCGCCGGCCGGGCGGTTCCTTTCGCCGGATCGTCTCCGTCGGCCGCAGCCGCGAACAACGGTTGTCCCAAGGCCGCCAATGCCGCCGTGCCCAGCACGTTGGCTCCGCGGGCGAAGAACTGTCGCCGAGTTTCCACGCGCACCCATTGTTCGAAGGGAGTCATTTGCACAGCACCTCGTCGAGGTTCATCAGTTGATTGACCACCATCGTCCACGCGGCCAGCTCCGCGGGATCGAGCTTTTCGTCGGCCCGCGATTCGCCCTCGGCGATCAGTCGCCGGGCGTCGTCGGGCGCAGCGCGATAGTGCTTCAACAGTTCGGCGGCCGATCGCCGCACTACGGCCAACTCTTGTTCCGTCAACGGCCGGGCGAGCAGCCGGGCGGCGGCGTATTGGATGCGCCCGTCGGTGGTGTCGCCGGCTTCGTGCAGAAGCCGCTGGGCCAAATGGCGGGCGGCTTCGACGAACTGCGTGTCGTTGAGCGTGACCAGCGCCTGCAACGGGGTGTTGGTTCGTTCGCGACGGACTGTGCAAACCTCGCGCGACGGTGCATTGAAGATCTCCAGCGACGCCGGCGGGGCCGCCCGTTTCCAAAACGTATAGAGACTGCGGCGGTAGAGCGATTCGCCTTTATCTTGCTGATAATCGCGGGTGTTGCTGCCGATCATCGCCACGGCCTCCCACACGCCCGGCGGTTGATAGGGCTTGACGCTGGGGCCGCCGATCTTCGGCACGAGCAAGCCCGAGGCAGCCAAGGCGTAGTCGCGGATCGTTTCGGCGTCCATGCGGAATCGCGGGCCGCGCGAAAGCAGCCGGTTTTGCGGATCGACCGACCGCTTGGCCTCGGTCGAGGCGGCCGACTGCCGATACGTTGCCGAGAGGAACATCAATCGGAACAGATGCTTCACGTCCCAGCCCGACTCGCGGAACTCGACGGCCAACCAATCGAGCAATTCGGGATGCGAGGGCATCTCGCCGGTGGTGCCGAAGTCGCCGGCCGTGGCAACCAACCCTTGCCCAAATAACTCTTGCCAGAAGCGATTTACCGTGACGCGCGTGGTCAGCGGGTTTTCGGGCCGGAGCAGCCATCGCGCAAAGCCCAGCCGATTGCGCGGCAAATCCTCGGGCATGGGCGGCAAGCAGGCGGGCGTGTTCGGCGCGACCTCTTCGCCGCGTTTATCGTACTCGCCGCGGATCAGAACGTATGCCTTGGCCGGTTCCTTGCGCTCTTGGGTGATGTGAGCGATGGTGCTGCGGCGGCGGATCTCTTCTTGCTCGGCGCCGAGCTTTGCCTGCTCTTGTCGAATCTCGGCCGAAAGCGGGTCGATTCGCTCGATCCAATAGGTGAACAACTCATTGCGTTGGGCATCGGTTCTTTTTTCCGCCGGAAGAGAGACCAAATAGCCCGCGCGCGTGTCTGCCGCGACGGCTGCGGCCTCTTGTTCGGAAATCGCACGCTGCCAAATGCGCAGGTCGCCAAGCAGCGCACCGTCGAACCGCGACCCGCGGTCGCGGCCGCCGACGGTCAGCGGCACTTCGGTGCGGATGGTGTTTTTCAGTTTATCGACGACCGTGCGGCTCTTTTGTTGTTTGCCGTCGATGAAAATCTTTACGCCGGCCGCTTTTCGCGAGCCATCGTATGCGATGGCGACATGGTGCCAAGTGTTCGGTTTGAGCGGCTGCTGGGCGACGACTTTGATCGCGTCGCTCTCCCAGCGGTGAATCAGGTGCATGCCCGGCTTTCCACCTTCGATCCACAGATCCCAGCCGCGAAACTCCTTGCCGTCGTCCATCCGCGCCACCAGCGCGGCGCTGATCGAAGTGCTCGGCAGATTGACCCAAGCGGACACGGTGAACGCCTTGTCGCCTTCGAAGTCGCCGGCTTCGGCGAGCCGGCCAGGGTTTTCCGCCTTCAGTTCCGCGGCGAAAGCCGCCGCATGGCCCGGCTTCCAAGTGCCGTCGGCCGCCAGCTCGATGGTGCGAGGCTCTCCGTCGAGCAGCGCCTTCCACTGCCGGCCTTCGCCCTCGTTCAAGGCGACCGAAAGATGCAGTTTCTCCGCGGAAATTCGGCCGCGCAGCTCTTCTTCCTTGGCGTTTTTCAACCAATGGTCAAAGTCTCCCTGAGCCGCCCGACGCCGTTCGGCCAGCCGTGCAGCCGCCTTCTCGGCCAACGCGCCCAGCTCGTTCCAGCGGGCGCGGTCTTCCACCGGCGGAACGACGACGATCGGCGGCGTATCCTTGATGTTGCCGTCCAGCGCCCCTTGCGTGGTGTTGTTGAAGAAGGCGGCGAGCGAATAGAACTCTTTCTGGCTGATCGGATCGTATTTATGGTCGTGGCACACGGCGCAGCCGAAGGTCAAGCCCAACCACACCGTTGCCGTGGTTTCTGTCCGATCGCGGGTGTAGAGCACCAAGTTCTCTTCGGGAATCGTGCCGCCTTCGTTCGTCGTGATATTGCACCGGTTGAAGCCCGTGGCGATCAGTTGTTCGAGGGTCGGTTCGGGCAGCAGATCGCCGGCGAGTTGCTCGACAGTGAATTGATCGAACGGCTGATTCCGATTGAACGCGGCGATGACCCAGTCGCGGTAGCTGTACATTTCGCGGTAATTGTCGAAGTGGATGCCGTGCGTGTCGCCGTAGCGGGCGGCATCGAGCCAGTAGCGGGCCCGGTGTTCGCCCCATTGGGGCAATGCCATCACTCGCTCGACAAGCTCCTCGTAGGCCCGCGGCGACGGGTCGGAAACGAACCGTTCCACTTCTTCCACCGGCGGCGGAAGGCCGATCGCGTCGAGATAGAGTCGGCGGATCATCGTGCGGCGATCGGCCTCGGGCGCGGGTTCCAAGCCCGCCGCTTCGAGCTTCGCCAGGATGAATGCGTCGATCGGGGTGCGGACCCAGCCGGCTTTCTTCACCGGCGGGGGCTCGGGCCGGCTCGGGGCCATCAACGACCAATGCGGCTCGTACGGAGCGCCGGCCGCAATCCATTCGCGCAGCAGCTTCTTCTGCGCGTCGTTCAGCGGTTTGTGCGCCTTCGGCGGCGGCATGATTTCGTCGGCATCGGCGGCGAAGATTCGAGCGATCATCTCGCTTTCGTCCGGCTTTCCCGGGGCGATTGCGCCGGCGTCGATGGCTGCGTCGCGCTGGTCGAGCCGAAGGTCGGCCTCGCGCGAGGCGCTGTCGGGCCCGTGGCAGGCGAAGCAATGCTCGGTCAGAATCGGACGGACATCGCGGTTGAAGCGGATGCTCGTCTCCGCGCCGAACGCAAAGATGCCCCCATGCCCGAAAAGCAACAATGCGGCCCAACAGAGCCGTTGGCAGCGACCAGGGCGACAGTTGATACGGTATTCTCGGTGACTGCCGTGCTGCCGAGCGAACAACGTGCGCATGGGGCACCTCTGCGTCGTCTGAAAATCGATCACGAAGAATCCATCACGATAGGGAAAAATCGCCTGTCGATAAGGGATGCAACCGCGCCCGTGTGCAGTGCAGCGGGCCGCGGCGGGGGTACAACATGTCCGCGAATAACGGAAAGGGGTTCAAAGGGGATGTCACGTAATCGGCCGCACTATTGCGACTGCGGTCACCTCCGCAATTGTGTGGAACGATCTTGTGTTTGTGTTGGAAGAACAATTGCGTATGGGTTGCGCAACGGCCGATGATTGCCGAAGCTAATTGCGTTACGAGACAACCCGCCGAAAGGTAATCTACATCCGCGCGTCGAACAGGGCAATCAAATATCGGCGCGGCGATTGTCTATTCGCACAGCACTATGCGAGAAATGCGCCGTTGCAGCCTGCCGGTCGCTGGGGCGGTTGGCGTTGACCGGCATGACGATCGCCGATTGTCGTTGCGACGCTGCTCGTGCTGAAATGATGCCGCACGTTGGTTGCACGAACAGGGGTAACTGCCGTTATTTCACGGGGTGCATTCCCGTTTCTGTGGGCATTGCACGGCTTTTGTTGACAGCCACTGCCGTCGGTGCTATCGTCGCGGTGGATCGACGGAGAGTATTCATTCCTGACTTTCCTTCCAGCAGTTGGCGGCAGCGCTTGTGCGGCCGATCGCCGTAGTGTCGTTATCCGATCGATCTCCGCGTTTAGTTCGCCTTGTTCGGATAGGCGGCACGCCGGTGTTGACATGAGTAAGCGGCTCTGGCGGTTCGTGTCGCGGTTCGCCTTTGGGTGAAAGAACCAATCTGCGGCCGGGGCCGGGGTGCCGGGGCCGCACGATGTTTCTGGGGTACGGTCGTCTCACAGAGTCATCGAGGAGGAGGGCGGTCATGTGCGAAAACTGCAATCGTCGCGAGTTTATCAGCACAACGGCATTGACCGGCGCGCTTTGGGCAGCCGGCTCAGTTGCGGCGGCGGCCGAATCGGCGCCGCCGGCCGGCGCTGCCGGCGCCAAAGCCCGAATCGCCGTCGTCTTCACCGGCTCGCCGGTGCCTGGCGATCGCGGTTGGGGCGTCAGCGAATCGGAGATGACAGGACTCACCGACCGCTTGAAGGCGGTTGAAAAGAAGCTCGGCAATGTCGAGTTCGTCATCGGACGGTCGAACAAGCCGGAAGACACCTCAGCCATACTCGAACAGGCCGGCCCCGACGCCCCGGTGCTTGCCGTCAATATGTCGATCGGCGGGTTGCTGCGGGCCATTCCACTTGCGCTATTGGGCGATCGGCCCTTGTTGGTCTTTTCGCTGCCGGCCAGCGGGCACGACTGGATGTACGCCTACCGATGGCGCGAAGAGGGCAAGCGGGTGACGATGCTTGCCACGAGTGACTGGGATGAACTGGAGCGCGCTGCACGGCTCTTGCGTGTTCCGCCACTGATGCGGCAAAGCCGGATTCTCGTTTTTCCGCCGTTGAAGGGCACGGCGCCGGCCTGTTCGCCCGAGGAAATCAAGAAGCGATTCGGCGCGACGGTGGTTCTGGTGCCGCAAGAGCGGTTCAATGAGCTGCTGGCACAGGTGGACGAGGCGAAGGCCCGCGCCGAGGCCGAAATTTGGACCCGCGAGGCGAAACGGATCGTCGAGCCAAGCGCCGACGACATTCTCCGAGCCGCCCGCGTGAGCCTCGCTCTCGATCGGCTGATTGACGACGAGAAGGCCGATTCGCTGGCCGTCGGCACGTGCATGGCTTGGCTGTCGCGAGGGTTCCCCTGTCTGGGCTTCACGCGGCTGCGCGATCGGGGCATCCCCGCTTCGTGCGAGGGCGACATGGATTCGTTGTTGACGATGATGCTTTTCCACTATGCCTTCGAGATTCCCGGGTTCCAGGGCAACTCGACCTTCGACACGGCGAAGAACATGGTGTGGACGGCGCATTGCGTGGGCCCGTTGCGGATGGACGGCTACGGCGAGAAGCCCGCGCCCTATCTGCTCCGCAACCATTCCGAAGTCGGCGGCGGCGCCGTGCCGGAAATCCAATACCGTATTGGGCAGAAAGTCACTCGGGCGAAGCTGATCAATCTCGATACGATCCTCGTTTCCACCGGCACGATTCGCGCCGTGCCCGAGCAATCGACCCGCGCCTGCCGCACGCAGATCGTCACCGAAGTGAACGACGCCTCGACGATGGTTCGCAATTGGGGCGGCGGCGTGCTTCAGGGCGACATGATGACGCTGTTGCATCGGGTGGTCTTCTACGGCGATCACTCGAGGAACGCCCGACATTTGGCCGACTTGTTCGCCGCCCGCGTCATCGTGGAAGGGTGAACCCGGCCGCCATCTTCGGAAAGGCCGATTGGCATCGCGTGGCAAGCGTGGTGTGCGGCAATCGCCGTGCTGGGCGCCGGGTGCTCCGGAGTTCCGCAAACCGCTGCAACCAAGAAACAGCGCGAGGTTCGATCGTCTGATCGAACCTCGCGCTTCATCTGGAGTTATCGTTGCCGGCTCATGGCCCGGTAGCGGCGACCGAACCTCCGACCTCAATCGTGACTGACAGGTCTTTCGCCGCGGTTTGTTGAGGTGTCTTTCACCTCGCCCGGGCCCGGCAACGGTTGTTCTTCCACCGCGGCTGAATCGCTATGGCCGACTCAGCCGCCCCACCCCTTCGGTGGTTTCACGAAGCATCAAGTCGGTTCGAAAACTACTTCGGCAAAATCACGGCGTCGATGACGTGGATCACGCCATTGCTGGTGGCGATGTCAGTCTTGACGACGTTCGCGTTATCGACTTTCACCTTGCCATCGGCAACGGTGATTTTCGCGGCCGAGCCCTGAACGGTCTTCGCCTCCGACAGCTTGACCACGTCGGCAGCCATCACTTTGCCGGGGACGACGTGGTAGGTCAATACGGCTACCAACTTGTCCTTGTTCTCCGGCTTCAGCAGATTGGCCACGGTGCCTTCCGGCAGTTTCGCGAAGGCTTCGTCCGTCGGAGCGAACACGGTGAACGGACCGGCGCCCTTCAGGGTGTCTACCAGGCCTGCCGCTTGCACGGCCGCCACGAGCGTTTTGAAACTGCCGGCGGCCACGGCCGTGTCCACAATGTCCTTCGCATCGGAGCAGGCTGCCGCGGTGCTTACCGCCGAGGTGCATCCTCCGCTCGACTTGGCCGCCGCCGGGCACCCGTCGCCACTGAACGCAAACGGAGCCGCTGCCAACAACAACGCCACACTGCACGCAAGAATCGTCTTCATCCCTCGTCTCCTCGAAAGGAAGTTTTCCTCATCCGCCGTGGTCGCCCTTTGCGCCACGAATGTATGCAAAGGTTCGAGGATGCCGCACCGGCGGATTCAAGAAATGACTAAAGTTTTCGGCCGCCCCGCACACTGCTGAATTAAAAAACTCGTGCGAAAACATCGAAGACTCGATGCACAAACGACTTTGCTGTGACGTAAATTCGGCCGGCCGCCGGTGGTGAGAGCGAACGTTTCCGTCGAGGAGAAGGTGTTATCGCGCAGCCGATTCAGCACGATGGCGGGGACTGATCGCCGCGGATGGGAATTCGTCGCCCCAGCGCCGGTTCATCGCCGCGGATGGTCGGCGACGATGACGATCGACTTCGGCTCGGTGGGGCAGGCCACTTGGCACGCGCCGCAGCCCGGGCAACGATCGGGATCGATTCGCGGCACCGTGGTGTAGTCGGCTTCGCAGAACTCGTAACGGATCGCTTCGAAGGGACATGCCCGCGCGCAGGCGGTGCATTCGCCGTCCTCGCCGAGGATGCACACGTTCATGTCCACGCGCGGGAATCCGATCGGCGTCCGAATCTTGTCTCGCTTCTTAACGGGGCGGATCGCGCCGCTAGGACAGGCCTGCGTGCAGCGCACGCAATCCTCGCGGCAGTAACCGGCATCGAATCGCACCTGCGGCGCTAGCAGTCCGGCCCAACCATGCGCCGCACCGCCGGCAAAGAGAATCTTTTCCGGACAGGCGGAAATGCAGTTGCCGCAACGCAGGCAAAGTCCGGTGAATTGCCGCTCCTCGACCGCGCCGGGGGGACGCAGCGGCCGCTCGCCCCCCGAGTCGCTGCGGCGCGCGATTGCCCAACCGCATACGGCGCCCGCCGCACCGGCCAACACAACGCGACGGCCCACGTTGCGCCCCGGCCCCTCGTCGTCGCTGTGATTCTTCGTTGCTTCGGCCTGGGCGGTCGATGGCTCGGCAGCCGCGGGGCGACCACGAAACAACTGCGCCGCAGTCCATTGCCACGGGCGAACGGCCCAGTGAAGAAACTCTTGAAACCCTCCGAGCGGACAGAGCCGCGCGCACCAAAGCCCGGGCGCCGCCAGCGCGGTCAAGGCGACGGCCGCGGGCAAAAGGAAATACCATAGGGCCGCGCTGCCCGCGGTGACGCCCGCGGATCGCGGCGCGGTCAGCGACGCAGCTAACAGGGCGAGCGGGTCGAGCCAGAGCAACAGCGGATAACCGAAGCAGGCCCCGCCGAGCGTTGCCAGGGCGATCCACCATCCCAAGTTCGGACAGCGCGGGGCGCGCAGGCCGCATCGCTTTCCCGCCGCGCCGAGCAAATCGAGGCATCGGCCGGTCGGACAAAGCCATCGGCAGAAGAATCGTTTGCGGAGTGCAGCCGCCACAGCGGGAAAAACGGCCCACCCAACGACGGCCGCCGCCGAACCGGCGGCGAGCACCCCTGCCGCAGCGACAAAGGGGCTGAATCCCACGAGCGCCCGCACGGCCTGCGGATACCGAGGCGCAACACACAGCAGCGCAATGGCCGCCGCTGCGATGACCGTTCGGATGATGGAACGCAGCAGGCGGGTGGACATGTTCAACGACATCGCAGATCGGAGTGTTGCCGAATTCAACCGGCGGCCGGCTCGCCAAGATAGGCCTCTTGTTCGCGGAGCACCTTTTGCAGCTTGGCGATTTCAACGTCGCGCGGGCGGCAACCGCTTTGGACGGCAAGGGCCGCGGCCGCGCCGGCCGCATGGCCGGTAACAAAGCAGTTGGGGATCAGCCGCACCACGTCGGCCATGCGCATCTCGGCGCCGATGCACCGCCCGGCAGCCAAGAGTTGATCGAGCTTTTCGGGCAACAGCGCGCGGTAGGGAATAGGCCACGGCTTGCTCGTGCCGCCGCCGAAGCCGATGACGTCGGCCAAGGGAACACCCGATTCCATGTCGGCATGCGAAACGGGTTTCGGCGTCAGCAGCACTCGCGTGATTCGCACGCCGAGTTGCGGGGCGGTTTCCACCAAAAAGAGCTTCTCGAAGCCCGGGTTGGCTCGGATTTTTTGCAAGTTCTGCCAGATGAACTTGCGGTGGTTCATCTCCATTCGCGTCAGCGTTTCCACGTCGAGGCCGTCCACCTCGGGGCCGCGCATGTTCACCCAGTTGACGCCGGGAGCCGGCGTGGCCTTGCCCAAACGTCGCAGCGGATCGGGAGCCTTCGGGGCGGGGGGCTTGCCCTGTGCAGAGTCTGCGGCCGCCGCCTGCGGATTCGCTTGAGCGTCGGCCGGCTTGGGGGGCGAAATGCGGTCGAGATTTCCGACCCGCGACACCAGCCCGATGTTGTGCGTGCGGTGCTCGAACTCGGCGCCGGCAGCGGCGAAGATGTCGCCATCGCCGGTGGCGTCGATCACCACTTTGGCCAACACCGCTTGCTTGCCTGCTTTGCTTTCGAAGACAGCACCAAGAACCTCGTTGCCGTTGACAATGGCATCGACGCCCCAGCAGTGCAAAAACACCTTGACCTCGGCCTCTTCGACCATTTCGATCATCATGTATTTGGCCGCCTCGGCATCGACCGTGGGATCGACGCCCGGTCGGCGGTTAATGATTCCGCCGTCGAGTTTTTCGAGGCGGCGCATCATCTCTTCGCCGATCCCTTGGCACACTTGCTTTCCGCCCTTGACGATGTGCCCGGTGATCAGCAGGACGAGCCCGCCGGTCCACAAACCGCCGAAATGGCCGTACCGCTCGACCAGGGCGACCTTTGCGCCGGTGCGCCGAGCGGCCACGGCCGCCGCCACGCCGGCCGGTCCGCCGCCGACCACCAATACGTCGGTCGTGTGGAGAATCGGCAGTTCTCGCCGCGGTTGGATCACTTTACCGTCGATCAACGCGCACGGCCCGCGATTGGCCATCGTCGTTCGCGGCGCAACCGTATGGCTTTGGAACCCGCCGCCCTCGCCGGGTGACGCCAACGGCACCGGCTGGCCGGCCGCCGAAAAGTCCAAGTTCAATCCAGCACCGGCGGCGGCCGCCGAGGCGCCCATGATTCGCAGCCAATCGCGACGGTTCATTTGCCAAGTCATCGTTGAACGTTCTCCCCGGAAATAACGAAACAGTTCTACGCAATTGAGCAAGCGGCCGCTGTCGCTGAGAAGCGGCTCTCTCGCGTGCAGTCCCCGTTTGAACGGCTTTTGGTTTTTCGCGGTTCTATTTGAAAACGATTTTCCTATCGAAGCGGTGTGCCGCAGCGGCGCGGACTCGCGTATTTTGGGCCGCCGATCGAACGTGGTTTGTCTGAAACGATGAACCGCGGTACACGGTTGACGCCGCGTTCGTTGAGCCGAACGCGGCCTGGGGCTTGCGGGCCATGCTGAACCGGCGGAACGTGGTCGTGTTTCACTATTGTGCCTACCGCCCAGCGGATTGCAAGGCATTTAGCTCGACAGCGCCGAGTCGTGGCAAATGGTAATCTGAGGAGAACAGCTACTTCTCTCCTCCTATATTTCCCAGCTTGGATGTCCAGCTTTCCCGGTTGCACTTTCGGGGCGACTTAGCGCTGTCGTATTCGCGAACCGTTGAAAATAACGGTTTTAGATTCGCGGCCATGGTTTTTTCGCGAAGTTCGCGTGCCGCACACGGTTGATACCGCATTCGTGAGCCGCCGCAACTGAGTTGTTCAGCGGGCCGTGAGGGCAAGCATTCGCGGCTGGGGCTGCGTACTGCCTGATGTTGCATCGCGGGCGGTTTGCCGCGGGCGGCGTCTCAGCGCGCGACGAATGCCGTATTCGGGCGGGATCGGCCCTGAAAAGGGGGCGGTCTGCACGTCGCCCGATTGCGCCGGCTGTCGAGAGGGCAGGACAAGAAAAAAGAAACCGACGCGGGGGTTCGGCCGCGTCGGGCTAAATCGGATCGGCGAAGGATTGGGTCGTTGATCGATCGGTGCAGCCTGTCTGGGGCGAACAGAGCGGCTACACCAGTTCTTTCTTGGCTCCGATGAGGGTTCGCAACCGCTCGGCCAGCAAGGCGGCGTCGAACGGCTTTTTGAACGTCTCGTTGATGCTCGAGCGATCGAAGCTGATCGAGCTACCGTCGTCGGGCAACAGAGCGATCAGGATCACTTCGGCAAATTCCGAGTTCCGCCGCAGGTTCTGGCAGATCTGCAGGGCCTCGGTCCGACCGATCGAGAAATCGACGATGATGCAGTCGGGATGAAAACTCTCGGCTTGAATGCCCGCGTCGAACCCGCTGGCGGCGACGGCCAGCTTGAACGAGCGGTCGATCGGCAATTCGCGCTTGAGGTTTTCGATGAGCACCTGGTCTTGTGCGACGACGAGAACCTTCGCCATCGCCTCGTCTTCCAGGTCGCCCAACGGCATTCCGTGTTCCTTGAGGAACCGAATCAAATACTCTCGGGGAATTCGGCGGTCTTGCGATCCGGGGATGCGATATCCCTTAAGCCGGCCCGAGTCGAACCACTTGCTTACGGTGCGCGGGGCCACCTTACAGATCTTGGCCACCTGACCAGTTGTAAAGACCTTCATCGCAGGCTCTCCGATCTTAACTCACGTTGGTTTTGGTTGCGCCGGACGAAACTCGCATCTCGCCCGGCTGTTGAAGCCCCCTGCACGCAGCGCTGCGTTGGCTCTCGCTCCATCGAGCCGGCTATGGGGCAGCCGACAGCCGCGTACAGCTGGGTTGGGGCTATAACGTAATTCGCTTCCTGTGGGCTTGGGCTCAGCTCCTTCTGATCCGCGCCGCAGTAATGACATCGGCAATCCCGTCATTCGGAAGTTAGAGAAAAAACACAATATAGATAAGCTGCGTTGCGACTCGTCTATTGTGCAACCTCCAAACAACCAGTATCGCCCCGGCGAATTACCAATTCGGGCTGCTAAAGAGAGAATCAGCCTTTTGCCCGCCGCGGAGAGTAACGCGGGCCGACAGGGCGAAACGCCCCGGCTGTAGCAAGATTCCCCCCTAAGCAACTCGCCTCGGCACAGCCTCAACGCACACTCTGCACCGAAACAAGTCTTCCGATTGTTATCTTCGCCCTCGGTGAGCCTTCTGCTTTAGAATCTTTCTTCCGATGGTAACAAAGATTCGAAACATGCGGCCTCTAACGGTTCTATCGGTTTGTCGCATTGTTCGATCCAAACCGCATTTGACGGAATTGACGTGAAAACGGCGGAATTGCCACAATAGTTCGATTCGGCGAAGAATAATCCAGATTTTCTGCGTCGAACGTCTCTGAGGGCTTTCCCGTGGCCGACCGGCGGGGCGAATTGGGCTGTTGTGAGGCCGCCAAGACCGATCAACGGCCTGCTGTCGCTCAATCGCGAAGCCATTAATGGCTCGTTGAAAAAGCCGTTCCGGCATTCGCGGACGAGTGCGTTTTCCGCGAATGCCGCCGGCTGAGTTCTCTGAAATCGTGTTTTTCAACGGGCTGTTAAGGCGACAATGGGGTTGCCGAAGCGAGAGAGCGGAGAAGATCATCGACACAGGCGGGGACGAGGCTGCCGAAGCAGGCACACTCGAATGGCCGCCGGGTTACGGTCGGTCTCGATCCCTGCGAGAGGGAACAATGCCCGAATCACAGCGTGAATACGGTTTGCCCGATGTGTGGCGACTGCGGCAGACGGCACTGCCCTTGGGGCAACGGCCGCTGCTGATGGGCATCGTTAACGTCACGCCCGACAGCTTTTCCGACGGCGGCCGCTACTTCGACACGGATGCCGCGGTGGCTCACGCGGTGCGTCTTGAGGCCCAAGGAGCGAGCATCCTCGACATTGGCGGCGAAAGCACACGGCCCGGTGCCCTGCCCGTTGACGCCGACGAAGAGTTGCGCCGCGTCGTGCCGGTGATCGAACGATTGCGCGGCCGAGTGCGAACGCCGATTTCGATCGACACAACCAAAGCGGTGGTCGCTCGGGCCGCGCTGGCCGCCGGGGCCGAGATCGTCAACGACATCAGTGCATTGACGGCCGACCCGCAGATGATCGATTTGGTGGCAGAAGCCCGGTGCGGCGTTTGCGCGATGCACATGCGGGGCAATCCGCAAACGATGCAACAGAACCCGCAATACGACGATGTCGTCGAAGAAGTGTTCGCCTATTTGCGCGATGCCCGAGATCGGTTAATGGCCGCGGGGATCGATCGGGAGCGAATTGCACTCGACCCGGGCATCGGCTTCGGGAAGACGCTGGAACACAACTTGGCGTTGCTGAGGCAGTTGGGGCGATTTCACTCGCTTGGTTGCCCATTGGTTGTCGGGCCGTCGCGGAAGCGGTTCATCGGCGAGGTGTTGGGCGACATGGGCGCCGATCGAACGGCCGGCACGCTCGGGGTGTGTGCGGCCCTCGCCCGGCAAGGCGTCGATGTGCTTCGGGTTCACGATGTCGGGGCGGCCGCCCAAATGTTGAAGCTTTATCACGCTGTGGGCGGCAGTCGTTGACGCAAATAGACCTTTTCCGGCAACGGTCAACCACTGGGCAAATGCGCGGCGACGGTTGATGAGCGAATGACTGGTAGGCGAATGACCCGCGACGGTTCAATCGTCGTCGTCTTCCGGATCGTGATAGGCCAGAAGGGCCTCATACGCTTCTTCGTAGGTGGGATACGGCCCGGGATCGATCACCACGGCCGCGCGTTGCCGGGCCACGTCTTCGGCCGAGAGGGCGGGCGGAATCGCAGCCACGGTCATCCCATCCTCGGTTTCGATGATGGCGAACTGGGGCATGGTGGGTTCCTCCTCTGTCCTCTCTTCTCTTGTGCGGGTCCGTTGCGATATGACCCGTCGTTGCGGTGCGCTTTCAGCCGGCCCGGCGACGGCCCCCGGCCTGACGCTCAGTGGTGGGCCGCTCGATGAAACCGGCTGAAGCGACGAAACCAGCCTAAAGAACGCAATCTCGTTGGTTTGCCGTCCGACGGAAATGTTCCGGCGGGGCTGTGGGACGGCTGCCTCTAAGTCCTTCGCGTTGCGGGTCGTTCCCCAACGACTATCTTACGGTGATTCAAAAGGGAGTGGAAGTGCCTCGTTGCTCGGGGGCATTTGGGGTGTTCAGCGTGGGACTTTGCCGTGCGGGCGGCGTTGACGATTGGCGCTTCGCCGCGGTGCGATGGGGGATGCCTTGTTGGTCGATTTGGACCGGGGTCATCGACCAACGCACGACGTTTCGCCCTGCCATATCGATGCTGAGGATGCAGCCCTTGTAGCACTCGGGATCGTCGAAATTGTCGAACACGAAATTGCCCAGGCTATAGAAGATCGGTCGCCCGCGGTGCTCGCCCACGTCTTGCACGACATGCGGGTGCGCGCCGACGACCAGATCGGCCCCGGCGTCGATCATCGCCTTGGCCAGCGTTTCCTGTTCGGCGTTGTGGCGGCGTTCTTCTTCTTCGCCCCAATGCAAATAGGGGATGATGATCAGCGCCGGCTCGCGCTGCCGGAGCGTTGCGATTGCGGAGGTCATCACGTCGCGATCGATCCAGGCTGTGCCGGGCCGGTCGTCGGTGGCCTCGAATCGCCTCGGCGGGTAGTCGTTGTATCCGAGAAGTGCGATGCGAACGCCCCGACGTTTGAGGATCAGCGGGCGATGGGCGGCGTTGCGATTCGGCCCGGCGCCGAAATAGGGCATCTGAGCTTCGTCGAATAGTCGGAATTGCTCGCAGAGGGCCGCCCGGCCGAAATCGCCGGAATGGTTGTTCGCCGCCGATACGGCATGAAAGTACCGAGTCAGCAAAGGAATGACGTGCGGATGCGCACGGAAGGTCCACGGTTTGTCCTCTTTGACTCCGCCGGTGGCCACCACGCACTCGAGATTCCCCACGACCAGATCAGCCGAATCGAACAGATCGGCAAATTCCGCGAACGGATCGCCGCCATCGGCAATGAACTTGCCGGGACCATCGGCCAACATCACATCGCCCACGAATACCAGCCGAACCTCATTTCGCGAAGATTCCTCTCCACACTCCGCCGGAGTGCCGAGGGCCGATAGGAGACCGGAGGCACTAAGAACGCAAACGATCAAGAAGCTCCATGCCATCGAAGGAGCGGCTGCCGACGCACCGAAGCAGCCGATTGCGTGCAGCTCCCATTTGAATCGGTCCCTGTTTTTCGCGGTTTTGTTTACATTCGCCATCTTCTCTGCCCTTCAATTTCATCCGGCGACCGAAAACCGGCAACGCCGATGCTTTCGGCTGCCGCTGAACGGCCCGTCGAAAGAGTCCCTGTTGAATTCGCGACCGTGTGCGTTCTTTGCAAATTCGTAGGCCAAGTTCGCTGGAGCCATGTTATTCAACCGGCTGGTAGTAGATGCCGCGGGCATTGAGGTTGCTTTTTTCAACGAAATCGCTGCCCGCAACATCGCGATCGCCGAGTTCCATTCTACACGGAGTAAGGTTCGCGGCGAAATGCGTTGATCGCCGGCGCCGACGTGAGCGGCGAACGGATCGTGTGGCACCCTGATCGCACCGATAGCGACCAGGGCGAATGGGCCGCCGGGCGTGCATTGGAACCCCTTTCGACGCGAGGCCGACGGCAATACAATGCGGCAGTTGTCTCGCTGGGCATGGGCTGAGTCGCCGTTAGACCCGGCAAGCCGGTCGATCGTGTCGGCGAACCGTCGCGAGGGCGTTGTCGCTACTGATCTTTCGAGTCGAACGAGGCCGGCCGGGTTTACAGCGCCCGCCGCAATTTGTCGAAAGGAATGCCATGCATCCGCTGTTGGCTGAGTTGGTTGCCGAAAAACCGGTGCTCCTCGATGGCGCATGGGGAACCGAACTTCAGAAACGGGGGCTGCCGCTCGGGGCGTGCCCAGACGGCTGGAACTTGGAGTCGCCGGAGCAGGTCGAGGCCGTTGCCCGAGATTATGTTGATGCCGGCAGCCGGATCATCCTCACCAACACGTTCGGCGCCAATCGGTTTACGCTAAAGAAAAGCCGGCTGGCCGAGCGTGCGGCTGAGATCAACCGCCGCGGGGTAGAGATTTCGCTTCGCGCGGCTGGGGGGCGGGCCAAGGTGTTTGCCTCGATGGGGCCGTCGGGCGTGATGCTGATGATGGGCACCGTGACGGCAGAGGAATTGTCAGCCGCGTTCGCCGAGCAAGCCCAGGCAATTGCCGCGGCCGGTGCGGATGGCATCGTCGTCGAAACGATGTCGGATCCGGCGGAGGCCGTCTTGGCGGTCCGAGCGGCTAAAGCCACTGGGCTGCCGGTCGTGGCATGCATGACCTTCGATACCGGGCCGAACCGAGATCGAACGATGATGGGCACCACGCCCGAACAGGCCGTCGCTCAGTTGGCTGAGGCTGGGGCCGATGCGATTGGGGCGAACTGTGGTCAAGGGCCCAGCGGGTTCGTCGCGATTTGCCGACGGATGAAGGCCGCTGCCGATCTGCCGGTTTGGATTAAATCCAATGCCGGCCTGCCGCAGTTGATCGACGGAGTGGCCGCCTATACAACCACGCCCGAAGACTTCGCCGAACAAGCGATGGCCATTGTGGCCGAGGGGGCCGACTTTATCGGCGGATGCTGCGGCACCTCGCCCGCCTACATCCGCGCGCTTGCAGCCAAAATCGCCGGCCGATAAAGCAGGGGATTCACCCTTTGGGAATTGGGTGCGGACGCCGGCGCCCATGACGACCGACGTTTCTATTGACCACGGCCGGTTCGAGCCCACTCGATCGGCCGCAGGTGATCAAGCGTCGGCCCAGCCGACGTTGAGCACCTGCTCGGCAATTCCTTGGGCCAACGCGGCTTCGTCGATCGGCACCGGATTGAGTCGCAACGGAGTCGGGGTGGTTTGGAAGGCGCAGCGGGCCAATTCGGCCGCCCAATGGTCGCGGGTCCACAAAGTGGTCTCTGGCGCCGTTGCGGCCCGCGGTAACGGCCCGAGCAGCCCGGCGTTACCGAGCAGGGCTTCGATGCGGGCGATCCAGGCATCGGCCAAGGCGGCGTCATCGTCGCCGTGCAGTCCGCAAAGCCGCGCCCAGCGGGCGTAAAGACCTTCGCAGGCCGAACGATTCGCGCGGAGGTTTAACGGCGTAGCTCGGGCCACGCATTGTCCATGCGGCAAGTGGAGCATTGCCCCCAGCGCGTGGGCGACGGAATGAGTCAACGTAACGCCCGACTCGTTAAGCGCCATGCCGGCCAGGGCTGCGGCCACGGCCAGGGCATCGCGGGCTTCGCGATTGCCGGGCTGAGCCAACGCCGTCGGCAGTTGATTCACGACCAGCTCGATCGCTTGGAACGCCAACGCGGTGCTCACCGGCTGGGCGGCGCGGCTCATGCATGCTTCCATGGCGTGGGCCAGCGCGTCGGCGCCGCATGCGGCCGTGGTCGCGGCGTCGCAGGCGGAGCTAAGGTCCGGGTCGATCAGCGCCACGGCCGGGCGCAGTGCCGGGGCAGTGATCGAGATCTTTGCCCCTTGGTGCGAAAACACGGCGACCTGCGTGGCCTCGGCCCCGGTGCCTGCCGTGGTGGGGACAGCCACTACGGGAATCGCCTCGCCGGCCGGCTTGCGGTTGGGCGTTGTATCGGCATAGTCCGTCAACGCGCCGTCCATCCGGCTCAGCAGGGCGATGCCTTTGGCGGCATCGATCACACTGCCGCCTCCAACGGCGACGACGAGATCGACTTGCTCGGTCCGCGCGATCTGCGCACCATGCTCGACGATTTCGACCGTCGGTTCGCCAACGACCGCCAAATAGGGAATGACCGATAACTTGGCGTCGGACAGGGCCTTCTCCGCGGTCGCCGCTGCTCCGGCTGGGCCGGCGTTGCCCGCATAGCTGACGAGCATCGCGCGCGAGCCCAGCGGCTGGGCGGCCAACCCCACGCGCCGCAGCAGGCCGCGGCCGAACTGTATCCGCGACGGAAACGTGAACTGCCAATTGCGAATCATCTGAGGAGATAATCTTTCTTGCTGAAAAACGGCCTCTTTCGGGCAGACGGGCTTTTCTGACAGTGTTATTCGCCAGCCGAACGCCGCCGGTTGACGTGCCGCCGAAAAACCATCGTTGACTTACGCTTTATGACGTGTGGCTTCGGGCGTATTCACGCATGGCCAGCAGGTTTGCCGCGGCCGTGTCGCGGGGCACCTCGCAGCCTGCGCCAACGACGAACCGCGAACCGGCCGCTTGATGACACTGGGCGACAGCCGCGGTGATCGTCTCGGGCGTTCCGGCCCGCAGCGCCTTCACCGGATCGAGATTGCCGCAAAGTAACTGTGCGGGCATATTTTGCCTTGCTTCGGTCATGGGAACCATGTAGTCGATATCGACCAGTTCGCAGCCCAAGGTGGCGATGCCCGACAGAATACGGCGAATGTTGCCGCAAATGTGCAGCCGAACCTTGAGCCCCATTGCGTGCAGGCCGTCGATCAAGCGTTTCTCGTAGGGAAGAACGAACTGTTCGTACACCCGCGGGCCCACCAGCGACGCCGCGGCATCGCCCACGCCCATGATGTCGGCCCCGGCCTCGGCCTGTGCGCGCGCGAATCGCAGCTCCATCTCGACGATGAATTCGAAAAGATCGGTGACAAAATCGGGATCGTCGAAGAAGTCGGTCATTAGACGGTTGATGCCGCGGAGGTCGGCCGCCTCGGCGCACGGTCCCTCGATCCACCCTTCGATGAGCAACTGCCCGCCCACTTGGCGACGGAACGACTCGATCGCCCGCACGCGGTCGAGCATGCGGCCGCCGGCAGGGTCGGGCGGTCGGAGCGACGCAAGGACCGATTTGTCGGCCAGCAGGGCGTTCACTTCATCGATGGCCGGCGGCTGATCGTCGAAGAAGTGGACCGCTGCCCCGCAATCGGCCGCTTCACGGGCGGGGTCGGAGATGGCCGACACGTGATCGAACCCGAATCGATCGGCCGTCAGCAATTGCGCCTCGACCAGTGTGCGGTAGTCGGCTGCATAGCGACCGTAGGGCACGCCCAATTGGTCGGCGGCGAACATCATCGTAATCGGCATCCACGGCAGACAGTCGGTTGGTTCGCCGGCCATCGAGGCCGTCAATCGTTCGTACCCGTTCATCGGCCGCGCTCCTTCTTCGAGGGCTGTCTCGAGGGTTGAGTGTTGGGCGTCCAGTGTTGGGGGTGATTATGTTTTCGGGCCGGAGGTTTCGGCTTCGGCCGCGGGCGAATCAGTGGAACGGCCTGCCGGCGTGCGGCGAGTATCGGCGCCGATCGTGCTGCCGCCTGCGACGCCGATGTCGCCTGCGCTGCCGGGAGCCGCCTTGACGATTTGGTCGTCGAAGCTCGGCTGGATCGACCATCCCGGCGGCACGACGAGGAATCGCTGCTCGTCCCATCGCCCATCGACCAGAGCCTCGAACAGCTCCAAGGTACCGGCTAGGCGTTCGAACTTCCAGCCGAGCTCTTCGGCCTCGCGGCGGGCTTGCTGTTCGAAGCGATCGTCGGGCTCGACGCCGGTGGCGATATAGGTCAATCCCCCATAGTTCTTTCGCAATTGGCCCAGTTGTTGCCACAGGTATTGCGCATTGTCCGGGCCGTACTTCTCGACCAGCTCGTCGTAGGTGGGCAGCATTCCCATTCGCTGGGCGATCGACTCGTCGGAGCCGCTCTCGGCCGACCCGACCGGCTGAAGCCCATCGCCGCGCTCGATCCACCCGCTCGTCTTGAAATACACGCCGGGATGACTGAAGAAGTAGTCGTGATAGCGCTGTTTGTCTCCGAGGAAGAAGGTAATGCAGTCGTGGGCGCGGGGGACGACCAACGGCCGGCTGCGCGCCGAAAGCCCGACAATGCCGTTGTTGCATAGCCCGTAGCCCAACGCAATCGCGTCGTACTGCGATTCATCGACGGCCGCCAGCGCCTCGCGCAACCGGCTCGACATCGCGGCCTGACCGACATCGTGCAGGGCCTTGGGCAAGAATTGAATGTCCACGCGATGGATGCTGCGGGCCACCACCGCGCAGAACTCGCGGTAGAAGATCTCGCAGGCCAAGAGCTTGATTCGCACGGGCAAGGCACTCCAAAGTAGTTACTTTCGCGGAAAGCTTGTTTGTTGGCCCGACGGCGGGCGAGCAGTCGAAATGCAGCGTTGGGCACGATCATCCGCGCGATTCGTCCGCTGAAGCGGATTCTTCATCGTCATCGGCGCGGTCGTCCTCCGACGACTCGACGCCCGACCTAACGAATCGGTAGCCAACGTCGCGGATGGTCAGGAAGTAGCGCGGGTTGCCGGGATCGGGCTCGAACGTCTTGCGCAACCTGCGGATGAATTGATCGACCGCCCGAGTGTTGATCGTACCGGGCACGCCCCAAACGCGTTCGAGCAGCTCGGCGCGGGGAATCACGCGGCCTTCGTTCTCGATGAAATAACGCAGCAGGGCCATCTCCAACTGCGTCAGTCGAACTTCCGAATCGCCGACGCGGACCTCGAAAGTGTTGAAATCGATTTGCGCCTCGCCGAACCGGTACTGATCGTTCCGCTGCGCCGGCCGATTCGCGCGGCGCGCCGCCCGAGAATGAAATGCCAGCAGATTGCGCACGCGGCTGAGGAACTCGTCGAGATCGAACGGCTTGGTCAGGTATTGATTGGCGCCCATGTCGAACCCGCGGGCGCGATCTTCCGGCAGCGTGCGCGCCGAAAGGATCATCACGGGCACGTCGGGATCGCGATTGCGGATCGCTTCGCACACGGCGTAGCCGCTCAGGCCCGGCAGCATCAAATCGAGGATGATCAGGTCGATGCTTTCCGGATTCGATTCGAACAGTTTCAACGCGCTGGGGCCGTCGGGCACCGTGGTAACGCGATACCCCTCGGCCGTCAGATTGTACTTCAGGCCGGTCGCCAAGTGCGACTCGTCTTCGACGATGAGGATGTGCTCTTTCGCCATGACGCCTACAGATTACTCAACGAGATTCGACGCGGAGTTCCGGATCGGCCGCTGCGCGGTCGGACGGAACCACTGCACGGTTCGTTCGACCTGCGGCGTCGGGTTCGGCTGCCGATGCCGCAATCGGCAATACAACGGTGAAAACGGTTCCTGGCTGGGGGACGCGATCGGCGATATTCACTCGCCCGCCTAACCGTTGAACCAGCGTTCGCACGATATACAATCCCAGGCCCGTGCCCGGCTTCTCGCGTTCCAGTTCCGAGCCGAGCCGGACGAATCGCCCAAACACCTGACGCCGCAACTTCCGCGGGATGCCGCGGCCGTTGTCGCTGACGCGCACACGGACCGTTCGGGCGGGGCCGCGGACAAGCTCCACTTGAACCCAGGGCGGGGCTCCGGAGTACTTCACGGCGTTGTCGATCAGGTTTCTGAAGATCAGATCCAGTTCGATCGGCCGGGCCAGAACGGTACACGGCTCGCAACG
Organism: uncultured Planctomycetaceae bacterium; assembly: GCA_964631235.1. Lineage (GTDB taxonomy): Bacteria > Planctomycetota > Planctomycetia > Pirellulales > Thermoguttaceae > JARKPK01. The sequence goes on along the minus strand of CAZVZX010000006.1, from coordinate 142,112 downwards.
GAGAACGACTGTCTCCGGCGGAAGTCGGTACGTGGCGCACACCGATCGCGCGCATTGGGCGAGCAACTCGGCCAAGTCGATTCGTTCCGCCTCTCCGTCGAAACGCGCCGAATCGATGCGTCCGGCCGCGAGCATCTGATTGATCAACCGATCGAGCCGTTCCAGATCGTCGAGCATGATCCGAAAGAACTCGCTCTGCTGCTCGGGGGGCACCTGATGGCGGCTGAGGGTTTGCAGATAGAGCTTCATCGACGCCAACGGCGACTTCAACTCGTGCGTTACGCTGTCGATGAAATTGGATTGGCGGCGCGTGAGGTTGATCGCTTTGATCGTTAGCACCAAGTAGCCCACCACGCCGGCCAGCAGCAACGCGAGAAACGTCGCGCCGATGGGCAAGAGCACCCAATAAACCGTCGCTGATTGTTGATCGGCGAACGCTCCCAACAGCGAGAGCAGAACCCACCCCACCGTCAAGATGACCAATAGGCCGATCATGACGATCGCGAGATTGATGGGCAATCGGTAGGGACGGCCGGCAAACATAACGCTTTCCACGATAACAAAGGCCGAGCGTCTGCGGTAGCAGTCGCCCGACTCGTTTCCGACGCACGAGTTCGAGTTGCGGGCCGAAACGCAGCGAGTCGCGGTGCCTACGATCGGAAAAGAACAGTTCGTGTCTGGCCAAGAACGACTGAAACGCGCGGCGACGACGCCGAATAGTGCCGAACAATGCTGAGATAGGGGCGGGGGACGGAAAATCGGGCCATTCCGGACCGCAGCGGCACACCGAATCGGCCGTTTGGGTGAGAAATGCGGGAGAAATACGCAAAACGGCGGGATTGGCCGATCGCTGAAGCATTCCTCTGCAGCTTGCGCCACCGGAACGCCCCGGTTGTGTGAACGGTTTTTTACGCACCTATTACATAACAAATACGCATTGGCGGTTCGGCCCCGCTCGACAATGCTTACAATGGATGCCTGACTGAAGCCGATCAGCTCCCGCCTTCAGACGGTGGGGCGGATGGCTGCAAGAACCGCATCGGAAAGAAAACCCTTCCATCAACCCTGGATCAATTCGATATGATCGCTCCCCTTCAAGAATCGCTCGTTTCTTTGTCCGCCGAACAGGCTCCGGTTCATCCGCTGGGGAGCAAGGCCCAAGTGCTGTTGTGCAGCGTGTTCGGCCCGTACGCCCAAGACGACGAGTACGGCAGCCGGGCGTTGAACCCGATGGAGCTGTACCACAACCAAGTTACTCGCACCCAGGGTCCGTTTTCGTTGCGGATGTTCCACCGCAGTTGGGGCTTGATGTTGATTCAGGCGAACATCAGCGCTCCGTGTACCCTGCTCGATTTTCCCACGCTCGATCGATTCGTCGAAGAATTGCAGACGCGGAAGTACGACATCGTCGGCATCAGTTCGATCATTCCCAACCTTTTCAAGGTTCGGGCCATGTGCGAGCTGATCCGCCGGTATCAACCGTGGGCGAAGATCGTCGTCGGCGGTCACGTGGCCAACATTCCGGATTTGGCGGATCGCATCGATGCCGACTTCATCGTTAAAGGCGAGGGCGTCGCTTGGTTCCGCCGCTACTTGGGCGAAGACGAAACACAACCGATCCGTCACCCCCTGATCACCTCGGGCATCGGCACGCGCAATGTCGGCATCAGCGTGAAAGACCGGCCCGGCGACGTGGCGGCTACGCTGATCCCGTCGGTCGGCTGTCCGCTGGGCTGCAACTTCTGCTCCACTTCGGCGATGTTCGGCGGCAAAGGCAACTGCATTCACTTCTACCGCACCGGCGACGAACTGTTCGAAGTGATGTGCGGTTTGGAACGCGAGATGAAGGTTCACTCGTTCTTCGTCATGGACGAGAATTTCCTTTTGCATCGCCGTCGCGCCCTGCGGCTGCTCGAGTTGATGCAGAAGCACGGCAAATCGTGGGCGATTTACGTGTTCAGCTCGGCCAACGTGCTCCGATCGTACACGATCGAACAGCTTGTCGGGTTGGGCGTCTCCTGGGTGTGGATGGGTATCGAAGGCTGCAACAGCCAGTATGTGAAGCTGCAAGGAATCGACACCAAAGAACTGGTCGCCGAGTTGCAATCGCACGGAATTCGCGTGCTCGGTTCGACGATCATCGGCTTGGAGGAGCATACGCCCGAGAATATCGATGCGGCCATCGAGTATGCCGCGGAACACGATACCGACTTCCATCAATTCATGCTCTACACGCCGATTCCCGGGACGCCGCTGCATGCCGAGTTGACGGCCGCGGGCCGCATGAAAGACCCGTCGGAGTATCACCTCAGCGATATCCATGGGCAGTTGATCTTCAACTACCGCCATCCGAACATTCCCGCCGGCGCCGAAAGCGACATGATCCTTCGCGCATTCAATCGCGATTTCGCCCGCAACGGCCCGAGCGTGATGCGAATCGTTCGCACAACGTTGGCCGGTTGGAAGCGATACAAGAATCATCCCGACATGCGCATTCGGGCGCGTTTCGCCTGGGAAGCCCGCGAGCTGGGCACGACCTTCACGGCCGTAGTAGCGGCCGTGCGGCTCTACTACCGCGATCAGCCGGAGTTGTTCGCCAAGGCGTCGGCATTGCTCAACGAGTTGTATGCCGAGTTCGGCTGGAAGGCCCGCGTGTACGGGGCCATCGGCGGACGCTACGTTCTTCACACGATTCGCCGCGAGGAAAAGCGGCTGGCTTCCGGCTGGACCTACGAGCCGCCGACGTTCTACGAGCGAAATGCCGCATCGACGAACTTGGCCGCCGCACTCAGCCGTTCCGTTGCCGTAACCGCGCCGCTCGATGGAGTTTCAGACACGGCAACGGTCACTGGTCAGACGCCCTTTGGCGGCCCGAAGCGCGCCGAGCGAGGCGAAGATGATTCGGATCGTTCTCGCAAAGGCCGCAAAGGTCGCCGCATGGCCGCCCAGCGATAGTCGATGCCGGTGCGTTCCCTCTGCAAGAATCGGCTTGCTTTGCCGCGAGGTGAACGCACGGTCCGCTTCGTCAGCGCGAAGCCGGCTTCACCGGGTTTGAGCTTCGGCGCCCAGCACCGCAGCGATGCGTGCGGCTGCGGCGTCGCTTTTGGGCCCAATCCCCTCGATCAGCACTGTGCGTGCCGATGGGCCGGCAACCTCTAGGGTGAGTTCCAGTCGATCGTCCGGAAGCGAAGAGCGAACTCGGTCGGCCCATTCGATCATCACCAGCCCGTCGCTTTCGAGCAGTTCGTCCACGCCAAGCTCGAAAAACTCTTCGGCGTCTTTGATGCGGTATGCATCGATGTGATAAATCGCGCGCCGACCATGATACTCGTGGATCATCACGAAGGTCGGACTGAGGGCCTCGCCGGCCGGCACGCCGAGCGCTTGGGCGACGGCCTGAACCAATCGGGTTTTGCCTGCCCCCAAGGTTCCGCACAAGGCGATCGTGATACCGGCGGGCGCTTCGGTCGCCAAGGCGGTGCCGAGGCGATCCGTGTCGGCTTCGTTGCGGCTGAGAAAAACGTATCGTGTCATGCTTCATCTCGGCGCGGCGCGGGCGCGACGGGCCAGTCGGCGTTCAAATCAACGCGCTTTGCGGCGGCTCGCCATCGAGCGGGTGCTGCCAGCCGCGAGGTGCGAGCGGTTCGCTGCAACCGTCGGGGCGAATCAATCTCAAGCCCGGTTCGGGCGTGCAGCGGCCGATCACGTGCAGCATCGGGCCGCGGTCGAGCTCTCGCAGTCGTTCCAATGCCCTTTCCGGCAGCGCCAGCAGCAGTTCAAAATCTTCGCCATCGCTCAGCGCGTGGTCAAGCGGGGCGTCCGTTGCGTCTCCTACGTGCAAGGCCGACAGCCGACGGGCATCGTCGTGAATGGGGATTCGCTCAGCCCACAGTTCGGCGCCGCAACGACTTTCTTCGCACAACCGACTCAGATCAAGAGCCAGGCCGTCGCTGATGTCGATTCCTGCATGAAGTTCCACGTGTTCGTGCAGCCAAAGCGCCTCGGCAATCCTCGGCTCGAAATCGAAATGGCGGCCGAGAATGCTGCCCCCGAGCGGCCCGGTTACGGCGAGCAGGTCCCCGGCGGCCGCGCCCGACCTTCGCAACGGTCCGCGGGCGCCTGCCGCCCCCAGCACGGTGATGCTGACAGCCAACGGTCCGTTCCAGCTATTTGTGTCGCCGCCGGCGATTGCGACGCCGTATTTCTCGGCCAGCGGCAGCATTCCCTCGTACATCTCTTGTGCGAGTCGGCGTCCGTCTTTCTGCGGCAACAGGAGGGCCACCACGGCTGCCAAGGGGCGTGCCGCCATCGCGGCCAGGTCGCTCAAGTTGACGGCCAGCGCCTTGCGTCCGACGCGACGCGGATCGGCCTCGGCCAACACGAAATCCACTCCGTCGCTCAATAGATCGACCGATAGAACGCAGTCGGGCGAGTCGGCCAGATCGAGCACCGCGGCATCGTCGCCCAGCCCGACCTTCAGCCGCTTATCGCCGGGCAATCTCTGACGAAGCCAGCGGATCAGTTCATTCTCCATGGTCGGCAATCCGTCGGTGGTGATCGGTTGTCCCGCGTTTCGGTGCATCACTTGCAAGCGCGAGGAATCAAGGCGCCCCTGTCCCAATCATGCGTCATCTGGTCGCCCTTATCCCGATGATGCGTCATCTGTGTATCGCGCCCGCTGAACCGACATGCTAAATGAAACCGCGAACAACGGAAAGCGGTTCAACCGGGTGCCGCACGCAAGAGAGCCGCCTTTCCCGCGTCGGCGGCCGCCTCGGCAATTGCGTAGAACGATTGAGAATTGCGAACGTCCCGACTTGAATCTCGATGAACCGTCTGGCGAACGAGGAAGAAAGAGTCGCTTCAATCCCGCACGGTATCGATCGGGCGGCGCTCACCGAACGGGGCGTTGTGCGGCGGCCAGAGCGGGCCGAACGTCGGCCACGATGCGGAACGTCGGGCCGGTCGCAGCGTTCCTCGGCAGGCGGGCCGTTGCGGTTGGCTCAACGCTGCGCCGTCTTCGCCCCCAACGGCATGTAGCCGTAAAGCGTTTCGTTGCCGCGAAGGACGAAGAACTTCACCGGGCTCAAGCTGGACAAGTCGGGGCGGCGAAGGATGTAGGCGATATTGTCCAGCGAGATCGTTTCCCAAATGTGCATGCCTACGAGTACGTCGCCGGGTTTGATTCCCTGTTGCGATGCGGGACTATTCGGTCGAACATTCACCACCACCAAACCGCCGCGATAACGAGTGTTGTACATTTCGCGAAACTCGGCGGGGGCAATCGGCTGCAAGTCGAGTCCGAGGGTTTCCCATGCCAATTCGGTGTTCGGCGGGCTTTGGCGGGGGGCCGCTTCAAGCGTTAGCTCGACCCGGCTCGTTTCGCCGCCACGGCGCCGCACGGTCAGCGCCAGCGTTTCGCCGTTCTTGCAGCCGATCAGTGCCCGCTGGAAGTCCAATTGCCGCCGGACCGGTCGGCCGCTTACCGCGGTGATGACATCGCCCGGCTCCAACCCCGCTTGCGCCGCAGGGCTTTGTTTTTCGACACTCTGAATGATGACTCCCTGTTCGTTGAGCGGGTCGTCGGTGCCGGGCGCGATGCCGTGTCGAGCCTTGACCGTGCTTTCGCCGATGAGCTTGGCTGCGACGGCCAACGCCTTGTCTACGGGAATGGCGAATCCGATTCCCTGTGCTCCGGCGCGGACAGCCACATTGATGCCGATCATGTCGCCGTCGATGTTCAACAGCGGACCGCCTGAATTGCCCGGATTGATCGGTGCATCGGTTTGAATCAGGTCGTCGTAAAACTGGGCGTCGCTCACCTGAACGGCCCGATGCAGTGCGCTGATGATCCCGCGGGTTACCGTGTTCTCGTAACCGTAGGCGTTACCGACCGCGATCACGGTTTCGCCGGGCATCAGGTCGGCCGAGGTGCCGACGGGAATTACGGGCAACTCGCGGCCGGCATCGATCTTGATGACCGCAAGATCCGTCTCTTGGTCTCGGGCGACAACACTGGCGACATGCCGCTTCTCATCGGCCAGAGTCACCAGGATTTCGCGCACGCCATCAACGACATGGTAATTCGTCAGGATGTATCCGCGCTCATCGATCACCACACCGGTGCCCATCCCGTTGACCCGCTTGCCCGCCTCCGCTCCCGATGTGCTCACTGTTTTCTCGCCGCGGATGTTGACCACGGAATGTTTCACGCGGCGAACAGCGCGGACGATCTCCGTTTCCCGCGATTCGCCGGCTGCCGCCGATCCGGCTGCCATCAACGCCAATAAGCCCACGGCGACACGCCATGCCGGAGTGAGAACCAGACGAGAATGCCGCACATAGTTGGTTTGGTCGCGCATGGGTCGATTCGGCTGGATGTCTGGATGATGGGTCACTCACGATCGCCGAAGCGGATCGTTACGGGTTCGACTCGCCTTTCACCGCTGCTCGGCATCCGGCGACGCTACGGTTCTTGCCTCGATGCCGTGATCCGAAACGCAAACTCATGGGGCTGTTGGCCCCAAAAAAGCCGGCTCTGGTCCGACGGCCTTAGTGCGTTGCCGATCTGAGCGATAAGGAAAGCACTTGCTCCTAAACACCTCTGCACGTCACAACTTCGGGACCGGCCGAAAGCGAAGCGGATCGGCCGAGGCGCATATTCTGCGACCGGGCCGCTTAGTACTTTCCGCGGATTCATTTACACTTGATCGGACCGAAAAACCCGTACCTTGATTGCCACGCGAACAACTGGAAAGGTCTTCCTACTCTTCCATAAATGCATTAATTCAGTAAGGCAGGCAAAGATGGGCAGGCGATTGCCCCAACCGAAAATCAGCGGCGCCACGGGCGTTCTGCTTGTGGACGTTCGACTTCGAGAATCGGCTGCGGTTGCACATTCGGGGTGTGCGGCTCGGTTGGTCTTGCCTTGAATACCCAACTGCCTGCGCTGATCGCCCCGCCTCGAACGGCCGACGGCAATTGCTCCGGAACTCCGGAATTGGGCGTAGGACGAACAGAATCGCTGCTGCGACGGCCGTCGGAACCTGTTGACGCCACAGAAGATGAAGGAATATCTCGGTTGGGCAATGCGACCATCCGTCCCGATGGGCCCAACGATCCGCTGGTCGTCCCGTTCGATCGAGAAGAGCGGGAGGATAGGATGGCATCGGGCAGCGGGGCTGGAGGCGGTTCGTCGGGAATTTCCCAGCCGGTGCCCGGTTTCGGCGGCTCGGGAAACGACGCCGGCAATCGCACAGATTCGTTTGAGTTCGGAGCGGGAATCGTTTCGCCGGGCGGCACAAACTCGGGGGCCGGCTCGGGCTGTCCTTCAAGACGATCATTCACCGGAAGGAATAGCGGATCGAAGCCGCGGGGCGAAAAAACAGGACGGGTCGGCACCGGATGGAATGGCGATGGGCTGTATTGCGGGGCAGGGGTCGGAAGCGGACTCCTGCCCGCCTTCCCTGCGCCCATCGCGGCCGATGCCGGTTGACATCGGTGCCACGGCAGCAAAGCCGCCAGGCCGCGGGCCGCGCAGGGCGGACCGCGATCATCGGCGGGAATCCTGGTAGTCATTGCCGACAATGAACCCCGATAGCGATCGGCACGGTGGCTGCCCGACGCATCCGCTGCGTTGAGCGAACCCGCATCGACCGAGGCGCTTTCGCATTGCGAACAAGTGGGGCAAGAAGCGGCCGCCGACTGCGGCACGCGATCGACGCCGGCCGCAAAGACCACCGGTCCAAGAAACACGATCAGCCAGTTCGTGGTGCTGTGAGCCACGATTGTTCCCCCCCGGGTCTCATCGTGAAAATACGGGCGGTGTCGGCAGTGCCCAATCGATCGACCGCGATAAGCTCGGTGGCGTATGCTCGTCGAAATAACGCTACCTTCTGAAATCCGAGGGCTTTCCCTCAGAGGGATCCGCCCTGGTGGCATGCTATTCCGACGCGATCTTGCCGCAGTGTCTTCTGTGTCAAAGACGCTACTGCCCGACACGGACTCGCGTTGCCAAGAATCGGCCTTTGCGCGATTGAAAGATTAGGAATAATCGTCAAACATTGCCCATCTTGACATTTGGCTGATCCGGGGGCGACGATGGGCGTCTCGACCAAGGCCCGTTCTACAGCGAGCGGATATGGAAGCCGCCGTCGATATCGAATCGGCAGCCCGTGCTGAACGGGAAACTGTCGCAAGCGATTGCAGCGACTGCCTTTGCGACATCCTCTGGCTGTCCCCAGCGGCGGATCGGCCATAGCCCTTCGGCGATCAGGCGGTCGTACTTTTCTTTGACGCCGGCCGTCATATCGCTGGCGATCACTCCCGGACATAACTCGAACACCTGAATACCGTCGTTCGCCAAGCGTTGAGCGTAGAGTTTGGCCATCATTGATAAGCCGGCCTTGGCGATGCAGTAATCAGCCCGGTTGACCGACACTGCATAGGCGGAAATCGAGCTAACGATAATCAATTTGCCTGCCGGAATGGTGCCGGCGTGAATCAGCCGGATCATTTCGTTGGCTGCGCGCTGGCACAAGAAGAACGGTCCCTTAAGATTGGTAGAAAAGACTGTCTCCCAGCCGTCTTCGCCTGCTTCCAGAATGTCTTTCCGGCCGGGCGAGGTGATGCCGGCATTGCTGACGAGCATGTCGATTCGGCCGAATCGCTCGAGCGTTTGGTCGATCAATCCGGCCCGGTCGGTTGCCTGCGACACATCGCATCGGACGGCCATCGCCCGGCCGGGCATCGCTTCGATGGCGGTCACTACTTCCTGCGCGGCGTCGGGACGGGTCGCGTAATTGACGACCACCGACCATCCCAAACGCCCAAGCTCGATGCAAATCGCCCGGCCGATTCCGCGCGATCCTCCGGTAACCACTGCCACTGGCTGTTGGGAAGGTTGCATTGACTGACCCTTTCGCACGTTTTCTTTATTGAGCCGATCTTGTCGAACAGTTAGTCTTTATGACCGCCGGGTGTATTCACATCCGGTGTGCTGTCGCGAATTATATGTCGGAACATCCCGAATTATCGGCATATTTGGACATCGCGGTTGGTATTTTGCATAATCTGTCGTTGACTTTTTGCATCACGAAGACCCTGTGCGTGGTAGGTTTGTACGGTGGCTCTCGGCGGCGCGGGCTGCTTATTGCGCCGTTGCTGGCCGAAGTCGCATTGCTTGGCATCGTGTGCGTCGATGGGATGACGGATTAGGCGGCCACTGGGGTTGTGCGATGGCCCGTTCAGGGATGATCCTTGCCTGCCTGATGTGCTCGGCCGCGCCGATGATCTTCGGCGCGGGCTGCCGCATGTCTTCCGGGTTGGATCCGAGCGGCGAACGGATCTTCGCGACACCGCCGGGCGAGACCCTCGGCGTTTCTGGTGCTGCCGACGATTGTCGTCGTCCTCGTTATGCCGATGAGCCCGGCGCCCCTCCCTACTGGGCCGATACAGCGGTTCTGCTGCGCCCGCAAACGATTGTGGCGCCCATTGGCAGTGAAGTGATTTTGGTGGCCGGTGTGAAGGGGCGCGACAACTGCTTGCGCACCAATCGGCGATTAGAGTGGGCGTTGGCGGCCGGCAGTGTCGGCAGTTTTGTCGAGGCCAGCTCCGGCGGTTTTCTCGACTACGTTGCCGGCGATTTCACGAAGCGGCGGAAGGTCGATAACAACTATATTATCGGCAGCACGACGCGCAACGGCGTGCGACTGCACCGGGGGACCCCGGCCACCGACGACGATGTGTACGTGCAGCCCGGCGAAGGCTGGGTGTCGCTCACGTCCCCGCTCGAGGGCGCCAGTTTCGTATCGGTCTATGCGCCCGACGTTTATCCTTGGTCGGCCCGCGTTCAGTCGGCCGTGGTACATTGGATCGATTGTCAGTGGCGCTGCCCGCCGCCGGCGGTTCGTCCGTCGGGCTCGAAGCATACGCTGACGACGAGCGTGATCCGCGGGCGCGATCAGAGCCCCTGCGTCGGTTGGCGGGTGCGGTACGAGATCGTCGGCGGGCCGGCCGCCGGTTTCGATCCCGACGGAGGAAGCAGCGTCGAAGTGACAACGGATTCGGCCGGCATGGCACATGCCGACATCTTTCAGAAGCAACTCGGCCCGGGGCTGAACACAATCAATATCTATGTGATTCGGCCGGGGGAATTGCCCGGCAACGGCGGTCGGCCGCTGGTGATGAAGGCCGGCGCAACTTCCGTGCAGTGGACCGCTGCGGCGGCGACGATCAGCATGCAAGGTCCGGCCACCGCCGGAATGGGATCGACGCTGACCTATACGATTACGGTAACCAACTCGGGCGACCAGCCGGCGGGCGACGCCGTCGTTTCGCAAAACTTGCCCGAGGGCGTGGCCTTTGTGGCCAGCGTGCCGCCGGCCGAAACATCGGGCCGCCGGCTTTCGTGGCGATTGGGCCCGTTGCGCCCCGGCGAAACGCGGACAATCGAGGCGAGCTACCGCGTGGACCGAGTCGGCACGCTGACGCTTTGCTCGGAGTTAGCCGTCGATCGGACGCTTTCGGCCTCCGACTGCGCTACGACGACCGTGGGCCGATCCGAGGTCGAACTGCGAATCGCGGGCCCAAATCAGGTGCGGCTCGGCGATCAAGCAGTGTACGAGTTGGTCGTTGTCAATCGAACCGGCACGCCGCTGACGGGTTTGTCGCTTTACGTGCGCTACGACGAAGGCTTCGAGCATTCCATTCGCAGCCCCATCCGCAAGCGTCTTGCCCAAACCTTGCAGCCAAACGAATCGACCGGGCCGATCGAGGTGGCATTTCGCGCGGTGAAGGCGGGCCAATGGTGCCACACGGTCGAGGTACGCAACGCCCAAGACCAAGTGCTGGCGACGCAGCGGGTGTGTGCCGCGGTGGGCGACGCCGCGCCGGGCACGGCTGGTACGGCGCCGGGCGGCGAACGGCCTGTCGCACAACAGCCGGAACTGTCGGTGAGCAAACGTGGTCCGGAAGAAGCGTCTGTCGGAAAGATGGTGATTTTCGACATCGACATCGTCAACGTCGGCACCCGGACGTTGACGAACATCCAAGTGCTCGATCGGTACGATCCGAGTTTAGAGTTGAGCAGGGCGACAGGCGAGCACCGTCGCGATTCAACCGGGCTGAGCTGGGTGATTCCGTCGTTGCGACCGGGCGAACATCGCCAGTTGTCCGTCGAGTGCCGTTGCGTTCGCCCTGCGGCCGAGGCCTGCAATCGCGTCGAGGTGGCCTCTCAGGAAGGCGCTTCGGGGACGGCGCAAGCGTGCCTGATCATCCGCGAAGCCGCCAGTCCGCCGGCCGGGCTTTTCCCCGAAACACGGCCTTCGACCCCGCCGCCCGGTAGTTCGGCCGACGTTCCGCCCGCCGCGGGTGCGCCTGCCGCTTCGACAAAGCTTTCGGTGCGAATTCGCCCGCCCGCGACCCCCCTGACCACAGGAAAAGATGCGGTCTGCTACGTCGACGTTACCAATGCATCAACGCAAATCGACCGTTGGATCTCCGTCGAGGCCGAGTTGGGCGAGGGACTGACCGTCAATCCGTTGGGCACGCGCGGCCCGGGCGTCTCGAAGGCCCGTGTGTCGGGCAAAAAGGTCTCGTTCGACAAGCTGCCCGAGTTGAAGCCGAGCGAAACGGCGACGTTTGCCGTTCGCTTGCGCGCCGGGGCGGTTGGTCCAAGCGTGATTCGCGTTCGGGCGTCGAGCCAAGAGCAAGTTCGTCCGGTCGAGGCCGAGACTCCGTTGCAAGTTGCCGGTCCGTAACGCGGGGCCGCCGGCGCGTTCCGCGCGGCATCTTGATTTGGCGCCTCCGAGGCGGCATGATGACCATCGGCTGGGCTGCGGCCGGTTGCCGACGGCGTTGGGCCGTTCCAAACGTTAGAAGCCCGACAGCGAAGCCGCGGGAGCGATTCCACCGATGCCTCGATTCGCCTTATTGCGTCACGATAGTCCGCGCGGACTCCATTGGGATTTCTTTCTCGAACTCAACGAGACGCTGCGCACTTGGGCGCTCGACGAAATGCCCCAAGACGGGAAGGTCATTTCCTGCATTGCCTTGGGCGACCATCGGCTGGCCTATCTCGATTACGAAGGTCCGATCTCGGGCGAACGGGGAAATGTCCTCCGCTGGGATGAAGGCGAGTTCCAAGTGGAAGAGGCCGACGAATCGCGGTTGACAACGCAGATCGACGGCCGATGGCTCAAAGGGCGCGTGGTGCTTTGGCACCAAGGCGTTTCGCCTGAGAACTGGTCGTTTCAATTCTTCGCCGCGGCTGGCAGCCAGCAGGGGACGCCGCCGCTCGATTCCGGCGGCGCTATTTGAGCGGCCCCTTGTCGCCCGTGCGCCCGGCGATAATCAATTCTTCGGGCGAAACCGTCAGTCGATCGAGCGCCACGTAGATCGACTCGCCTTGCCGCAAGATCACTCGGCCTTCGTTGCCGATGGGTATGATCGCCACCGGATCGCCGTTGCTTGTGCGCCATTGCAGGCCGAGGCCTGCCTCGGCAGCCGCCCGACTGATTCGGTCAATCAATTCTCGTTGCGGCAGGGGCAGCCGGCCGGCGCGCAGCCCGCGCAACCGCAGCCCGAGTACTGTGCTCGACACCAAGAACGGCTCGACTTCGACGCTCATCACGATCTCGCGGCCGGCCCATTGCGCCTGGACGAATAGAGTGATTGTGCCATTGTTCAGCGCAACGCGCGGATTGCGAAGCTGCGGCGGCAGCGACTGGGGATGGTTCTGCGGAAGATCGACGGCCAGCCAGCCGTTCAATTGGTCCGGCGAGAATCGGACCTCCCATTGCCCGGGGCGCTGCCGGGCGCGCTGCCATCGAGCGGCGCGGCGAAGGAACTCATCGTTTTCGCGCTGGGCGACTTCGGTCGCCATGTCGAGCGCGCGGCGATACGCCTCGGGCTGATGGAACGCTTGGCGGGCCGCCCACCACGCCAACAATGCCGCTGCAAGCAGCACGCCCAACACGGCGATGGCCGAATATCGCAGAAGCGTTCGCACGTGGTTGTCTCCTGCGTGCCGCGGTGCGGCTTCGCCGCCGGCCGGCTACTCCGCCGCGAAGCGGAGCAATGCGTAGTTTTTCTTTCCGGTGCGAAGCACGACCGTTGTGCCCGACAAGAGGTTTTCCGGAACCAGAACCGCATCGATCTGCGCCACGCGCCGATTGTTGACGTAGGCGCCGCCTTGTTGGATGAAACGTCGGGCGTCGCTTTTCGTTTTGGCCAGGCCGGCCTCGACCAACGCATCAATCACCGTCAGACCTTCAGTCAGACGGCTCTTGGAAAGTTGTCGGCTGGGCACGTCGGCGAAGATGCCGGCCAGTTGCGATTCGCTCAGGTCGTCGATTTCGGCGCCGAAGAAAATGTCGGTGGCGCGCTGGGCCGATTGCAGACCTTCGTCGCCGTGGACCAGCAGCGTCAACTCGCGGGCGAGCCGGCGTTGGGCCTCGCGTTTGCCGGGGTCGGCCGCCTGGGCGGTGAGCACGGCCTGAATCTCGTCGCGGTCTAGCTCGGTGAAGAAGCGCAGGCAGGGCCCCACATCGGCGTCGTCGAGATTGATCCAATACTGGAAGAATTGGTAGGGGCTGGTCTTCTCGGCCGAGAGCCAAAGCGCGCCCGACTCGGTCTTCCCCATCTTCGTGCCGTCGCTTTTGGTCAACAGCGGGCAGGTAAGCCCGTAAAGCTGCACGCCGTACAAGCGACGAGCCAAATCGATGCCGGCGGTGATGTTTCCCCACTGATCGCTGCCGCCGGCCTGAAGCCGGCAATCGTATTGCTGATAGAGGTGAACGAAATCGTAGGCTTGCAGCAGCATGTAGCTGAATTCGGTGTAACTGAGGCCGGCGTCGCTGCGTTCAAGCCGAGAGCGAACCGAGTCCTTGGCCATCATCACGTTGACGGGAAAATGCTTCCCCACATCGCGAAGAAACTCGAGATACCCGAAGCGGCCCATCCAGTCGTAGTTGTTCACCAACAGGGCCGAACGGGGACCGGCGTCGAAATCGAGAAAGCGCCGCAGTTGCGGCTCGATCGACCGCACGTTTTCGCGGAGCCGCTCCACGGAAAGCAGATTGCGCTCTTCGCTCTTGCCGCTGGGGTCGCCGATCATGCCGGTGGCGCCGCCGACCAACGCGATCGGGCGGTGGCCCGCCTTCTGGAACCGACGCAAAATCATCAATGCCATCAGGTGGCCGACATGAAGGCTGTCGGCCGTTGGATCAAACCCGATGTAGAGCGTTCGCGGTTCGGCCCGGAGCCAATCGGCCAACTGCGGATCGGTTGTCTGATGAATCAGTCCCCGCCAGGAAAGCTCGGCAACAATGTCGATCATTTGTGTTCGTCATTCCCCGTTGTTTGCACAGCGTGCATGCCCCCGGCCGCGACTTGTTCGGCAGCTCTCTGGCTGATGGTGTTCTGGCTGTTGTCGGTCTGGCGGATGTCAATCTGGCCGATGCTGGTGTTGAAAAAACGGCCGCAGCCCATACCGCAGGGGACCGGCCGATGCCGCTATCGCCAAAGATGATCGTCGGCAAAGGGATGGATCGGACCGAGCCGCGGTTTGGGCAACGCCTTGAGCACGCACTCGGCCAATGTCAGGTCTTCGCGCACCGTAATCTTTATGTTCAGAGGCGAGCCGGGCACGACCGTTACGCGATGGCCCAGTCGCTCCACCAACTGAGCCTCGTCGGTGGCCGGCGTGTTGCCTCGCTGTGCATAGGCGTCGAGCAGCAACTGCCGCCGGAACACCTGCGGCGTTTGCGCTTCCCAAAGCCCGTTGCGCGAAACGGTCTCGAGAATTCTCTTGTCGTCGCCGACGCGTTTGAGCGTCGCCGATACCGGCACGGCGAAAATCGCCGCATCGTCAGCTTCCGCCGCGGAAAAAATGCGGTCGATCCATGCATCGGTCAGGCAAGGACGAGCAGCATCGTGGACGCAAACAAAGTCGGCCTCGGGCTTGACCCGCGCCAAGGCGGCCGCCACCGAATCGCAGCGTTCTGCGCCGCCTTCCACCACTTCGATTCCCAAGATCGCCACATTCGAGGCGAACTTGAATTGGAAGTCGGCACGGTCTTCCGCCGAGATCACGACGATCAATTGAATCACGTCTTTGCGATTGAGAAACCGCTCCGCCGAGTGCAGCCAAACTGCCCGGCCCGCCAACGGGGCGAACGGCTTCTTGTACGCCTTGTCGTGATAACGGCTGCTGCGGCCCGCGGCCGGCAAGATCACGGCATACTTAGCCACGTTCGAGCCTTTCCTTTTCTGTCGGCTTGCCGGGGATTCGACCGTCCGCCGCAACGGGCGACATCGCCGATTTCCAACCAGTAACCGAATTCGCCGCGCCGTTGCCGCTGCATTGCGTTGCCACGCGCAACCGAAACTATCGGCTGCCGCGTGCCTGGTGGGTCAGATCGGCCACTTGACGCCGATACTTCGCGGCCCTGCGTTCCAGCAACGCCCGCTCCGGGCGGCTGCGCACCGAGCGGGCACGCCGCTCCCATTTCTTCGCCAAGTCGGTTTTGACACGGATCAGATTCTCAATTCGTTTCTGCTCGCTCATGACTCGATCTCTTTCCCGCGTTTCAGCAATCGTCGCAAACTGATTGAATGATCGTATTGCTTGTGGCGTTTCGCAACGTCTATAATCGGTTTGATCTGCGCGGTTGTGAGCTACTGACCGGCGACCCGCCGTTTGCCGTATCATGTCTTTCGTTGTCGGCCGCCGATCAACCTCAGCCGGTCGAAGGTGTGGGCCGATTACCGCACGGATGATGCCAACCGAACGGCCCAACCGCGTAAATCAAAGATTGTAACACGCTGATCCGCGGCTGCTCAAGGCGGGTACGCAGGCGGTGTCCGACGGCCCGAAGCTCCGAGGGGCGCGAGTTCAATTCGTTCAATCGGTCAATCGGCAGTCAATCATTTGATGCGGGGGTAGAGAGGGATCGTTCTGATGTCGTCAGAAGCTCGTTCAATGATTGCTCGTGTGGAGGTCGTCCGTTCGGCCGCGCGGCAGACAGGCCAAGAGCGGCGCGACCGCGAGGCATGCCGGATCGGTTGGCGATTGCCCCCCATCGCCTGCGCGGCAGTTTGGGCGGTATTGTTGGTTGCGGGAGTTGCTGTCGCGAAAGCGGACGTTGTTGAGCTGCTCAGCGGCGCGAAAGTCGAAGGCCGAATCGTCGCCCGCGACGAGAAATCCGTTTCCATCGAAACGAAGATCGGCGGCAAGACCTTCACTCGGACATACCCGTTGGAGCGGGTGGCCGCCCTGACCGTAGGCGACCGCCGGGAGGTGCTTGCGGGCGGAAAAGCCGGCTCGGAGGGATCGGGCACCACTGGCGGTTCAAGCGGCACAGGGGAAGCGAGCGGCTCGACGGGCGAGCCGGGGCGATCAACAGCAGGCGAGTCGGCCGGTGCAAGAACGGCGGCGTCGCGCACAAAGGAGGAAGTGGAAAAGCTCATCGCCCAACAGGGCCGCACGCCGCCCGATTGGTTCGAATCGACGGCGTTGAACTACCCGAAGACGCTTGATCTCTATTGGACGTCGCCGCCGCCGAGGGTTTGGGATAATCAACGCTACCTCGGCCAGTACATTTGGGACATCATCAATCCGAACCCAAGCCGCTGGCGCGAGGGCGTCAAATTGATGCATCACGTGCTGAGCCTCAACCAAGATCGCCCCGAGGCGCGCCGCCGCACGATGGACGAGCTGGGGCGGATGTACTTCATTTTGTTGCAGGATTTCGCTCGAGCCGCCTTTTGGTGGCAACAGGCCCAGGCGCAGCGGGGAGACCTGCCGGGCAGCGATGGGGGCGTGCATTTGGCCGAATGCTACTGGCGGCTGGGCAACAAGCAGATGGCCGTCGAATTGCTCCAGAAGCTGCCCACGAGCTTCAGCATGATCAAGCTTTGGGCCGATTTGGGCGAGTTGGATCGCGCGCTGAAGCTCGCCGAAGCCAATGCGTCGGGGGCTTATGCCGATGTGGCGCTGCTTTATGCCGGCGACGCCTGCCGCCTTTGCGGCAAATACGCCGAGGCGTTGCGCTACTATCAACGGGCGATGCAAGTGCCGTTCAGCGGGCGGGGCAAGGGACGCTACGAACGCAATCAGCGGCGTGCGGCCGCCAACGCTGAAGCGATCAAGCTCTACGAACTGCTCGACCTGAGCAAGGTTCCCGACGGAACCTATCGCGCGTCGAGCGTCGGCTACGAGGCTGAGGTTTACGTCGAGGTGGTCGTCAAAGATCACCGCATCGTTTCCGTTCGGGTGACCGATCATCGGGAGAAACAGTACTACGCTTCGATGACCGAGATCCCGCGGCGGATCGTCGAACGGCAAACGGTGAAGGGAATCGATGCCGTCAGCGGTGCCACGCTGACCTCCGATGCGATCGTCAACGCGACGGCCAAGGCCTTGGCGGCCGCGATGAAGAAGTAGCCGAGCCAAGCCGAAAGGGTTATCGCAGTACATCTCCCTTCCCTTATGCAAAGCGGCTGCTGAAGGGGTGACCTCGCCGCCGTTCCACTGCCGAGCGAAGAATCATGCTCCGGTTCGATTGGTTTCTGGCCCATCGGGCGGCAGCCCGCCAGGGGCGGGTGCGCAGCCTGTTGCGCCGGTTGGGGCCGAGTTGGTTGGCCTCGCCGGGCCGGCGCGTGGTGCAGGCGGCCTTCGTGCTGCTGTTTGCGACATTGACCTTCTACGTCGCTTGGCCCTACACGGCCGATCCGTTATGGCAGTCGCCGGGATGGACGCCCGTTTCCGTCGATGCCGTGCGCGGCGAAGTGGTCTTTCAGGCCGACGAAGCGGCTTTGCCACCCCGGCCCGGGCAGCGCGTGTTCCTCAGCACGATCGACAACGATCGGACGCGGGTGTTCGGGCCGTTCCTGGTTGCCGCAATCGACGCCGGTCAACTGACGGTCCAGCCGGCCGATGACCATGCTAAATCGCGGCTCGACGAATTGGCCGAAGTCTTCCAGCCTTGTACGCTCTCGGCCGGCGATCCGACCGCTTGGCCGAGCCACTATGCCGACGATTTGTTGCACAAGGAGCGATTGCCTGCCGAGACGATTCTTTCGCTCGATCCGCTGGTTGGAGTGTCCACCGCCCTGGCATCGCGACGAATCAACGCAGCCGTCTATTTCGCTGCGGCCGTGTTCGTGATGTGTGCCGTGTTCCCGCGGATGTTCTGCGGTTACTTTTGCCCGCTGGGTACGCTGATCGACTGTTTCGATGGGCTGATCGCTCGATTGGGCCGGCTTGTCGGCCGCCGCCCGAATCGCGGCAGTGATGGTGTCGTTGTTGAGGGGGCAGGCCGCGGGCGGTGGCGGTTTGGACTGCTGGCGTTGGTCTTGGCGGCGGCCGCGACGGGCACGGTTGTCGCGGGCTATGTGGCGGCGATTCCGGTTGTTACTCGCGGCGCGGTGGCGTTGTTGCGGCCCCCGTTGACCGCCGCGGCCCGCGATTGGCATCAGGTTCCTTCGTGGACGCTTCCGCATTCGGCCGCGGTGTTGACGCTTTTCGGCGTGATTGGATTGAGCTTGTTCGGTCGCCGCTTCTGGTGCCGCGTGCTTTGCCCCACCGGGGCACTTTGTTCGCTGCCTGCGTTGGTTTCGGTCGGCGTGCGTCGCGTTGATCATCGCTGTGTGCGATGCGGGAAGTGCCGAGAGATTTGCGCATTCGATGCGATCGAACCCGACTACGCGACCCGCTCGGCTGACTGCACCTTCTGCCAAGACTGCGGCGGAGCGTGTCCGGCCGGGGCAATCCACTTCGTGCCGCGCTGGAGCAGGCAGGAGGATGCCCATTCGAACGCCGCGGATGGGGCGGCCCAGCCGAATGCGGCAATGCCCCAGAATCCGGCTGCGTCGGCATCGTCGGCGGTGGTTCGCAGCTCTCGTCGAGCATGGCTGGCGGTGCTGGCCGGCGGGGCCGCGGGCGGGCTATGCGGTTGGGCGATTGGTGCGAGCCGGGGGCGTTCGGAATCGCTCGTTCGTCCGCCGGGAAGCTTGCCGGAAACGCTTTTCCTTGAAACCTGCGTGCGTTGCTTTCATTGCATCCAAGCCTGCCCGAACGACGCCCTGTGGCCGACCGGCTTCGAGTTCGGCCTCGACGCTTTTTGGACGCCGCGGCTGGCGGCCGAGTGGGCCGGTTGCGAGCCGAGCTGCGCCAACTGCGGACAGGTTTGCCCGACCGGAGCGATTCGCCCGCTGCCGATCGGCGAAAAGCGCTTTGCCCGGCTGGGCTTGGCCGTGGTGGATCGGACGACATGCTTGCCGTATGCCGGCCGCGGCGAGTGCCGCCACTGCGTCGATCAGTGCGAACGGGCGGGCTATCGGGCGATCGAGTTCGTTCGCGTCGGCACCGAGTTCGACGACGAGGGCCGCCCCATCGAGGACACCGGCTTTTTGGCGCCGGTCGTTCTCGCTGATCGCTGCGTCGGTTGCGGACAGTGCGAGAACCGGTGTTTCAGCGTCAATGTGGTCCGCGAAATGCTGCTCGACCGGTCGGCGATTCGCGTCGAGGCGGGCGGCGGCAACGACGATCGCATCGAAACCGGCTCGTATGCCGAGCTCCGCCGCAGCGCGAGCGACCGGCCCTCTTCGAGCCCGCCGGCCGACACCTACCTGCCCGACTTTGTGAAGTAGACGCCCGTCGCGCAGTCCTGAGCGACCTTTCGGGACAATGGCGACCCTGAACGAAACCGCGAAGAACGGAAAGCAGTCTAAACGGGGACTGCCCGCAAGATAGCCGCTTCGTTGCCCCCGCGGCCGATTTTGCAATTGTGTCGGACTATTTTCTCGCTTATTGGTTTTCTTGTTGATGATAATTGAGCACGTCCTGCAAGACGAACTTCTCCGGGAATGGTTCGTCGAGCAGCTTCAACACGCGACGGTATTCGTCGATCACCTCTCCCAGGTCGTCAACGGTGATCGATCGCGTGTTCTCATCGGCGAGCAATTGCGGATAGCGATCGAGCACTTGTCGCCACTTGAGCAGCCCGGCCTCGTATAGCCGCTTAGCGGCCACTAGATCGGTTTCGGCCAGCGCCTGCTGACCGCGATAGATCGCCTCGCGGGCATCAACGGTGTCGGCTTCCTGCTCGAAGGCCGCGCGAAGCCGCCAATACTCGAAATTGACGATGCCGCGCGAGCTGCGCAGCGAGTGCAATTCATCGTCGAGTGCGTCGATCTGTTTTGCCAAATCGAGGGCCTTGCGGCGGTTCTCGCCGCGGATGCGGCGGGCTTGCTCGTTGTGGTCGACCTTGATCGAGGCCTCGGCCTGGGCCGCAAGGTCCATCTGGCGCGTGCTGCGCTTCTCCGGCGGGGTTTCCAAGGCCTTTCGCTGTTCGTCGGTCAGTGCGGCCAGCTTCTCTTGCCGCAGCCGCTCGCGCAAACCGGGGTCCAAGGCGTCGAGTTCTTCGGCGAGGGCTTTTCGCTGTTCCAGCCGCGGTTCGTAATCGTTCAGCCGCATGGTGCCTTCGGTTCCGGTTCGCGGCAGGTCGATCGACCCGAAGGCCTGCCACTCGTCGCCTGCCTGTTTCCACTCGCGCCGGGCGACTTCTCCGAACGTGCCTTCCTTCTCGATCGCCTCGGCGTAGCCCATTTGCGCCATCGCCGGATTCGAGCGATAGAGCAGGGGCGTGCCGCGCATTCGGCCCCCGCGATCGACCACTTCCAAACAGTCTTCGAACCGTTCTTTGGCCACCAGCCAACTATCGCGACGGGCCATCGGCCGCGATCCGTGGAAGTCGTCGTCCTGTTTGAACAACCGCCGGAACTGCACCCGTTCGTCCGAGCGGCCGATCTTGTGCTGAACGAAGTAGGCCGAGTCCCAAACCAGGATCGCCTCGTTGCGATTGTATCGGATGCCTTTGTCGAGATAGTTCAGTCCGCGGATCACCCAATGATAGCGATCGCGATAGTCGTCGAACTCGACCGAGACATTGTACGAAAGGTTCCAGCTTTGGAATCGCCACACGGAAACGAAGTTCGGTTGGAACTTGGAGAGCTGTTCGAGCGTGGCCGCCAGGTTGGTCCAATCTTTCTTCGCCTTGTAGCTGTTGGCTTTTTCCCAAAGGATCGTCGAAGCGACGCCGCGCAGCCCCAACGTGGCCAGTTTGAGCGTTTCGCTGGTCGGATCGATATCGCCGAGGGTGGTCGGGCTTAGTTCGTGCTGCTCGCGGAGACGGGCCAGCACCCCGCCGGGCGATCCCGGCGCGCCCTTCGCTCCCGGCGCCGCCGGCATGCCCAGCACCGCCAAAAGCAGCACCAGCGGGATCATCAGTCCCACGTAAATCATCTTCCGCAGCAGCAGCCGACGAGGGTTCATTGAGCCAACTCGCGGGATTTCAAGAAGACATACGCCAACACGAAGGCCGGACCGACATAGGCCAGCGTTTGGCAAATCGCCATCGCCAAAAGACCCCAGGAAATGTCGAATCCGTAGGCCACGTGATCCGAGAAACTGAGCACGCGGAAGTCGGGCAGCAGGTGCCAGATCAGCCACATCCACTGCTCAGCCGCCTTGTCGAGCATTTGGGCCACCGTCGTTTGCGCGGTGGGCGGCAGCTCGGAAACGACATTCTGTTGCGTCACCAGCCGAATCATCGCTTCGATCGGGCCGCCGCCGTACACTTTGTGCTGCGAAAGCTGGTAGAGGAAGTCGCTGAACAAGCCTCCCAACAGTGCGCCGCCGGTGGCCAAAATGGCGATCGGTCCGCTGAGGAACGTGCTGAACAGCACCCCGAAGCCGGTGATCAGCACCATTTGCAGCCAGATTCCCGCGAAGCCTTTGACGAAGTTCATGGCGAACGAAGCGTCGCGGGCCCGCAGGTACAAGTCGGCCTGGCCCGCGCCGAAATATTGCTGCGGCGCCACGCAGCGAAGCCAAATTTCCAGCGTTCCGTCGGCCACCATGTCGCGGAATAAGTTGATTGTGCGACCGTCGCCGGTTTGAAACTCTAAGGGAATCACCTGCAAGTCCGTTTGAAACTCGCGCGAGGCGAAGGTGCGCACATGGGCTTCATCGCCCGTGACGGGGTTGCGCACCGAAAGGCTGCCGGGTACGCCCTTTTCGATGTCGCCCTTATGCGTGCGGAACACACCGAGGGTCATTTCCACCGGCAACCCATCGGGGAATTGTTCTTCCCGAAGGTTCTCGAAGGTCCAGATCGCCGCCGCCAAGCTGCCGCCCTGAATGTAGCTGCGGTAGGTCCATTCGTCGCCGACGTTGACGCCCTTCTCGGCGTCTTTGCCCGCTCGATCCTTGAATCGCAGTTTTCCGTAGATCGGCACGCGAGCCAACAGGTGGTTTTCCGGCGGGCCGCACGAAAACTGCGGTTCGCCATCGGCGGGCACGAGATAGCGGATTTCGTGATCGTGCCCGTTCTCCGTGTCGGTTCGAATGGTGCCGCGGCGGACGCCCTGATCGTCCACCGTTTCTTGGGCCGGATCGAAATAGACTGTGTGCCGATGGTTCTGCACGCGGTCGGTCGAAACGGCGATTCCGGCGGTCGAATCGCCGCGACGCGCCTCGCGCCACAGAACGGCAAGCTGCTCGCGGGCGGCCGCGCTGAAACCATGCTCGTGGTCGAGCCCGCGCAACACAAACACGTAGCTGATGGCCGCCATCAACCCCAGCAACAGGGTGCCCACGGCAGAAAACCCGAGCACGCGGCCCAGGACGATTTCGCTGGGCCGAACCGGCTTTGTCACCACCGTATGAATCGTATGATTGCGGATGTCGGTCGGCAGACTCAATGCCGAAAGAAACACGGTCAGCAACAGCACCAGGTAGCTGGTCGTCGTCAGAACGAAGCTCAGATAGAGCCTCGCGGGCTGATTGCTCCCGGGGTCGAGAAACCACCCGGCGAACGCCACTAGAATCAAAAACACGGCGAAGACGATGACGATCCGCCGACGGATCGATTCCTTGATCGTCAGGCCGGCCAGGGCCAGCGTTCGCCGCGGCGATAGCAGCACGAGATCGGCCGCCGCCGCCAGAAGGAAAGTCATCGTGCTTCGCGTTCCCGCGGCCGGTCCCTGCCGCAGCACGGCCAAGAGCCAGCGCAGCAGGGAGAAGCCGATCAACAACGCGAACACCGCGATCAGCCACACCCAGGCGGCCGGGCCGATCCATTCGGCGAAGCTCACGGAATGATAGGATTCGAGCACCATCGTCAGGCCACTCCTCGCACGCGACGCCCCGGGTGCTCTTCACTCTCGCGGATGATCTTGACGAATAGTTCTTCGAGCGTTGCCGTCGGGTTATCGCACGAGAGCAGTTGTGCGCCGTGTTTGGCGATCACCTGGCGAATCTCCTCTTTCGCTTCCTCGCTTAGGCCGGTGGCGCGGATTTCCGTCATATCGCGGACCTTCAACAAGGCATCAACCCGTCCCAGCTCTTTCAGCTCTCCCTGGTGCAAGATGGCGATGCGGTCGCAAACGTCTTGCACGTCGTCGAGCCGATGGCTGCACATCAGGATTGTTTTGCCCTGCTCTCGCAGATGCAGGATCAGGTCTTTCATTTCGCGGATGCCGATCGGATCGAGCCCGGTGGTCGGTTCGTCGAGCAAAAGCAGCTCCGGATCGTTGATCAGCGCTTGGGCCAGGCCGATCCGCCGCGTCATTCCTTTGCTGTATTCTCGCAGTTGCCGCCGTTTTGCCCGCTGCAAGCCCACCTGTTCGATCAGATCGAACACGCGTTGGCGTCGGACGGCCCGCGGCAGCCGAAACAGTCTCGCGTAGAAATCGAGCGTTTCCTCCGCATTGAGGAAGCGGTAAAGATAGGATTCCTCGGGCAGGTAGCCGATCCTCGCGTTCTTTTCGACATCGCCAGCGGGGCGGCCGAAAACCAGCGCTTCGCCATTGGTGGGGAAGAGCAACCCGAGAATCAGCTTGATCGTCGTGGTTTTGCCCGAGCCGTTGGGCCCGAGCAGCCCGAAGATTTCGCCCCGGCGGACCTCTAAATCGAGCGCCTTGAGCGCCTCGACCTTTCGGCGACCCCAAAAATCGCGATAAACCTTGGTCAGACTGCGGGTTTCGATGACGACTTCGGCAGACATCGGCATTCTCGATGAGAAGGTTGGAACTATCCGCAGATACGCAAGAGAACAGCGATTGGTTCAGGCAAAGGCGATCGGCTAACCGAAACCTCACAACGACGCTCGCCTCGACTGCCGAAACCGGCGAATCGGCCCGTCGTTGCCGCGCCCGGCGAGTCTGGCCGAATGGCTCTGGACCATTGCGGAGGCAGCCGCTGGCGCAGCGAAGCAACTTTTTTGGGTGCAGTCCCGGTTTGAACTGCTTTCCGTTTTCTGCGGTTGCTTCGGCCGAAACGCCCGCCTGTGCCGGGGGAGAGCATCGGCGGGTTAGCCGCGCGCGAAAAGGCCCTCCGACTCACTATATCCGTGACGTTGGCCGCCGACAAGCGGCGCGGACCTGTGGGGTGCCGTCGCGCTGTGTGGCGAGGGGCTGCGTTGCTGCAAGCCCCTGTCCGCCGATCGCGACCGCGGTAGAATACTCGTCGGCAATCGCAAGAATCAGATGAGGGCCGCCCATGTTGAGCAATGCCGCAGTCGTCGAATCGCTCCGCTGGAAGAAGATCCCCGTTCTCGACGAGGGGTTTGTCTGCTTGGTCGATGCCATGGGCGACGACGCAGCGATCGTGCAGGCCGCCCGAGTAAGCTATGGAGCGGGGACGAAACAGGTTTCCGATGATCGTACGCTGATCCGCTACCTAATGCGGCACGACCACACCACGCCGTTTGAAATGTGCGAGGTCAAACTGTTGGTGCGCGTGCCGATGGACTGCTGGCGGCAGTGGATCCGCCATCGGATGGCTTCGGTCAACGAATACAGCACTCGCTACTCGGTGGCGATCGACGCCGCCCACCGCACCGAACCCGATCAGTGGCGGAAGCAGGCCGCAAGCAATCGGCAGGGCAGTGAGGGCACGGTTGATCCCGAGATCGGCCGACAGCTTTCCCAGGCCGAAACCGAACTGCATGCCCATGCGCGCGATGTTTATCGCCGACGACTCGAAGCCGGCATCGCACGCGAGCAGGCAAGAAAAGACCTTCCGCTTTCGACCTATACCGAGGCGTATTGGAAGATCGATCTGCACAACTTGCTGCACTTCCTTCAACTGCGGATGGATGAGCATGCTCAGTGGGAGATTCGGCAATATGCCTCCGTGATCGGCTGCGAGATTGTTCGTCCTCTCTTCCCCTTGGCCTGGGAGGCGTTTGAGGACTATCGGCTCGGAGCGATGCGGCTGAGCCGCTTGGATTGCGGCGTGATTGCGCGGTTGGCCGCCGCCGGCGCGCTGCCGGCCGACGATGCGGCCTTCGCCACCGCCGGTGATCCGAGTTGGGCCGGCCTGAGCCGTTGCCGCGAACGCGACGAATGCCGCGACAAGCTCCGCCGGCTCGGCCTATGGCGCGGTGCGAGCGAAGATAACGGCGCTGCCGATGCCGCGCAAAACGAAGTGAGTTGATCGAACGTCGGCGATCGAGTCAGAGGGCTCGATCGCCGAAGACGCGAACGAGTTTGGCGAGTTTGTGCGTTCAGCCGCGTGCGGCCGACGGGGCGGCGGACGGCTTCGTGATCATCGCCCTTGGCGAACGAGAAAAAGGAAAGACCGTATGGAACTCTACTCTCCCGGCAAGAAGGCCTTGTGCGAGGAACTGCTGGCGATCAACCAGCGTTTGCTCGAAAGCATCATGGTTGGCGACTGGGAAACATATAGCTCGCTGTGCGATCCGACGATCACCGCGTTCGAGCCTGAGGCGTGCGGGGCGCTGGTCGAAGGGCTCGATTTCCACGGATTCTACTTCGATCAGGGAGGCACGCCCGGCGCCCACAATACGACGATGGCGTCGCCGCACGTCCGCTTTCTCGGCGACGATGTGGCTGTGCTCTGCTACATCCGCCTGACGCAGCGCATGGGCGACGACGGCAAGCCGCAAACAGCGCGTTGCGAAGAAACGCGCGTGTGGCATCGCACCGCGAGCGGGTGGAAGCATGTCCATTTCCACCGTTCGTTGCCGCGATAGAGGCAGCCTCGGGGGTTCGTGTCGTCCCCTCTCGAAAAGGAACGGCAGCCGCTGCGGCGACGGCTCGTCATCGGCGGCGCGAGGCGAATTCTTCGCGCCGAGCGACTCGTCGGGCGGCTTGCGCGTTCAAGCCGATCCGAGGGGATTGATCTTGGATGGTTCGAGCGGGGCCGATTCCGCCTCGATCGTTTCGACTCGGCTAGAGGCCTTGCCGCGGGCGAAGCGAGTGGTGATCACCTCGCCGGGCCGTAGCGACGCGGCATCGCGCACCACGCGGCCGTCGTCGCCGTGCTGGGTCAATGAATAGCCGCGGGCCAACACGCCCAACGGGCTGAGCGATTCGAGCCGCGCGGCCGCCGATTCCAATCGGAGTTGGGCGTTGCGGCGGCACGATTCGATGGCCCTTGCGGCGGCGTCGGCCAACTCGTCGAGGTATTGCGCCTTGACGCGAACCAGCTCGGCCGGCCGTCGGAAGACGGCGCTGCGGGCCAGCGTTTCGAGCTGGGTGCGCGCAGCGGTCAGCCGGGAGCGGACGGCACCGGCCAACCGGCGTTGCCATTGGGCCAACTGGGCGGCCCATTCGTCAGCCGAGGGAACGATGCGCTCGGCGGCCTCGCTCGGCGTCAGTGCCCGGAGGTCGGCGGCCAAGTCGGCCAGCGTAACGTCGATCTCGTGTCCGACGGCCGAAACCACCGGCAATCGCGAGGCTGCAATCGCCCGAACCACGACTTCCTCGTTGAATGCCCAAAGGTCGTCGCTGCTTCCGCCCCCGCGGGCCAGCACAAGACAATCGAGCGGCCGTCGGACGCGGTTGGCCCGAGCAATGGCCGCGGCGATCTCGGCCCCGGCGCCCTCGCCCTGCACGCGCGTCGGCACGATCAACACCGACAATCCCCGCCACCGCCGCCGCAGCACTTGGATGAAGTCGCGGACGGCCGCGCCGCTCGGGCTAGTCACCAGTGCCAACGAGCGCACCCAACGCGGCAAGGGACGCTTCCGAGCCGGATCGAACAACCCCTCGGCCGCGAGCTTGGCATGCAACTGGCGAAACGCCAATTCGAGCGCGCCGATCCCCCGCGGTTCGATCTGATCGATTATCAGTTGATAGGTTCCGCGCGGCGGGTAGATTTCGACCGTGCCGCGGCAAAGCACCTCCATTCCTTCGTCCAAGGCGAACTTCAGCCGTTGGGCTTTGCTCCGCCACAGCACGCCGCGAATCTGCGCCACATCGTCTTTGAGCGTCAAGTAAATGTGCCCCGAGGCCGGGCGTGCCAAATCGCCGATCTCGCCGGCGACATAAACGCGGGCGAACGAATGCTCGACCACCGCCTTGATTTGCGCGGTCAGTTCCGAAACGCTCAACGGCGCCGGCTGATTCGGCTCGGAAAAAAGCGACGGCGTTTCGTACTTGATCGGGCGCTTGGCGGCCATGGCTCTGTTTTGAATCTTCTTCGTTTCGGCAGAACGTACAACGACGGTCCGAGTAGTTTACGGGAAACCGCGAGCTATCGAAAGTTGGGTTCGATCCTTGTTTGTAGATGCTCGGCTGAGTTTCGCGAACGGGGCTTGTTTCACTTGCGTGATCAGCAGTCTGCCGTGTACGCTAAGTGGGTCTGCACGACGAAGGGCAACGGCTGCCAGCCGCCCGGCTCAGTTAGTCCGTTCGATGAGCGCGGCGGCCGAGATCGCAGCGAAGCGGCCGATGGCAAGTTAGTCGCCGCTTGGCCCGCCTTGCGTTTGTCTCGCCTTTTTTGTGCCCCTTGCGCGGCGATAGACGCACCTTTACCGCAGCGAGAACAGATGCCTTTTTGCGCGCGAGGGGGATCGCAGAACGTTTGCAAACGGGATCAATGAAAACAATGGTTCGATTCGGTCTTTTGTTTGTGTCGGCAGCGGCCGGAGTGTCGATCGGTCTGGCCGGTTTGGCCACCGATGGGGCATCGTTCGCGGCAGCGGCGGAGGCCGACTGGCTCCAATGGGGCGGCTCGGCCGGCCGCAACAATGTTTCGCCCGCGAAAAACTTGCCCGAGACTTGGTCGATCGGCGAATACGATGCCGAGTCGGGCCAATGGGATCGCCAGTCGGCGGAGAACATCGCCTGGGTTGCCCGGCTCGGTTCGCAAAGCTACGGCACGCCTGTTGTCGCCGGCAACAAGGTGCTCTGCGCCGGCAACAACGGAGCGGGCTACCTTGCCCGCTATCCGAAGAAGGTCGATTTGGGGTGTCTGTTCGCGTTCGACCGCCGCGACGGGCGATTCCTTTGGCAGCTTTCGCGCGAGAAGCACCCGCTGGGCGACGCGGTTGATTGGGAACTCCAGGGCATCTGTTCCGTGCCGTTGGTCGAAGGCGATCGCGTGTGGATCGTCACCAACTTGGGCGAAGTGCTCTGTCTCGATCTGGAGGGCTTTGCCGACGGCGAGAACGACGGCCCCTACCGCGACGAACCGAATGAAAACCGCGACGAGGCCGACATCGTTTGGCGATTCGACATGATGAAATCGCTCGGCTCGGTGCAGCACAACATGGCCAGTTGCTCGGTGACGGCTTGGGGCGATTTGCTGCTGGTGGGCACCTCCAACGGCATCGACGAGGAGCACAAGAAGCTGCCCGCGCCCGACGCCCCGGCCTTCGTCGCCCTCGACAAACGCACGGGCAAGGTGCTTTGGACCGACAACTCGCCGAATCCGGGCATACTGCATGGGCAATGGGGCTCGCCGGCGGCCGGCGAGTTGGGCGGGGTGCCGCAAGCGATCTTTCCCGGCGGCGACGGCTGGCTGTACAGCTTTCGCGCCGCCCCGTCGGCGGACGGCAAGGCGGAACTGCTTTGGAAGTTCGACTGCAACCCGAAAACCGCCGTGTACAAGGGCGGCGGCCGCGGCGACCGCTGCGAACTGATCGCCACGCCGGTGATTGCCGACGGCAAGGTGTTCATTGCCATCGGCCAGGATCCCGAATACGGCGAAGGGCCGGGCCGGCTCTGGTGCATCGACCCGACCAAACGCGGCGATGTGAGCGCCGAACTGGTGGTCGATGCCCAGGGCAAGCCGTCGCCGCAGCGCCGCGTTACGGCGGTCGATCCGGCCGCGGGCGAGAAGGTGGTGGCCAACCCCAACAGCGCCGCTGTGTGGTGCTACACCGGAGGAGACCTGAACGGCAACGGCAAGCTCGATTTCGAAGAATCGATGCACCGCTCGTTGAGCAAGGTGGTTGTGGCCCAAGGGCTGGTGTTCACGGCCGATTTGGCCGGGGTGGTCCATTGCCTCGACGCCCGCGACGGCCGGCTGCTGTGGTCGCACGATTTGATGGCGGCCGTGTGGGGTTCGCCGTTGGCGGCCGACGGGCGATTCTTCATCGGCGATGAAGACGGCAAAGTGACCGTGTTCGCCATCGCTCGCGAGAAGAAGTTGCTCAGCGAGAACAACGTCGGCGCGTCGATCTACAGCACTCCGGTAGCCGTGGGCGATACGATCTTCGTGGCCACCCGTAGCCACCTGGTTGCGATCCGGCGAACCGAACAGCCCGGTGCCGCGCAGCAGTCGAAACCGTAACGCGTCGTCTATCGAGCGGTCCCGTTCGGAGCCATTGCGATTCCGTGCTCTTGGTTGAGTTCCCCCAAACGCCCATCTGGCGCTACTGCTTTGGGGCGGGCACGGCTGCGGCGGGCGGCGGGGCAATCATCTTGGTGGGCGATGCGCGGCGAGCCGCCTGATCGAGCGGACCGGCGAATAGCCCGAGGCCGATTACCAGCAGTGCCGCGAAGAGGGCGACGATCGCTGGGCCAGCCGTTCGATTGTCGGATCGAGCCGGCGGCTGCGGTTGGGCTGCTTCGGCCGGTTCGTCGCTTGAGGTTTTCCGGAAGTACATCACGGCCGCAACGCGCAGGTAGTAGGCGGCCGCCACCGCGGCATTCAGTACGCCGATGATGGCCAGGGCGATAAAGAGTTTCGCCGTGCCCGCGGCCCCGGCGGGATCGACGGCGGTGGCCAGCGCCGAGCCGAACAAGAACAGCTTTCCCCAAAAACCGGCCAACGGCGGCAAGCCCGTCAGGCTGAACAGGCATACGGCCAGCGCGGCGGCGAGCCATGGGCGCGAATAGGCCAGAGCGGCCAGTTGGTCGATGCGGTCGATCCGGCGGCCGCCGACTTCCAGCGCCGCGATGGCTGCGAACACGCCGGTGGCGGCAACGGCGTAAACGACCAGATAGAAGAGCACCGCGGCCGCGCCGTTCCACCCCGCGGCAACACCGCTGGCAGCGCGAGCGGCATCGTCCGCGCCGGCGCCCTCGAACAGCCCGCCCATGCCGGCCAGGGCCGCACAGAAGCCGACGAGCATGTAGCCCGACTGCGCGATCGACGAGTAGGCCAGAAGCCGCCGGATATTTTCTTGCCTGAGGGCCAGCAGGTTGCCCAGGGTCATACTGCACACGGCCAAAGCGAAAAGCAGCCGCCAGCAAAGCTCGGCCTGAACCGGCACGACATCGAACAGCAACCGTCCGAGCACGAAAAACCCGGCCGCCTTCGGCACAACCGAAAGCAGAGCGCCGTTGGCCGACGAGGTGCCTTGATAGACGTCGGGCGCGTAGAAGTGCATCGGCACGGCCGTCAGCCGAAACGCCAAGCCGATGATCGAAATGATCAGGCCCAGCGCCGCCAGCCGGCCCGGGGCGCCCGAGGCGAAAACGCCGGCCATCTCGGGCAGTCGCGTCGAACCGGTTGCCCCGTACAGAAACGCGAACCCGTACACGAGAATCGCCGAGGCGATCACGCTGAGGACGAAATACTTCATCGCGGCCTCGCGACCTTGAGCGTCGGTCCGATCCACGCCGAGCAGCAGATACGTTGGGATCGACACTAGCTCGAGCGCGGCGAAGAGCAGCACCAGATCTTCCGCCGCAGCGGCCAGCATTACGCCGACCGCCAGCAGCAGGAGCGAGCCGACATATTCCGCCTCGGCCGCGTGCTGAACCCGCCCACCGCGCAGGGCAAGCAACAGGCCGACGGCCCCAAGTGCGAACCCGCGGGCGAACTGCACCCAGGGGGTAATGGCGACCGGCGGCAGCCAGGTCGAGCCGGCAGCGGCGGCCGCGGCACGCAACGCATCGAACTGATCGACCCCGCCGAACCGGTACAGGCACCATGCAGCGACGGCCACGGCCGCAAGCGCAGTAGCATGCCAGCGCGGGCGCTGCCGCGCGAACGCTCCGCCCAAGCAGATGCCGACCCCGGCAAGGGCCAGCACGATTTCGGGCAGCAGGATCAAGAGCAATTCGGCGGTCACGCTCGGCACCCAATTGGTCGGCAGAGTTCAGCGATGCGTTGGGCAAACACGAATGATTCGTTCTCCGAAGGGAAACGGCGAATGTTGGCCCGCGAACAGGAGGACAGCGGCAAATTCTCAGCAATCATGGCGCGGCGCTCGCAGCGCCGGCTTGCGCCGGGCGGCCCGGCATGTAAGGCTGCCGGTACGGCTCGATTCGGATTCATTGCCTCGATGCGTCCCTCAGCAGAGACGGCAGCTCCGGTTTCGCCGCACACCGCGACATTTGAACGATCGGAAGACAGATAGGTAATTCGATCAGCGCGATCGAAGGAATCGTCGGCCGATCGCCGGCGCGATTTGGCAACCGTTTGATCGGAAGGTGCCCCTTGACCGGAAGGCGCCCCCTTGCCCGACTCGAATCGCACGCGGGCCGGGGCGGCCAGTTCTTCGAGCTTCTCGGCCATGGGACGGAGGAACACCTCGGGCCACAGGCCGATGGCAACGATCGGTGCTGAAAGCAGCACCAGGGCCAGCGACTCGCGGGCGTTCAGGTCGGCCGGCGGATTCTCATCGCCGTGCCTTGGTTCGCTGAGCGGGCCGAAGAACACCCGTTCGATCAACCACAGCATATACCAAGCGCCGAGCACCACGCCGAACACAGCGGCCACGGCGATTGCGCGGAATTGAATGCCCCAGCTATCCAACGGCCAAGTGAACCCGCGCTGAAATGCTCCGATCAGCACCAGCAGTTCGCCCACGAATCCGCCCAGCCCCGGCAGGCCGATGCTCGCCAGGCTCATCAGCAGCATGAAGAACGCCAGTCGCGGCATGCGCCGGGCCAGGCCGCCCAACTCGGCGATGCTGCGGGTGTGATAGCGCTCGTAGATCATGCCCACCAGGGCGAACAGCCCGCCGGTGGAAAGCCCGTGGTTGATCATTTGCAGCGCCCCGCCCTGCACGCCCGCGGGATTGAGTGCGAACACGCCCAGCGCGCAGAAGCCCAAGTGGCTAACGCTCGAATAGGCGATCAGCTTCTTGATGTCTTTTTGCGCCAGCGCGACCAACGCGCCGTAGAGGATGCCGATTGCGCCCAAATAGAGCATCGCGGGCGCAGCCCAGGCCGAAGCGTCGGGCAACATCGGCAGGTTGAACCGCAGGAACCCGTACACGCCGATCTTCAGCAGCACGCCGGCCAGCAGAACGCTGCCCGCGGCCGGCGCCTGCACATGGGCCAGCGGCAGCCACGTGTGCAGCGGAAAGAGCGGCACTTTGATGGCGAAGCCGATCCACAGGGCCGCGAACACCGCAAGTTGAACGCCCAACGGCATCGGCGACGCCTGGAGCCGCGCGGTCAACTCCGCAATGGAGAACGTCAGCGGCGCGTGCCCCGCAACCAGCCCGTCCCAAAGCACCAACGTCAAAATGGCCAAGAACGTCAGCAGGCTGC
The DNA here is from genome assembly GCA_964631235.1 of uncultured Planctomycetaceae bacterium. Classification (GTDB taxonomy): domain Bacteria; phylum Planctomycetota; class Planctomycetia; order Pirellulales; family Thermoguttaceae; genus JARKPK01. Next base: position 109,343 of record CAZVZX010000006.1, on the reverse strand, counting down.
CGGCCAAGGTGTAGAGGAAGAACTTCACGGCCGCCCGGCGCCGTTCCTCGCTGCCCCAGATGCCGATAAGGAAGAACAGCGGAATCAGCCCGAACTCGAAGAAGATGTAGAACACGATGATGTCTTGGGCGGCGAACACGCCCAACATGCCGGTTTCGAGCAACAAGAGCAGGCGATAGAAGAGCGCGGCCCGTTCGACCACGGCCGTCCAACTCACCAGCACGCAAACCACGCTCAACAGCGCGCTGAGGACAATCAGCCACAGATTCAGCCCGTCGATCGCCATCGCAAAGCGAATATCGAGCGACTGGCTCGAACTTGCCAACCATGGCCAGTCGATGGCCGCAAAAGGCGCTGTGCCTCCGGGAAAGCGGACGGCTAGCACGCAACACAGGCCGAACACCGTCGCCGTCACCGCCAGCGCTGCCACCCGCGCAGTCCGGGCCGAACCGCCAACGAGGGCAGCGGCCAACGCGGGCAACAACACGGCCGAAAGCAGCACCAGCGACACTGAACAACTCCCCTCAAAGAACCTCGACTCGCGGCCTTTCAAGCGATGCCGCGCCGGCAACCCCGCTCAAATCAACATCGCTCCCAAAAGCATCAATAATCCCACGATCATCGCCAGCGCGTAGAACGGCAACAAGCCGTTCTGCAATGGGCGCAAGAACCCACCCAGCCCCGAGGCCGCCTTGCCCACGCCATCGACTGTGCCATCGATCACGGCATTATCGACCCAGGCGAATAGAGCCGCCTTGATCCGCAGCGGTGCAATGATTACCGCCTCGTACAATTCGTCGATATAGAACTTCTGCGCGCAGAGCCGCACGAACCCGCGGGCCGGGGCCGTGGCAGCCGATTGGTCGCGCCGCCGGATCAGGTAGAACACGGCCGCGGCAACCAACCCCAATACGGCGGCCGCAGTGCTCAACAGTGCCACGCGAAGATGAGCGGCCTTGTCGTGTGCCGGATCATGCGATTTGTCGTGCGCGGGATCATGCGATGCTGCTTCGGTTGCTGTACCCGACGAGCTCGTCGCAAGCGATACGATCTTGGGAGCTTGCCTTGCGGCGGTCGCGGCAGCCGCTTCTCGTTGCGGTGCGCCGGCGACGGCGGTCCACTGCGGGGTGCGCGCTAAATAGTCGTTCAGCCCATGCGTCCACTCGCACCAGCCGCCCACCGCAGCCGCACCGAGGGCCAACAACACAAGCGGCACGGTCATCACCGTCGGCGACTCGTGGGCGTGGCTTCCGGCCTCTTCCGGCGTCTTCGTCGGGCCATAGAAGGTCAGAAAGAACGCGCGGAAGGTGTAAAACGCCGTCAGGGCCGCGGTCGCCAGGGCCGAGTAGAACAGCACTTGGTAAAACACGCCGATCGGCCCGTGGCTGCGGGCATCGACGGCCAGCAGCACGGCGTCTTTGCTGAAGAAACCGGAAAACGGCGGCACGCCGGCCAGCGCCAGGCAGCCGATCAAAAACGTGAAATGCGTGATCGGCATGATCCGCCGCAGGCCGCTGAAACGGCGGATGTCGATCACCCCGCCCATCGCGTGCATCACGCTGCCCGCCCCGAGGAACAGCAACGCCTTGAAGAAGGCGTGGGTGAACAAGTGGAACATGCCTGCGGCTGCCCCGGCCCATACGGCCGTGCCGAGCGCGAGGAACATGAACCCCAATTGGCTGACCGTCGAATAGGCGAGAATGCGCTTCAAATCGGTTTGGGCCGTGGCGATCAGCGCCGCCAACAGCGCAGTGAACGCCCCGACGGCGGCAACGGTCGGTCCGGCGTATTCGGCGGCTGCAAACAGCGGGAAGCATCGGGCCACGAGATACACCCCGGCCGTAACCATCGTGGCCGCGTGGATCAGGGCACTGACGGGCGTGGGGCCTTCCATGGCGTCGGGCAGCCACACGTGCAGCGGAAATTGAGCGCTCTTTCCGCAAGCCCCGGCGAGCAACAGTAGGCAAATCGCCAGCCCCAGCGTCCCCCCTTGATAGAAGCCCGGGCTGCTGAGGGCTGTTTCGCCGAGAATGCCGGCCGAAACTCCCGCGGCGGTGTTCGTGTCGTGGAAGTCGAGGGTGCCGTAGGTGGTCCAAAGCAGGAACACGCCCAAGGCGAAGCCGAAGTCGCCCACGCGGTTGACCAAGAAGGCCTTTTTGCCGGCGGCGGCCGCGGCGGGTTTCTCGTACCAAAATCCGATCAGCAGGTAGCTGCACAAGCCCACGGCTTCCCAAAAAACATAAAGCAGCACGAAATTGCTGACCGAAACGAGCATCGTCATCGAAAAGACAAACAGCGCCAGATAGGCGAAGAACCGCCAGTAGCCCGGGTCGCCTTGCATATAGCCGATTGCATAGATCGCCACGATGAGCGAGACGATCGTTACGGTAACGAGCATTACGGCCGAGAGGGCGTCGGCCCGAAGGCTGACCTCGATTCGCAGGCGAGTGCCGAGCGAGGCCTGGCTGGCCGAAGGTGCCGCACCGGACGGCGCGACGGCTTGTGCCGTAGCGGTCGGCACCGAAGCGTCTCGTGCCGCGGGCGAATTGCCCGAAGGGGAAGCGGCCGACGCCGCCGGGTGCGCGGCCGGGGCGACATCGGCCCAGGTCCAAAGGACGACAACCCGTTCGAAGCGGCCGTGCGGCGCCCGGTGGCCCTCGTCGGCCACCCGAACCGCCAACACAATCGATGCCGCCACCGAGACGGCCAGCGCGAGCACCACCGGCCAATGGGCGGCCTTGCGGAGCACGCGCGCGCCCAACAGGCCCACCAACACCGCCGCCACAAGCGGCGCGGCAGGAATCAGCGGCAGCAAATACTCGATTTGGAACATGGGCTATCTATGCCATAACGCGCCGAGCGGCCTACGCCGGGCGTTTTCGGTTGCGGCAGTACGTCCGGCGAGCACCCGATGCCGCCGTGTCATTTTGAAGAACCTGCTTGTCACGTTTGTCGGTCAAATCCGATCTCGCTGATTCAGGCGTTGAGGATCGATCTGCGGCGGCACGCCGGCCGGGGGAAGCCGCGGCCAACGCGACGCCGGAGCCTGCTCGACCGAATCATCAACGGGTTCCGATTCCATCTCGGGCAAATCGTCTTCGCGCAATTGCCGGCCCAACAACACATCTAGCCGGCCCCAATGTTGATAGATCGTTACAAATAAGGCTAGGGCGATGGCGGCCTCGCAGGCGGCAACCGCAATCAAAAAAACGACGAACACATGGCCGTCAACATTGCCGTGCCAGCGGGACCAGCCCACCCAGCTCAGCGCGGCTCCTTGAAACACCAGCTCGATGGAAAGAAAGATGACGATCAAATTGCGACGGCAGATCGCCCCCACCAGTCCGATGCCGAAGAGCATCGCACCAAGCAGCAGATTTCGCTCGAGCCATGCAAGTTCGATGTTCATCAATTCAATCGCGTCCGTCGATTGTCTGTTGCGATGAAGGTCGTTCGAGCACCGCGGTCGGACCGCGGAGGCCGAAGGCCGTTGTTCCGCGCTAACCCGTATCGCGGCGACGGGCTGGGCCGATGATCACCGCTGCCGCCGCCAGCGCCACCAGCAGCAGCACGCCCGCCACTTCCACCGCCACGAGATGCCGCGAGAACAACTCGGTGCCCAACCGCGCGACGCTCAGCGCCGCCGCCGGCTGGCTCGGTTGATCGGTCTGGTTCGAATTGCCCTGATCCGGTCGGGTGCTCGTTTCGTCGATCTGGGCCGCCGGGGAGGACCCGTTATTCCGTGCCGAAATCGAGTGAATCGCTCGGCTCGCCTTCGGACTCTTATCGACTGATTGAGTGCATGCTGCGGCGATGTTCATCGTCAACACACCGACGAGCACCGCGCCCGTGGCTGCCGAAACCAGCGGTTCCCAGCCGTTGCGGTCGTGCGCCGCGCGGCCGTCCGGCCGCGAGAGCATCAGCACGAAAAGGAACATCACCAAAATCGCACCGGCATAGACGATCAAGATGGCCACGGCGATCAATTCGGCCCAGTTGACCAGCATCAGGCCGGCCGTGCCCGCCACCGAAAGAGCAAACCAAGCGGCGCAATAGACCGGCTGGCGTGCGGAGACGGTTCCGACCGCCCCCACCAAAGCGATCAGGGCCATCGAACCGAAAACCAGTTCGGTCGCCCACGATTGCAGCCATGGCGATTGTCCGAGAATCAGCCCGGCGGCTGCGGCCAGGGGCAGCGCGCCCAGCCATCGCCGCCGACCGTGCCCGGGCGGCAACAGCATCCAAAGGCCCACCGCCCCGAGGATGGCGGCCACAGTGTACCAACCGTGAGGATCGTTCACGAATCGCTCCGCTGGGTCCGCGACGGTTCGGCCTGACAGGTTTGATCGTAGATGCTCAGCAGCTTTTCTTTGTCGAAGATCATCTCTTCGCGGCTCTTGCCCGAAAGAGTGTACAAACTGGTCAATTCGATGGCGTCCACCGGGCAGGCCTCTTCGCACATGCCGCAAAAGATACAACGCAACTCGTCGATCGTGAAGGTCTGCGGATATTTTTCGCGGTCGGGCCAGGGGCTTTCGGCCGCTACGATGTCGATGCAGTGGGCCGGGCAGGCCGTGGCGCAAAGGAAGCACGCCACGCATTTCACTCGGCCCTGCTCGTCGCGATTGAGCCGATGGACGCCCCGATAGATGATCGGATCGGGGATCGGATGGTCTTCTTCGGGATACTCGACCGTTTTCTTCGGCGAGAGCAGATGCCGCACCGTCGTGGTCAGCCCTTGAACGAAAAGGGGCAGGTACGATTTGCCGGTCAAGCCCAGTTCAGGCGGTTCTACCCAGTCAATCGATGGATCGTCAGGTTTCATCGGCGTCACCTCGCAGGGCCGGAAGGGTTCGTATCGGCCGGTTGTCGGTCGTTGTCGGATCAGCCCAGGCGGTCAGCACCACGGCCAACGCCAGCGCGGCCCAGCCGGCCAGGGCGGTGGCCATCGACGCCGAAACGCCCAACACAGCGGCCCAACGGCCGGCGTATTCCACGGCCGCTGCCACCACAACGATATTCAACACCCCCCACGGCAGCATCACCTTCCAGGCCAAGTTCATCAGTTGATCGTAGCGGAACCGCGGCCAACTCCAGCGGGTGAGCATGAAGAACAGAATCACCGCTAAAACCTTCGCCATCAATACCGCAACGCGGGCCAAGGCGACGGGCCAGGTTACCAGCTCGCCGCCGGGCGAATCCAACCCGTCGGTCAGCCCCCAAAAGTGCCAGCCGCCGAGAAAAAAGATGACGATCAAGAAGGCGGCGGTAATCATGTGGAGATACTCGCCCACCAAAAGCATCATCAGCTTCACGCCCGAGTACTCGGTGTGATAACCGCCAACGAGTTCCTGTTCGGCCTCGGAGAGGTCGAAGGGCAGCCGCGACGCCTCGGCGAAGGCGGCTACGATGAACACGACGAACCCCAGCGGCTGAACGGCGATGTTCCACCAGCCCGAGTTCGCCTGCTGCGCGATAATCTCGGAAAACCGCAGCGATCCGGCTGCGGCAACGACACCCAGAATGCCCACGCCCAAGGGCAACTCGTATGAGATCAATTGGGCCGAACTGCGCAGCGCCCCGAGAAGGCTGTACTTATTATTGCTGGCCCAGCCGCCGAGCATCACGCCGAACACGGCCGCCCCGCCCACGGCAAACACGAACAGCACCGCGACGTCGAGCGCCGGCGCCACGGCCAAGTGGATCGGCTCGTCGATCCCCCATTCCGCCGGCAGAAAATTGGGCAGAACGCTACCGAAGGGGATCACCGCGAACGCGCACAGCGCGGCGGCCATCACTACCGCCGGAGCTAGCCAATAGAGCACCCGATCGACATGCTCCGGCGTGACATTGGCTTTGAAGATGAACTTTACGCCATCGGCCAGCGGCTGGCCCAAACCGAACAGCTTGATCTTCGTCAAAGGGATGCCCACGCGGTTCGGCCCGCGGCGATCTTGCACCCAGGCGGCAATCCAACGTTCGAGCAACACCAAATAAGCAGCCGCCGTCATCAGTCCTCCGACGACGACTGCGAACTTCACCAACGCTTCGACGATCAACGCGATCATCATCGCCTCAAGGTCGGGCTGGAATGGAACCTCGGCGCGAGGGAGCATCGCGCTCCTCAGTCACCGGTGGTGTCAATTGCAAGCCTTCTTCGGGAATGGGGCCGCGGGCCGGCGAGAAATATGCGATCTCGGTGGCTGCCTCTTCCAGCACGGTTTCTGCGCGATACAGCCCTTCGCGTCCGAGCAGTTCCCAGAACAGGCTGCCTTCGGTCCGTACGCCTGTCGGGGGCCGGATGGCCCAGGCGGCTTTTTGCAGCCAATGGTTGCGGTTGACATACGAGCCTTCGCGTTCGGCCCAGGCGGCCCCGGGCAACTCGAAGGCGGCCCGCTCCGCCAACGGCGAGGGGAACAGGTCTTGAACCACCAGATGCTCGATGCCGGCGAGGCGGCCCGCTTGCTCCTCATTGATCCAGGGAAGCGGAGAGCCGGCCGAAACCCAGGCGGCATCGAACTCGCCGCGGCCGGCCCGGTCGAGCAACTCGTCCCAGCCGATCAGACCACCGGCGAAATGCGACACAACGGCCTCGACGCCGCGACGATTGGGGCACTTCTCCGCCGAGATGACGAATCCGCCCGGAAAGGTCTCGTCGGCCTCAAACGCGGGCGCAGGCCCGACGGCCAACACGACTTGCGCGTGCCACTTGTGCAATAGCCGGCACAGCAGAAAGGCCTCTTCCACCGTCAAAAAGGGCGAGATCACCCCGAGAGGCCGCCGTGCCGTCCGAAACCGCCCGGGAAGGTTGCCGACGACCTCGGCCCAGTCGATCGGAACGCGGCCACCTTGCGCGCGACGCATCGGCGAGGTCAGCCGCCGCGGGTCATGCACGAAACTGTACCCGTAACGTCCATCGTTGCAAATCCACCAGCGGTTGACCTGCATGTTCTCGCGGGGCCGCACGCGATAAATATGGTCTTGGTTCTCCTCGATCCAAATCGAGCAGCCCGTTGCGCAGCGGGTGCAAACGCTCTTGTGGCGTCGCAAAAACCAGACTCGTTGGCGATACAAGAAGTCTTTGTCGGCCAGCGCGCCCACGGGGCAAAGATCAACGACGTTGCCCGAAAGCTTGTTGCGCAGCGGGTAACCCGGCGCCACGTCGATCTCTTCATGGGCGCCGCGATTGACCACCATCAGTTCGCCCGTGCCGCTGACCTCGTTGACGAACCGCACGCAGCGGCTGCACATGATGCAGCGATCGACAAACAGGGTGATGTCGCCGATGTCGCGCCGCCGGCTGGTGAAGGGGCGAATGTCCGCCCGCCGCTGATCTTGGCCGTGCTGGAAGTGGTAGTCTTGCAGGCGGCATTCGCCGGCCTTATCGCAGATGGGGCAGTCGATCGGATGCCGCAAGAGCAGACCTTCTTCGACGCGGGCGCGGGCGAGGGCCACCTTTTCGCTGTCGGTCACCAGCACCGTCCCATCGCCGACGATCGTATTGCACGCCGGAGCGAGCTTCGGCTGCATCGTGATCTTGCCGGTTTTCGCATCCCGCGTGCCGATCTCCACCAGGCACATGCGGCAACTGCCCACAACCGATAGCCCTGGATGCCAGCAGTAGTGCGGAATCTCGACGCCCACGCGGCGCGCGGCCTCGATCCCGTTGAGGCGTTCGCCCTCGGGCAATGGCAGTTCTCGGCCGTCGATGATTGCCGTAGGCATGATGGACCGCCAAATTCCTTTCAGCCGCAGTTTCCGTCGAAACAGCGAAATCAGCGGCAGGCCGCCGAGCCGTGTGCTTCGGTTGCTTCGCTTCCGTCGAACCAGGCCACCGGATGAACGGTGGCATAGCCCTCCGGATTCGTGCGTTTGATGTAGTCCTCGAACTCACCCCGGAACTTGCGGATCGCCGTTTTGATCGGCCAAGCGGCCCCATCGGCCAATCCGCAAATCGTTGTGCCTGGAATGATCCCGATCGTGTCGCCGATTTCCAGCAGCAGCTCAAGGTCTTTCAGCCGCCCGCGGCCGGCGCGAATCCGCTGGAGCATCGCCACCGCCCAGTGCGTGCCTTCGCGGCAGGGCGTGCACTGGCCGCAGCTTTCGTGGGCGAAGAATCGGCAGCTATTGTACAGAAAATCGACCATCGAGTAGGTTTCGTCGAGCACAATCAGGCAGCCGGTGCCCAAACCCAAACAGCCGACCTTCAGCGGGCCGGAGAAATCCATCGGCGTGTCGATCTCGTCGGCCGTCATTACTCCGGTGCTCAGTCCGCCGGGCACGACGGCCTTCAGCTTGCGGCCCTGCCAGACCCCGCCGGCGCAGCGTTCGATCAGCTCGCGCGCGGTGATGCCCAACGGACGCTCGTAGCAGCCCGGGCGGTTCACATGACCGCTGACGCCGAACAGCTTCGGCCCGTAGCTGCCCGGGTCACGCGGGTTGTCGGGCGCAGGCGGAACGCCGATCGACTTGAACCATTCGAGTCCCCGATCGACGATCTGTTTGACGCAGGCCAACGTTTCGACATTGTTTACCACGGTCGGCTTGCGGAACAACCCTTCGATGGCCGGAAACGGCGGCTTGATCCGCGGCCACGCTCGCTTGCCCTCGATGCTCTCGATCAACCCCGTCTCTTCGCCGCACACATAAGCCCCGGCCCCGCGGTGAATGTAAACTTCCAACGACCAACCCGAGCCGAGAATGTTCTTGCCGAGGTAGCCCTTCGCGCGAGCTTCGTCGATGGCGGTTTGCATCCGCTTCAAGCAAAGCGGGTATTCGTAGCGGAGATAGATGTAGGCCGTCGATGCCCGCGTGGCGAAAGCGCTGAGGATGATCCCCTCGAGTACTTGGTGCGGATCGTGCTCCATCTGCACGCGATTGACGAACGTGCCCGGCTCACTCTCGTCGGCGTTGACGCAAAGATAGATCGGCCCGGGATGATCTTCGGGCAAGAACGACCATTTCAACCCGGTGGGAAAGCCTGCCCCGCCTCGACCGCGCAGCAAACTCGCCTTGATCAAATCGACGATGTCTTTGGGCGACTTCTCGCGCAGCACTCGGCGCAGCGATTGGTAGCCGCCGCCGGCTTCGTAGGCGCGCAGTGTGTGGCTGTCGGGTTTGCCGACGTTCGCCAAAAGCACTGGTTCAAAGGTTTGTTTCGCCACGCGTATTCAACGTCTCGAACTGCGGGAATCGGCACCAGGTTTCTGCTTTCCGGATGCGGCCGTTGGCGACTTTCCCTCGGCCGCGGCTGTTGGTGCGACCGCCGGAGCGGCCTCTACGCTTCGCATCCACTCATCGATCAAGTGGTCGAGTTTTTCTTCGTCCAACGGGCCGTGAACCTGATCGCCCGCGAGCAGCGCCGGCGCCACATCGCACAGCCCGAGGCACTCGGCAAACTCGACGGTGAAGCGGCCGTCGGCCGTCGTTTCGCCCGGTCGAATCCCCAACCGGCAGCAAAGACGATCAAGCAACTTTTCGCCGCCGCGCGCCGAACAACTGATCGATCGGCACACCATGATCCGCACACGGCCGGTCGGACGATCTTGCCGGAAGAACCCGTAGAATGTCAATGTGTCTTGTACCTGTGCGGGCGTCAAGCCGAGCATCTCGGCCAGTTCGGCGACGGCCGGCATCGGCACATAGCCCAACGTCTCGTTGATCAGATGCAGGGCCGGCAACACCACCGCCCGCCGCGTCGGGTAACGCGGGTAAAGCTCTTCAATCCGCCCTCGCAGCGATTCGCCGAGGATCCGCGAAACCGCCTTTCCCGCTGCACACGACGACGCCGCATGTTCGACATTTGTTTCGCTCGGGCGTTTGGTCATCGGTCCAACTCCGCGGCAATGATGTTCAGGCTGCCGAGTACGGCCACCACGTCGCTGAGTGAATGCCCGCGAATCAAATGCGGGAACAATGCAAAGTGGATGAACGATGGCGGGCGGCATCGGGCCCGATAGGCCGTGTGCGTCCCGTCGCCGACGATATAGAACCCCAACTCGCCGTTGGGGGCTTCGGTCGCCGTGTACAGTTCGTCGCAAGGGGTGACGAACCCGCGGTTCCACATGACCAACTCGAAGTGAGAGATCAAACCTTCGATGGTCGTGAACACGACCTTCTTGTCGGGAATCGCCAATCGCTTCTCGTCGCCCACGTTGACCGGGCCGGCCGGCAGGTTTTCGATCGCCTGCGCGATGATTTTCAGGCTTTCGCGCATCTCTCCCATGCGAACCAGATAGCGCGCGAAGCAATCGCCCTGCTTGGCACAGATGACGCGGAAATCGAAGTCGCGGTATGCCAGGTAGGGTTCGTCTTTCCGCAGATCGCGCGTGACCCCGCTGGCCCGCGCCACCGGCCCGCTGCACCCGCGATTGATCGCCTCTTCGCGGGTAAGCAGCCCGATCCCTTCGGTCCGCTCGCGGAAGATGCGGTTGCGAAGCAGTAAACGGTCCATGTCGTCCAGCGCGCGGGGAAGATCGGCGACAAAGCGGCGGATCATCTCGATCGCTTTCGGCGAGGCGTCGTGCATCAGCCCACCGACCCGAGTGTAGCTATTGGTGAACCTCGCCCCGCACAGGGCCTCGAAGATGTCGTAGATCTGCTCGCGCGGGTTGAAAGCGTAGATGAAGTGCGTAAACGCTCCCGTGTCGAGCCCCATCGCGCCGAGGCACAGCAGATGATCGGCGATGCGGGCCAGCTCGGCGATAATCACCCGGATGTACTGGCATCGCGACGGAACCTCGATCCCCAGGAGCCGCTCGACCGCCAGATGCCAGGCCACGTTGTTGGCCATCGGCGAAACGTAGTTCATCCGGTCGGTAACGGTAACATACTGGTTGAAATCGAGATGTTCGCCGATCTTCTCGAAACCCGAGTGCAGATAGCCGATGTCGGGCATGGCATCGACCACCCGTTCGCCCTCGAGCTTCAACACCAGTCGGAGCGTTGTGTGCGTGGCCGGATGCTGTGGCCCGAAGTTGAGCGTCCACAGATACGGCTGCGGCTCGTCGTGGGCCAAATCGCCGGAAAAAGAAGAGGGCGTCAGGGGCATAACGTCGCTTGATTTCGTTCGCTGCTTGTTCGGGCGTGGGTCGTTACCGATTTTACGTTGTCTTCGCGATCCGTTGGGTGGGCTTCGGCGGAACAGACAGCACGCATTGTCAGCCGCTCTCGCGCGTGATGACGGGGAAATTATGTCGCTCACCGCGCCCTTGCAACGGGTAGTCCTTTCGTAACGGATGGGCGGTGAACTCTTCGGGAAGCAGAATTCGCCGCAAGTCCGGATGCCCCTCGAAGCGGATACCGAACATATCCCAAACTTCTCGTTCCAGCCAGTTGGCCGCCTCGTACAAACCGGTCGCCGATCGCACCTTGGGCTCGGGGTCGTTTACAAAACAACGAATCACCAGCCGCTTGTTTTGAACCGTGTTGGTCAACACGTACACCAAGCCGAACCGATCTGTCGCGCCGCGATAGTTCAAGTAATCGACGCAGGTGATATCGGCGAGCATGTCGAAGCCGTAGCGATCGCGCAGTACCGACAGCGCGTCGTAAATCCGCTCGGCCGGCACCACGATTCGCTGTTGCCCGCGGAATTCGCTGGGACGGTCGCCGCCGACGGCTGCGACGATCTCACTGAATAATGGTTCGGCGATATGCGTCGGGGAGTCGGCCGGCGCTGCCGCCTTGCTGTGATCGGTCATGGAGTCTCCCGCAAAGCGCGTTTCGGCTCGAGAGCGTCCCGGCGGGCGAACTCGCGCCCGGCGATCGTTCCTTCGCGTTGAATCTTCTCTTGCAAATCGATCACTGCTTGAAGCAGTTGTTCGGGTCGGGGAGGGCACCCCGGAACGTACATATCGACCGGAATGAACCGATCGATCCCCTGCACGACGGAGTAGGTGTCGAAGACGCCGCCCGTCGAAGCGCATGCCCCCATCGAAATACACCACTTCGGCTCGAGCATCTGTTGCCAAATGCGTTGCAATACGGGAAGCATCTTCATCACGACCCGCCCGGCGACGATCATCAAATCGCACTGACGCGGACTGAAGCGAAACACCTCGGCCCCGAAGCGGGCGATGTCGTGCCGGCTGGCCCCGGTCGCCATCAGTTCGATGCCGCAACAGGCGGTGGCAAACGGCATCGGCCACAGGCTGTTCTTGCGGCACCAACTGACCAATCGATCGAGATTGGTGATTGCCACATTGTCCGGCAGTTCGTTCACCGCCATTGGAAAACGCCTTTCCGCCAGTCGTAGGCCAACCCCAATAAAAACAATGCGAAAAACGCGACGACGCCTCCGAAGACAAGCCCGCGATCCGAAACCCAGCCGATCTCGACGGCAGAATCCAGCGGAGACGCCTTGCTTGTGTATTCGCTCGACGAGCACGAAGCGGATGACCGTTCCGAAGCCGGAGTCGCGGGTTCCGCCGAGATCGCGGCTGCCGTAGCATTGTTCCCGGCACGGACGCTTGTGTTCCCGGCATGGACGATGGAATCGCGGATTCCCCCGGCAGCGACTGCCCAGGGGTAGAGGAACAAAACCTCGACATCGAACACCAGAAAAGCAACCGCCACTAGGTAAAAGCGGACATCGAACGGCCGGCGCGCGTCGTGGATCGGATCCACACCGCTTTCATACGGCATTTGTTTAATCGGGTTCGGCCGTCCGCGGAGGACGATCTTCGCGAGCAACAACAAAACGCCCGCCAGTGCCGCCGCGCCGGCAATGAACAGCAACAGTGGGACGATTGCTTCGCTGTGGATCATTGTTCGATTCGCTTCGAGGCTTTCTTCGCGTTTCCGGCTGCCCGATGCGTTTGGATCGGCCGAAAGACAGGATGCCGCGATCCAACAAACCTAAGGCATTCTAAATGGGCACGCAATCTCAGAAAAGTGGCGACGGCGGGAAGAACGCCGCCGATTGCGCCCACTGGGGCCCGCATGAAAGCCCGGGGGCACTGTCGCCCCGAGGCGGACAGTTCCTGTTGTTCCGAGCGTCGGCCGCACCCTAAAACCGAACCGTTTCCGCCACGCGCGAACGGCTGGGCCTGGATCAGTCGCGAAGATTTTCGAACATCCACACCGCTGCCGGCACGAAGACGAACAGCGGCAGCCAAGCGGCCGTGGCGGGGGCCACCAAGCAGACATTGCCCAAATATTGCATGGCGATCACGATGGCCGAAAAGACCGTAACCAACGCCATCCCTTGTCCGATTGCCAGGAACACGTTGCGGTCGTAGCGAGTGGCCACCAAGGGCAGGCCCATCAGAAGCAAAAGAATGTCGAGGATCGGCTGGACGATTCGTGCGTGAACAGCGACGCGCACATCGGCACCGTAGTCCATGCTCGGGTTTCGCAGTCCGGCGATCAACTCGGCCGTAGAGGCGAATTGCTTGAATGCTTGCCCTCCGGCCAGTTGATCGAACGTGATGTCGCTGACGACGAAGCATTGGTTCGTTTCCAGCCAAGGGTGGTCGTGTCGGGTCAGCACAACCGGCGCGCCCCGCAAACTGAGCGACGGCCGCCGATCGAGTCCTTTCGGCTCGCGGATGTTGACCAGCAAATACCCGCTCGGACGATCGCCTTGCGCCGGTTGATAGCGAGCCTCGTCCGCCGTAATCTGTTTGCCGTAGTGATCCAAATACGAGGGCAGCACGAAGCTCGGCTCGACGATTCGTTGACCGTCGCGCAACGTGCCCGCGCCGCGCAACAGAATGCCGGTTTGGTTGTCGTACACCGGTTTGAGCGGTTGGGCTACGTCGCCGATCAGGTCTTGCGACTTCCGGCTGAGCTGCTCGCGGAATCGCGGGATGAGCAGCTCTCGGCCGGCGGCCGACACGCAGGCGATGGTCACGCCGGCGACGATCAACGGCCGGACGATGCGGAGCCGCCGCAGCCCGGCCGCTTGCAGCGCCGTCATTTCGTTGTGGCGTTGCAACCACGCCACGGTGAACATCGAGGCCATCAGCGTCAACAGTCCGCTGAGTCGCTCGAAAAACATGATGCACTGGTAACCGTAGAACGAGAGAAAAAGCTGGAGCAGACTGCCGGTTTTCTCGGCGGCCCGCAGAAAACCGTCGAGATTGGTGAACGCATCGAATACGATGTACAGCCCCGACAAGCTGCAATAGCAGATCAGAAACGATCCGATGAAGTGTCGCAAAAGATAACGGTCGATGATCAGCATGGCGAACAATCGGGCGTAGCCCGTCGCAGTTCCATCCGCAAACGCACGACAACTTCTCGGAAGCGATCGTTAGCCCGGGTGCGGCCGCACCGGCGGGCGGCCGGCTTTGCCTCGCTGTGCCAGTTCTTTCCGAATCGCTCGGCCCAACGCGGCCACGCCACGGCGAATCTGTTCGGTCGAGGGAATGCCGAAACATAGCCGCAAGCCCGCAGTCGATCGGCACGCTCCCTCGGCGGGAAAACACAATTCGCCGGGAATGTAGAGCACGCCTTCGTCGAGTGCCCGATTGAACAGCGAGCTATTCAAGCCGGTGTCGATTCCCTCGGGAAGCTCCACCCAGAGGTATAGTCCGCCTCGCGGCCGACGCCACCGTGCCCCGAGCGGCCCGAGATGTTCGGCAACGACATCGATCATCGCGCCGAGTTTATCGCGGTATGATTGCCGCAAGGTTTCCACGTGCGGGTCGTACAGTCCTTCACGGAGGACGGTATCGATCAGATATTGATTAAAGGTGGGCGAGCCGAAGTCCATGTGACCCTTTTGCGAGGTGACCGGCCCGAAAAGCGACGGCGGCAGCACGGCCCATCCGACGCGAACGCCCGGCGAAAACGACTTCGAGAAGGTGCCGACGTGGGCCGTTTGGCTCCCGTCGCGGTCGCGCGCCCACAAACTCGCCTCATCGTCGCCCTCGTACCTTAGTTCACGATAGGCGGCGTCTTCGATCAGGACGATCGTCTGTTCCCGCGACCAACGCCTTACGATATCGATCAATTCGTCGCGCCGCCGGCCCGAGATGCTGCGTCCCGCCGGATTGTCGTAGTAGCTGGTGACGTAAATGGCTTTTACCCGCCGCCTTTCGCCCGCGCGTTGCCTGCGGCGCAACTCGTCTTCGACCGCCTCGGGCACGATGCCGTCATCATCGCTTTCCACGCCGACGGCCCGCGCGCCCAAGCCGCCCGCAAGACCAAGATAGACGAAATAGCTCGGTGCGGCGCAGAGCACGATGTCGCCGGGATCGAGAAGCGCGTCGCTAATCAAGAAAAGCAGCGGATTGCTCCCTGCCGAAAGCACTATCCGACCGGCGATTACGTCGGGATCCAAGTCGCTGCGGCCATCGGCTGCAAGCAACCGTTCGGCCAACTGTCGTCGCAGCGACATCAGCCCGACGGTTGTTCCGTATTGCAAGGCAGCGCGCAATCGTCTCTCGTCCGTCACAAGCCGATCGAGGGCGGCCTTGGTGGGCCCAACCGGCAAAGTGTCGGGATCGACGAACCCGGCCGCCAGCGAGATCAGTTCGGGCCGATCGAGGGTGCGTGCCATCAGCCGGCTAATCGGCGCCTCGCCGCCCGCCCATGCGGCGCGAAGGCTCAAGGGCGAACGACGGGCGGAGGGGGCCGCGTCGCTCGCCGCTGAGGTGGGATCCGCAGAATCTTCCGTTTGGATGTCGGCCGCGTTCATCAGTTGGCAAGTTCCATTTTGAGGTTGAACCGAAATCCGTTCGAAGCAATCGCCTCGTTGACAAGTCGCTCACCGCGGGCCAACGGTTCGAGTCGGTGGTAATGATAGAGACGACTTTTCGCACTCACGCGAGCACTCTTCTTCCAAGGAGCATCCGCTTGAGCAAACCGTTGAGCACGAGCTGAGCGTGCGTCGACTCAACTCGTTCCGAACCCCGTCAACGCCGTTTTCCGGCGGCAACACCCCATCCAGCATAGGCCGTAGAAAAACCCCAAGTCAAGGCGACATCTGATGATCGCTCGCACGCCAATCAGTCGAACTCTGCTGTTTCTGCGAAGAATTGGGGGAGCGAATCGGATGTTCAGAGGCCAATTGTTCCGCTCTTTCGCCGAGTCGATCGTGTTGCCGAAGCGGTGTTTGCTTTGCGAACGAAAGCTCGCCGATGACGAAAAGCGACCGGCATTTTGTAGCGAATGTGTTGACGGCCTGATCGAACGCGAGTGCCCCTGCTGTCCCCGATGTGGTGCTTTTGCAGCGGTCGCCGCTATTTCCGAGGGACGGTGCCCCTTCTGTCGCCACTACCGGCTGCACTTCGACGCCTGCCGCGCATTGGGGCGATACCGCGACGTATCCCCGCTGATCCTGAAGATGAAGCGTCAAGATAACGAATTACTAGCTAAGAATTTAGCGATTTTGTGGCTAACGTACTTCCGCGATTGGGCGACGTCGCTCGGCGTTGATGCCGTGATTGCTGTTCCCATGTACTGGCGACGATTCTTCGTTCGGGCGGTAAACTCGGCCGATGCAATCGCGGCCGAGATTGCGCGCGGCCTAAGTTTGCCCCAAATCGGCCAATCGGTTCGCCGGGTTCGCAACACGGCACCGCAGGAAAACTTGAGCCCTTTTGCTAGATTTCGCAATATGCGCAATGCGTTCAGCTTTCCTAAAGGTAATTTCTTTCGCAATCGCAGGATTCTGGTGGTCGATGACGTTTTGACCACGGGAGCCACCGCGAGTGAACTTGCCCGTGTTCTCAAGGCGGGAGGAGCGTCGTTTGTGGCCGTCGGGGTGATTGCGCGTGCACAAGGTCATGACAGATAGTCTTTTAGCGTGAATAATCTATTGATTTGCCGAAGCGGACGGCTATCGGCACGGTTCGCCCAAACGCTTCATGCAGCTTTCAACACTCGGCCGCCCGATTGGGCGGGTGAAATGTAATCCGGGGGTGAAGCGATCGGAGTGATGACACGTTCGCGCTGTTCGCGCCCGATCGTTCGAAACGCTTGAACCGGCCTATTGGCGACGTATCTTTTCTTGGCGTCGCAGTTTGCCCATGCTGCCTTCGGATCGCCCTCCTTGCGCCGCTCGCTGCAACGATCGTGATGCTTGCCGCCCGTTTCAGCGGATTGCCCGGCTTGTCTCACTTCGGCCGAGTTGGATAATGAACGCTATGAAACACGCCACGGACTTCGCGGGTTCGCAAAAGGGCAAGGTCGCCCGGCCTTTTCGGGCCGCAATGCTGCGCGGACTGGGCGTACTGCTTCCCCCCCTGTTGACGATCGTCATTTTTTTGCTTGTCGGTCAGACGGTCAAACAATATGTGCTCGACCCGGTAACCAATTGGGTTCGGGAGGGATTGGTTTATACGTTGGCCGACATCCGATATGACATCGGTCCGGTCGATCCGGTGGCGAAGACCGTGACCGTTGACGGGTTGGTCTATCGCCAAGTCGAGGGCGACGCTTTTATTCCGCTGGTGGTGTACGACACCGTACGCCGCACAGTGGGAACCCGTACTGCGCCGCGATCGGCCGAGGAATACTATCGCAGCTACGTCGAAACGACGTACTTGCGACCGTACATCGTCGTGCCGGTCTTTTTGCTGTTGTTTGTGCTCGTGCTTTATCTGTTGGGCAAGTTCTTAGCGGCGGGCATCGGCCGAGCATTTTGGACGGCGTTCGAGCAGTTGATCGTCCGGCTGCCGCTGATTCGCAGCGTGTATTCCGCTGTCAAGCAGTTTAGCGATTTCTTCTTCAACGAGACGGAAGTTCAGTTCCGCAAAGTTGTTGCCATCGAGTATCCGCGGCGCGGGATCTGGAGCTTGGCCTTTGTGGTGAGCGAAGGCTTTCTCGACGTTCGGGCGGCAGCCAATGAACCGATTGTGGCGGTGTTCGTTCCTTCGTCGCCGATGCCCATGACCGGCTTTACGATCACGTTGCCGAAGCGCGATGTGATTGACCTGAACATTACGATCGATCAAGCGATTCAATTCATGGTCAGTTGCGGGGTCGTCGTGCCGCCCTACGATGTGCAACGCGAGTGGCAGAAGATTCCTGTAACGGAGATCTCCGAGTTGCCCGCGCCGGCCGACGTTCTATCTGGGGCGGCCTCCCAGACCGACAAGAACGACGTTGGCGCCGAGAGCGACACCGCGAAGAAACCCGATTAGTCGCGCAACCGAGGAGCACCGCCGGGCTCTGTTGGGCTGAAGGGTAACGGCGAACAACGGCCGGTTTTTCACCCGACAGCGATAAGTCGCCTCGAAAGTGGAGCCGGGAAAGATCGGTATTCCAGCCGGGAAGCATAGAAAAGTCGCCGTCCCGCCCAGATTATCGATTGCCACGACTTATTGCCGTCGCCTTAGAAGTTCCACACAATTGCGATAGTGGCCGCGGGCGCAACCGCGCGGCCGATTGCGTGTGGTTTCTGTTTTGAATAGCTTTCGTTTCTTTCGGTTTTGTTTAGAACGACGTCAGCGAGTCGAGCGAACGCATGCGGCTTCGTTTAGCCACCCGTGGAAGCGCACTAGCCCGTTGGCAAACCGAATGGATCGCGCAACGGTTGAGCCGCTTGGGCCACGAGTGCGAACTGGTGATTGTGAGCACCCGCGGCGACCGATATCAGGGGCCGATCGACGCTTCGTCGCCTCAGGGGCTGTTCACGCGCGAGATCCAAGCGGCTGTCCTCGCCGGCGAAGCCGATGCCGCGATTCACAGTCTGAAAGATCTGCCGACGCAACAGGCGGCGGGGCTGGTTTTGGCGGCCGTTCCTCCGCGGGCGGCGAGTGCTGATGCGTTGGTTTCTCGGCGGTTTGTTTCGCTCGACGCTCTGCCGCCCGGCGCAATCGTCGGAACGGGCAGCGTGCGTCGCCGGGCACAATTGCTGGCGTATCGTTCCGATCTGGCCGTGACCGATTTGCGGGGCAATGTAGATACGCGATTACGAAAGCTCGATGAAGGCCGGTACGACGCGATTATCTTGGCGGCCGCCGGACTCGATCGGCTCGGACTAAGCGATCGCATTGTTCAACGGCTGCCTCCGGAAATCATGTTGCCCGCACCGGGCCAAGGGGCTTTGGGCATTGAAGCGCGAGTTGACGATCAAGCCGTTCTCGGCGTGTTGGCCGAGTTGAATGATGCTGCGACGCGCGCGGCAACGACGGCCGAGCGAACGATGCTTGCGGCGATTGGCGGCGGTTGCCTTGCCCCGGTTGCTGCGCTGGCCGAGGCGGCCGGCTCGGGTCTTCGACTGGTTGCTCGGGTGCTCAGTGCCGACGGCCGGCGGGTGGTTCGCGCAGAAGTGGCGGGCGGCTTTGCCGAGGCGGAACAGCTCGGCCGCCGGGCGGCTGAAGAGCTTGCGGCCGGCGGAGCGGGCGAACTGATCGCGCAATGCCGCCGGTGACGTCGGCTGCCTGGTTGGCTAACCGGCCGCGATTGGAGCGAATCGGTTATTTCGGCTGTTTCGGCAAATCGGCCGATTGCGTAGGCGGCGCGGCCGAGTTGCCTGCTGGTTTCCTCGCTTCTCTGCGACGCTGTCTGATGGCCCGCATCGCCTGCCGATTGCCGGTTGACAACGCAAGATGAGGGAGTTGTTCGGCAACTCTTTTTCCGCACGGCTGCATCATCATCGTCCAAACGGAGTTGAATCTCCACGTTGGGGGGCTACAATTCAACGCTCGGGGCGGCGGAGCCGGGAATCAAACGGTCGTTCCTACCGACCGGAAATCCGCCCCCGCTGGACGTTGGAGTTCGTGGCGAGAAGACAAGAACTCCGGCGGCAGTGGTGCCAAAAGACGGCACCGGTGCTGCGGGAAGAAGGCCGATCGGGCGACTCGGGCAAGGTACTGTTGTGCAGAGGGGGTAAGCGATAAGTCGCGCAACGGCGCTAATAAATCGAACATGAAGGGGTGAACGATGATATTCGATCCGATGTATTTCCTGTTTGTACTGCCCGCGTTTCTCTTGGGGCTGTGGGCTCAATTGCGCATCCAAATTGCTTATGGAGCGGCTCAACAGATGGCCGCCCCGTTGTCGGGCGCGGCGGCCGCGCGGCACATTCTCGATTCGGCCGGACTGCACGATGTCGGCATCGAGCAAACGCCGGGCCATTTGAGCGATCATTACGATCCGTCGGAGAAGGTTTTGCGGCTAAGTCCCGAGGTCTATCAAAGCCGCAGCTTGGCGGCCGTAGGGATCGCCGCGCACGAGGCGGGGCACGCCATCCAAGACGCGGCGGGCTATGCCCCGCTGGTGATCCGCAATGCCGTGGTACCGCTGGCCGGGTTCGGCAGCGGCGCGGGCGTAATCATGATTCTTGTCGGCGCGATGCTCGGAATGGTTGCATGGCTCATTTGGCTTGGCATTGCTTTGTTTGCGACCGTCGTGTTTTTCCAAGTGGTCAACCTTCCCGTGGAGTTCAATGCCAGCCGCCGGGCGAAAGATCAGTTGGTTCAGTTGGGCATCGTCAGCCCGGAGGAGTTGCACTACGTCAATAAGGTGCTCGATGCCGCTGCTCTGACCTACGTGGCCGCCACGCTTCAGGCGTTGTTCACGTTGATCTACTATATCTGGCGGTTTGGTAACGCCAGCAGGGAGTGATACGAGACCGCGGAAATCCGAATCCGGGTATCGATTCAGCCGTCTGAAGCTCCGGAGGGCCACGCTCTGTCGTGGCAGGCAATCGGCGAAACGGCCGCGTCCGAGACCGAGATCGAGAGGGCGGACGCGGCAGATCGCCGACGCGACGGAGCGCGTCCCTCCAGCGACGACGCGACACGACCAGCGGGCAAAACGACTCGTGTAATCACACTCTTTTCGTCGCTTGCGCCAATCGCCCAATCGCACCGCCGAGCGATTTTCCCCGCTACTCCATTCGGCTGAATGTTACGAATGCGGTTTTTTTCGGGATGGCGCGCTACGGACCGGCAACCGCTGCTCGCGGTCGTCCTGTTGGGCCGGTGCGACGATCTCCGGCTGTTCGGTGCAGTTCCCATCACCAACTATGCCGATTGTTGGTTCTATGATTCGCACGAGTGCTTCGGCAGGGGCGATTCGTCTCGGAGCGATGCCGCTGCTGCTCGCCTTCATTTTCGGTTGCACCGTTTTTCGGGCTGCTGCCGGGTTGGCGACGGGAAGACTCGATTTCGGCGGCCGGCCTGCTTGCCTAACGCTTTCGGCTCAATCATATTAATGTCATGGCCACTGACTTCGACCCCTACCGCAAGTGGCTGGGAATCCCGCCTCAGAATCAGCCGCCGAATCACTATCGGCTGTTGGGAATCGAGTTATTTGAATCGGACGCCGACGTAATTGCCAATGCGGCGGACCAACGCGCGATTCATCTGAAGACGTTCTGCACCGGGCCCTACGCCGCGTTTTCGCAGCGATTGCTCAATGAGGTGGCCGCCGCTCGGGTGTGTTTGCTCAACCCCGCGGAAAAGGCGAAGTACGACGCACAGTTGCGGGCGCAAATGGAGGCAGAGGCGGCGACCCATGTCGTCGAGACGGCCTCGCCCTCCAATGGGGTTTCGTCGTCGCGGATCGGCAAGGCGAAAGCGTTGCCGGCCACTCCGAAAATCGCGGCGGCTTTCGATAGCTCGCCCGCCGCCGCGTCCGACACCGGCCCGGCCGCGAATCGCGCGGGTAACGGCGGCACAGTCGCAGCGTCGGTTCCTCCCGCTGCGCCATTCGACTGGCGCGGCAACCTGCCTGTGTTGGTCGCCGGCGCGCTGGCATTGGTCGTTTCCGTTGTCGCCATTACGGTGGCGGTCGTGCTGATGTCGAACCGCCACCCGAGCGACTCGAACGGCTCGGCGGTGGCGATGAAAAGCGGCGAAGATGGTGGCGAGGAACCGAGTGGACAGCGTTCGCCGGACGATGCCGCAACGGGCGATTCATCGAAGCCGAGCGAAAAACCCGACGGCGGATCGTCGGACTCCGAAAAGCAAGGCAGCGGCGCAGGCGATGCAACGGAAAAGCCGGGAGCGGGAGAATCGGGCGCGAACGAGCCAGGGGCGTCGAATGCGACCAATTCGGGCACGACTGAACCGACCCAGCCTGGGGTGATGACCGAACAACCATCGTCGCCGCCGGGCGAAACGCCTTCCTCTCCGCCTGACAAGCCCGGCGACTCGAACAGCGGCGGCAAATCGCCCGGTTCGGGAACGTCTGACGAGCGCCCCAAACCGTCGGAAGGAACGCCGAAGCCGCCTGATGTCGCGACGAAGCCCTCGGAAGGATCGGGGCGTCCGTCGTCTTCCGGCGATACGCCCGAGTCGCCCAGCGAATCGAAGTCGGCCGAGGAAAAGCCCACGCTGCCGGCGGCGCCGTCGGCTGAGTATGTCGCCAAGACCGAAGCGGAAATCCGCCGCCTGTTCAAAGACGAGATTCAGAGATCGAAACCGGAGGATCGCCTGCAACTGATCCGCAAGCTGGAGGCGTTGGCCGATGAGTCGAAGAAAGATCTCGACCAGCAATTCGCCATCTTGCATACGGCGGTCAATCTGGCCGCCGAGGCGGAAATGCTCGATGTTGCCATGAGCATTATCGGGCGGATGCAATCGGCGTTCGAGTTCAACGCGATCGAGCGAAAGGCCGCTCTTCTGTCGAAGTTCAACGGACCGACGGTGAAGATGACTCCGTTGCTCAATGCGAAACTGCTGAGCATGTCGCAGGGAGTTCTCGACGAGGCGAGGCAGTCGGGCGAGGGGGCGGCGGCATTGGCGGCGGCCGATGTGGCGATGAAGGCCGCTCTGAGGGCCAAAGACGGCAAGCTTCGGGCCTCTCTTGAAAAACTCATGCCGGAGCTGGAGCAACTGAAGAAGCAACAGGATTTGGCCGTCAAAGCGTTCGAGCGTTTGAAGACCGAACCGGATAACCCCAAGGCGAATGCCGTGGCCGGCATGTGGCTGTGCCTGATGCGAAGCCGATGGAACGACGGGTTGAAGTTGTTGCTCAAGAGCGACGATCAGGCCCTGGCGTCGTTGGCCGCCCGGGACTTGGCCGGGACGGACGATCCGCAAGAGTCGATTGCCCTGGGCGATGGATGGTGGGAGTGGTCGCGGCACTCGAAGGGACTGGAGCAACACCGGCTCAAAGGGCGCGCGGTCCATTGGTACGGCAAAGCGTTGGGGAAGCTGTCGGGGTTGGAGTTGGCGCGGCTCAAGGCGCAGCTTGACGAAAAGGGATTGATCTTCAAGCCCTTCGCCCTGAAGTTCAACGGCAAGAACAGTGTCGTGGTCGTCGAGCCGTTCCGCTACGACGGCAGCTACCCGATCACGGTTGAGGCGATTATTCAGCTTCCGCAGGAAGGAGAATCGGGAGCAGAGCGGGCGCGGCAGGTTGTGGTGGGCAACGTGTGCGATCGGCAGACCGGTTTCGGGTTGGCGATTCATGCTCGTCAGTGCTATTTCGAGCTGGCATGCGGCTCGGGCAGTCCGTCGGCTTATGGGTTATTGGGTGTGGAACCACCACTGCCGCCGCGCCGCCGGCCGCGCGAAGGCCGGGCGGCTGAGGACGCGGCTGCGGTCTCCGCCAACGGTTCGGAACCGTCACAGTCGCCAGTGCCGCAATGGCGCCACTTGGCCGGCGTGTTCACCGGAAACAGCGTCAATTTGTTTATCGACGGCCAATTGGTCGGTTCCGAGCGGGCTTCGGGCGCTCACAAACCGAGCATTGCGCCCGTGTTGATCGGGGCGGGGCATCATCAGCCGCAAAGCTCGTCTGCCGCGACCGTGCCCACCAATTTCTTTGCCGGAATGATTCGGGGCGTTCGGATTTCGTCGGGACAGCGGTATCGCGGCCAATTCAAACCGCCGGCCGAGTTTTCCTCCGATTCCGCCACGCTCGTTCTTTTCAACTTTACCGAAGGCAAAGGTGCGAAGTTGTTCGATGCGTCGGGCAACAAGAATGTCGGCGCGATTGTCGCCGCGGAATGGGTGCCGCTTCCCACCGAGTTGCGGTTGCCGCCGCTGACGAATTGACGCCCCTTCGATCATGATGCCAAGCCGCGGCACGCGGAAAAGCTTTGTTGCCTTCGGATCGGGCGTTTGCGCGGGCCGAAAAAACGGGGCGGAGCCGTTGATGGCTCCGCCCTTGCGTTCGGTGACGGATTGATTTCGGCAGCCCAACGGTCAGTTGAGCAGCTTATGGGCACGCGCGGTTTGCTGCACGTCTCGCAGCCTCTGCGTGCGGCCTACTTGACTTCGTCGAGATTGACCGGCCGTCGTTCACTGGCCGAGATCAGGGCCGCTTCGAGCACCCGCTGGGTTTGATAGGCGTCTTCGAAGTCGGGCAAGGGCACGGTGGGCTCTTCGCCCGCGAGCACCTTGAGGATGTCGTACGCCTGATTGGTGAACCCGTGTTCGTAGCCGATAATGTGAGCATCGGGCCACCAGTTGGCCACGTAGGGATGGTCGCCGCCGTGGGTCACCATGATGGTGCTCCAGCCCTGTTGGGCGCGGGGCAGCATGGCGTCGTACCACTGCAATTCGTTCATCCGTTCGAAATCGAACTTGAGCGAGCCTTTCGTGCCGTTGATCTCGAAGCCGTTGCGGTTCTGGTTGCCCGTGGCTTGGCGAGCGGCCTCGAAGCTGGCCACCGCGCCGTTGGAAAACCGCGCGAGGAAGAGCACGGTGTCGTCCACGGTCACTTCGCCCATTGCGGCGGCGCCTTTGCTTCCGGCGGCGATCCCGCCGGCCGCGCCGCTGGCCGGCAGAGCCCGTTGCTTGATGAACGTTTCTGCGATAGCGCCGGCGATTTCGATGATTTCCGCGCCGGTTACGAAACGGGTCATATCGACGATATGCGCGTTCAGGTCGCCGTGGGCGCCCGAGCCGGCCAGCTTCTTATCGAATCGCCACAGCAAGGGCACGGCCTCCGAGGCCCAGTCTTGAAGGTAAACGGCGCGGACATGGCGAATCTCGCCCAACTTGCCCTCGCGAACCATGCGATGGGCCAAGGCCACGGCGGGCACGCGGCGATAGTTGAACCAAACGAAAGTCTTGACTCCCTTCTTCTTGGCGGCTTCGGCCATTTCGCGGGCGTCGTCGAGCGTGCCGGCGATCGGCTTTTCGCAGGCGACCGGCTTGCCGGCCTCGATGGCCGCCCGGGCCACCGGGGCGTGCATGTAATTGGGCGTAACGACATCGACCAGACCGATCTCGGGCGACTTGACGACCGCCTGCCAATCGGTCGCGGCGTTCTTCCAGCCCCAGTTCTCGGCGAAGGCCTTGGGGTTTTCTTCGGGCTGGCCGAACACGGTATGCATGATCGGCCGAAGCGGCGGCTTGAAGAACTTGGCGACTTGGCCCCACGCATTCGAATGCGAACGCCCCATGAAGCCTTGTCCGATCAACGCGACATTAATCGTGGACATACCCAAACTCCTTGCCAATAGATCCCAGGGTTACGAAACCTCTTTTCGCCCGGCTGGGTGCGCGCCGATGACTGTTCTTTCCCAACTTCGTCGAAACGCGGGCGACCGAAACGCAACTGCGAACAACGAAAAACAACCGGAACGGGGACGCTGCTCAATCGGCCGCTTCGCTGCGCTTGCAGCCGCTTCGGCCATGGTGAGAAGCTCTTTGGCCCGCCGTAAACCGCAACGGGCAGGGCGA
The DNA here is from genome assembly GCA_964631235.1 of uncultured Planctomycetaceae bacterium. Lineage (GTDB taxonomy): Bacteria > Planctomycetota > Planctomycetia > Pirellulales > Thermoguttaceae > JARKPK01. The sequence continues at coordinate 83,802 of CAZVZX010000006.1, read as the reverse complement.
AAAAAACATGCTCAGAGCACCCGGACTCTGCCGGGCGGTTATAGACGCCGGCAGAACCGCTGACAAGGGGGACGGCGGATTGCCGGCTTGCGCAAACCGGACCGGAGCGGATGCCGGCGCGGGATCGCGGAATCAGTCGCCCGACGGCCCTCCCCCCGCTTGAAGACATTGTTCCAGATACCGCCGCGCGCGGTTGATCTCCTCGGTTACCGCGGCCGTTGTCTCCAAAATCGGCACTCCTCGCGGGAACGGGTGCATGAAGATCGCGGTGCGTCCCTCGTAACGAATCGTCCGCAGCGCGTCGAGCAGCGGGGCGAAGTCGAGCGGGCCGCGGCCCGGCATTTGCAGCAGTTCCTCATCCTTCGGCAGCTTCTGTTGCGAGCCTTTGCCATGCTGCCAGGCGTAGAACATCGCCACCCGGTTGCCCAACGCGCGAATCAACTCGGCGAGCAATTTCGCGTCTTGCGGCAGATGATACGGTGCGAAGGCGATGGCCAAGTGCTTCGAGGGACGCAGTTCGGCCAGCCACTTCATCGAGTCGGGCGACTCGATCAGGCTGTTGGCGTGGTTCTCGATGGCGATGGTTACGCCGTTCTCGGCGGCCAGCTCGACGTGCGGCTTCATCTTTTCGATGAACTCGGCGACGGCTCGGCGCAGTTCGCCCCCTTGCAGCCCTTTGGGGCCGGCCGCCCCGGTAACGATCAGCGGGCAACCCAACCGGCGACAGAGCCGCATCTCGTCGGCTAGTTTGAACGGGCCGAGTTTGTACTGAGTAATGCAGCCCAATTCCACCTGATGATGCCGCAGCAGCTCGACGAAACGTTCTTCGCCCATGGCGTCGAGCTGTTCGCGTTGGTCGCCGTGAACCCGCGGCCAAAGGTCGATGGCGGTTGCTCCGGTCTTTCGGACCTCGGGCAAGATCTCTTTGACGTCGGTGTAGCCGTACAAGCACGACGACAGGATGTAGCGCAGCCGAAACGTCTCAGGCTCGGCCGCGGAGGCAACTCCAACGACGCATCGGGCCGTCGCCAGCCCGGCTGCCGCGCCGCCCAAGGCAAGGGCGAATTGACGGCGTGTAAGTTCCATGTTCCTTTCCCTTGGTTGATGTGCGAGTGGACGACGCCGCAACCGGCGGATCATGCGGCGGCCTGATCGCATGCTCGGACTGACGTTGCCAACGGCCGGATCGCGCGTACTGCCCGAGCGTGCCGCAACCGGCCAGCCGCCCGACGGCCATTCCGCCCAACGTCAGCCGACCTCGAATCCTTTGCGTTGCGGCCTGCGCAGGAAGCTGTTCGCTTCGTCATCGCCGATGAACGTTTCGGTTTGCGGATTCCACTTCAACGGACGGCGCAAGCGCATCGCGATGTTGCCCAAATGACAGGTCGAAACGGATCGGTGCTGGCTGGCCACGTCCGAGATCGGTTGCCGCCGGCTCGCCACGCAATCGAAAAAGTTGCCCATGTGATTGATGATCGCATCGAGCTTTCCTTCGCGCGGCGGCCGAGTAAGGTTGTCGAACGGGTACAACTTGAATTGCTCGCGAGGGAGCGGCGCGTCGGCCAAGGCCTCGACCGGCTTGCCGTCCAATGTTCCGCGGTTGACGAAGATGCGGCCTTCCGTCCCTTCGAAGAGAACGCCGTTGCGCCCGTGATCGAGCACGACCATTTCCACTCCGTTGGGAAAAACGTAGCGGGCTTCGAAGTCGATCGGCACGTTGTAGCCGCCGGGCACGTCGGGGTAGTTCGCCCGACCTTCGATTTCCACCGGTCCCGATTTCTCCATGCCGGCCGCCCATTGGGCGATATCCATGTGATGGGCGCCCCAGTCGGTCAGTTGCCCGCCCGAGTATTCCATCCACCAACGAAACGTGTAATGGCAGCGTTCTTCCACGTAGGGCACGTCGGGCGTTTGACCCTGCCACAGATTCCAATTGAGATGTCCCGGAACCGGCCTGCTGGGGAACGGGCCGCCTTTGGCATTCTTGCCGAGCACTACTTCGATCCGCTTCAGTTGCCCCAATCGCCCTTGACGGACCATCTCGACGGCCAAGCGGAAGCGGGCGTCGCTGCGGTGCCACGAGCCGACTTGCACCACCCGCTTGGTTTCTTCGACCACTTTGACGAGCTGTTTGCCTTCGTCGATGGTTAGCGTCAGCGGCTTTTCGATGTACACGTCTTTGCCGGCCCGGCATGCGTCGATCAGCATCTTCGCGTGCCAATGGTCGGGCGTGGCGATCAACACGACATCCACATCTTTCCGATCGAGCAGCTTGCGATAGTCCTCGTAAATGGCCGGCGTGCTGCCGAAACTCGCTCGGGCCTGCTCGCGCACATGGCGATCGACGTCGGCAATCGCGACGATCGGGCCATAGGGCCGAGCCTTCTCGGTGATGACCGAGCCTTGATAACGCATCCCGATGGCCCCGATGCCGAACTGATCATTCTTGGCCGGTGGCTTGTCGGCCGCCTCTGTGCGCGCGGTGAAAAAATAGGGAATCGCGGCAGTGCCGGCAGCCAACGCGGCCGCGCGGCCCAAGAATCGGCGGCGGTCGGTATTCATTGGTGAGGTCCTTTCCCTATGAGGGTAGATGGAACAGTCTCTCGTACTTCGGTGGGAGGCTTCGGCGGGCACGAGGCTCAGCATCGGCAAGGAGGATGCGGGATATTATGTACGATCGCTCGCCTCGCGGCAATTTTTTGTCGTCAAAAAAATGGCACGATGATCGCGTGGTTCGAACCCGTCGAATCGCTCAGGATAGAAGGGAACTTCGCTCGGACATCGACCGCTCGCGATCGGCTGATACGTATTGCTCACGGCCACTGTTCCCGTTGAGCACACGTATTTCGTTTCGGACGGCCGGCGGCGATCAGCCGGCATTCGGGTGGGCACGTGGGACGACATCGTTATCGAGGCTGTTTTTTTCGGCGGCGGCGTGCGGTGGCTGTTGTGCAATGTTCTGGTATCTTATTCGAGAATGCAACGGGGCCGTTGCAACATGGCACGACGAACGATCGATCCGACTGGTCTTTCGCGCACGGCAACGCGGTGGTTCCCCTGTTTCTGACGCTCCAACGCTCTGCCGATCGATTCGGTTGCGCTGCAAATCCAAAGGAAAAAGGACGGCTGACGATGAGTGTGCAACATGGTCCATCGAGTATGCCTCAGAGCACCTCGGCGATTCGGCCGGTCGTGTGGTTGTCGGCCATCGTGGCCGCTTTGGGAGGGTTCCTTTTCGGATTTGACACGGCCGTCATTTCCGGGACCACCGATGATCTTCGCCGCGTATTCCAACTGACCGACGGCACCTTGGGGTTCACTGTGGCGGGCGCATTGATCGGCACGATCATTGGCGCCCTGACGGCCGGCTGGCCGGCCGATCTCTTCGGTAGGCGGCTGACGCTGGTTCTGACCGCGCTGGCCTATTTGATTTCGGCAGTGGGCAGCGCGTTTCCGTGGGATTGGTATTCGTTTGTCGGCTTCCGTTTTTTAGGCGGGCTGGGCGTAGGGTGCGCTTCGGTCGTCTGTCCGCTCTACATTGCCGAGATTTCTCCGGCCAAGAGACGCGGCATGCTTGTGGCCATCAACCAATTCAACATCGTTCTCGGGATTCTCGCCGCCTATCTGTCGAACTGGGCGATCGGGCAATGGGTGACCGACGAATCGGCGTGGCGCTGGATGTTCGGCGTAGAGGCGGTGCCGGCAGCCTGCTTCTTGATTTTGCTGGGAGTGACGCCCGAAAGCCCGCGGTGGCTTGTGGGCCGGCATCGCGACGATGAAGCCCGCGAAGTGCTCAACCAGATCGGCGCAGACGCCGGCAGCGTGGAGAGCGAAATTGAAGCAATTCGCGCATCGCTTGCGGCGGAGAAGGGCGCGGGCGAACCGTTGTTCTCTCGCAGGAATCGCCGACCGATCATGCTCGCGGTGGCGATTGCCGCGTTCAATCAACTTTCGGGCATCAATGCGATCATCTACTACACCCCCGATGTGTTCCGCATGGCTGGTTTCGATCGTGCCGGTTCGCTTGCCCAGGCGGTGGTAATCGGCCTGACCAATCTAGTGTTCACGATGGCTGGACTGGCATTGATCGATCGGGCGGGCCGACGCCAGTTGATGATCGGCGGATCAATCGGATACATCTTGAGTCTGGCGACCGTAGCCTACTCGTTCTATTCGGGGCAAGGCGGTTGGCTGCTTTTGGCCGGTCTGATCGTGTTCATCGCCTCGCACGCATTCGGCCAAGGCGCCGTGATCTGGGTATTCATTAGCGAGGTCTTTCCGAATCGGGTTCGGGCCAAAGGCACGGCGCTGGGTTGCACGGTCCATTGGGTGATGGCGGCGGCAATCTCTTGGACATTCCCGTTGATCGCCGCACAGTCGGGCGGGCACGCATTCGCCTTCTATGCGGTGTGCATGGTCTTCCAGTTGCTTTGGGTTTTGCTGCTCATGCCGGAGACGAAGGGCATTCCCTTGGAGGAAATGGAGACGGTCGAGACGGGCTGAGCGATTGGCGGAACGCTTCGGCATCTTCTGCCGGATGTGTTGTTCGGCCGCTGCGGGAGCAAAGCCGGGTTGCCACTGTTGTGTTGGCGCACGAGCGAAGGGAGTGCGTCGCGCCCGCCCGGAAGCAACGTCTTTGGGCGACGCTGTAATAGGCACGGTTGAAATCGGGCGCGACACGACGATCAGCCGGTGTGCTACCATTTCGCGGGGGGCGGAGAGGTCAACTGTCGGCTTGGCGAAATCGTCCCAAGAATGTTCAATCGCAGCCCGCCTTCGGTTATGATGAGTTTTTGGCCGGCGCCGCGCGCTGCGTGTTGCGGGCAGCCTCTACCGTCTCTTCGGGTTTGGGCTGGGTTTGCCGTTCAGGCCAGTGATGAGTTACCGCTGTTGCAAGGACTTTCGATCGATGCCAACCTCTGTATCACCGTCTCGCCGTCATTTTCTGTTGGGCCTTGGCACTGCCGGGGCCGCCAGTCTGTTGGTTTCCTCACCGCAGCGCGCCGTTGGGTTCAATGCGCCGAGCGAGCGCCCGGTGTTCGCCACGATCGGCCTGCGCAATCAAGGCTGGGCGATCACCGACAAGTCGTTTCGCTTTGCCGATTTCGCCGCGCTGGCGGATGTCGATGCCAAGATTCTCGACGAGTATGTCGGCAAGGTCGAGAAGAAGCAGAAGAAAAAGCCGGATGCGTACAAAGACTATCGCAAGATTCTCGAACGCAAAGACATCGACGCGGTGATGATCGCCACGCCCGATCACTGGCATACGAAGATCGCGGTCGAGGCGATGCTGGCCGGCAAAGATGTCTATTGCGAGAAGCCGCTGACATTGACTATCGACGAAGGCAAGCTCATCGAGAAGATTGTCAAACAGACGGGCCGCGTCTTTCAGGTCGGCACGATGCAGCGGACCGAGTGCAACAAGCTCTTTCTCCAAGCGATTGCGATAGTTCGCGCGGGGCGCATCGGCAAAGTGAAAAAGGTGACTTGCGGCATCGGCGGAATGGAGGCATCGCCGGTGATTCCCGTGGCCCCGGTTCCCGAGGGGCTCGATTGGGACTTTTGGCTTGGACCGGCGCCGAAGGTGCCGTATCGCGCGCTGCCCGAGATTCGCAAAGGCTACGGCGGCGGTGTTCCGCTGTATAGCAACTGCCATTATTCGTTCCGTAACTGGCACGAGTATTCGGGCGGCAAACTGACCGACTGGGGCGCCCACCACGTCGATATCGCCTGCTGGGCTCTGGGCGCCACCGACACGGGCCCGAGCAAGGTCAGTCCGATGTCGTTCACCCTGCCGGTCGAGTACCGCGAGGGGCACCCCACGGTGCATGATCGCTACAATACAGCCACCAAGTTCAACATCCGCGTCGATATGCCCAACGACGTGACGATGATCATCACGAGCGAAGGCGATAACGGGATATTGTTCGAGGGAGAAAAGGGCCGGTTCTTCGTCAATCGCGGCAAGATTACCGGAAAACCGGTGGATGAACTCAAAGAAAACCCATTGCCCGACGGGGCGATCGAGAAGGTGTACGGCGGCAAGGTGCCGGAGAATCATACGGCGAACTTCATCGACGCGATGAAATCGCGAAAGCAGCCGATTTCCGACGTTTGGTCGCACAACCGCATGTTGGAGATCTGCCACCTTTCGAACATCGCCATGCGATGGGGTTGCGATCTTGCGTGGGACCCGGTGAAACGCGAGATCGTGGGCAACCCGAAGGCCAATGCCTTCCTGTCGCGCGAAAGCCGCAAGGGCTTCGAAATCAATATGTAGTTGCGGCCGTTTCGCCGAAACGGTTCCAAGTAATTGCGCAATCGGCTGCTGGCGCAGCGAAGCGGCTCGTTTGCGTGAAGTGCCGAATTGAACCGATTTCCGTCTTTCGCGGTTCAATTCAGTGATTGCATCGGCGGCCGCCGAACGCATTGATTCGGCGGCTGCTAGTTTTTCTTGATGCGACCGGTTGCCGTCCGGCTCGGCCAAATCGGTTTACTGTTGTTCTCGACAAAAAGGCTGCCTTGCGATGCCCCTGCCGTTGGCGAGGCGATGCCTGCGCGGTATCATCGCGCGCCGTGGGCGGCACGTGTCGATTACTGCGCCGGGGGCGACGGTTCACCCAGTCGTCCGGCGCGCGTTACTCGGGTGAGCGAAAGGATCCCGGTATGAATTGGTACGTCGAGGTGTTGAAGAAGTATGCCGAGTTCAACGGGCGAGCGCACCGAACAGAGTACTGGATGTTCGTTCTGTTCAACATCATTATTTCGTTCGCGATCAGTATTGTAGAGCGAGTGGTCGGTAGTCCGGGGGTGCTCGGAGTCCTTTACGCTTTGGCCGTGCTCATTCCCGGCATTGCCGTCGGCGTGCGACGGCTGCATGACACCGGTCGGAGCGGCCTTTGGTTGCTGGCGGCCTTCATCCCGGTGATCGGTTTCATTCTCTTGCTGGTGTTCATGGTTCAAGACAGCGAGCCCGGGCCCAACCAATACGGTCCGAATCCCAAGGGAATATAAGATTGCCTGCGTCCCCTTGGATACCAGTAGATGCCGGTATCGAGGTGAGCTGCGGGCGCTCTTTATCGCAAAACCGATGCAGTGAGCTGCGCGAGACGAAAGGTCGGGCGCGGGACGCGCCGGGCGTGTTTGCCGGCGAAACGCGACTGACCGGCGATTGGTCGGTTGAGTTGACCGTCGGGCAGTCAAACGAAACGACATGAGGTGTGCCGATGAGCCAATGCATCGACTCGATCGTCGCCCAACCGCCCGATCGTCCGGCGCGGTTTGCTGCGGCGCGGGCCGTGCTGTATGCGGGATCGGCCGCCGCGGCCGCGGTGATCATCGCACTGTTGGCCGATATCGTGCAGAACGACCTGCATTGGGCGCCGTTGGTTCTCTTTCCGGCGGTCATCGGGGTGATCTTGGGCGGTGCGTTGGTTGGAATTGCGCGACTAACGCAAACGGGCCATCGCCCAACGCTGTTCGCTGCGGCACTATTCGCGGCGGTCTTGAGCGTGTTGGGGCAACATTTGTTCGCCTACTGGAATCATGCGGTCGATCGGTCCGTCCGCGAGGGAAGTGCGACGCTCAGGGCGGCTTTTCCGGACATGGCCGATCGTCTCGGTGCGCCTGCGGAAGACTGGTTCGAGTTCATGCGTGGCGCAGCACAGCGGGGGCGAACACTGCCGGGCGGTTGGATCGCCCGCGATCGCTGGGCCTGGGCCACTTGGGCGGCCGATGGCGTGATATTGATCGTCGCGGCGCTGGCAATGGTGGCGACCGCCGCGCGATTGCCGTTTTGCGGACGATGCGGCACTTGGTGGCGAACGATTCGCGGAGGCCGCTGGACCGCGCCGGAGGCGGGCCGTTTGGTCGCGACTGTCGGTGCAGAGTATCCGCCCGAGGCTGTGGCCACCGTGCGCTACCGGTTGACCAGTTGCCGCGGCGGGTGCGGGCCATTTGGGTTGAAACTGCTGTGGCGCGATTCGGCCGGGCTCGATTACTCGTGTGATCTTTGGCTCAATGCCGCCGGGCGCGACCGAGTGATGCAACTGGCCGACGAGGTCGGTGCCCGTCAACAGGTCGATGACTCGGCGCCACCGCCGCCCGCGGCAACAGAATCGACCGAGGCAAATGCGACGGATAAAGCGGCCGGTTCACTGGACGAGGCGGCCGCCTCGCAGGATTAGCGGTGCAGAGTGGAAGATGGGCGACATGGGCGGCGCAATGAATCGGCCCGTTGATCTTCGCAGTCGCGCCCAGCGGCGGCGGTTCTGTTGCGAAGAGCGCGGGCCGCGGCGTGCCGGCCGCCTTGCTCGACAAGCATAAGAGACTAACGAGGCAGGTTGCCATGTCAGAGATCATCGGAGTGGGCGCCGAGATCACCGAATGCCTGCGGGTGGCGCGGATGATCGATCGTTACGGCGAACAATTCGTTGATCGCGTGTTCACCAAAGAAGAGGTCCGTTTTTGTCGCGATCGCAAGTTTCCCTCTCGGCATTTTGCCGCTCATTGGGCTGCCAAGCAGGCCGTGCTTCGTGCGCTGGGGCTGTCGTGGGGGCCGGGGATCAACTGGCGCGACCTGGAGATACGGCCCAACGGATCGGGCGGCTGGACTGTGGCGTTGCGCGGCGCGGTGCGCGACCATGTCGAGCAGATCGGCGCGACGCGCATTCTTGTTGCTTTGGCACATTGCCGAACCTACGCCACGGGTTACGCAACGGCCTTGGGAGGCCGCTCGAACGACGAGTAACATCGCAAGCCGCTTGCCGAAGGGCTTGATCTCTCGCCGCCGAATCGCCGTCGAAGTCGCAGCAGTTCGATTGACAACTTCACACCGGCCGATACGATCAATGGTGAGGGCGAACAGAGGTGTTCCGTCGCAGGGATTGGCCCAAGTTGGGGCGCGCCCGGTGCCTTTCGGCGGTTCGGGCCGAACGCGCCGCGACGCGCGGCGGGGCAACTGCGACGGACATGCGAGGAGGCAGTGCGATGGCCGGATGGATGATCATTCCGTTGGTGTTGGCGGTTTGGCCCTCGACCGATGAGCCGAAACCGGACCTGCCCGTCGAGTTTCCTTGGACGATGACGGCTGCCGACGCTCGGCCCGAGGCGGTTGCGCTGCGCGGACGGGCGCTGAGCGACGAGGCCGGCGCATGTCTGCGGCGTTGGGCCGGTGCGCGCCCGTCGCAGGCACGGCAGGCTGCGATGGATTATCTGCGGATTTACGATTTGCTTGCGGCTGATCAGTCGCTGGCTCGATCAGACCGCGAGCTTCTGCTGCACAAGGTCCGCGGGCGATTGAAGGCGCTGTTGCCCGAACTGAGCAAGTCCTCGGCTCATCAGCGAGTCGATGGGACAGAGCCGTCGCCGCTGACGGTGCAGCTTACCCGGCCGGTGGTTTTGGGTCAGATGGGGATGCCAGGCGGGCGAGTCGGAGCCGGCTGGGCCGCGGGCGGCGCGCAGCCGTGGGGAGGCTTCGGCGGTTGGGGCGGGCCGATGCAGGCCGACGCGGGAAACGACCTTGCTGAACTGATCCAAAAGACGATTGCCCCATCCACTTGGAACGTCAACGGGGGCCCCGGCGCGATCTATTATTGGAGCCCGGGCCGGGCGCTTGTGATTAGCGCCAGCCAAGATGTTCATGACCAGCTCGCCGATCTGCTCGACCAGTTTCGTCGGGCGGGCCCCTGACGCTAGACGGCTATGCGCCTTCGTAGCTGAGCACGCTGAACACGTCGTACTGCCCAATGCGCGCCCGGCCGTTCAGCCCGGCCAGTTCAATCAGAAAGGCGCAACCGGCGACTCTTCCGCCGACCTTCTCGATCAGTTTGCAGCAGGCCTCGACGGTCCCTCCGGTGGCCAGCAGGTCGTCAACCACAAGCACATGCGCGCCTTGCGGAACGTCGTCGCGGTGAACGTGCAGGGTGTCGGTGCCGTATTCGAGCGAATAGCATTGCGACACCGTGTGGCACGGCAGTTTGCCCGGTTTGCGGATCGGGATCACGCCTGCGCCGAGCTTCAGGGCCAGCGGGGCGGCGAAGATGAACCCGCGAGCCTCGGCCGCCGCCACCAAGTCGATCTTTCGATCGGCGAAGTGGTTGGCCATGGTGTCGATCGCTTGCCTTAGCGCTTGCGGCGAGGCCAGCAGCGGCGTGATGTCGCGGAACAGAATGCCCGGCTTCGGATAATCGGGAATGCTGCGAATGTAGTCGTTCAGGTTCAGATGCGGAGTGGTTGTAGAGATGGCCATGGTTCGACAGTCGGCAAACGTTGAAACAGCGGGGACAATCAGACCGCGAACCCGGAACGCAGCGAGAATCGGGTTGTCGTACCGGTGACCGCTTTGTTGTGGTCCCGGCCGCGAGCCCGGTATTCGGGGCCATTTGGCATTGCGCGCCGGCCGTGTTCGCATCACGGCCTAATGATACCTCACGGTGACGACTCCGACCATCGGTTCGCTTGATGGAAAAAACGGTTCGCTCGGCTGAGTCAGTGCCGCACTTCCGCTCAAGGACTCTGGGGGCGGCCGGATTTTCGAACTTGATCGATTGTTGGTCTTTATCGATCGTCAAGAAAGCATCAAGCGGCCTGACTGGGTGCATCCAATCAGGCCGCTTGGTTGGCAGCAGAGGAGTTGTCTTGGTCTCGGATCGGGCAGAGACCAAGATTGCTCGTTACACTACTTGCAGCACGCCGGAGCGCAGGCCTTGGGGGCTTCGCAGGCGGCCGGGGCGCAGGTGGCCGGGGCGCACGACTTCGGGCGGCAGGTGCGAACCTTGCGGCACTTCACTTTGCAGCACTTCGGTTCGCAGCACTTCGGCTTGCAGCACTTCACCTTCTCGCACTTGGGCTTGCAGCACTTCACCTTGCAGCACTTCACTTTGCAGGGCTTCGGGCAGCAGGTGGCCGGCTCGCAGGCCTTGGGGGCTTCGCAGGCCGCCGGAGCGCAGCAGCTCTTCGGGCGGCAGGTGCGGACCTTGCGGCACTTCACTTTGCAGCAGGTCTTCGGAGCGCAGGTGGCCGGCTCGCATGCCGGGGCGCAGGCCTTAGGCGCTTCGCAAGCCTTGGGGGCTTCGCACGCGGCCGGGGCGCAGGTGGCCGGGGCGCACGACTTCGGGCGGCAGGTGCGGACCTTGCGGCACTTCACTTTGCAGCAGGTGGCAGGCTCGCAGGCCGGTTCGCAGGCCTTGGGCGCTTCGCAAGCCTTCGGGGCTTCGCAAGCAGCCGGCGCACAGGTGGCCGGACAACAAGTCCGGGAACGATGCAGCGCCCACGCGCTGGACGCATTGGCCAGAACGACAACCGCCGCCACGGCCAACGCCGAGATCAAAACACTACGTTTCATGGGAGGAACTCCTGTTTGAAAAAAACGTTTACGGGACTCGCGCACCCTGGCGAACATAGGGACTTTGCGAACGATCTAGCGTTTGCTATCGTCCCGGCTGCCCGACCTTCTTTACTGCTCGACGCATTTCTTCCAAAGTGTGTATCCATCCAATTCCGGAAATGACGCACGTGCCGTCGATAGTGGTTTTGCTGCCTGTTCCGGACCGGAAAAACACGGTTCTCTCGAAGGGTGCGTTGGCGGTGCTCCCGAGGCCCAATGTGCTTGACCATCGAATAAGGGGCGTAGGCCGTGCTCTACGCTATTCGGGACCGCTTCTACGCGAGGATTGGCAGGGAAAGGCAGGTGAGCGAGATGGCAACAGGTGGCGGAACGCACCGGGAATTGCGACGACGCTGAGTGGAAAACGCAAAGACACGAAACAAGAAAAGCGTCAAAGAGAATTGGGCTTCGCCGCAACGGATCAAGAATGCCCTCGATCAACCCTTGCCGAAGCACCAATGAGTAATACAATGTAATCCCGCAGGCGTGCCGGGATGATTCGGGTCGGTCGAATCACGCAGGGCCGCGATTTCCGTCCGTCGTTCAATCGTTGCTGCCGATGGCTCGACCACGCAAACAGATCGTGATGACATTCAAGGCCGATGCGGCCCTCCGGCAGGCGCTGCGGGGGGTCGAGAATCGTTCCGAGTTTATTCGTTCGGCGATTCTGGCCGCGATCGACAATGTGTGCCCCTTGTGCAAAGGCTCCGGCCTTCTGTCGGCCGATCAGCGGAAGCACTGGGACCGCTTTGCCCAAGATCATCAGATCGAGGAGTGCAGCGATTGCCATGCGGTTCACTTGGTCTGCCGGCGGCAAGGGCCGGCCGACGAAGAGTCAGAGACGGCGGCCCAGACAACCGCGTCAACGGACAAGGCTGAGGCTTCCGCTGCGGCGGCCGAGCAGTCCGATGCCGTTGCTCAGCCGGAGGTTAGGGACGACCGCGTGGGGCGAGAGAAGGGATGATCGACGAGCGGATCGCCCGGCATCTCCATATGAAATCAAGCACCTGCTCGCATGGGGGTAGATCGATGGGGAAAGGATTTCGAACGGCGGTGGCTGCGTCTGCGGTCGCGGCGGTTGTTCTTTTTCTTCTATGGCGCGCGTTTTCGCCCAATTCGCTTAGCGCGCTTGCCGGTGAACGACCACCGTTGCGGGTGATTGTGGGGATAGCGCCGGTGGCGAATTTGGTCGAGCAGGTGGGCGGTGATCGCGTGAAGGTCGAGGTGCTTGCGCCGACCGGGGCGTGTTCGCATCAGCTTTCGCTCTCGCCGAAGGAGTCTCAATCGTTAGCGAAAGCAGACCTGTTGTTGACAATTAACATGCCCTTTGAACGGCAGCTTGTCGAGCGATTGCGTCAAACCGGGTCAAAGGTGGCTTGCGTCGATATTTCTCCCGTGGCGAATGATCTGTCTGCACCGACGGCTGCTGCAGGGCAGGCTGACTCGAAGGGGGCGGCGACGACACCGGCCGGGGCATCGCGTTCGATCAACCGCTCGGGGGCCGCATGTCCCCACGGTTGCGAGCACGATCACGAGGCGGTCTCCGGCGATTCGTTTGCCGGGCCGAGTCGGTTGAACGTTGCAGAGAGGGCCGAAGGCCCCCGGGCGGCCTCGAACGACGTTGAGCAGCCGGCTCGGCCGATTGTCCAAGATCATTCGCACGAGGCTCAGCACGAGCATTCATGCGGTGATCCGAATTGCCATGAAGATCACCACGATGGGCAGACGGCGGATCTGCACATCTGGTTAGATCCGACCGCATTGCCGCGTTTAGTGGAAAACATTGCGGCGGCCTTATCGGCGGCGGATGATGCGAATGCCGCTCTGTTTCGCCGCAATCAACAAATGGTGCAGCGGCGGATTGACGCACTGGCTAAGCAGCTTGACGAACAGCTTCGCCCATTGGCTGGTCAGAGCATCTATGTCTATCACCCGTCGCTGGGCTATTTGTGCAAGGCCTACGGATTGCGGCAGATTGCCGTGGAACACGACGGAAAGTCGCCTTCGGCCAAGCATTTGCGGTCGCTGATTCAGCGGGCGCAGGCCGAGCGGGTTCGTGCGGTGTTCGTCGAACCCAGCGGCGACCATCGGGCGGCCGCGGCTGTGGCGCAAGCGATTGGCGCCAAGTTGGTTGTTTTCGATCCTATGGCGCCCGACGTCTTGACCAACTTGGCCCAGGCTGCCGAGCAGATTTGCCGGCATCAAACCGACTGATAGCCGCCGGAGGCTGCCGATGTCCGATCGCGTCGAACCGTCCGCTCGGGTTGAGGCCTCATCATTGGATACGGCAAACACCGGCGTCGTGGAACTATTGGTCGAATTCGATCGGGTGTGGTTCGGCTATGGCGAACGACCGGTGCTGGAAGACGTTTGTTTGCGGATCATGCCGCGACAACTGGTCTGCGTGATCGGGCCCAATGGCGGCGGCAAGACGACCCTCGTTCGGCTGTTGCTCGGTTTGTTGCAGCCGCAGCGCGGCCGGGTGCGAGTGCTGGGGGGGCCGCCGCAGGCGGCGTCGCGTTCGATCGGCTACATGCCGCAGCACGTTCGCTTCGACCCGCTATTCCCGATATCCGCCTTGGAAGTGGCATTGATGGGCCGCCTTGGGCATGGCGGCTGGAGGAATCGCTTAGGGTGGTACAGCCGCGAGGATCGTCGCAAGGCTCGCGACGCCTTGGCGGCCGTCGGGATGAGTGACCAGAGCGATCGGCCGTTTGCGTCGCTTTCGGGCGGGCAGCGGCAACGGGTCTTGATTGCCCGCGCGCTTTGCTGCGAGCCGGAATTGCTGGTGCTCGATGAGCCTACGGCCAACGTCGATTCGATGATGGAATCGCAGTTGTTCGCCACATTGAGGGCGCTGAACGACCGGATGGCCGTCATCGTTGTTACCCACGACTTGGGATTCGTTTCGAATCTCGCCGAGCGCGTTATCTGTGTGAATCGCCGCGTGGTGGAACATCGTTCCGGGCCGCTCGACGACGAAGCGGTTCAGGCGATGTACGGTTCGCCGATGCGCATGGTGGATCATTGCCGGGCGGTCTCGCACGAGGGGTGCCGGCATGACTGACTTGATCGAAGCACTGACCGATCCGGTTTTTCCCTTTTTGCGCAATGCCGTGTTCATGGGGCTGCTTGCCAGTGCCGCGTTCGGCGTGCTCGGCACATTTGTCGTGGCGCGCCGCATTACCTACATGGCCGACGCGATGGCTCATTGCGTTCTCGGCGGAATCGGGGCTGCGGTGTTGCTCCGGTACAATTACGGTTTCACGTTGCTTCATCCGTTGTGGGGGGCGTGGATCGCTGCGTTGACAGCAGCCCTTTGCATCGGAGTGATCAGTTTCGTCGTGCATGAGCGCGAAGATACGGTAATCAGCCTGATTTGGGTCACGGGCGTGGCGTTGGGCCTGTTATTCCTGGAACGTGCGGAGCCGCCCCCCGGGGAACCGGTCATTGAACCGTTGAGCTACTTGTTCGGCGACATCCTTTTGATTACACGCGACGACTTGCGGCTGGTCGCTTTGCTCGATTTGGTCGTGTTGGCCGCGGCAGCGGCGTTCTACAACAAGCTGGCCGCGGTTTGTTTCGACGAGGAATTCGCGGCACTGCGGGGAATTCCGTCGCGAGCCTATTTTCTGCTGTTGCTTTGTCTGACCGCCCTGACCATCGTATTGTTGGTTCGCGTGGTCGGCATTCTTCTCGTCGTTGCGCTGATGACGCTGCCGGCTGCGCTGGCCGGGCGATTGGCTCGGCATCTCTGGCAGATGATGCTTTTGGCCGCGGTGTTTTGCGGCGTTTTGGTTACCGGCGGGGTGTTGGCGAGTTACCATTTCGAAACCCGCACCGGTCCGACCGTCGTCCTCTTGGCCGTCGCGGCTTACGGCGCGGCAGCGGCGGCCGCGGCGGTTAAACAGCGTTTTCGGCAGTGGCGCGGCGATGAGAGGCTCGCCGACCGTTAGTGCGTTCGGGGGGACACGCCGGGCGATGAACGCGGACAGTGCGGCAGATGGCGTTGCTGTGGCCGGCGGTGCGGCGGCCGGCGGTACGGTGGCGGATCGCCGCGTTTTGGGTGTGTGCCACGTCGCGACACCTCGATGGCTCTGTTGCGATCGGGCGGTATCGGGCCGTGAGCCGAATACCGCAGGCAACGGCAATCGAACAGGAGGGCGACGGCGTGCGGCGACACCTCTTGCTTATTGCTTATTGAAGGCGACTTGTTTGCGGAAGATGACGATTTTGTTGGGGAGAGCGACGATCTTGTCGGCGGTGCGGCCTAATCGGGCTGGTCCGGTTCTTCCGGTTGTTTTCGGTATTCCCGAAGTGCCCGAAGTGATCGAAACTCGTGATTTGCGGTCGTCGTGCGGAATGATGATTCGTGCTCGTCGCCGTGCCGATTCGAAAGGTGTGGCGGTCGGCACGCAGCGCTGGCTCCCAGCCTTCCCCTTCGCCAATACGGCGGGCGCTGCACCGACCGGAAAGAACGTTGCGGGTGTCGCGCGGGCCGCTTGCGTTGTCAGTCATCGAAGGAGGCCCCAGCAACCCAGCACTCGACTTTGACAACGGGGCCGTCGTTCGTCGAACGATGCAACCGAGGCATCGGTCCCTCGCGGGAACGCCGAACGGTCGCCCATCGGGTTGGTTGCGCTGTCAGGCTGAGTTGCGCAGGCTGGGGTTCAAGGGCTACAACGCAAACGGCTTCTCGCCGGCAGATCGCGGTGGTGTGATCGATTGCCTGCCGGCCGCAATGCGGCGCGAGGCAAAACAGCCAAATCTCTCGCGGATTCATCCACTCCCCCCAAGGGATGACCGCCCGAGACGACGAGAAGGACGCGGGCGACAGAACGACACTGCCGCCCGTTGTCCGTTTCTTGGAGCAACTATTCGGTGTAGGTCGCGGCAAATGATCTGGGCCATGCATCAGGTGTCGCTCGGCGAAGTTGCTTGCGGGGCGAATGGCCGGCGTTTGATCGCGCGGGCTGTTGGATGAACAGGGCGGGGACGGTTGCGGCGGGAGTGGGTTCCATGGTTGCTGTGGGCGAAATCGTTGCATTCCTCGATTGTTTTGCGCCGCCGCGTTTGGCCGAGTCGTGGGATAACGTTGGGTTGCTCGTCGGAGATTCCGGTTCCGCCGTCGATCGCGTGATGACCTGCTTGACCATTACACCGACCACCGCGGCCGAGGCAGTGCGTCGGGGCGCCGGATTGATCGTCAGCCATCATCCGTTGCCGTTCAACGCGCTGAAGCGGATTACCGACGAGACAACCGTGGGCCGTTTGCTGCTTCGGCTTGTTCGGGCCGGAGTGGCGATCGCCAGCCCGCATACGGCATTCGATTCGGCCGCTGAGGGCATCAATCAGGCATTGGCCGAAGGTTTAGGGCTGACGGAAATTGCGCCGCTGATCCCTCACCCTGAGGGCGAAGGCACCGGGCGCTTCGGCGTCCTGCCGCAACCGACGACCTTGGAGGCTGTGGCCCGCTCCGCCATGAGTTTCTTGAAGATTGCGACGGTGCAGATCGTTGGTCGGCCCTCGTGGCAGGTTCGGCGGCTCGCTGTCGGCTGCGGTGCGGCGGGCGAATTGCTGGCCTCGGCGATCGAACATCAGTGCGAGGCCATGCTTCTGGGCGAAACCCGGTTTCACACCTGCCTCGAAGCTGAATCGCGCGAGATGGGGCTGGTGCTGGCCGGCCACTTCGCGACCGAGCGATTTGCCGTCGAGCGGCTGGCGGGCGTCTTGTCCGCGCAGTTTCCCTCGTTGGAAGTATGGGCAAGCGTTGACGAACGGGATCCGCTGAGCTGGCTCGTTGCGTAACTGCATCGCCCTTTTCTCCGTTTCGCGCATTCGTTTTTTCGCGGTTCGGTCTTGACCCCCTGGGCCGAGGAACTTATCCTCCGCCCTCGATGATTCGCACCACTTGGATTCTATTGTTCGCCACCTGTTGGCCTGCCTGGGCGATTGCCCAGCCCGCAGCCGGCCAAGGTGGGCCGCGCACGCCCATTGCCGAACTGGTGGGCACAGCAGCGATCCCGAAATCGCCTGATGGCGAAGTCGCTGTCGCGGCCGGGCGAGCCGCGCAATCGTCGGGACGTGCGGCGTCGTTGGGCGACAACCAATCGCCGATCAACTCCGCGACCGAGGTAACAAGTCCCTTGGCGGCGCGAATCCGGTCGCTTCAGCAAGGGGCGGCGATTGCTCCGATGCACTCGGCAGAGGCTGCGCCGCGCTCTGCGGGCAGTTCGGTCGCACCGGCAGCGCCCCCGGCGGTTGGACCAGCAGTCGCGCCTGCGGCAGGCGCTGCGTTGGCGGCGCAGTCGGGCGTGCTGATCCTCCGCAACGGCCAGACGATCGAAGGCCGCATCTGCCGCGTAGGCGACTACTACTACGTTGGGATGCCCGATGGCGAGGTCCGACTGCGGGTGGGTGAAGTCGAGGTGATTTGCCACGATCTGATCGATGGCTATCATCGCAAACGCGCCATGCTTCCGCCCGAAAACGCCGTAGAGCATTTGCGGCTTGCCCAGTGGTGCCAGAAGGTCGGTTTACTTGATCAGGCCGAGGCTGAGTTGGCCGCTGCCCGAAAAATCGACGCACGGCATCCGATGCTGGAACTGCTCGAACATCGACAGCGATTGTTGCGCGAGCCCCCGCCGTCTCCTCCGAAGCAGGCGGCAACGGGCGACTACGAAGTCAGTCCCGAAGAACTCGACCGCATGACGCAGCAGCTTGCACCGGGGGTGGCTGAATTATTCACGCAGACCGTTCAGCCGATCTTGGTGAATAATTGCATGACTTCGGGTTGCCACTCGCGGCCGGAGCGATCGGAGTATTACTTGCTTCGGCCCCCGCATGAACAGCGGCCGGGGCGCCGGCTGACTCAGCGGAATCTGTACGAAACGCTCAAGTGGATCGACCTGAACCAACCGGATCGCAGCCCGCTGATTCAGGCGGCTACGAATCCGCATGGCGGGCAGAAAGTGGCGCCGCTGGGATCAGGACGCACGCAGCAATGGCAAATGCTCCAGTTTTTCGTCGAGGCCGCTGCACGCCGCAACCAGACGCCTTCGGCGGATGCAGGTTCACAGCTTGCGGCGGCTCCGTCGCAGACTGCCGAAAGGCCGCCTCGGCCCAGCTTGGCTCAGAACCCGCCGATGCAGCCGCCGACGCTGCGGCCAATGGATCAGAGCCAGCCGGCGCGATTGGAGCCGCAACCACCGGGCTTTCCCATCTCGCCGACGGCGGATGCGCGACTTCGGCCCTCGGATGCGCGTGCTCCTTCTCTTTCGGGCGACGCGCCTAACGCCACAGCGGCGGCTCGTTGGGCCGGCGATCAATCGCAGATTCCGCTCAGCGGGCGCAGCGGTGCGCGTCGCGAGGCGGCCTTGCCCGCGAGTGTCGGCTCGGTTTCCAAACCCGTTCCGGCAACGGAACCTCGGCATTCCTCCGCTAGGTTCGATTCCGCTGTTCTTCCGGCGGCATACGTCGAGCCGTCGCATGCATCGGACCGTTCTGGACAGCCGCTTCGCCAACCAAGCCCGCCGGCCGCTGCCGGAGCCGGCGTCGGCCGTGATTCCAACCCCGGCCCGGCCGCCGACCCATTTGATCCCGACGTTTTCAATCGAAAGTATTTTCCCAATAGTCGCTCGGTTTCTCGCGACACGAACGGCCCCGCACCCTCGGACGCAGAGGGATCGGGAGGATGAACGAGCCGCACGTCCGGGTTGCGACGGCGCCCTTTACAACAGGGATGTAGAGAACAAAAGAGCACCGCGAACAGCGGCAAGCGAACCGAGCAGGGACAACATGCAATCGGCCACTTTGGTCCGTCGGCGGTCGCTTTTGCAATTGTGTGGAACTATTTTGTGCGTTGTGATGATTGTTTTGTAACGGAGTCATTTTCCGGTCGGAAAGGGAAGAGCAAGGAAGCTCATCAGTGTGAATTGGTTTGCGTCTCCCCCCGCGCATAACCTCATCGACACGTTTTGCTCCCTCTCCTCGATTGCTCTGCCTGACGACTTGCGCCTTCCCTTTCCGATTCTTTCTTTCTCTCTCATTCGGCTGCCGGTTTTGTGTTTCGCTGTCTGCCGCTGACGGCCGACGAACGCGGCGTTCGGCCCGCGGCCAACGGCCGCCAGTTTTCGCCCGCGAGGAAAACCGGCACGGCGGCGCGCCAGGGCCGATTCACGACATAAAATCGCTGCGGGATCGATAAGCGAACGGTCTGGCAGAATCAGGCTGTTTCGCAGCAATGCGGTCGTTCTATTTGACATGGGCGACGCGAATCACTCGCCGGCATCGAGCCGTAGCGGCACTTGTCGGGGGTGCCCCTCGCGAATCACCGTCAAGACGACCGTTTCTCCGGGAGACTTGGCTTCGATGGCCGAGAGGAAATCGTCGCCGGTGCGCACCGGTTGCCCATCAACAGCCGTGATCAGATCGGCCGCAGACCGATCGACTGTTTGCACTTCGTACACGAACGGGCCTTGCCGTTTCTTTTGTTTGACGACGCGCGGTCCCTGAAGCCCGGCACGCTCCGCCGCACCTCCCGGAACCAGCGATGCGATGAGCAGGCCTTTGTCGGTTTGATAGACTCGGGCGATTCCGCTGTCGGGACGAATGACCTTGCCGCGTTCGATCAATTGCGGAACAACGCGGGCCAGCGTGTTGACGGGAATGGCGAACCCGACGCCGGCGCTTTCGCCCGTGCGGCTGGCGATGGCCGTGTTCATGCCGATCATTCGGCCATGACAATCGAGAAGCGGCCCGCCCGAGTTCCCCGGATTGATCGCCGCATCGATTTGAATGATCGACCGGATGGAACGACCGGTCTTTCGGGCGGGGAGCGAGCGATTTAGGCTGGAAATGATGCCGGTGGTCAGGGTCCGCTCAAGTCCGAAGGGATTGCCGATGGCGAACACCCGCTGTCCGACCAAGAGCGAATTGGAATTGCCGAAGACGATCGGAACGAGTGAATCCGCCGGTGCATTGATCTTCAGCACGGCCACGTCGGTGGCCGCGTCAATGCCGATCAGCCTCGCTTCGTAGCTCTTGCTGTCGGCCAGGGTCACTTGGATTTCTCGGGCACCGTCGACCACGTGCGAATTCGTCAGGATATGGCCGAACCGATCAAGCACGATTCCGCTTCCCTCGCCCTCGGCGGGCACCTCTAACATCAGCAGTCCCACCGATTGGACCGTTCGCGTATTGATGTTCACTACGCTGCGGTTGGCTTGTTGGTAAACAAGCACATTGATCCGCTCTTCTTGGGTGAGATCGTCCCAGCCGGCCAAGTTTGTCGGCGGCATCGTTCCTTGCTCCGGCGGAACCGATGTCGGCGGCAGCCCAAAGGCGCCCGGGACGGCTGAGGGCATCGGCGGTTGCCGCTGCGCCGGGCCGAAGGGCGAGCCGACGGAAGTTCGCGCCGGCTGCGGAGGTTCCAAAGCCAACGAGGGGAATAGGATCGATCGTTCGGCCAGGGCAAGGGCAACACACGCCCCGACCGTCGCCGAGGCCAGACAGAGTGCTACGGTGGATCGTTTCATGAGATGCATGCTCCGCTCAGGGCGGCGGCAGGGCCACCAACGGAATGGCGCCGCACGACCTGAATAAGACTGCAACAAACGGAAAGCGGTTCAAACGGGCGCTGCACGCAAGAACGTCGCTTTGCTGCGCCGGCGGCCGCTTCCGCAATAGCGTGGGACTGTTTAGGTCACATCCCGCTCCCCTCAGGTGTTTGGGTTCTTCGGGAGAGAAGACACCGCTCTGGGGTAAAGAATCATCGGGTTTCTCCCGCCGACGAAAGCGACCGCCGTTCTGTTGGGTGTCGTTTGGTCGCGGGTGCCGGTGTTTGCTTTCTATCTTACCGAATAGTGGCTGTGCGCGCGAACGCGAGTTTGCGTTGCCGGGGCCATGTGTGGCGATTGTTCGGAGGAGGGCCATGTGAGCGACAGAGCTTCCGTTGCCCGCACATCTTCACAGAATAAGGCTGAATAGTTTCACCGATCGGTGCAAGCCGACCCATCAAAGTCGCCGCATGTCCGATACGATTGCGCGAACCATTTCAATCGCCCAAAATGGCTAGGCGGGCTGAGTTAGCGATCTTCGCTACAGCGCCGCAATTGCCTAATGGTTCGAAACGCGGCTCACCGATACCGTTTATCGCACAGAGTTCTCGGGCCGCACCGGGCGCGGCTCGATCCAAGTTGGCGATAGACCACGGACGTTGGATTCCTGTCGGGAGGAAAAGGCACATGAGGTGTTACTGGTTGCTACGCAGCCTACGCAAGGCGGCCTTCGGCGGAGCCCTGACCGCGTTAGGCATGTTTTCAGCCGCTGCATCGCAGGCGGCCGTTGTTTGCCCCGAACTGCCTTCATGGATGGCATCGCCCGTTTCCATGAAGATCAGCGTGTATCCGCTTGACGAGGCGACCGAGCGGGAGCCGTTGCCTTGGTTCTCGCCTGCCGAAGGCTATGAACCATACGGTGAGAACTACGTTGATTACGGCATTCAATCCGAGGACCTTTCCGAAATCGAAACGCCTTTGAGCCGCCGGTATGAATCCGACCAGGGCGCCGCGACCGACGAGGTTGTTAACGACTCGGGCACGGAAGAGGCCCTAAACGACGAAATGTCTCGGGACGCAGAGTTCGATTATCAGAACGGCTACCGCAACGGCTACGACGCCGACGAGGCTCTGCCTTACGAGCACGACCGGCCCGAGGAGGCCGCGGACGCCGGCTTCGAGTATCGCTACGACATGCCCGAGGAATCGGCCTTCAGTCACGCTCAAGAATCGAGCGATGCCGATGCGGGTGCGATGGACGAAACCAGCGGCGCGGTCGATGATCCGACTGCTTACGAGCACCGCTATCCCGCTGAACAGGAAGAAGCCGCGGCGGATGCGGACATGGAAACGCGCGAGCTTGATCCAGCGGAGGATTACGACTACTCCTACAATTACATGCCGCGTTACGAGAAGTACGGTCGATGGATGGAGACGGCGGCCGGCGATCAAGACGAGTCGAACGACGATTCAGATTCTACTGGCGATGAGGCCGACGAAGGCGATTCGGCGATGGAGTCGGGCGAATATGATGCGTACGACGCAGGCAATCAGCCCGCTGCGACGATGGAAAGCCCTTACGAGACCGATTCCGAATCGAGCATGGGCGAGTACAACGACGAAATGGGCGGCGAGACCTCGCAATACGAGCATGACGCTCAAGATGGCGAGTTCTGCCCGGCGCGCGACGAAATGAACTCTGATGCCGACAGTGAATCGGCCGATGCCAACTTCGAGGAGCAGACCGACGATTCGTGGCAGCCGAGCATGCAGGGCGATGAATACGGCGACGAGGGTTCTTCGCAGCAGGCTTGGGTCGATGAAGAGACGGCCATGAACGAGACCGGTTCGGCCGACACCACCAGCGAGTTCTCCTACGTGTTGCGCGACAGCGGCTGGCGTCGGGCCTATTCGGGAGAGCCTTCCGCCGAAAGCGCCGCGGTGGACCAGACCGCATGGACGCCCGACAATCTGCTCACCGAGTCGGACAATCAGTTGATTCGCGACCTTGCACTGGCCTACGAAGAGCCGCTGGAAACCCGCTATGCGATGCTCAACGATTATGTCGAGATGCTCGGTTGGGAGGCGCTGAAATTGGCCGAGCGGTTCGAAGACAGCACGGGAATCGAGTTTCTCGGGCTGACGGAGGATCTTTCGGGCTTGGCGGCGGTGCTGTCGGTGTTTCGCGCGACGCAGCAGGGCGCCGTGTCGCTCGACCAGGGCGTGGACCTGCTTTGCCACGGATTCAGCCGGCTCGATCAGAACTGGCTCGACACCGTTGCCCGAATCTGCATCGAGGATGCGGCCGGCAATTGGGTCAGTGGCGACAACCCGAGCGACTCCTGGGAACCGGAATCCAACCGAGGGATGGTTGACCAGTCGGAAGAGTCGGAAACCTTCCAGAGCGACTCCGGTGATTCGTTCAGCGCCGAGGCCGCTCACCGCGGCTCGCTGCTCGAATGGCTTGAGCAAGAACGCGACAACTGGAATGTTGCGTTTCGGAACACCGTGCAGCAATTCCGCAACATCGACCTCGGCTGGCTGGTTGCCCCCTCGGCGGAATACGAACCGGTCATCGGGGCCGAGTATGATTCGAACGAAAGTGATTACGACGATTGCAGCGAGTACGACGACTGATGCATACGGCGGATAGCCGATCACTAAACTTAGACACATCAAAGAATTACGCCCAACGATCGGTTGCCGTCTCGATTCGCTGCCCCAAGCGCTCAACACGAAGAGCGTGGTTGGGAAGAACGGCTGATGGCGTTGTAACTAATTGCAAATGAACAAGATGCGGCTTGGGCCAAGTAATTGGCTCAAGCCGTTTTTTGCTTTTTATTATGCAATTGGCTGTCAATAAACCGTGGGCAGTGCCAGCGGGAAAGGACGAGCCCTATGCGTCGCGGTTGTGTGAGGCGACGCCGACCAATTTCGAACGAGCGGCACTTCAATTGCACAAAGGAGGGCGAGAAGGCAGCCGCCAGCCCGGCGGAGTGGCTCTGGTCTGAAGAGCGGATCGCCCCGTTCGTTCGGCTTCCCCTCGGGCGAGGGGGATTTGCGGTTCAATCAACGCCATTCGGTAGCCGAGCGGATCGGCGGGGAAACGACGGGCAAAGAGCCGGTGGTTGCGGGCGATTGAGGCGTTCGGTCGTCCGACGGCTTGGCGCACACGGTGAATTTTCGAGCCGGAAGGGCCCGGTTTGAGACACCGCATCGTATTGCGAGGTATGATTTTTGTTGGCAAGCGGCTTGTGGTGAGATTAGAATAAGAGTTGGATCGGTTGATCCTCGGCGCGATCGAATTCGGCTTGAGGGTAGGAGACGCTCTGCTGGGCGTCGATTGCCGCGTTGGTTCGAGCCGGGATTGAGCGGGCGGTGATTCGAGTAAGCTTATCTGGGGTTTCCGACTCGGAACACGGAAGCCCGAACTTCGCATTCGTTTAGCAGTCTGTCGGAGAGCCAATTCCATGTCGAGCAACAAATTGTATGGGCGTGCCCGATTGCTGACCGCAATCGTGACTCTTGCCGCAGCCGCGGTGGTTGCCCAAGCGGCTGCCTCAGAGGCGGCGCGGCTCGAACGGTTCACCCATCCCGATGCGGACTACATTGCCTTGTCGCTTCGTCCGACGGGCGTGGTGGCCGACGCCGGTCCGCGCCAAGTTGTGATCTTGTTCGACACATCGGCCGGGCAAGCGGGCGCGTATCGTGAAAAGGCGCTTCAGGTGCTCAAAGGGCTGCTGGCGTCGTTGAACGAAGCCGATCGCGTGCAACTGATGGCTGTCGATACGCGAACGGTTTCGCTCACCGGCGGGTTCGTTGCGGGCAAAAGTCCCGAGTTGACCCAGGCCGTCGACAAGCTGGAAAAACGAGTGCCGCTTGGCGCGACAGATCTCGAAGGAGCATTGACCGCGGTTATTGCCGCGCTGGGCGAAGGCCAAACGCCCGCGGCCGTTGTTTACATGGGCAAAGGAACCAGTCGCGCCAATATCTTGTCTCCGGAACGCGTCGAGGAATTGGCCGGCCAGTTGGCCGAGAAGCGGGTTTCGGTCAACAGCTACGTCGTGGGGCATAATCCCGATCGCATTCTGCTCGGGGTGTTGGCGGCGAAAACCGGCGGAACCGTGTTGATGGAGACGTCGGGCGTTGAAGCCGCGGCGGAAACACAGTCGCTGGCCGCGGCAATTCGTGCGACGGTGTACTGGCCGAGCGAATTCAAGATTCCACCCCAACTGGAACTGCTACCGGCGCGCACGCCGCCGCTCCGCTCGGATCGAGACACGGTTTTGATCGGCAAGCTTGTCGGCGCGGCCGAGCGATTGGAATTGGAGATGAAAGCGGCCGGTCCGCGGGGTGAAGAAGCATTGCATTGGACGGTGAACGTCGGACCGTCGGATCCGAAGAACGCGTTCTTGGCGACGTTGGTCAAGGAAGCGGCCAAGGACCAGGGGCGAACGCTGCCGTTGACTGACTATGCCAGCTTGGTTCAGGTGCGCGCCGGCCAGTTGACCGCTTCGGCGGGAGCATTGGAATTGGCCCAGCAGGCGATCAGCCGCGGTGATTTGGACGGTGCGGAGCGGATCATCTCGGGCGTACTGGCCGCTGATCCGACCGCACAACGCGCGGTTGAGTTGAAGCAGCAGATCGCCGCGCGGCGGGCGGGGGGCGCGCCGGCGGTGCCGGGTCAAGTGGTCCCGGTCCAACCAGCGGCTCAAGGGGCTGCCGATCTGACGATCATTGCTCCGCAAGACGGCCAATTCGCCCAGTCGGTGTTGGAAGAGAATCGCGTATTGACCCAGGTGATGAAGACGGACGTTCAGACGACGGTCAATCGCGCCCGGGCCAACATGGCGACCGATCCGCAAGGCGTGATTCAGGAGCTGAAGCTCTTGTTGGAACGCGTTCGTCAGTCGGCCGACCTGAACCCCGAGGTCCGCAGCCAATTGGTAGACTTGGTGGAAACGACGTTGCGCGAAGCGAATCGTCGGGCGGCAACGAACGAGGTTCTCCAGCAGCAGCGCGACGAGCGTCTGGCAAAAGCGAAAGAGATGCAATTGCTCGCACAACAACTGACGCAGAAAGAGCGCAAGGTGCAGCAATTGATGGAGCGGTTCAACTCGTTGATGGACGAAGGCCGCTACTTGGAAGCCGAAGAATACACGGCAATGGTGGCTCAGTCGATGGAGCCGGATGAACCGTCGCTGATGGCTGCCACCCTGACCTCTCGCGCCCTGGGCGCCTATGCAGAGGCGATGCGGTTGCGCGAAGCGCGGCAGCGCGGCGTGTTGGCGTCGCTTATGGAAGTGGAGCGGTCGCACGTGCCCGTTCCGGACGAGCCGCCGATGGTTTATCCCGCCGCGGAGGTTTGGCGCGAGCTGACCGCGCGCCGCAAGGAAAAGTACAGCTCGATGGACTTGCAGAAACGGAATCCGGCCGAGAAGCGTATTGAAGAGGCGCTTCGCTCGCCGACGCAGATCGAGTTCGTTGAAACGCCGCTTTCCGACGTGGTCGATTACCTCCGCGACTATCACAAGATCGAGATTCAATTGGACAAGAAAGCGTTGGGCGATGTGAACATCGGCACCGATACGCCCGTATCGAAGACGCTTCGGGGAATCTCGCTGAAATCTGCACTCCGGCTGATGTTGCGCGAGTTGCAGTTGACGTACATCATTCAGAACGAAGTGCTGCTGATCACCACTCCCGAAGAGGCCGATGCGCGCTTGGTGACCAAAGTGTACCCCGTGGCCGACTTGGTGTTGCCGATCAGGCAGTTGGACATGAGCGGCATGTTCGGCGGCATGGGAGGTGGCGGCCTGGGCTCGATGGGCATGGGCGGCATGGGCGGCGGCGGCCTGGGCATGGGTATGGGAATGGGCATGGGCGGCATGGGTATGGGCGGCATGGGCCGCGGCATGGGCGGTATGGGCGGCGGTTTCTTCAATGTGCCGCCGGGTATCCTGCCGAAGGTGCCGCCGGGAGGATTCCAGGCCTTCGCCGTCGAGGACGACCTCTCGATCGTCGCGCCGGCCACCCCCGCCGGGGCCGCCGTGCCGGCGACGGTGAATTCGGCTGCGTCGAGCGTTACGCGAGCGAAGGCGGACAAGATCGAATTGGAGATCCCGTCGGGCACAACGCCTGCGGAGGCATGGGATAAGTATTTTGCCTCGAACGAACCAAGCGAAGCGGCGGTTCGGGCGGCGGTTCGCAGCCTCATGCAGTCGCGCAAGTACGAGCAAGTGATTGCCGCCATCGAGGCCGCGCTGCGGCATAATCAAATGCAAACCTGGATGTACGAGGCTCTTGTCTTGGCCATGCAGGCGGCGGAACGTCCGCAGGAAGAGATCGAGCGGGCGGTCCTTTCGGCGGTGGATCTGGCCGAGTCGCCCTTCGATTTGATGATGATTGCTCTTCATTTGAATCAATTGGGCATGGACTCGCGGGCGCTAAAGATTTACCAGGATGTTGCCAAGATGCTGCCGACGATGCCCGAACCGTATGTGTACGGGCTGCGAACAGCGAAGCGGTTGGGCGACCTGAAGGCGGTGCAGTGGGCCACGTTGGGCATTCTCAATCAAGCGTGGCCCGCCGATCAGGCCGCCATTTTCAAGGAGGGCGTGCTTTCGGCGAAGGCGGCGTTGGAGTCGTTGAAGGCGAAGAATCCCGCCGAAGCGTCGGCCTACGAACAAGCGCTCAACGAAGCGATTCGACGTGATGCGGTGGTGCGCGTTACGTGGACCGGCGAAGCGGACCTCGACGTGATCGTCGAGGATCCCACCGGCTCGGTCGCCACTCCGCGCAACCCGAGAAGCTTGGGCGGCGGCATGCTTTTGGGCGATAGTGCCGTTCAATTGGGCGACAATGCTCCCGAGGGTCGAAGTGAAATCTATGTGTGCCCGCAAGGCTTCTCCGGCACCTATCGAGTGTTGGTGCGGCGCGTGTGGGGAAAGCCGACGGCAGGCAAGGTAAACGTGGAAGTGATTACGCACTTCCGCAGCCCCGAGGCAAGGCGCGTGCAGAAACCCGTCAAGTTGGAGAACGACGAGGCGGTGGTGGTATTCGATTTGAAGGACGGCCGGCGGAAAGAGGCCCTGGAACAAGTGGCGATGGCTCAGGCCGTGGCAACGCAGGCCGCAGTCAATCATCAGGTTCTTGGGCAGCAGTTGGCCGCTTCGGTGGATCCGCGGGCGATGGCTGCGCTGGCCCAGTCGCGCGGGACAATGACCAGCTCGAACAATGGCGAAGGCGGGGCGATGGTGCCGTTCCCGTTCTTCAATCAAGGCGCGGTTGGCTATCAGCCAGTGATTATCTGGATTCCGGAAGGCACGAACTTGGGCGCGTCGGCCGTCATTTCAGCCGATCGTCGCTACGTGCGAATTACCTGCGTTCCGTTCTTCTCGGCCATTCGTGAAGTGAACATCTTCAATATGGCCACGGGCGACAACACACAAGGCCGTGGCGGCACGGGCGGCTCGGGCTTCAGCGACTTTGGTGGTGGCGGGCTCGGCGGCGGAGGTATTGGCGGCGGGGGCGGCGGTTTCTTCTAGTAGAAACCGCGAAAGACGGTAGCCGGTTCATACGGGAATTGCATGCCATCGGCCGCTTCGGTGCGCCAGCGGCCGATGGCGCAATTTGCCGGCGCTATTTCGCCTGTTCGTGCTGTCCGTCGCGGATGCCCGGAGTCTCCGGAGCGATGCGGCAAGAGACTGGCCGCGGCTTGATCACGCGCAATAGGCATTCGGCCATGAGGGCGTTGGCCGGGGGCGGCCAAGCGCGAGTCGCTTCTGTCGTGCGGAACGTGCGAACAATAAATAAGCGGCCGCGTCGCGGCGCATGCGATCGATTCGCTCGCGACAGCGGATGCGTGAACGCCCCGATGAAAGAGTCGTTATTGAACTCGCGGCCGTGTGCGTTTTCTGCCGAATCCGCGGGCTGAATTTGCCGGGTTCGTGTTAGACAACGGGCTGCTACGGCGACTCCATCTTCCGCTCGCCCGTCATGCGGTCATCCGGCTTGCCGTCGGTCGTTTTGCCGCCGTTCATCATGCCGCCGCGTTCCTTTTCCAGCTCTTCGATGTCGCGGTTGATCTTCGAGATGTCGCCGGCCGGATCTTCATCAACCGGTTTGGCTCCAGTCGGCGGCTTGTTTCTCGCGGCCCCGTTGCCGGCGGGTTTTTCGCGCTCGATTTCGTCGATGGCCCGATCGATCTCGCCGACGCCCGAACGGCCGGGGACGATCGGCTTTTCGGCGCCGCTCGATTCGCCCGCAGGCCGCTTGACCGATTCGAACTCGCGGAGCGCCGTTGCGGGAATCTCGAATCCGATCGGTTCCGCCGCCCCGAGCGCTGTTCCGGGCAAGAACAGCCGGAGATGCCGAATCGCGTCTCGCGGAATCTCGAAGACCAAAAGGTCTTCGATGACTTGCTCAACGTGGACCTGAGGTTGATCTTGTTGGCCTTCGGCCAGCAGCCCGCGCGAACGAATCGGCGCCGGTACGATGGTTCGTCCGCGATCATCTTTCAACGAAACGCCCTCGTAGCTATAACCCCAGGGCTTGTATAGCACCGAAGGATTACCGCTGACGTTCTTCAAGGCCAGCTTGACGACCAACATCGGATTGCGGAACGTGCGACGACCACCGGCACCCTTTTCGGAATAGAGGACCGGCTTTCCCGGTCCGATCTGCTCGATCCGCACTTCGACGCCCCCTCGCTCGACTGCCGCGGCGACCGGCGTCCATTTCACTTCGGCCGCAGCCGTTGCCGCGGCCCCGGCGTTTGAGGCATCGTCGGACACTTTGCCGGGAGACGCCGTGTTGGAAGACGCCGTGTCGGCAGATGACGCTTCGGCCGGCGCCGGGGGCGGTGTGGCGGGCTTGGTTGCCGTCAGAGGATCGGGCTCATCGGCGGACGACGCCTTTGTCTTTGGATCGGCGGCGGTCAAATCCGACTGAGACGAACCTCGCGGCCAGACTACGATCGCCAACACAATGAGCAGCGCCGCTCCAATCCCAAATACTCCCGAAAAAAACAGCACTTTGTTCGTCTTCTTTCGCCGAGCGGCCAGCAGTCTTTCGGGCGAAAGCTCGGCGTGGGGCGATTGATCCGCTGCGGCAGTCGCGGCGTTCGAGACCGCGCGATGGACGCCGCTTGCAGCCGGTGCGCGTGTTCCGGAAGGAACGCTTCCGGCAACCGGCGCCGCTCGCGGCAAAACGCTCTGCGGTACAACGGCTTGCGGAATTGCCACCTGCGGCGTTGCCCCCTGAGGAATGACGGTTTGCGGTACCGCCGCGGCTTGGGGAGACGCGGCTACGGGCTGCGCAACGGGAACGGCGGGGAGCGGCGGTATCGAAACAAAGACTGAGCTATTCGAAGAACTTGCCCGGGACGGGCCGATCGCGTCGGCAGCGGCTGCGCCGGGCAACGGCGGCGGATTGACTGGTGGCACTGGGGGCGCCGGCACGGCACTCGAAACGGTGGACACCGGCGGCAACGGCGTTTCCTGTTGGCCGCCCGACGCCGGGAAAAGCCCTTTCACTTGTCCGGCTTCGACCCACGGGCCGGAAGTGCCCCGGCGCACGTGATGCCGAGGCGTCAGGCTGCCTTCAGCCACCATGGCGCGGAGGTCTTGGGCTGAGAGGGGACCAAACTCGCGGCCCGCGATGTAACAGTACCATTCTGCCGCCATGATGAGACCCTTCTTATACCATGCACGGCGCGAAATGGCTTGGTTCTTCTCGCAGAGAATCGCCCGTTTCGGTACGCGTGCCGTATTGAAGAAAAGGGATGCAGCCTTATAACATCACCATCCACACCGCCGAGCTGCGCGGGTGCTGGAGCGTTGCCTGTGCGGAACGACCGGCCGGTCGGCACGATCGTCGTCGTCCAGTGTAGTTCGTCGCGGCGCGACGCGCCAATCGAATTATCGCAGTTTCAGGCCGATTTTTCCAGCAGCCCAGCGGGCGAGCTGTTCGCGGGCGATCTTGGCATTGTGCCGCACATCGACGGGAAAGCCCGGGTGGATCAGAAAATGGCGAATCGCGGCGGTCTGCGGATGGCGGCGGGCCGCGGCGGCTAATTCGTCGAACAGCCGGCGGCGATCGGCTTTGGTTATTCGGGAACGGTCGGGATGCAGTTCGACGACGATGGCCGGCGTTTGATTCGGTCGCTGCCCGATGCCGACCAACGCGCTGCGAGCCACCCAGGGATGCGCGTTGAAAATGGCCTCGCACGGCTCCGGATAGAGGGTTCCCGCGGCCGTCACCACGCGATGAACCAGGCGGCCGCAAATCCAGAAGCGGTCATGCCCATCGATGTAGCCGACATCGCCCATGCGGTGCCAGAAGCCATCGCCGTCCGCGATCTTCGCCCAGGCGTTCGCTTCCACGCGAGTGACATAGCGCGAGGTAACGACAGGTCCGGCGACAATCAGTTCGCCGATTTCGCCCCGAGGCAGTTCTTCGGCCTGGTCGAGCGTTGCAATCGGACCATCGACGATGCGGATGATCTTCCAGCGGATGCCTGGGAATCGCCGTCCCACGCACACGCCGCCCCCGGCGCGTGTCATTGCGCCGGTTTCGCGAAGCACTTCGCGGGCTGAAATCGATGCCACGGGCAGCGCCTCGGTTGCACCGTAGGGCGTGAACACGTCGCCCTCGGGCGAGATGCAGGCGAGCATTTGTTCGAGAACTTCGATCGGCACCGATGCGCCGGCCGACATTACCCGGCGCAAGCTGGGAATCGTCGTTCCTTGTTTCGCCGCGAACGCTCCGACGTTCTTCCAAACCGCCGGCGAGGCGAACGCCTGCGTTACTTGCCAATCGCGGGCCGCTTCGACAATGGCGCGGGGATCGGCCTTCGCGGGGCGCGAAGCATCCATCGGAGGAATGACGGCCGTTACTCCCATGGCGCAATTGAACAGGCCGAACAGCGGAAAGCACGGCAAATCGATCTCTCCCGGTATGATGCCGTAATGCTGTTGGATCTGATCGACTTGGGCGTCGAAATTGCCGTGGGTGTATAGCACTCCTTTGGGCGGCCCGGTTCCGCCGCTGGTAAAGATGATTGCGGCCGGATCGTTCGGCTCGACGGCGACAGGAACCTCGGCCGCGGCGGTCGAGTGCCGCAAGCGATCGAGAGTCGTGCCGCCCCAAAAGAGCCGTCGCCCAACGGTTACCAAGCAGCGGGGCCGCGGAAAGAGCCATCGCAACGCGGCGCGGATTGCCTGTGCCTTGGGCACGCCGATCCATGCTTGCGGCTGCACATCGCGAAGGCATTGGATGAGCGGACCGCGACCCATGCCAGGGTCGATCAGCACGGTGACTGCGCCCGCCTTGAACAGGGCGAATACCAGGCTAATGAAATCGATGCCCGGATACACCATCAACACGGTCCGCGCGCCGCGGGGCAGTCCGGCGGCGATGAGTCCGGCGGCGATCCGCGTGCTGTCGTCGTCAAGTTCGCGGAATGTTGCTTGGCGGTAACGAAGTCGGCCGTCTGGGCCGCGGCCGAGTGTTTCTGCGACGGCGATTGCCTCGGGCGTTCGCGCCGCTTGCTCGCTCAGCCGCCGCCCCACATTGACGAACATATCGGCATGCTCCCTGCGCGGCGCGGTGGATGCGTTCGCCGTGCGGGCTGCGCCATTCGCTCTTGTCGCAGCCCGACGGCGACGTTCCAAGATAGCAGATCGATGCCGAAAGAAAACCGCCTCAACGAAACCGCGAAACGCGGAAGACAGTTCGTACCATGACCGCACGCAAGAAGGGCTGCTCCGCCTCGTCGGCTGCCCCTTTCGCGATTGTGCAGAGCCATTTAGCGCCCCGCGGCAGGCGATGATCTATTCTTTGAAGAAGACCGAACGATCGCCTTTTCGGACGCTTGCCGCGCAACGCAAACCGACTTAGCGGCGGAACTGCTGGCACCAGTAGATCGTGCCGTTTTCCGAGCGATAGGCGGCCACGCCGATGCGCGTATGGCCGCGATTGAGGATGTTGGCGCGATGGCCCGACGAGTTCATCCAGCCGCGCACGGCGATGCTGCTGTGCGGGTAGCCCATGGCGATGTTCTCAGCGACAGGACGACTCGTGTGTACCATCGCGCGATTGCGCGCCATCCACCTCGCATGCTCGCGAGCGCTTTCCATCAGCTCTTTATCGACTTTGAAGGCCGTCAACCCGTACTTGACGCGTTCGGCATTGGTGTACTCGATGATGTTGCGTTCGATGTCGAGCAGTTCGATCTCTTCCTCTTTTGATTGGGCGCTCTGTGCCGGGTCGGCCGGCGCAGTCGGTGGAACCGGAAGCTGCGGCGGCTTGGGTTCGGTGGCCTGATCGCCGGGCTGAGCGGGCGCCGTCGCTTGATCGGCAGGAGCCGTCTGCGAAGCGGGGCTCTCGGTGTTTGATTTTTCCGGAGCTTGAGGGTCAGCGGCAAGCGTCATCAGCACACACAGCAGCGTCGAAGATAGCATGGTGTCCACTCCTCCTATTCCATCGAATGTTCCTTGCTGAGTGCGAGCGAAACCGGTCGGAAGCGGTCGGGGGCACAGTCTGCCCGTTTCAGACAACTGCACGCCGGGGAACTGCCTTCTCACGGCGGCCGCCTTTGCGACCATCCATGCCGCCCAATGGCGACAAAACCGCCCAACCGACCGATCCGCCGACGGACGGTCGCCCTAATTCGGGTCTTGCCGACAGCACAGGCGCGCAACGAGCACGCCTTCGAGCCATCGCCGCGCATTGCGACAGCGACGCTCGAACTGTGTCACACTCAGCCGGGCAGCCCTCGCGTGGCCAAATGGTTCGAAACGCGAACCGGCAGGCTGGTCAACGGGCGCCCAAAAAAGATACGTACTGGCTTTTCCCTGCCCCAAGGTCGCGTGCGACCGCGAGGCCGGCGAAAAGCAATCCGCAGAATATAGTCAAGACTTCCTGTGCTGGACTGTGCATCCTGCATCAACTTTGTCGATTGTGCAAAGCTTAGCGAGCGAATCGACGGTTGCAAGAGGCGCGGGCGGGCGAAAGAAGAAACGACGGCGCCAAACAGTTGCTCGGCAAAAGGTTACCGGCACGAATTTTTTCGGCGAGAAAAAATCTTGCGCTAACGGCGCCCCCTTCTTGTGCGGTAGCAGATCGACTCGATGGGGGCGGAAACGAGCTCGCAGCGAATCGCCGCTGACGGCGTCGTTGGTTTCCAAAGAGAATTAGTGTGATTGCACTAGACCGCATGCGATGCGACGCACAACGTCCGCGAGATGTCGGATCGCGCGTCGGCCGCATGCTCTTGCAATCGGCGCGAACGGCGTCATGTCATCGAGGGGAACGGGAATGGTTCGCAAGAAGACTGCGGAAGACGGATCGCAGTTCCCGTGTGAATCGCTTGTCGTTTCTTGCGTCTGTTGTTTAGAGACCGACATACTTGGCCAACAGCGATCGGGCCGCAGCGGCGTCGTCGGTGCCCGAGACGACAACGCGACCGTCGGCGAACAGCGTGATCGAGCGATTATCGAAACGCGCTCGAAGCAGGTAATCGTTTACGATCACGTCGTCGGCCGACGTGCGAAGTTGTTCGGCAAGCCGATCGAGCGGCGCCGGCAGTTGGGCCAGGGTGATCTGCACTGCGCCGCGACCGCAGAGCACGGTGGTTTGCGATTGCTCGCGGCCGACTAACGCGGGAAACTCGCGCGTTCCGCACGCGGGGCAAGAAGTGCCGGCTTGGTAGCGGCCCATCTTGCTTTGCCGGAATGTGCCGCGCCAAAGATCAATCGTCAGCAAGGCCGGCAGCACGGCCTCGGCATGACCGGCGAGCAGTTTGATGGCTTCGTTGGCCTGCCACGAGGCGATCAGTCCGGCGGCCGGACCGAGTACGCCGACCGATTCGCAGGTGGGCGAGGCTCCGGGCGCCGGCGGTTGCGGAAGGAGGCATCGCAGGCAGGGGGTCCGTTCGGGAATGATCGTCCAGGCGCAGCCTTCGTCGCCGACCACACCTCCGTAAATCCAGGGAATACCCTTGGCGACAGCCCAATCGTTGATCAGATAGCGGGTTTCGAAGTTGTCCGTGGCGTCAATCATCAGGTCGATTCCGCCAGCCAGATCGGCGACGTTGCCCGAATGCAGATCGGCGACGATCCCCTCGACTTCGACCTCGGAATTGATCGCTTGCAGCCGCCGTTGCGCCAAGACGGCCTTGGGCAGGCCCGAGGCGACGTCGGCTTCGTCGTAGAGCGTTTGCCGATGCAGATTGCCGAGCTCGACCAGATCGCGGTCAATCAGCCGAACGAAGCCCACTCCGGCTCGAACGAGCCATTGAGCGGCAACGCTGCCCAACGCCCCGCAACCGCAGACGAGCACGCGGCTTTGGGCTAAACGATGCTGGCCCTCGCTACCGAGAGGGGCAAATCGGATTTGACGGTCGTATCGTGAGGCAGAACGGTTCATTTCGTCTTATTTTCGCGTTGCTGAAGTTGTGTGCGAGCGGCGGCAGCATTGAATCGCGGCACGGGCGGATTATTCAGCCAGACAAAACTCATTGGCTCTCTTGGCTCCGCGTGATTCCTTTTTCACACGCGAAGCGTGCAGAGTATATTTTGTTCGCGTTCCTTATTTCCTCTTGAGCTTGAGCGCCTGAGCGAGGAACTGGCCGGTGATCGAATGAGGATGGCGGGCAACGGCCTCAGGCGTTCCGTGGGCGACGATGGTGCCTCCCTCGTCGCCGGCGCCGGGGCCGAGGTCGATGATATAGTCGGCGGCTTTGAGCAGTTGCAGGTTGTGTTCCACCACGATCAAGGAATGGCCGACGGAAAGCAGCGCCTCGAAACAGTCGAGCAGTTGCACCACATCGGCGAAGTGCAGGCCGGTGGTGGGCTCGTCGAGCAAGAACAGGCAACGACCGCGTTTGGCCGTAGAAAGATAGCCGGCCAGTTTGAGCCGCTGCGATTCGCCGCCCGAAAGCGTATTGGCCGGTTGCCCGAGCCGCAAGTAATCGAGCCCGACGTCGATCAGCCGCTTGAGTCGGGCTTGCACCTTGGGCCTGCCGCGAAAGAAGGTGAAGGCTTCGCGAACGGTCATCTCCAGCACTTCGGCGATATTGCGCCCCCGGTAGGTTACGTCGAGAATTTCGGAACGATAGCGGCGGCCGCCGCATTGCGGACATTTCATATACACGTCGGCGAGGAACTGCATATCGATTTGCAGAACGCCATCGCCCTCGCACATGGTGCATCGCCCGCCATCGACATTGAAACTGAAGTGCCCGGCAGTGTATCCCCGCGTTTTCGCCTCGACAGTTTCGGCGAAGACGGCGCGGATTTCGTCGAAGGCTTTCAAGTAGGTTACCGGATTGCTGCGGG
The DNA here is from genome assembly GCA_964631235.1 of uncultured Planctomycetaceae bacterium. Classification (GTDB taxonomy): domain Bacteria; phylum Planctomycetota; class Planctomycetia; order Pirellulales; family Thermoguttaceae; genus JARKPK01. Next base: position 47,518 of record CAZVZX010000006.1, on the reverse strand, counting down.
GCGATCGGCCGATGGGGCTTTGATCAACGAGAATCACGTCGTCGAGTTGTCCGTCGCCGAACACGTCGTCATGCGGGAAGGGTTTCGGCGCGTCTTTGCGCAGGCGGCGACATAAGGCCGGATAAAGGGTGTCTTGCACCAAAGTGCTCTTGCCCGATCCACTGACGCCTGTGACCGCGCAAAGCACCCCCAGGGGGAATTCGGCCGAGATGTTCTTGAGGTTGTTTCCGCGGGCACCGGTCAGGCGAATCCAGCCGTGTTCGGTCGCGCGCCGCCGCGGCGGCGGGCCGTCGCCTCGCCGGCCGGAGAGGTAGTCGCCGGTAAGGCTTCCTTCGGCCTTGATCAACTGATCCGCCGTGCCCTGGAAGACAATGCGTCCGCCCTGTTCGCCCGCGCCGGGGCCGATTTCCACCACATGATCGGCCGCGCGAATCATCGACTCTTCGTGTTCGACGACGACCACCGTGTTGTCGCGATCGCGGAGCCGCAACACGGCGGCAGTGAGCCGTTCGATGTCGCACGGGTGCAGGCCAATCGACGGCTCGTCGAGCACATAAAGCATGTTGACCAGACTCGATCCCAAGGCGGAGGTCAGCGCCACACGCCGCGATTCGCCGCCGCTGAGGGTGCGCAGGGTGCGGTCCAAACTGAGATAGCCCAGGCCGACCGCTTCGAGGTAGTCCAATCGCGATTGCACTTGTTCGAGAATGGCCCGGGCGATCTTGCGTTGGTGATCGTCAAGATGAAGGGCCTGGAAGAACGCACGGGCGTCGCGAATGCTCATTTGATGCAATTCGGCGATGTTCTTGCCGCCGATTTGCACGGCCAGGGCTTCGGGCCGCAGCCGCGTTCCGCGGCACTGCGGGCAGGTGCGGTAGCTGCGCCAACGGCTGAGAAACACGCGGACGTGCATCTTGTACTTCTTTCGCTCGAGGTAGGCGAAGAACCCTTGCAGTCCGGCGTAGTTGTGCTGCGGCGACCCGTGCAGCACCACGGATTTTTGCTCGTCGGTCAGCGAACGGAACGGGGCGTCGATGGGAATGCCGCACGCGGCGGCCGCGCGGAGCATTTCGTCGAACTCGCGTGCACAGGCCGGCGTATTCAGTGGGGCAAGAGCACCGTCGCTAAGCGACTTGCTCGGATCGGGGACAATCAGATCCAGATCAAGGTCGATGACATTTCCGAAGCCCTCGCATGCGGGGCAGGCTCCCCACGGGCTGTTGAAGCTGAACAGCCGCGGTTCGGGCGGAAGATAATCGCAGCCGCACTCCTCGCAGGCGAGCGAATCACTGAATTGGATCCGCCGCCACGGTCGGCCGTCCACTTGGCATCGCCGCCCGTACTCTGTGCCGTTCGAACAATCGGTGCCGCTCGTACAATCGGCGTCGTGTGGTTGACATGTCGAGTTCAGCGTTGGAGCGACCGAATTCGTTGCCGCGGTCGGCGGCACCGAGACGGATGCGGCAGCCCCCGAGCCGTCTTCGGCGACAAACACCACGCATCGCCCCCGTCCATGCTCGAAGGCCGACTCGAGCGACTCGCGCAATCGGGGGCCGGCGCCGGCGGTAAGCCGATCGACAACGACGCACGGAGGCCAGTCGGCGGCATGGTCGGGCAACGGCTCGTCGGCCAACGAGATGGTGCGCTGGCCCGCCACAACGCGGACGAAGCCGCTCTCGCGCAGTTGCCGGGTGAGCGCGGCCGAGTCGGACGGATCGGCTGCCGGAGGAACAAAGCCCACCATGATTCGTGTCGAGGGCGGGAGGGCTCCGATCGCGTCGCACGCGCTTTGTGCGGTGTCGCATTGCACCGGGCGGCCGCATTGGAGGCAAAAGACTCGGCCGATTTTGGCGAACAACAATCGCAAGTACGACGTAGTCTCGGTCGCTGTTCCGACAGTGGCCCGGCTCGATCGGCTGAGATTCCGGCTGGTTACTGCGACGGCTGGCGGAATGCCGTCGATGCGATCGGCCTGCGGCTTTTCTAGTCGCTCAAGGAATTGTCGCGTGTAGGCGGAGAAGCTCTCGATATATCGTCGCTGGCCCTCGGCGTAAAGCGTGTCGAGCGCCAGGCTGCTCTTGCCGCTGCCGCTCAGGCCGCAGAACACGATCAATTGCCGCCTGGGCAGATCGAGGTCGATGGCCTTGAGGTTATGCACCTCGACCCCGCGCAACGAGATCACGCCCGCACTCATCAAGCCACCTATTGAAGTTCGAAAAGACGATGCCGCCGGGCCGAGAGCGGGAGGTCCGGTCGTCCAAAGCGAAGCCCCGCAACTGCCGCGATGCGGAGCCTGCGACTTTGGCCACTGCCCGCGAAGGCCGCGCAAACTCCCAGTTTATTGCCCTTCGGATAGGCAACGCAACGGAGCGGAGCCGCGAAAACCAGAAAGCGGCCCAAACAGGAAATGGCTAGTCCGCAACGGGGGCCGATGGGAACCGCCGAAATGCGATGCCGCGGCCGGTTGGGCGGCGCGCGGTTCCGCCTAGCGCTGAATGACCAAGCCGAAGCCGGTCATCTGTGCGTTGGCGATGGGCACGATGCGAATCGGACGTCGATCGTCCTCGGTTTGGTCCACGGCGCGGACGGCCAAGTGGGCCATGTACCAGCCGAGACACACCTGAGAGAGGTAGTGGCGGTCGTCGTTCACGCGAGACCAAGCGGGGAACGCGGAAAGCAGGATCAATGCTCCCTTGATGGCAGGCCGGTCGGTCATCCGCGCGGCGGTCAGGAACGGCACGGCACCGATAAATGCATGACCACTGACCGCGTTGGTGTCGTCGAAGGGCTTCCAGTACGAACCGTGGGATGTTTCGCCCGGGCGCGAGGCGCCCAAAACGAACTGCATGAGCAACATCGGCGGAGCACCGACCAAATAGGCCCGCGTCGTCCGATCGCCGAAACGTCCCACGGCGGTGGCCAGCGGACGCTCTTCCCAAAGGTGGCCGACGACGGCCAATCCGGCCCAGGCGGGGATGAAGATTTTTCCCTCGCCCCACGGGCGCCAGAACGACGACAGGTCGTCGCTGCCGGAGCTTCGAACATCGCGTTGATACCAATGACGGAAATCTTCGTCGAGCGACGTGTTGGCCAGCGGGGCGGACAGCGCGATTGCCCATCCGAGGTCGAAAGCCGTGGACCATTGGTAGTAATGGCGGTAGTCGTTGACCACGTTGCTTCGCGTTTGCCGCCCGTAATCGACCAATCGTTGGCCCGCCGTTTCCGCGCGTTGCGGCAGACCATAAGGAAGCCACCAGCGGCCCGACTCGGATTGGGCGGGCGCTAGAGTGTCGCCGACTAGGCCGTCGATTCCGTCTGGTGCCGGAGTGGTTTGCGGCTGCCATTCGGGCTCGTACACCGGGGGCAATCGCTCGATCGATGGGTTCAACGGCGTATAGAGCGGCGGCTCGGCCGGCAGGTCGAGCGGCATCGCCTCGTTGATTGCATTGGCTGAATCAAGCGGGCCGGCGCCGGCGACCCATTGTGCTCCCTCTATCCCAGTGCCGTTGGCGACTGCGGAATCGATCGCGCCGAAAGACGCAAAGGCGGCCCGATCCGGGGCTGTTTGCGACGGCCAGGGGATCGACACGCCGGCACCGATCGGACCGGCGGGCTGCGAGCGAGCAATCGGTTGATCGGCCGGTTGACTGCCACCGGGCCTGGCGGCTGGCAACGGTTCGCTTGTCGGAATGTTGGGCTGCAACGCTTGGCTTTGCGACGGCGAAGCGGCACTTGGCCAGGCAGTCGGCGGGACCGGTACTGTGTTGGCGGCTGACCCATCGGCAGAGGGCCACGCAACGGTGGTTATCGTCGGCGTGCCCGTTCTTCGAGCCAATGTTCGGTATGGAACACGACTGAGCGATTGCTCGTTGCCGGTTACCGCGAGAATCGGGGCGTTGATCGCATCGGTGCCCGAAACGGCCACCCCTGCTGCCTCCGCGGGCAATCGCTGCCCGCCCGACGCGCAGCCCAAGAGGCATACCACCGTGCAAACGGTGAGAGCCAGTCCGACAAAGACAGAGATGGAGTGCATGGGGGGGCGAACAAACTCCGACCGGAGGCTTTGTGTCCGAATAGTTATCGGAGTTTGCGCCAACCCCCCATCACATATAATCGGAAAAGACGGCAGAGCCCGCACAAATTCCGATTCCGGGGCGCGCCACGACGATGGTTCGACGTCGGCGTCCCTGCCCAACCCCCCAGAATTGCCTGAAACGGTGGTTATTTGCTTCGTCGCCCGGGGATCAGCCGGTGGTGGAGGCGGGCAGGCTTTCCATCAGAAGAACCGGCCGAAAGGGTTGCGCCATTGGTGCCCAAGTGGTGCTGGAAATCTAGTTGGTGTCGGCAAGATAGGAGAGTTTTGCTGCGAGGTCTCGCTCGAAAGCTGGTGCGGTCAGGGCGGTTTCTTGGCCAGAGACGGAGATCGTTCGTTCAGCGAAGGGCTTTCCCGTTCTGGTATCCCACCATTGCAGCTTCCATTTTCCCGCCGTCAGACCGGTCAATCGAATCTGAACCTCGGAGACTCGCTCGGGCGGCTTCTTCTCGACCAAGGATCGGTGCCAGTTGGTATCGGTGTCGAACAGCCACAGAAGCACTCGGTGCGTGCCGCGCAGCCCTAGCACCCGACACCGCGGCAAATTCGCAGCGGGTTGAATGGGGCTCACTGGTTCGATCCCCAACGGTTCGCCTGCCATGAATGCCGCCAGCGGTTTGTAGTGCTGATATCCGTCTTGCCGGTCGAGCTGTTCCCACCACCAAAACATGGCGGTTCCGGCGGTGCCCGACAGAGCCGACGCCCACAGCGCATTGTGGAAGTGGTCGAGCCGCTCGTCTTCCTTCATCAACGGGCTGAGCCCCCATTTATCGTCGGCCAGGCCGAACTCCGCGATCAGGCCCGGCTTGCGGGGGCCATGTTCGCGCAAGAACCTCGCCCAATGGACTACGGCGGCCGACTCATCGTGGCCCGAGTCGCCCAGCGTGGGCCGCAAGTAATGGTGAACTTGGGGGAGGTCGATTTGGGGATGGCGGCAATCGCGGGCCGAGGGATGCCAAGTGCTTGTGGTACGGCAGCGGGCAAAGGGATCAATGCCTGCGACAAAATCGCCGACTTGTTGATAGAAGACGTCGGTAGGGAGCCCCGGGTCGATCTCGTTGAAGTACTCCCAGGCGGCAACGTGGGTCGAATAACCCCAACGGGCGACGCAGTAGCGCATCAGGTTCTTGGCATGTTCGACGGCGCGCTTGTAGGCATCGCTTTGCGGGTCTTTCAAGTGCTTCATGTAGAGGTCGCGCGTTACGACGCAAAGCTGGAGATAAACACCCTCTCGCTCGGCAGCTTCGACAAGCCGATCGAGCATGGCGGCGTCGAGCAAGTTGTAGGTTCCCGGCATGGGCCGATTGGGGGCGGCCTCCCAAAGGAGCTCGGCGGAGTCGGGTTGGTCTTCGCGGAGCGACACGGAATCGATCAGCGCTTCGCCCTCGGAGCCGAGAACGAGTCGGATGCGGTCGAGCCACCGTTCGTTCGGCCCGGTGGTGAACCGGAGGGTGAGCGGCTTCCACGAGCGGTCGGCATTGATGACGGCCGACTTGCCGCCGAGTTCGACACGCACCGTCGCACCGTTGTCCGATCGGATTTGGGCCGAAAGAAGATATGCAGTTTCAGGTCGGATTGCCACCGGGTGCGAAGGATCGACGGCAATCGCCTGGCCCGTCTTGCCGGCTAGCCGCACGACGCGCGACGGTTCCGCGGCCGCGGCTCGATCGGGATGGGCCACCAGGTTCGTCGTGCTGCTCCACGATCGTCGCCAGGCGCTTTTTTCCGCTTCGATGGCCAACGCCCAATCGTGGCAGCAGATCCAAATGCGGAGGAAGTTCGCGCCGTTGGACCGCAATCGGCCGAAAATCTGTTCCGCGCGCGGCAAATCGACATACTGCCCGGCCCCAATGAACGCCAAGTTCTGGCCGATGGCGAAGAACGGTTCGCCCGTGCTGAACTGAAGGTAGTGCGGATCGGCCTTGGCAGGGCGAAGGAAGCCGCGGCGGGCCGAGGCAACGACATCGAACGACGCGGGGTCCGACCGCGCCGTGCCGTGTTGGTCGGCGATGACGGCCCGCGCCGTCCAACGCCCTTCGATCGCGGTGGCAAACCGCGCCCGCCATTGAGGCTTGCCCTCGGGATAAAGCCAAGCGGCCGGCTTGCCGGCACGCGGAATCGTTTCGTACCGATAGGGCTGAGTATAGAACGCGGGAAGAAGCAGCGTTTGTCCGTTGGGGCCGGTCAGTTCGATATCGCAGCGTACCTCTGCGGGGTCGAACGGATTGCGGTACTCTCTAGGCCAGTCGATTCGCATCTCGATCTTTTCGAACCGGCCGACGCGATTCGCTTCGAGCGTCAGCGTCGGTTGTTCGACAGAGAGGTTGGCAGAGGGGCCGGCCGATTTACCGGGAGCCTGTTGAGCAAGTTCGGCGGCCAGGCAGACTGTCGCCGCGGTAAGAACCCAAACAGCCAGTGCCGGTATTACGATCACGAGGCTGGTGCAAGTGCGATTCCGTGCGCGGCAGCCGGCGCGAACAGGAACTCGGCCTGCTTGCTGACGGTTCTCAAACGGCATCGGCGGCCGAGCACTCGGTACTGTAGTCGAAAGCGGTGAAGATCGCGGCGCAATGCGGGCGAATCGAGCGGCCATCCCCTCGTCCCTCCGTTCATTCGGATTGATCCGAACAGATCGAGCATCGGGCTGCCCGCGGGAAGCAGCGCGGCCGATCGACTCGCCAGGGCCGCAGGCATCGCCTTCATCTTACCGAATTCTACGCGGATTGCGCTGTGCGGAAGCGAGGCCGCCTCAGCCGATGATTCGCTTCCAACGCTCGATGTTCCAGAGGGCTTTTTCAGCCGGGGTCATTCGCGCGAAATCGGGGTCTTGATCGTGGGGGCCGACGGATGCGGCACATCGGCCCTGGGCCGGTTTGCCGTCGCGCGACTGCCGAGCGGCCGTTTTGCCCTTCGGCCGGCCGCTGCCGGAGTAGGAATGACTGACGGCGGTCTGTTGCAGGTCGTCGGCCAGCGGCCGTTTCGGACGAATTCCCAACCGTTGCAACGCGCCGTGATAGGCGCGAACTGCTTCTTCGGGCGAAATCTGATCGTCGGCCACCAGCCGCAGAAAGTGGATGAACGTCAATTGATCCTCGGCGTTGTTGATCTTTCGTCCGTAGAGGGCGACGCGGGCACCGTACCGTTTGGCTTCCCAAAGCATGTGCATCGCGTCGTAAGTTGTGCCCGCCGAACCGCCCAAGATGCCGACTACCAGCGAACGATCGTAGCGAGCAAGGGCTTCCATGGCGGCCGGGCCGAAGTAGGGAATCTTCAAAAAGATCGGCCGACCGGCGGAGGTTACCCCGGCCAGCGCGCGGGCGATGTGATCATTCACGAAATCGGGCACGGAAGGCGGCGCAACCGCCGGCGCATTGGGGCTGAACACCTCCAGGAAGTGCCGAAAGCCCTTGGCCTCGGCCTCGAGCCGGAACGCCTTATAGGCTTCCAGGGTACGCAGGTCGTCCACCGCGTCGTTATTGAAGGTGCATGAATAGAGCCCGAGATCGACCCCCAGATGCCGCTCGTCGTCGGCGCATTGAGCCTTGCCGCATTGTGCGTGGTCGATCGTTGTGGTGCGAAAGGGCAGCGAAGGCTGCTGTGCATAGCGGCCGCTGCCCGCCGCCAGCCAGATGTCGGTCGTGTCGTTGGCGCGGACGGCGGGCGTAACGGCGGTGCCGTCGAAGATCCGCTCGCGGATCGTCAGGCATTCGCTGGTGCTGGCACTCATCAGCATGATATCGACCAGCCCTTGCGCAACGATGTCGCGTATTTGTTGCCGGTATTCGTCGAGCGTGCGAAAGCGGGCTTCGCCCGAGTGATGCTCGGGACTAAGCCCCGGCGCCGAAAGCCCGAACGCCATGTCGGCGTCCTTCGCATCAGCCAAGATAAAATCGCGGCACGACGGATCGGAATGGATGCGAGCGAGTTTTTGATCGAGCGACTTGACGGCCATAATTTCCACCCGAGAGATACCTGATGATCGGACGCTGCCCGCGCCGACGCAAAGGATTGTTCTATTATACTTCACGTTGGATGATTGTACCCCCCTTGGGGCAGTGGCGTCGGCCGTCCGACGACCGTCGAGGGCCGGCCCTTGAACCTCGTTGGTTCGATGCCGCGCATTCTGCGGCCAAAGTTGTTCTCGCTTTGCGTCCACGGTGAGCAGAGCGTCAATCAGGTCTTCCGGTTCGCGGCCGGTTGCGGGGACGCCCCCGTTTCTGTGGGCCTTTAATCGCGGCCGGTTGCGGGCCGGTTGACGCAAAGGTTATAGTGCCTAATTGGTTACTGCACGGCATTGGTGCGATTGATGTCGCGTTGCCGCCCGGCCCGACATTGGTAACGGGCTGACGCGGTTGACCGGTTGCGGCGACCATGGTTGCCGCACGGCCTTCCGCGGCGGTTTCTTGCCTTTGCCTTCGCTTCCCTCATGTGCGCTGCATGCGCATTGCCCACTGTTGAGCTGATTGATCCGATGATTCACGTTCTGTTTTATACCGCGCTGGTCACCTTTTCGGCCGATGCGGCCGAGCCGGCACCCCGTTTTGACGAGATCTGTTGGTCGGAAAGCGTTTCCCCGCAGTCCATACCGTCGGCGGCCAAACTCAAGGAGATGTTCGTTCCCGTCGAGGGGTTCGAAAGCAAGTTCGAAAACTCGTGGCATCACGATCATGGGCTGGTGCTGATGAAAGGGTTTTTTCGTTTGAACGAAGCGTGGCGGCCCGGAACGGCCCTGCGTTTTTCGCATCGAACGTATCGGCATCGGCGGTTCTTTCTATGGCGCGGCCGCGAGGGAGTGGCCTTTTATCATCATCCGCAATTCAACAACACGGCCGGTTGGGCGGCTTATCGCGTCTTCCGCGAAGACGCAAGCAAGCCGTTGCCCGCCCGTTGGGAAGCGGTGGCCTACGACGAGGGCCGCGTGCAACAGATGGGCATGGGCACGCACCTGCTGTTGTGCGATGGAAAACGGTTGACGCTGACACGGGGCGGGATGTGGGTATTGGCCGTCCCGTTCGAGGGATTGCCCGACGAGATGTTCGTCGAATGTGACGCCCAGGTTCTCAGTTTCGAGTTCGTGCCGTGTCAGGGGATGCCGTCGTCGCCGCCGATGCCCGAGGTGGTTTCGCAGCTTGCGGCCGGGCCGCTCGATTGGAAGGCGGAGCCAGGCGAAAACGGTTCGTTCGACCGAC
>CAZVZX010000006.1:0-38172 GCA_964631235.1 uncultured Planctomycetaceae bacterium | reverse complement strand
CCGGCTGAGGCGAAAGGTCGGTTGATCTGCTTCGAACTGGCTCAGGCCGATCGCGGCACCGGCGTGTTTGTTGCAGATGCCGAGGGCAACGAAATCTGCCGCGTCGCGGTTTGCGGCGATCAGAATCGCTCTGAGCGGGCGTGGAATCTTTGCGGGCCGGGCGACAACAACAGCAATCTATGGATCGACATGAAGAGCTATCCTGTGCCGTTTGTCGGCGAAGGCACGATCCGCGTCGCGATTTTGGTGGGCGACCGCGCGGCCAAGTTTGCGGTCAGCCCCGATGGAGAACATTGGACCTACTACAACCAAGTGATCAAAAGCAGCGGCAAGATACCGGCATACGTCGGCGTGTATTGCGTGCCGCATCAAAGCCATGCGCGGTCGATCGCACTTCAGGCCGTTCAGGTGCGGCGGCCGAAGGTTGCGGCAACGTTCGCCGAGGCGCCGCTGAGCGAATACTTCCGTTCGGTACTCGAAGGGACCGGCGGCACCGCCGAGAAGCTGGCGTTGATCGGTTCGGCGGCGACGATGATTAACGGGTACGACGGCGGAAACCGCGATCTGTTGGTCGGTGCCGTGCAGCGGGTGCTCGATGATGCGGTGGCGGCGGGCGAGCCGGCGGCCTTTTCGCAAACTTGGCTGGCCGCCGTCAGCATGAGTTGCCCGCAACGATTCGTTCATCGAATTCGCTGGACCGCGGCGCTGGAGACGGAGGCGACTGCGCTGATCTACCGTTTTGACTGGGCAAAATTGCGGCGGTTGGCCGAGTTGCTTCGCAGTTGGCAAGGTTTGCGCCGGTTCTTTGACGATCTGCCGGAAGAGGAACGTCCGCTGACCCGTCTGGCCGATTGGATCGACAGCGTATTGCCGCGTCAGTGGGCGATGCCGCCTCGCCTGCGCAGCGAGGGAGGACGTTATCGACCGCTATTGCTTCCTCCGGCGGGGAAGGAAGGCTTCAATGCGATGACCGAGCTGCTCTCGACGTTGGAAGGCAAAGCGTTTCGCGAGGCCTGCCAGATCATCACGGGTTCGGCCGACCCGACCGCGATCGGTCTGACGCCCGATCCACAGGATCCGCGGCTCTTCTGCGACTACGCCGTGGCGGTGCGGGGACTGATCGAGCGCAACGCGGAGCTTCGTTCGGCGATGAATGCCGAGTTCTCGCAACTGGCCTCCTTACGGCTGCAAACCGCCATCAACAGCGCCGATCACGACGGGTTGGCCAACGTGGCGGTTCAGTTCGTCGGTACGCCGGCCGCGAGCGAGGCCCGCTACCGCTTGGGCGACCAAGCACTGTCGAGCGGCCGCTTTTTCGAAGCGATGGGACACTACCGCTTGGCGCTGCGAGACACGCCGGACGCAAAGCAGACTCAAGGCATTGCCGCACGCATGCGTCTGGCCGCGGCGATGATGGGCTCGGAGTACGGCACGCCGGTGCGCGAGGCGGTTCGGTTGGGCAATGTTGAAATCGAGCCGCCGGAGTTTGAACGAATTGTCGATCGAATGCGGCGGCACAACGGGCCGCGATCCGGTGGACAGAGCGGTCGCGCCGGTTCTCGGTTGATGACGCCTCCGGCGGGGGCGTTGTCGGGACGCCGGTGGGGCCAAGTTGAAGACTTCGCATCGGCCCCGTCCGGTGCGTTGCCGCGAGAGCTTGATTGGGCGGCGCGGCAGATGGGTTTGTTCGTCGATTCCAGCCTGCGTTGCGTGTCGCGGAGCAATATCACTTCGTGGAAACTCGGCGAAGGCCGATCGGAATGGTCGCAACCGCTGGAGTTCGCGGCCGGCAAGACGGTTTGGCCGATGATTGCGCCGTGCCCGGTTCGAGTCGAGAATTCGATCTTCCTGCGGCGCACAGGCAAGGAACAGCCCGACTTGGCCTGCATCGATGCCGCCGACGGTAAGCTGAAGTGGTCGCTCGCGTTGAACGACGGCCTGGCCGCCGATCCGATTGCCGTCGGCCGCGAGCTGTTGCTCTTCACTGTTCAAAAGGTATTCCCGCAGAAATTGCAGTTGATCTTCTCGCGAGTTGATGTTGCCACCGGTCAGACGGTTGCCGCGCAGCCGGTCTTGGAATTTCTCGACGTTTGGGAGGGCGAGTTGCCCTGTCAGGCAGTTCAGGTGGACGACAAGATCGTGGCGACCGTCGGCGGGGCGATCTTCTGTTGCCGTCTTGACGGCCGAGTGCACTGGGTGCGGCAGCAAGTGTGGATTCCACCGCGTTCGTCGGAAGAACAGCCGAGGCCGTGGTGTCTTCAAAAGCATGAGCCGCCTGCGGTGCGTGAATCGATCGTGGCAGCATTTCAGCCGGGAATGCGATCGGTCGAGTTTCTCGATCTGGTCAGCGGTCGCTTGCTGGGATTCGTCATTGCGCCTCAAATCGATCAGATCGTCGGTTTTGCAGGCGACCACCTTGTTGTTCGTGCAGGCAGTGAGCTTTGGGGAATCGACACTGATTCCGGCCGAGGCCTTTCCGCAGGCCCGCAAGCCGCGCGGGCCGATACACCGAAAGCGGATTCCGCCGACCGAACGGGTTCGAGTTACTCGGCGGCCGGAGGATTCCGAATTGCGTGGCGCCACGCAATGCCGCACCCAACCGAGGCGATGCTGACCTGTTCCTCGGGTGAAGTGCTCTACGTTGCCGCTCGAAGGCCGACGGAGGAGAACGCGCCGGCGATCGTCGAGGCGAACTGGATGAAGGCGGCCGACGGCCAAGTTGTCGCGCAGAAAGTGATCGAGGGCCTTCCGCCGAAACAATCGCTCTTTGGGCCGATGTGCGCGGCCGATCAATCGTTATGGCTGCTCGTCGGTTCGCAAGATCAGCCGCAGCAGCGAACTCTTTGGGAGATTAGCGAAACGAAAACACCGTAGGGATTTTGTGCGCAGTCGAGAATGCGCGTTGTTGTCGGGCAATGAGGGTGTTTCGTCAGTGAATAATCAGTCAAGCCGGTTCACACGGCCCTGAACGGTCCGCTTGCCTCAGGCAGCCTCGGCACCGGGCGAAACATCGCTCCAAGAGCGTCGCGTTTGCAGGGCATCGAGCAATTCTTCGAGGGTCAGCGTTTGTTGATCAAGTTCCAGGGGAATTTCCGCGCCCGGATCGCAAACAAGATCGACTGAGCCGTCTTCGGCGATCAGGTGATCCAACTGCCGAAGCAGGCCGTCTTGGACCGCTTGGCGGATGAGGTGACCGCGGGTTGCAGCGATCGTCGCGGCTCGCGGACCCAGACAATCGGCCACGCGCCGCGCAAGCGCGGGGATATAAGCGTCGGGGATTTCCACCGTTTGCGGAACGTAAACCTTGATTTCCATGACGCTGGTTCCTTCGCGATGCCTCGGCCGAATGGGGTTTGTGCCTTAAACGCACTTTGCCTTGGGATGACCGACGATCTTGGCCCGAGGACGCATCGATCTTCCCGCGCAAGCCGAGCTTCAGCTACGACGGGTTGAATCGTCATTGGTTCTTATCGGCGGGAGGAATGGGCGGATTGCATAAAAAGTATCGATTGCGCCGGTTTTTTGGGCCAATAGGCGGCTGTCGAACTGCCCAAATAGAACCGCGGAAGATGGAAAACGGTTCAAATGGAGATTGCACGCGATAAAGCCGCATCGTTGCGGCCGCGATCGTTTCGCCGATTTCCGACCACGACGGAGCGTGGCCTTCCAGAGCGTCGGGCGGCTGATTGGATGCGCACATGGTTGTTCAACAACGTCATTGCGTGGAACCATTTAGGCCGCAATCCGAAGAGATGCGAAAACGCGACTCTTTCTCTTTTTGCTGGGTTTGTTAAGCTGGGCGGTGAGGAGAACTCGCGATGGATCAGAAGGAAATCGACCATTGGCATATGAGCCGGGCATTGACGCTGGCTGCCCGCGGGCAGGGCCACGTCGAGCCCAATCCGATGGTTGGATGCGTGATTGCTCGCGGGGCGGAGATTATCGGCGAGGGATGGCACCGCCGCTACGGCGGTGCGCACGCCGAGATCGAAGCGTTGGCCATTGCCGGGGCGAGGGCCCGGGCCGCAACGGTGTACGTAACGCTTGAACCGTGTTGCCACTTCGGGAAGACGCCGCCGTGCAGTCAGGCGCTGATCCGTGCCGGCGTGTCTCGGGTAGTGGTGGCGATGGCGGATCCATTTACAGCAGTGGCGGGGCGCGGGTTGGCTGAGTTGAAAGCGGCAGGTATTGCCGTCGAGACCGGCGTGCTTGAGGCGGAAGCGGCCGAGTTGAATGCACCGTATCTAAAACTGTTGCAAACAGGCCGGCCGTGGGTCATTGCCAAATGGGCGATGACGCTCGACGGAAAATTGGCGACCCGCGCCGGGACCAGCCGATGGATTTCGTGCGACGAATCGCGCAGCATTGTGCATCAACTTCGCGGCCGAGTCGATGCGATCATTGTGGGCCGCCGCACGGCCGACTTGGATGATCCACTGCTGACGGCGCGTCCGCCGGGACTGCGAACGCCGGTTCGGGTGGTGCTCGATTCGTGGGGGGCGCTGCGAAGCGAAAGCCGGTTGGTTGCGTCGGCCCGAGAAGTGCCCGTGCTCGTTGCCGTTCGGCCCGAATGCAATCCGGCCGAGCAGGCGCGGCTGCAAACCGCGGGGTGCGAGGTGTTGGTGTGTCCCGGGGAGTCGCCGGCCGATCGTTTTGCCGCGTTGCTGGCCGAGCTGGGCCGGCGGCGAATGACGAATGTTCTGGTCGAAGGCGGCGCGGAGGTATTCGGCATGTTGCTCGACAGCGGGCAAGTGGACGAAGTACATGCATTCGTTGCGCCGAAGCTCTTCGGCGGTCGAACCGCACCCTCGCCTGTCGGTGGATGGGGGGTGGAACGGCCCGAAAACGCTTTGACGCTTCGCGGGCTGACGCAACGGATCGTCGGATGCGATTTGTACATTAGCGGGCGAATCGGCGGTTGCGAGACCCGCGGCGGTGGGCCGCTTGGTGCGGCTGTCGGGCATTCCTTGGTTGGCGAGCATCGCTCGGCTGACGAATCGCACACAAGGCGGGAGATGGTGTGATGAGCCAGGCGGGCGAGAGGGCAGGGTGGCGTCGGTTGTATCCGTTCGCCTCTCGCGAGATGTTGATCGACGGTTTGCGATGTCATTATGTTGACGAAGGCCGCGGCCGGCCTTTGCTGCTTGTTCACGGCAACCCGACTTGGTCGTTCTATTGGCGTTCGCTGCTCAACGGGCTGAGCGATTCATATCGATTGGTGGCGCCCGATCAGATCGGGTGCGGGTTGTCGGAGAAGCCGTCGCGGTCGCGATACCCCTATACCCTGCGGCGACGGATCAACGACTTGTGCCGGTTGATCGAGCATTTAGATTTGCGTTCGATCACCCTGGTGGCGCACGATTGGGGCGGAGCGGTTGGCATGGGGGCGGCCGTTGAACTGCCGGAACGGTTTGAACGATTCGTGCTGATGAACACGGCCGCCTTTCCCGCGTCGCGATGCCCTTGGCGAATTCGCGTTTGCCGGGCTCCGCTGCTGGGGCCGTTGGCTGTTCAAGGGCTGAACCTGTTTGCTCGGGCGGCGCTGGTAATGGCCACAGCGCGACGCGCCGGGCTTCCGCCCGAGGTGCGCGACGGTTTATTGGCCCCGTACGATTCGTGGGGGCATCGCGCGGCGATCTACCAGTTCGTGCGAGACATTCCGCTTTCGCCCCGCCACGGAAGCTATGCCACGCTGGCCGGCATTGCCGCGCGATTGAGGCAATTCGAGAACCATCCGTTCTGCTTTTTCTGGGGAATGCGCGATTGGTGTTTCACGCCTTGGTTTCTCGATCAATGGCTCGCCCGGTTTCCGCGGGCCGAAGTGCATCGTTTCGACGATGCCGGACACTATGTGCTGGAAGACGTTCCCGAGCGGATTGTTCCCGCGCTGAGAGCGTTCTTGCAGACCGAACAACCGGGCGGCCCATCGAGTCGGCCGTAGAGGGCGGCAAGGAAAACATCGTCAATCATTGGAAGATCATACGCTGTACGCGGGAGGACGCTTTTGCCCGTCAGTATTCGCACCCCGGCGGTGAGCAGATTGTTCGTCATTGCTTCATGACGACTCTGAATCGTTTGAAATAGTTGCGGAACCGCCCGCAAACGTGGCAAATCGCCCGATTGCGCATTGTTCCGGTTGAGGCGGCATTGCCTTGTTCGCGGTTTGAATTCGTGCGGAGCCTTTTCTTCCGAAAAACGATAGGTACGCTCTGATGACGCCTTGGATCCGAATCAACTGCTCCGACTTGACGTTCAGTGCTTCGCATTTCATTACGTTTGACGCGGAGCGTTGCGAATCGGTGCATGGGCACGACTATCGTGTGTCGGTGCGCATCGAAGGCGCGGCCAATGCCTTCGGATACATTGTGGATTTTGATTGGGTACGAAAGGTCGTCCGCGAACTCATCATCCCTTGGGATCATCGCGTCCTTTTGCCGACGGCCCATCCGCGCATGCGTGTGGTGGATCAAGGCGACGCGGTCGAAGTGCTGTTCGTTGATCGGCGCTGGACTTTTCCGAAGAGCGATTGCGTTTTGCTTCCGGTGGTCAATACGACGGCCGAAGAGCTTTCTCGCTTTCTGGCCGAACAGGTTCGCCAACGATTGGCGGCCGAGCAAGTCCGGATTCGGGCGGCCGAATTGGAATTGACAGAATCCCCGGGCTACACGGCCGGTTGGGCGTGGACCGAATAGCCCGCAAGTGAAAACGACCAATAGGCCCGGGGGGCGGAAGACGCATTCGTTGAACTTGTTGCCGATCTTGCAATCCGGCAAGAGGCGACAAGACCGTCGGGGCCTGCCGGGGCGGAATCGCCGGTTGCTTTTCCTCCGTCGGAACGCGATTGCGCGGTGCGTCGGGCGATCCGCTGGAGGAGCATCATGCGCCCCCTCTGTAAGCGGGGCCAAGGGATGCTGCCGGTAGGAGCGTCTGCCGTGTTTTCGTCAGGAACAGACCAACGCACAGTATTGCGGCGTTCCTCGGCTTTGTTCCGGTTGGTGCAGAATGTTTAGACGGAACAACCGGTGCGACGCACCGTGGAAAAACCGTGATCCATGTCGCTCGATCGATACTTGCACGAGAGAAGAACCTAAGCTTTCTTGAATGGGGCAAACGGCTTGTAATCTCAGCACTGAATGAGACCGCGGAACACGCAGTGCGGTTCAACAGGTGACTGCCGATTGCGTAGGGATGCGATTTGAACCGCTTTCTCTTTTCCGCGGTGTTATTTAGGTGTTTTTGTTGGGGCGGGGAAGTTGATCGTCAGGGTCGAATACTAGGAAAGGATCGCTGCCGATGCGCGCCGAGTGGATTAATCCCTTCATTTCCTCGCTGAGCAACGCTTTTCAAACCATGCTTTCGTGCCCGGTGCAGCGAGGGGCGATTGCACTAAAGAACGGGCACACCCCGAAGTATGAGATCAGCGGGGTGATCGGGCTTTCGGGCAAGGCGGTGGGCACGGTCGTGCTCAGCCTATCGCAGTCGGTGGCCCTGAAGGCCGCCTCGACCATGCTGCTGTACGAGGCCGAGACGATCGATGCCGACGTGGTTGATGCGGTGGGAGAATTGACCAACATGGTCGCCGGTGGCGCGAAGGCGCAACTGGAAGAGTATGAATTGATGGTCAGCCTGCCGAACGTGATCACCGGCAAAGACCATGAAGTACGTTTCCCCTCGAATGTGACGCCGCTGTCGGTGTCGTTCGACACTCCGTGGGGCCCGTTGGTGCTGGAAGTAGGGTTGGTGCCGACGGCAGCGGCCGTAGGGATCTGAACGGCACGGTTGAAGCCGCGCTGTTTGGGCAGTCGATAAGGCGCACGATGGAAGTGCGCGTCTGAACGAAGACGGCCGCCGCGCGGTGCCCCGAGATCCGATTATTCCCTTGGCGCTCGGTTGGAACGAAGCGGCGCCGGCGCGAAGCCTTGATTGATCGGCAAAGAGTCGGGCAGCTCAAGGCATCCGCGCGATGGCGCGACCGATCGGATCGGTCAATCGGGTGTTGCGGCACGTTGCTCGAATGCGGCGGCAGAGATCTCGGAGTGTCGGTGCATGGCCCTTTCCGACTTGCGCAAAGCGGCGATCTTGCTGATGAGCCTGCCCGACGATCAGGCCGCGGCCTTGCTCTCGAAACTCGATCCGAAGCAAGTCGAGGCCGTATCAATCGAAATCGCCAAAACCACCGGCGTCACCGGCGAAGAACAAGAGCAGGTGATTCAGGAGTTCGCCAACGCCAATCCCAACGCACTGACGGCGCGGGCCGGCGGTTTGGAAGTGGCCAAACAGTTGGTCGAGCGGGCCTTGGGCAAGGGCGCCGTCGCCACGTTGGAGACCGTTCGTCAATCGATCGAGGCGCTGCCGTTCGGGTTCTTGCAGAAGGTCGATAGCCAGAACTTGCTCACGTTTATCATCGACGAGCATCCGCAAACCATCGCGCTGATTCTTTCGCACCTTACGCCGCAGCAAGCGGCCGAGGTCGTCCGCGGCATACCGGCCGAGCGACAAATATCGGTGATTCGTCGCGTAGCCATGATGGGCCAAACCAGCCCCGAGATCATCAAGGAAGTGGAACGCGGGCTGGAACACCGCATGTCGAGCATTATGAGCCAGCAGTTCGAGAATGCCGGCGGCGTGGCGACTGTGGCCGAGATTCTCAACGTGATCGATCGCGCGACCGGCCGCAGCCTGTTGGAGAACCTGGCCCAGGAAGATCCGGAGCTGGTTGACGAGATCCGCCGCTTGATGTTCGTCTTCGAAGATATTACGAAGTTTTCCGACCGCGACATTCAAACACTGCTCAAGAACGTCGAAAGTTCTCAGTGGGCCATGGCGCTCAAAGGCGCCAGCGAGGAACTCAAAGAGAAAATCCTCCGCAACATGTCGAAGCGGGCCGCCGATCTGCTCCGGGAGGAAATGGAATACCTTGGCCCGGTCCGACTTTCGAATGTCGAGCAGACTCAGCAGCAGATCGTCGATATTGTGCGTCGCCTCGAAGACGCCGGCGAGATCACCATCAGCAACGACGAGAAGGAAGAGCAGTTCGTGCAGTAATCGCGCGAGTGCCCGACGGTTTTCAACCGGTCTGGGCGCATCGTTCAGCGGCGGCCGCAGGGGCGTTGGCGAATCGGGCCACTGCGGTCACAATATGGGTTTTGCACGGCCTCCCGTTGCTGTTTCTTCTCTGCTGAGCCTGCCATGGACCGACCGCTGTGGAAGATCGTTTGGTACGAACTGTTGCGCCGCGTGGTGCAACTGGTTGCCGTTCTTTTCTATCGCGTGCGGCATTATGGTGTGCGGCGAATCCCGGCCTCGGGCGGGGTTCTCGTCGTTTCAAATCATCAGAGCCACTTCGATCCGCCTTTGGTGGGCATGGCTTCGCCGCGACGGATGAACTACTTGGCTCGGGAAACGCTCTTTCGATTCGGACCGTTCCGCTGGCTGATTCAATCGCTCGATGCGATTCCCATCGATCGCGAAGGGCTGGGACTCAACGGCATCAAGGAGTCGCTGCGCCGTCTGAAACGGGGCGAAATGGTGTTGATTTTTCCCGAAGGCACCAGAACGCCCGACGGCAGCATTCAACCTTTTCGGCCGGGATTCACAACGCTGGCCGTCCGCTCGGGGGCGGCCATCTTGCCGGTGGCGATCGACGGCGCTTTCGAGGCATGGCCTCGTCGGCAAGTGCTGCCACGCCTCCGCGGCGATATCCGCGTGCTCTACGGCGAACCCATTGCACCGCAAGAGGCGGCTGCCATGGACGAGCGCGCATTGTTGGCCGAGGTTGAACGTCGCGTGCGTCAGTGCCACGACGAACTTCGCCGACGCAAACGACCAGCCTCCGATGCAGTCTAGACGAGGCGGAACCGATCGGTCTGTGTCAGACGGTTGTCCGTAATCGGCTGTTCGACTAAATAGTTCCACACAATTGCGAACGCGGCCGCGGAGGCAGCAAAGCGGCCGATTGCGCGCCGTTCCCGTTTGAACTGCCAGCCATTCGGCGCGATTTCATTTCGGCAGTTCGACGGCGCGGAAACAACCGCCGTCTGAACGAAACCGGTCGGTCTGGGCCACTTGGGGCTGCCTTCGCTTTTCCGGGGGCTTTCTGCCAACCGTGGCAAAACTGGCGTGGCTTTGCCAGGGATTGTTCAGTTACAATTCGGCCTCCGAAAGAGACAGGGCGGCCTGCGGCTCGGCGATCGTTTCCGGAGACCTTGGCGGGCAGTTGCCCGAGTGTTTCAACAGGACGAAGGCGAAGGATCATTCGATGGCATGGATGCTGTTGGCGTTGCTACTGTCGGCCGATCCGGTTGACAGTGGCGAGGCGGTGGTTGTTTGCCCTGGTGCGCTGCGGTCGGCATTGGACCCCTGGATCGAGTATCGTCGCGGTCAAGGGCATCAGTTGCGCGTGATCGAGTCGGCGGGAACGGCCGACGACGTTCTTCGCCGGGTTCGCCAGGCCGCTACGCCGGCAACGCGATTTGTGGTGCTGGTAGGTGATGCCGATGCGGCTGCGGCCTCGGCGGGCGGGGGGCGAGAGTCGGCCTATGTGCCCACCCACTATCGCAAGGCGACGGTGAATGTTCGTTTCGGCTCGGAGCCGATGCTGGCGACCGATGGGCCATACGGCGATTTCGATGGCGACGGCACGCCCGACGCCGCCGTCGGGCGGCTTTCGGCAGACTCGACCGATCAGTTGCGAACGATCATCGAGAAGACTCTGGCCTACGAGCGGTCGGCCGACTTAGGCCCTTGGCGGCGCACGATTCACTGCGTGGCCGGCGTCGGCGGATTCGGATCGCTTCTCGACGGGGTGCTCGAATCGTCAGTTCGGTACTTCTTGACGGAAACCGTTCCGCCCGCCTATCGGGTCACGATGACCTACGCCAGTTCGGGCAGCCCTTACTGTCCGCCGCTGGATTCGTTTTCGCAGGCGGTGGCTGCGCGTTTCAACGAAGGGGGGTGGTTTTGGGTGTATATGGGGCATGGGCGACCCGAGGGCCTCGATTGGGTTCGGTGCCCATCCGGCGCGCAACCGATTCTCGATCGGCCCCAAGTGGCGCGGCTTCGAGCCAACGCAGGTGGGCCGCTGGCGATCTTTTTCTCTTGCTACGGAGGGGCATTCGATGCCGACGATTGCCTCGGGGAAGAGATGCTTCGAGCGGAAGGCGGGCCGGCCGGGGTCATCGGTGCCTCGCGCGTCGCTATGCCTTACGGAATGGCTTCGCTGGCGGTGGGATTGCTCGACGAAGTATTCGTCCGCCGGACGCCTACGGTGGGCGAGGCCCTGCTTCATGCGCGGCAAGCCCTGCTCGAACATGATCCGGCTGATGATCCTCGCCGCAAGCTGCTCGACGCGATTGCCGCCGGCTTGAGCCCCACACGCGAGTCGTTGCGTGCAGAACGCGAGGAACACGCCGCGATGTTTCACCTGTTGGGCGATCCGCTATTGCGGCTTCGTCATCCCTTGACGCTTCCTTTGCGCGTCGATGTCGATCAGAGTGTGCCCGAGGGGCAACTGTTGATTCGCGGGTCGGCTCCCTGCGCCGGACGACTGCGACTTGAAGCCGCACCGATGCGGGGCCGACTGCCGCACGGCCTGACGCGGCGCACGAGCGGCAGCGTGGACGCGAACGGTTCGGCCAGGACCGAGGCGCAGTCACGTGCCGAAATGCAGCATGCCGTTTATGAACGCGCCAATGCTCCGGGCCGGCTGGTGTTTGACGCTGCGGTCGCTGCCGGCGAATTTCAGGTTGCCGTTCCGTATCGGGCAGGCGACGACCAGTGGATTATCGGCTTCCTTCAGGGCGATGCTCGTTTCGCGCTGGGGGCCGCGCGGATCGATGAGAAACAGCAGATCGCCGCTGAATCCCACGTACCGCGTTGATCGGGACGCTGAGACCGGTCGCCGCCGCGCCCCGGCCGCCACGGTCGGCCGCACGTTTGCAAGAACGCCGGCAGTCCACCGCCAGGGAATTGCCGTGGGCGGCTCACCGCTTGGGAAATGACGTGAACCGATCAGGCCGAGGTCCGAAATAGGGCAGCACCGACTTCGATTTGCGCACGGCATGGTGCGCCCATGGATCGATTACTTTGCTTCGGGCGCGTCGGCGGTATCGAGAAATTTCCCGCCACTCTCGTACCATCCTTGTTTTGTGAAGCGGCACCAATTCAGATCGATCAGAAAGGCCATTGGGCGACCGGCCACCGCCTCGAACGAAGCGATCATGCGTCGATAGGGCAACGGCTGAGGATGATAGAAGCCCAAGCCTTTCTCCGAGAGGTGTTTTCCGACGACGACCATGCCAGAACCGATCGGAGAGCGGCCATCTTCGCCGACCGGCGTTAGGTGAATCAAGTAGGGGAATGGGTATCGCGTTTGCCCGCGACGCTCGACCGGCTGGGTCCGCGGGTAGAGGGTCGTGAGGATGCCCCATACTTGAAGGCGAATTTCTGCGGCGGCCGATTCGTCGGCCCCCTCGGGCAAGAGATCGATTTCCGGAGAAAGCACAGGCGTCGTTTGTTCGAGCATTGGGAAACAATCCTCCGAGAAGACTATACTGTTTCTCGATTAACTTTCTTGGTGGTTGCCATTCGTTCGCGTTCCTTCGCGTGCGTTAGCGTTGATCCTCGGTTTGTCGATCCTCCGCGTATATTGGCCGCCCGTTCTGTCTTCGCGTGTATTTGCGTTTATTGGCAGTTGGTTCTTTCTTTGCGTTGGTTCGCGTTCATTCGCGGTTTGTTCTGCCTTCGCGTGTATTTGCGTTTATTCGCGGTCGGTTCTTTCTTTGCGTTAGTTCGCGTTCATTCGCGGTTCGTTCGCGTTTATTCGCGGATTGTTCTACTTTGGCTCGCGTTCGCGTCTGTTCGCGGTTCGTTCTACCTTTGCGGGCGTTAGCGGTTGCGAGCACGATCTGCATCAGGGGACGGACGGAAGCGGTCCTCATTCGTGTTCCGCCCGTTGGCATTGCATGCGATCAGCCTATTGTGTTCGCGTAATACCGGGGCGTATCGGGATCACCGAATCTGAGTTGGTCGCCGGCGCGCACAACCGAATTGTTTTCGCTGGGACAAGCCGTCATGGCAGCGCGCGAGGGATCATTCCTCGCACACAAAGCGGAGATCCGCCAAAGACGAGAGGGGGACCGTCAGCCGTTGATTGTGAAAAATGTTAGCGCAACGGCCGATGGCGTTGGGCGAAAAGCGTCGATCAAATGAAGCCTAGGTCACAAGCATCCGGCTGTCAAACGTCGTTTTTAGAAAAAGCCGGGTTTTTGTTCGCAACAGGCTCAAGGCGAAAGCGATACGGGCGAGAGGCCGCCGAGCAGTCCTTCGCCTGGGGCGGGTTCAACCTCGATCGTTCGGTTTCGACCGACATAGCAGTCGAAGTCGCGCGACAGCCGAACGGCCGAGGGCAGCCGAGCTAGGCCCTTTTGGAAGACGGCGGCGGCTGTGGCGGTCTGCCGGGCCGAGGCAAGCTCGCGGCCCCAGGCGGCGATCTCTTCTTCTTCGATCGTTAGCAGCTCGGGCGAGGCGCCCAAAACGGTTCGGGCCTCGTCGAAGCGGGCGAACGCCCCATCGATGTCGTGGGCGTCGAATTTCGACCGAGCCCATCGGCGATAGATATCGCATGACATTTGTTGCCATTGAGGCAACTGCGGCTGTTCGGCCGAGGCACGCTGAAGCAATGCTGCGGCAGCGGCAAAATCCCCGCGATAACAGTGCGAAAGACTCCATTGATGATAGACATGCACATAGTTTTGCCGAAGCGTCTCGAACTTCGGATCGATCGCAAGACCTTGTTTCAGCAGTGATACAGCCTCGGGATAATGTTGCGACGCCCCCTCGATGATTGCCCAGTTGTTCAAGGTGGCCACAAGGTTGCCGCGGGCTGTTTTGCTGGCTGGGTCGAGTCGGAGGGCTTTGGCGTTTGCCGAGGCGGCCTCGCGGAACTGCTTGGCTGCCAGATGATCGACCCCGCGGTTGTAGTAAATCATTCCGGCCAGCTCGATTGCCGAGACTTCTCGAAAGGGCCCGCCGCGGTGACTGGCGGTGCCGAGTGCCGATTCGACGGCCTCGCGTTGCTTTTGGGGATCGCTTTTCAGCCGGAACCACGAGGGGCATGTCGTTTCAACATCGACGCTTCGGTCCTGCAAATAAACGCGGCTCAAAGCGTGTCCGGTGGTTTCCAAACCAACGGCGCGCAGCCCGCTTCGACACGCCAAGTAATTGAACAGCACCGTGGCGCTGACGCAATTGAATTGGCCGCGATCAAGGGCGATTCGAATATCCGTGGCTTCGAGTCGGTATCCTCCGTGCAGCATCCGTTCGTGAAGGAAGTGGAAGACGGCCTCGACGCGGTCGCGCGAATCGGCCGTCGCTTCGAGAAGACGGTTCAGCTCCTCGGCACGATTGTCAATCGCTCGGCGGTAGAGGGCGATTTCGTCCCTGCTTTTCGTGCCGGCGGCCACCATCGCGGCGGCGAACAGGTCGAAATGATCGAGTTGTTCGTCCGCGGCATCGTCGAAGAACTCCTGTTCCAGCGCGTCCAACGGCTCAGACAACGCGAAGACGACAGCACGGGCGTCGTCGGCCGGGGATGCGGCGAGCGTTTGGCCCATCGAGCCGTAGGCCGACACCCAAACAACTATCGCGGTAAGGAGTTTGCTTCGCGTCATTGTCATCGAATCACCGCCGGTATGAGTGACCGACTTCGGGAGTACGATTTGGGGACGGGCGAGCAAATGATGCGAACTGCGGGTCAAAGGATATGGGACGCCAGCTTCGGGAAGGTCTTTGCCATACCCCCCGGTTTTCGCGTCGTCCCCGGCAAAACACTAGCGCCCAAAGAGGCGGTTTCTCGGTGTGGTGGGGTAGCACCGGTTGGCCGGCGGCCCTGCCGCCCTTCCCTATTGCTCTTGGATTGCTTGTTTTCCCGGCAAGACGTTAGCGACCAACGGGAGCGGTTTCTCGGTGTGGTGCGGTAGCACCGGTTGGCCGGCGGCCCTGCCGCCTGTGTCTTGCAATCGCAACAACTCTACGATGCAAAAAGGGAACATGCGGGCATTTGACTGGGGTGGCGGCGAAGAATTTGCCGGTTGGCGAGTATGTTACGACGGTTTTGCCGAAGATATGCCCCGGTTCGCTGTCCGGCTCGCGGTTGTTCAGATCAAAAGCGGAAGGTTCGTTGGTCGCCGGTGGCATTTCGGGCACGGGCAATCCGTTGGGGTGTGCCGGCACACAGGGGTTTGGGGCCGACCGGCATCCATCGGGGCGTGACGGTGATTTCGGACGCAGGAAAAGACGGACACGCGGAATCGCCGGTTGAGGTTGTTCTGGTTGTGACGGTCAGGCAAGACGGGCAAGCAGCAATAAGTTTGGCAATTCTGCCGAACGTATCGTACCGCTTTTGTTTGCAATCGTGATTCAATTCCAGCAAGGCCGGTTTGTTCGCATTTATCGTTGGTACAGAGACGATGGAAAAGTACGAGAAAGCCTTTGTTCTCGTTGTTGCCGATGTTGCCGATGCTGCCAATTAGGAGTCTCGATTTATGCGACGCCTTTGGACTCTCGTGCCGATCGTGCTGCTCACGGTAGGGCAAACCGTCACCGTGCAGGCACAGTACGGGCTTTATGGAGCGCCGGATCCGATTCAGCCACCGACGGTGCCGTCGGCGCGGGCAGTCTCGCCTGCGGTTCAACCCCAGGCAAGTCCCCCGGTTGCTCCGGTTGCAACACAGCCCGTGTTGGTTTATCAAGCGTATCCTGTGGCAGGGGCTGCTCAGCAGATGGCCTATCCGGTAGCGGGTCAGCCGGCATTGAAGCCGTCGGTGTTGCCTGCTCCGAGTCCGTCGCCGAGCTATGTGGTACCGGCCCATCCGGCAACGACTCGGCCGGTCCAAGTGCCGATGGTGGCGATGTATCCCGCGCAGCCGGTTTCGCCGGCGCCGGTTTATGCAGCGCCTGCCCCGCCGCCTCAGCCTGCGGCCGGCCCGACCACCGCGGCGCCCAAGGTCGCCGCGCCTTCGGCTCCGATCGAAGAACCGCCGTTGGCCCCGGTGGCGCCCTCGCCTACCCCGGCGCCGACATCGGCCAGCCCGTCGCCAAGCGATACGTTGCGGCCGACACCTCAACCGGCCCCGGCCGACAATCTGATCAATAGCATGTTGGCGCCATCGGCGGTCGGCTATCCGGCGACGGCGTGCGATACCGGTTGCCAGGGGATGGGCAGCTACTACGCCGGCGGATGCAGCCAGTTCGAACAGGCGGCCTGCGGTCGGGCGCCCGCGACGTCGGGCTGCTGGTATGCCTCGGCGATGATGCTTGTGATGGGTCGCGACAAGCCGAACGGGTTCTGGTCGAGCTACGAAAACGGAAACTCCGCCAACCAGTTGTTCAAGACCGACGAACTGGAGAACGCTTGGCAATGGGGGGGCGAAATCACGTTCGGCCGAAAGTTTTGCGCCGGTTGCAACTGGTTCGGCGTTCAGGCCACGTATTGGACGCTTTCATCGAACACCAGCGAGGTTACCGTTACTCATGCCTCGGGCGTGAGCACTCCGCTGACGATCTTCCCTTGCCGCATCGCCGGTGCCGATGCCCGTGATTGGTTCGACGCCGCAGCCGCCCATCGTTTGAAGCGTCGCGACGAATATCACAATGTCGAAGTCTCGCTGGTTGGATTCCGCAGCCAGGCTTGCGAGTACCAATCGGTTTGGGGGCTTGATTGGTTGATGGGCTTCCGCTTCTTCCGCTTTGAAGAGGAGTTGAGTTTCCTCTCGCTGCGGGGCGGCGGCTCGTGGTACACTCCGACGCACTGGGCCGCGATTGACGACCATATCACCAACAATCTTTACGGCTTCCAAATCGGTGCCCAGGCCGACTTGCGTATGACGCAAAGCATCAAGCTGTTCTGCACGCCGAAGTTCGGCATCTACAACAATCATATTGAGAACACGTTCGCTTTCTATCGGGGCGACGGCGTGGCGGCCGACACCAACGGCACGTACCCGGGCGGCTACCCGGTGCAATCGACGAAAGACCAATTGGCATTCCTCACCGAGATCAACGTCGGTGCTGATTGGCAGTTCGCTCAGAATTGGAGTGTGCGAGTCGGCTATCGCGTGCTGGCGGCCACCGGCATCGGTTTGGCCGACAATCAGGTGCCGCCCTATGTCGTCGATCTTCCGGAGATCGCCGATATCGACACGAATGGACACTTGATTTTGCACGGAGCGTTTGTCGGGCTGACGTACAACTTCTGACCGACAAACAACTGAGAGAAATCGAACGGATTGCATGCCCGCCGCGGCTGACGCAAATCTGCGACTTGACGACGCGGATCGACTCGGCTGCGGCGGTGAGGGCCTGTGCAGCGACAGAAAGGAACAAAACCCAGCCCACGAACGCGGCCTCGAACGCTCGACTCGCCTTTGAACGCAGCGAGCTTCGGCGCCGACCTGCCCCGCAGAAACCCTCCGCCGACGTTCGCTTTGAGCGCATCGGCATCAGAGACCCTCGTACCAACCCCATCCGGCAGGGCGACGGTTGCTTGTCAACCGTCGCCCTGTTCTATTCCCGGCCGCGATGTCGATGGGAAGCGATCGCAGCGCGACAAACGGGCGGATGAAGAAACACCGGCGGACTCCCGCAAGGCGTTGCGTCGCCGGCAGAATCGGCGTGACACCCGTCGAACCGGGTTATTTGGCCAACGTTTCGCCCCGGCAGATCGCTTGGAACTCGGGATCGTTGCGCAGCGGGTCGAAGTCCGTTTCCGAGGCGATCATTTCCCGCATCTCGGGCCTGAGCGCCAGTGCCCGCGAAAGATACCGCAGCGCGCTCTCTTTGTGGCCGGCCAGACTGCAATAGCAAGAGAGATTGTAGTGCAAAAGCGGCTCGTCGGGATCGGCCGGCAATGCGTGTTCGAGCGAGTCGATGGCCGCCTCGATTCGGCCGGTCCGCTTGTAACACCATCCCAAAGCGAGCCAGACCCGGATGTCGTCTGGGTTCTGTTGCGACGCTTGTCGCAGAGGCACCAGCGCTTCTTCAAAGCGTTCCAAACAGCGCAAAGCTTCGCCCCAAAGAAACAACGCATGAGGATCGAGCGCCGTCGGATCGCCGAGACGAGCCAGCACGGCTAGGGCCGAATGGGGAAGACCCAGCTCGAGGTATCCTTCCGCCTCGCGCCGCAGTTTCTTTCGCCGAATTGCCTGCCGAGTGCTCACGCCGAAACTCTCCCGTCACACCTTCACCCAACGACGCCCTGTCTGCGGTTGCGGTCACACGCCCGAATCAAGCCACCTCGCACGAAGCGAATAGTTCGGGGCGACGAGGCGCCGACGTTCGAGCGATACGCTCTGAGGATATTTTTGCGTCGTCTTGTTAGCGGGCAATGTCCGTTTACAGATTTTTTTCTGAATTGAGGCGATGGGGACGGCCCAAGACCCCTCTGCCATGTGGATTTGCGAATCACCCGTTGGCGTTCTCTCCGACTCGTTCGGTTCGCATGGCACTGTGTCGGCTTGCCGAAGTAGCGCAGCACCGGATTGTCGATCGCAGGTGTGTGGGTGCGTTTACCCCGGCCTGCGTCGGCACAATGCCGATGGTGGCAGGCAGTCGTTTCGCTCGGCGTCGGTCGAGCCGGACGGGTGCCGCGAGAGACAGCGGTCGAGGCCTTGCGGCACCGCGACGTGCCTCCGACGGCCCTCGGCCCCGCGGGCCGGACCGGCCGAAACGAATCGAGAACGCCATTAACGGCCCGTCGAAAAAGTCATTCCCGGCTGCACGGCTGTGCGTGTTTTTTCGGAAATTCGCGGGTTGAACTCGTTGGAATTGTGTTTTTCAACGGGCTATTAAAAAGATCGGCAATTCTTGTTGCCGTGAGCGACAAATGACGCTTTTTCGTCGTTCGACGCAAAAGCGGGCAATTGCCGATCGATGCTGCTCGGCCGCGCGCGCTGAGAAAAGCCGCCTCGTCCGGCGAAGCCGCGGCGCTTACGGAATCAGGGGCGGCTGATAGACCGATACATCCGTCTGCCCGGAAAGGGCCTCGACCCGGCCATCGGCAAAGCCGCAAATAACCACCCCGGGATGGTTCGACGAAATGCCGGTATCGACCGGCAGGGCGTCGATTGTGCCGGTCGCCGGCGGAGCAGGCCAAACGAACGTAATCCGTTTGATCGGGTCGGCCGTGGTCCACGCGGATTGCCACGGTGCCCATGGGCTCGGGCCTTGCCCGAAAACGTTCTTTCGCTCGGAGAGAACGATGGTAACCGCCGGCGCTTTCAGATCGGCCAGCGAGATCGATTTATTGGTGGGCACATTGCCGAACTGACGCTTACGAAATAGGTTGGCGTTGACCACGTAGCTGAGCGCGGCCGGCTCGTTCAGTGCATCGGTATCGACCGGGCAAACGAACTCATTGATCCGGACCGCCGGGCCTTGGTGGGTGCGCCAGCCGTTGGTGCCTTCCCACAAATCGTTGCGGCCGACATAGGGTAGAAGCTCGACCACCCACACCCGGGTGCTGTTGCCGGGGCAACCCTCGGTGATCGATCCCGGCAATCGCTTCTTGGCGGCGTCGTAGGCCACCAACGCCTTGAGTAGCTCTCCCTGATAGTTGACGCACCGCGTCTGCAAGGCAGTCCGCCGAGCCCCTAACACGGCCGGCATCAATAACGCCACCAGCATGCCGATGATGACGACAACGGTGAGCAGTTCGACCAGCGTAAAGCCTGCTGCACCCCGCATTGAGCGATTCATTGCCACGTCCCTTGAAAGCCGCCAGTTGCCCTCAGCTTTTATTCTCGCATATTGTCGCGGGGAAAGCTAGGGGTTTGTCGGCGCGCCGTCGGCGGGAGACGGACTCGCTGCTCGGCGAAAAACGGCCCGGCGAAAGGCAGATCGGCGAGTGAGAAGCATCGGGATATTGCGGAGATCGTGCCGGACGCCGGGATCGCCGCCAACCGATTGTTCGCCGCCGATTGTATGAGTTTCTCGTTTCGATTTCAGTGGGCCAGACTCCTAACCGGTTCCACACAATAACGAACGCGGCTGCGGTCGCAACGACGCGGTCGATTGCGTGCAATCCGCGGAGGAACCGTTTTCCGTTTTTCGCGGTGTTGTTCGGTAGCCCTTTGAACAACATGGTTCCAGAGAACTTAGTCCGCGAGTCTCTCAACACGATAGCGATGAGTCGGTTCGAAAGTGGAAGCACGAAGGCTGGGTGTTCAGACTGGCAAGCATGTGAGGAGAAAGGCCGCCGTCATGCACCATTTGCGACGATTTAGCGCTGCCGCATCAAGAGGCCTTCTCGGCCGCGAATCCCAAATCGACCTTTTCCACCGGCGGTGAGGACCGGATCAGAGGAGCCGATTCCCGACTTAAACGCCACAAGGCCGCCGAGGCGGCCCTGTGACCCAATCGCTCACGGATGCCATTCGCGAGGCCTTTTCAGTGTTATCGCAATGACGTGAAAGCGGTTCCACCAGGCAAATCGCACCGTCGGTTGCTGCGACCTATCGCTGTCTTCAGGCTGATCATCAACACTGAACTTGCTTTGTCGGCCGAATCGCGTCGGCGGCTGCTGCGACGGCGGTGGCTTCTCCGATGGTGACGGCGGTCTGCCGGGGTAATTTGGCATCGCTGCCGCCGGGTTTGCAGCGGGTGTATTTCGCGGCACTCCGTTTTCCCGCCGCGACGAACGCTCGGGTAAACTCGGTCAGGCCGACCGACGGTTTTCGATGGAAAACGATGGGGTGATTACCGGCTGCCGCGCGAGGTAACCATGAAGGTGGAATTGTCGGCCACCGAGAGCAGCGGCCGATAGCAGTTCTGGCTTTCGCAGGCGGCATGTCGGCCCGGGTACCACACCAGTTGGATGGCAATGCCCCACGACTCTTGTCGTTGAGCGTTGGCGCCATGCCCCTCTTTGGGAATGAGGTAGTTGATGCGGTTTTCGATCGCCCAACTGTTACCCAACGGCACCCGCAGCTCGGCGCCGAAGACGCCGTCGCCCCACCCGCTGACACCGCCCCAGATGCGGCCTTCACCGCCCAGCTCGAACTGGCGGCGGAGGAAGAGGGCGTACATGTCGGTGGGATCGAACCAGATGGCGTTTTCGGCCGACTGCCAGTACGTGTCGCCATCGAGCCCGTAAATGCCCATGTAACCGATTTCATTCCCATTGGGGAAGACCAGGCTTGTCTCTTGGCGGATCTGTTGCAGGTCGAGTCGGCTGTAGTAGCGATCGTGTTGGATGTCGAACACCACGCCCCATTGCAAACCACCGCAGGGACTTCGCTTGAACAACCCGCCGGTGAAGAAGATTTGGTCGCGGTCGGCGCGGCCGCTTTGGGAAAGCTGATCGCCCGAAAAGTTGCTCTGCACCGCCATGAATCCGAGTTGATACCCGATGTCGAAGCCGCTGCCCACCGCGGCCCCCATATTGACACCTGCATGCAGGCCGAAATTGCCGTTGCGGCCCATATCGACCGGGCCTTTGAATCCGTGGGCTCCGGCAAAGATCGACGCATTGCGCAACACGTAACCGGCCGCGCCCATGCCCAAACCCGGGCAGCAGCCTTCGCGACACTGCCAGCCGTCGTCGCAAGCGGCGCAGCCGGTTGGTCCGCAAGTGTGACATGCGGCACCCGGCTGGTAATCGCCGGCGTAGTCGTCCACAGGGCTCAGCGGTTCACCCGCCGGAATCGGTTCGACGTCACCGGCCGATGCCCGACCGTGGGGATCAACCGACAACTCCTCGGCCGCGACTCGGCGGTAGCTCGAGCCGTATGAGGGGGCATAGCCGACCGACCGGCTCGGTCTTGCAGCAGCGGTTCGGCCCGGAGCGACATTCGTGCGCTGCGATCCGGAATTCGGCACGACCGCAGGTTCATCGTCGAACACGTTGTCTGCCGTAATGGTCGTTCCGGTGTGTGCCGCGGAAGGCCGCGTCATTCGGCCTTCCCATTGAGCTCGCGAACTTTGGAAACTCTGCCCATTGTTCAGCGACCATTGGGCATCGGCCGTCGAGCCGGCGAGGGCCACCATAAGCCCAAGCACCCACGCACTTTGGACGAAGAGTTGGCGAGACATATCGATCGACCTCAACATGGGGGGGTTACCTGAATGCGCGTCGAGAGCATTCGAGGACGCTGAGATTATCGGACCCGCAAAGACAAAACTTTCGTCAAAGTCGAGATAATCAAAAAACCTTGCCTATCTTGTCTATTCTTTCATTCGGTCAGGCTAGAACAGTTCGACGCAATCCGCTTCCCAACGGGGCGCATGGGCGGGCGAGAGGCCACACGACGCGGGATGTTGAGCCGAACGGTGCAGCCGCCTCCGCGTTCATGCCCGCGCCGGGTGGTTGCTGAAATGCTTGTGGAGGGCTGAAGTTGCTCCGCGGCAGCGACGCAGGACAAACGGCAGCAGCAAAGAGTCTGCCGCGGGGATGGCAGCAAATCGGCCGCGGCGAATGGCCGGGACGACGGGCTTGCTCGGGCAGGTAACTACCCAGATCCGTTTGCCGCCGGGGCGCCCAATCATTGCGGCCAGATGCTTAAAAGGACCTCTCGGGCGCGCCGAGCTGCGGTTGGGCCCTCGTGACTGTGGCGGCTTAGCTCGACATAGACCCCGGCCTGGTATCCGGAACGCTTCAGGGCATGCAGGACGCTCGGGAAGTCAATTTCCCCCTCGCCGAACATCAGGTGCTCGTGTCGGCCGCGTCGCATGTCTTCAATATGAACATTGGCGATTTGGTCGGCATGAGCGGCGATCACTGCGTCCAGGGGCGTTTCGTCTTGACACCAAAGGTGTCCGATATCGACGGTGCAGCGGAGCAGCGGGTGCGGCAGCCGCCGGCGGAGCTGGTCGAAGTCGGCCAGCGTTGCGACCAACATCCCGGGTTCGGGTTCGAGGGCCAGCGGCAGCGAGAGACGCTCTGCTTCGGCAAGCACCTCGCTTAGCGCGTCGCACAAGCGCGTCAAAAGGTTCTCGCGCGGCTCCGGTTGCGGGGGAGCCGCTCCGGACCAGAGGGAAACACAGTCGGCCCGCAACTCGGCTGCGCAGTGCAACGCATGACGGTAGAACTCGATTCGTCGCCGGCGATCGCTCTGTTGCGGCGAGAGCAGGGTTGGTTCGTGCTTGCGGAACGGATCGAGGATGAATCGCGCCCCTGTTTCGATTGCACAGCGCATGCGGTGTTTCTCAAGTCGCCGCGCGACATCGGCCAATTGTGTCGGCCCATTCGAGTCGAACGGCGAAAGGGCGTGATGATCGATCGTAATGGCCACGCCCTGATAACCGATCTCGGCCAAGAGATCGATGGCCGCATCGAGCGGATGATGGGCCAAGCCGTTCGTGTTGTACCCGAGGAACATCGCCGTGAGCGTCCTTTCGTCGCTGGTTGTTGCATCGGGGGCGGTTGCAGTGATGGCGCACGGTTTCGTTTGCGGCGCTGGCTCGGTTTGCCGTCGAGTCGCGGCGTACCGGCGGGGCACATCATTACTGCATTTCGCGCGAGCCCGATCGGCCAGGTCGGCTTTCGCCTCGCGCCGGCGTCGCAGCCTTTATTGTACTTTGACCGGTCGCAATGGGCTGTTATGAATCGTGATGCGTTGACGCCCCACCTTCGGCGCAAACTGGACCGTTGCCGTGCGTTCGGTGCCCGACCCGCTCAGCGCGACGATTTTACCCACGCCGTACTCGGGATGCCGCACGACCATTCCTTGGCGGAAGACCTCGGGCGCCGGCGGCGGGGCGGCTTGGCCCTCGAGCAATTCGGCCGCGGTGGTCAGCCCGGCGAGTGTCGGCAGTTTCGCCGTCGCCGGTGCAAAAAGCGGCTCGATGTCGGGCGGCGCGACGGGCGGTTCGTGGGAATATTCCTGCTCATCGAAAGCGGGAGGAGAGATGTCGGACGGTTCCTCCACCGTCGCCAACGAATACTCGCCGGGGATGTCGCAGTCCATTTCCTCTCGCGGCAATTCCATGAGGAAGTGGCTCGGAATCGTGAAGCGGCGCTGGCCGCGAAAATCTCGGCAACGGGCCCAACTGATGTGCAATTCCTCTTGGGCGCGGGTCAGGCCGACAAACATCAGCCGCCGCTCTTCTTCCAGCTCCAGCGGATCGCGGCGGCCGCGTTCGTGCGGCAGAATGCCCTCTTCGACGGCAATGAGAAACACCACCGGGAACTCCAGCCCTTTCGAGGCGTGCAACGTCATCAACGAGACGCGATCGGCCGATTCCTCCCAAGCGTCGGTATCGCTGACCAGGCAGGTTTCTTCCAGGAAGTCGCCGAGAGAAGCCGCCGACTTGCGTTTTTCGTCGAACTGCCGCGCCACCGTAAGCAGTTCTTCGATGTTGGCCAAGCGCTCCTGGTCGGTCGGATCGGCCGATTGTTCAAGCATCTGGCGATATCCGGATTCATCGAGCACCAGCCCAAGCAGTTCTTCCAACGGACCGGTCGCGGCACCGCCCAAGCGATCGATCATCGCAACGAACTCGTTAAGGGTTGCCGCGGGCCGCTTCCCCAGCGACTCGACATGATGGGCTCGCCGAGCGGCCTCAAACAATGTTGTCCCGCACCGCAGCGCGTAGCCCGAAAGCTTGGCGATTGTCGCTTTGCCGATTCCGCGCGCCGGGGTGTTCAGCACGCGGAGCATGGCGATGTCGTCGCTGGGGTTCTCGATCAATTGCAGGTACGAAAGCACATCGCGGATTTCTTTGCGCTGATAGAAGGCGAGTCCATTGACCAATTGATACGGGATGGCTGCTTCATTCAACGCCGTTTCGACGGCGCGACTCAAGGCGTTGACGCGGTAGAATACGGCAAAGTCGCGGTAATGCCGCTTTCCGGCGGCAACAGCGTCGGCGATGGTGCGGGCGATGGCCTCGGCTTCATGCCGCTCGGTTGGGTGCATGACCAGCCGCACAGGCGTTCCTTCCCCGTTTTCGGTGAACAGTTCTTTCTCTTTGCGATGAACGTTGTGTCGGATCAGTTCGGAGGCGACGCGGAGAATCCGCTGCGTGCTGCGATAATTTTGTTCGAGGCGGATGACGCGCACTCCGGGGAAATCGCGTTCGAAGTCGAGGATGTTTCGCAAATTGGCTCCGCGCCAACCGTAGATCGATTGATCGGGATCGCCGGTCACGGCCAGGTTGGGATGATCGATCGATAACGAGCGCGCGATCGCGTATTGGGCGAAATTCGTGTCCTGGTATTCGTCAACCATGACATACGCATAGCGCTCGTCGAGACGGCTTC
This sequence comes from uncultured Planctomycetaceae bacterium, assembly GCA_964631235.1. Classification (GTDB taxonomy): domain Bacteria; phylum Planctomycetota; class Planctomycetia; order Pirellulales; family Thermoguttaceae; genus JARKPK01. The sequence goes on along the minus strand of CAZVZX010000006.1, from coordinate 12,917 downwards.
GCACTTCGGGATGGTCGCGGAGCAGCGTCGCCGTGTAGCACAGCAGGTCGTCGAAATCGACGGCGTTGCAGCGGAGCAACAAACGCATGTAACGGCGATAGACTCGGTTGAAGAGAGGATCGTCGCTGCCGGCGCGTTGGCAAGCATCTTCCGGGCCGATCAAGTTGTTCTTCAAACGGCTGATCTGTTCGGCCAGAGTTTCCGGCGACAGCGAACCGAGTGTTTCTCCCGTTTCGTCGATTGCCGTGCGAAGAGCTGCCAGCGCAGCGTCGGAATCGTAGATCGTGAAGTTCTCTTTCAGCCCCACAAGCGGCGCGTGTTGCCGAAGCAATCGGGCGCAAAAGCGGTGAAACGTGCCGAGCCAAACCTGGTGATCGGGCGCGAGCCGGGCGACGCGCGCCCGCATTTCGTCGGCGGCCTTGTTCGTGAAGGTCAACGCGAGAATCTGTCTGCCCGGAACCCCTTGTTCGATCAGCCACGCGATGCGGTGCGTGATGACGCGGGTTTTCCCGCTGCCCGGCCCGGCAAGGATGAGCAGCGGGCCGTCTGTGGTTTCGACGGCGAGCCGTTGTGCGGGAGTGAGGCCTGCCAGCAGCGGATGAGTCGAAGAAGCCATGCCCATTGATTCACGAAAAAGCGGGATGCCGGGCGGAGCTCGGCGCCGATCGATTTCGGCCCCGGCCTTGTTGCGGTCTGTCCTTTGCGGGATCGGTGCGTTTCGAGCCCGCAGTCCGACGCGGTCGGCGTTCGAGCGTTCCGGCGGTCGAAAAGCGGGAATTGATACTACCCCGATTTTCAAGAAACCGCTATACTATCCCCGCGGTAATCGGAGTTGTCGCCGCGGCAAGCGGAGCCTTTCCAATGCTAGCTCTGCTGCCGCCGCGGCAATGCGTTGCGCCGGCATGTTGACGGCGCGAGGCGCGATTTCCGTTGATCGCGGCAGTATTTGGGATGCTTCCGGCGTTCTGTTCCGCAGGCCGGTCTGAGCAGCCGATGGCCGATGGTTTCGATCGGCTGCGCGTTCATTCGAGGGCGGAACGGCGGTGGGGGCGTCGGGGGCTTTTTTCGACCCGAGCATCTTCACGGAGGGAGCTGATGGGAACGAGAATTCGTTTGAGCACGGCCGACCGGATGGCAAAGGAGATGGCGGCGAAGCTGGAAATGAGCACAGCCGAGATCGGTCTGTCGGTTCGCACGACGAACTGTCTGGAAGACCGCGGGATTTTCACGGTGCGCGATTTGCTTTATTGCAAGCCGGAGGATCTGCTAGCCATTTCCAATTTCGGCGAAAAGACGCTGGAAGAGGTGTACTTGGCCTTGGAGAAGATCGGCTTCTATCGCCCGTGGAAAGAGATGGACATTCAACCAGCTCGGCCCGGCCGGCCGCGATAGGTCGGCCAGAAGCGGAAGGCGGCGTCGATTCGGAGCAAAGCGCTGCTGCGTCGGCGGCCGAGGTGGAGGGAGCGGCGTGGCACGTGCGTTGCGCTTTTACGGCAAGAAGCGGGGAAACCGTCGCACCGACTCGCGCCAGTTCGGCCGCTGGGGCGAACTGATCTTCTTTTGTGCGCTGCTGGTCGTGGGGATTGTCGGCGCAGCGGTAACACTGCTGACGGTCGTTTTGCCTGAGTGGCGGGTCAATCACGATTTTGCGGCCCACCAATGCCGAGTGCTCGACGCGCGGTTGGCCGTCAAAGAATCGGACGATGGGGTCGTCTATCGGCCGGAAGTGCTTATCGAATACACACTCGACGGCCAAACGCATCGCGTCTGGACATTCGATATCGCCGGCGCGTACACGACTGATCGCGCCGCCCAAGAGGCGCGCTTGGCGGCGTTTGTAGTCGATCGGCAAGAACCGCGCGAGTATCCCTGTTGGTACGATCCGACCGACCCGTCGGTGGTGGTCGTTGTTCGAGGATACAGTTGGTGGCTTTGGCCGCTTTCCGTCGTATGGAGCGCGTTTCTTTTGACCGGCTTCGGTGGCTTGGTGTACACGGGCTTGCACTGGGGGCGGTCGGTCGAGCATCGCGCGGTACTGTCGCAGCGCGTTTCGCCAGGTACGCTGTTGGGCAATGGGCATGCCGCGGGCGAGTTCCCTTTCGTGCCGTCCGATTCGGACATTACCAACAGCCCCGGAACGCATTTGAAGTATCGCTTGCCCATCGGCAACTCGCCCGGCTGGGTGTTGATGGCGGCGTTGATCGTCGGGGTGGTGTGGAACGCCGTGGTAGCCGTGATGGCGGTGGTGGCGGTTCGCGGCTTGTTGGGCGGTAGTCCAGACTGGCCGCTGGTGGTGTTCATGATTCCCTCGGCGGCGATCGGATTGGGGCTTTTGGCGTGGTTTGTCCGCGAGTTGCTGGTAACCGGCGCGATCGGGCCGACCCTTGTGGAAATTTCCGACCACCCGCTTCGGCCGGGCGGTTGCTACGATCTTTTCGTATTGCAGCCCGGTCGGTTGACGTTTCGAGAAATCGCCGTCGCTCTGGTGTGCCAGGAAGACGCCACTTATCGCCAGGGCACGAACACCCGCACCGAAAGCTGCGAGGTATTGCGACAAGAATTGCTGCGTCGCGAGCAGGTGACCCTTCAGTCCGGCGTTCCCTTGCAGGTGCAATGCCAGTTCGTTGTTCCGGAGAGCGCGATGCATTCGTTCAAAGCGCCCCACAACTCGATTAGTTGGAAAATTGTTGTCGAAGGGTCGGCCGTCGGTTGGCCGCAATACCGGCGCATGTTTCATGTCGTCGTGGTGCCGCGGCAACGGAGTCGAGCGACATGAGCGAGCCGATGGTGATCATTCGATTGGACCGACCGTCGCGGGTGTATGAGCCGGGCGATGCGATTTCCTGCGAGTTCTTCGTCGAGGGGCTGCATGCGTGCATGGTGAAGTCCGTCGAGGTCTCCGTGCTTTGGCACACTCAAGGCAAGGGCGAAGAGGACTTGGCCGTGCATCAATTTCGCCAGTATTCCGCCGAAGAAGCGGCGTGCTGCGATCCGCTTAATCCGCAGCAGTTTCAAACAGTGCTGCCCAATAGCCCGTTGAGCTACCGCGGACGAATCATCGATATTCGCTGGTGCGTGCGCGTGCGGGTATTCTTGCATCGCGGTCGCGAGGTGGTCGGCGAGCAGGCGTTTCAACTCGGTTCGTTGCCGCGCGTCGCACCGGCCGTCTCCGCGGTGGCGGCTTCCGCCCCTTGACGTTGTGCCAGGCGGCGGCCGTTGGTGCGCGTTTGCGTTATGGAACACATCAAGGGTGTTTGAAGGGACGCCGATTCGGTGCGCGTAGCGCCCCGAATAAGCGTTCCAAGCATTGGCTGAAGCGGCGGCCGGATCGATGCTCTTCGGCGCGGTCGATCGGTTCGACGGCGCCCGGCGGGCCGAGCATAGGACGTTGATGTTCGAGGATCGGATCAATCCGTTTGCCACCCGCTATGTTCGCCCCGGAGCGTTCGAATACCTTTCCTCCGGCGGCGATCGTCCCGATTTGCTTGCGTCGCGGCTGGAGCAGCAGGGGTGGGTCGGCGAAATCGTCGGGCCGCACGGCGCCGGTAAGTCGGCCTTGCTGATCGCGCTGATCGGCGAGCTGCGGCGGCGAGGCCGCGCCGTGCTTCACGTCGAGCTCCATCAAGGCGATCGGCGATTGCCGCCGGGAACGCTGGCCGCACCGCGTCGCCCGTGGCAGTTGATTGCCGTCGATGGCGCCGAGCAACTGGGATGGTGGTCGTGGTTCCAGTTACGGCTGTTCGTGCGGCGGCGGGCATGGGGCTTGGTCGTCACCAGCCATCGACCGTTGGGGCTTCCTCTGCTCGCGTCGTTGAACCCCGACGCCGATCTCGCTTGGCGCATCGTTCAGCGATTGCAGGCGGATCGACCGCTGATCACCGAGGCAGAGACGTTGGCCGCCTTCCATGCGCATCAGGGGAATCTGCGCGAAATGCTCTTCGATCTCTACGATCGGTATCGCGCTCGGCTTGAAGATTGCTCCCGGCGATAATCGGCCGATTGAGTCGCATCGCTTGCCAACCGCACCGCTGTTTCTGTTTCCCACGGCTGAGCGATCGTGTTTTCGTGGGAGAATGACTGCCGCCGGTGGTCGCAGGAGTGCGGCCGAGGGATGAACGCAGCCTCGAAGGCCGATTGTTGCGGTTTGCTATGGCCGCCACCGGCGATGGCGCCCTTTTCTCGGGGCGGTGTCGCTGGAGAATTCGCAAAATGGGTTCGGCCGATCGAGGCCTGGAATCCGTAGAATCGTTAGAGACGGCACGTCTTAACAAATCGGCGCGCAAGCTAAGCCTGCTGATTGACGACCCCGGCGTTACATGCTCTTATCGTTAAATAGAGCGATCTTCTTGAGAGCGAGGTGAAAAATGATGGTGCTGCGATCTCTGCGGTTGGTGCTTGCGGCGACCGTCGCGTCGGCCGCCTGCGTACCGGACTCGTCCGATGGTTGCGAGTTCCTGCGGCGGCTTTTCGGCGGCGGCGAGCAGACGACCTATATGCCGGTGGTTGTTCCGGCGTGCAACCCGTGCTCGTCGTGCGCGGCGCCTGCGGTTAGCTATTATTCTGCGCCGGGATGCACCACATGCTCAGCAACGGCCGTGCCGGTGACCGCGGGCTACACGGCCTACTACGCGCCGCAGACGTATTATCGCCCAGTGTTGCAGAATGTGGCGGTTACGGCCTACCGCCCGGCGGCCGCCTACAATCCCTTCACCGGTTCGATCCAAACGGTCTATCGCCCGGTCACAACCTATCGGCCGCAATGGACCTATGCACCGTACACCAGCTATCGCATCGCTTATGCGCCGGCGGTAGTCTATCCGACGGCCGTATCATCGGCTGTCGCACCGATTGTGTCGGGTTGTGCGGGATGCTCGACACCGTCGGTTGGTTCGACCCTCGGCAGCGAGCTTGCCCCGATCCCCTCGGCTTCGGCCGGCGGCTGGAGCGGCGGCGCCGCTTCGTCGGCGTCGAGCTTGCCGCAAAGCTCGACGGGTTCTTCGTTGCAATCGCAACAAGATCCGCAGTCGAACGTCAATCCCAGCCTTCAGGGCACTCCCAGCAAGCAGCCGCTTCCACGAGACGACGACCGCGGCACCACGCCCCCTTATGGTTCCGGCGGGACCGGCAGCGGCAACGGAGCCGCACAGCAGCCGAGCCGGCCATCGTCAACGACCGGTTCGCCGTCGAGCCTGATTTCGCCTCCGGCCGAGCGATCGACGTTCCGCGCTCAACTGCCGAAGATCGGCTATAGCCCCGAAGCAGCCCCGCCGCATGTCATGCTGGCCTCGCGGCAGGCAGCGGCCGGGACGGCCCAGGCGGTGCGAACTGTTTCTGCCGATGGCTGGGAAGCCGCTGACTGAATCGTTCCACGCCATTGCGAAAGCGGCCGCGTTCGCAACGACATAGCCGATTGCGTGCAATTCCCCCGCTTGAACCGCGTTCCGTCTTTGCGGTTCGATTCAATCAGGCAGGCCGTCGGCCTGGTCCGCCATCGCGATCCTCAGCCCCGAACGGGCCCAATCGGCCGAGCCCATCGTTGGCGGGGCCGGTTGCCGCCCGTGCCCCTTTTCGCCCTGCCTAGTTCGTGCTATTAGTACAGGGCTATGCCAGCGAATCTTACTCCGAGTTACCTGAAGGCTGAGGAAGAATACCGCCGCGCGCAAACGCTCGAAGAAGAACTGCGCTGCTTGCAGGTTATGCTGCAAGAGATCCCCAAACATAAGGGGACCGATCACCTTCAGGCGGATCTGAAGGCGAAGATCTCGAAGGTCAAGAAGGAGCTGGCCGCCGAGAAAAGCTCGGGCAAGAAGGGGCGCGGGCTGCGAATCCCGCGTCAGGGAGCGGGAACGGCGATCGTGCTGGGCGGCCCCAATGCCGGAAAAAGCCAGTTGATCGCCAAGCTGACCAACGCCGCGCCCGAGGTGGCCCCCTATCCCTTCACCACCAAGATTCCCGCGCCGGCGATGATGCCCTTCGAGGACGTCTTCGTTCAATTGATCGACACGCCGCCGATCACCGAATCGTTCATGGACCCGAATTTGCACGGGTTGACCCGGGCGGCCGACCTGGCCCTGCTGGTGGTCGATTTGGGCAGCGACGACGGGATCGACGATCTTCAGGCGGTGCTCGAGCGCACGAAAGCGACGAAGACTCGTTTGGCGGCGACATCGTTTCTCGACGAGAATGATGTCGGCGTATCGTACACGCGAACGTTTTTGGTGCCGAACAAGATCGACGCGCCCGGGGCGGCCGAGCGGTTGGAGTTGCTGCACGAGCTTTGCCCGACCGACTTTCCCGAGTATGTCGTCTCGGCGCAGGAAGGGACGAATCTGGAAACGCTTCGCGCGGCGATCTATCATGCACTGGATGTCATCCGCGTCTATACGAAGTTGCCCAGTGCCAAAGAGCCCGACATGGACCGCCCGTTCACCGTGCGTCGCAATAGCACGCTGATCGAATTGGCCGAGTTGATCCACAAGGATTTCGTCGAGAAATTCAAGTTCGCCCGGGTTTGGGGATCGACGGTCCATCCTGGGACCCCGGTCAAGGGCGACTACGTGCTCCAAGACAAGGATGTTGTTGAATTGCACGTGGCGTAGCCGAACGGCAAGCGCGCCGTCCGGTGGCGGGAGTCGGGCCGGCCGCCGCACGGCTGTGCGGCACGAACCGGTCCGTTCTTCAGCAGCACGAGGCCGACTGCTCGAACCGCCGGCAAACGAGGAAATCCCAATGACCAATGCCGAAATCGCCGCGGTGCTGGGCGAATTGGCCGATTTGCTCGAGTTTCAAGGGGCCAATCCCTTCCGCGTTCGCGCGTATCGCCAAGCCGCTCGAACGGTTGAGGCTTGCCCTGAATCGCTGGCCGAGCGCCACGGCGATCCCGCCCGGCCGCTTACCGATCTGCCCGGCATCGGCGCCGATTTAGCCGGCAAGATCGATCAATTGCTCGACTCCGGACGCATCGACCTGCTCGAACAGCTTCGCGCCGAGCTGCCGCCCACCGTGCTCGATTTGCTCCGCGTGTCGGGGCTGGGGCCGAAGCGGGCTGCGCAACTCTACAAGGAACTCGGAATCGCCACGCTCGATCAGCTCCGCGAAGCGTGCGAGTCGCAGCGCATCCGCGGCCTGAAAGGCTTCGGCGCAAAGACCGAGGAAACAATCGCCGCCGGCATTGCCGTCGCTCTCCAATCGCAACAGCGGATTCTTTGGTACGAGGCCGAGCAGATCGTTGTTCCCTTGCTCCGCCATTTGACCGATGGGGCGACAACTGAGCACATGGCCGCTGCCGGCAGCTTTCGACGCGGCAAAGACACCGTTGGCGACCTTGACCTGCTGGCTGTGGCCCGCGATGGGGCGGCCTTGATGGACCGCTTGGCAGCCTACCCCGGCGTCGAAGCTGTGCTCGCCCGCGGCGATACGAAGATGTCGGTTCGCTGCCGAGGTACGCAAATCGACCTGCGCATCGTTCCCGAAGAATCGTTCGGGGCCGCGCTGCAATACTTCACCGGTTCCAAAGAGCACAATATCGTGCTTCGTCATCGGGCCAAGCAGCGCGGGCTGAAGATTAACGAATACGGCGTCTTTCGCGACGAGCAGTACATCGCCGGCCGCACCGAAGAAGAGGTCTATGCCGCGTTAGGTTTGCCGTGGATTCCGCCCGAGTTGCGCGAGGCCCGACGCGAATTCGAATGGGCCGACGCCGGCACGCTGCCCGCGCTGATCGAGCCGGACGATCTTCGCGGCGATTTGCACGCGCACACCGATTGGAGCGACGGCCTGAACACCATCGCCGAGATGGCCGAGGCGGCCCGCGCCCGCGGACTGAGCTATCTGGCCATCACCGACCATTCGCAGCGGGTGAGCATGGCGGGCGGGCTCGATGCCGATCGGCTTCGCCGCCAATGGGACGAGATCGATCGGCTCAACACTCGCTGGTCCGACTTCACGCTGCTCCGCGGAATCGAGGTCGATATCCTCGAACGCGGCGGGCTCGACCTGCCCGACGACGTTCTCGCCGGGGCCGATTGGGTTGTCGCCAGCGTCCACTACGGCCAGCGGCAGCCGCGCGAGCAGATCACCCGCCGCATCGTCGATGCGCTGGCTCATCCGGCCGTGTGCGCCATTGCGCACCCGACTGGGCGGATGCTGCTTCGCCGCGATGCCTACCTGGTCGATCTCGACGCCGTGTTCGAGGCCGCCCGCGCTCACGGCAAAATGCTCGAACTGAACGCTCATCCGAATCGGCTCGATCTCGACGATTTGGCCTGTGCAGCCGCCAAGGCCCGCGGCGTGGGCATCGTTATTTCCAGCGATGCGCACAACACCGAAGGGCTAGGCGTCGTTCGCTACGGCATTCTGCAGGCCCGTCGGGCCGGACTGGCTGCCGCCGATGTGGCCAACACCGCCCCTTGGCTCGAGTTGAAACGCCGACTGGGCCGTGGCCGATAAACAAACAGTCCAACGTTACGGTTATTCCGTTGGGTATTCGCTCGGATCATTAAACTCGCGCTTCTTGCCATGAAACGAGTCGAATAGTTTCCGATGTCTGAGAAGCCCGTATTCGTCCGTGCGACTCTCGTACGAGCTTACCCATTGGAGAAGGTTCTCTAGGTTTTCGTCTTGTTCTTGGCGCGAGCTGAACTTTTCCGGCTCCCAAGGTCTTGAGCGGCAGTGCGCCATGCATGTATCGACGCCGGGGTTGAGGAAGATCAGCTCATCGCAGTGCTCCAACAGAGGCTCGATAATGTCGGCGTAACAGCCCTCGATGATCCAGCTTTCTTTGTCGGCAATCCACCGCTTCACATCCTCAATGCTGTCTTGGAGGGGGCGCCTTTCCGTACCATCTTGAAACGCCACTTCATCCAGCGACAACCGCGCGGCGGGATGCTTGGCGATAAGCTTCCTCGACAGCGTGCTTTTGCCCGCGCCGGCGTTTCCAAGAAGGATGATTTTCATGGTGCCCCCGGTTCTTCGGTATAACGCCTGACTAAGCGCGCCTCGCCCGCGCCGGCCGCCCCGTCAGCCGCGCGGGAATATCTCGCGAAGGAATTTCGCTTGGGCCGGATAACTGGCTTCGGGGCCGCCGGGAGCCGCCGATTCGAGCACCAGCCAACTGCGATACCCGATCGCGTCGAGCGCCTCGCGCACCTTGCGAAAATCGACTCGGCCCGGCTCGCCCAATGGCGTCTTGCCGTCTTTCACATGAATTTGGCAAATCAATTTGCCCAACAGGCGAATCTCGCGGTAGATGTCGTAGCCCTTGTCGGTCGAGTTGCCCACGTCGTAATAGACGGCCAAGGCCGGCGAGCCGACCCGATCGATCAAACGCATATTGTCGTCGGCGCTCAGGTAGTTCTCCAGTCCGATCGTCACCCCGGCCTTCTCGGCCATCGGGGCGGCCTCTTTCAATCGCGACACCACTACGTCGATCTCGGCCGTGTTGTTCATGTCGAGCGCGCCTTTGCCGAAGAAGGCGGGCATCACGATGCCGATCTTCATTGCGCGGCAAACGTCGATGCTATCGATCAGCCACTGGGCGGCCCGCTCGTCGCTCTTCAGCGGCACATTGTTCATCTCGCCGATCGCCAGCGAAGCGATCTTCAACCCCGTTTCCGCCAGCTTGGCGGCATACTGTTTTTGCACCTCGGGCGTGCGGAGGTGCATGTCGTTGGCCACTCGGCCAAGGCTGATCTGCACGCCATCGAGCCCGATTCGCTTAGCCACGTCGAACGCCTCGGGGCTGCTGTCTTTCCGCAGCGACCAATCGCATGCCCCGATGAGGAACCCGCCGGTTCCGCGTGCCGCATCGGCCGCTGCTTCCGCCGCATACGCGGCCGCTGGTCCGCCCATGGCCCAGGCACACCCGGCCGCGGCCGCCCCGCCGACAAAACCTCGTCGCGTAATCATCGTCTTTCCCTTTCGACTTGATGGTCTTTATTCACCGTGTCCTTCGCCCAATGGCCCATCCGACGTTTCGGTTGGCCCTGTTGTCGTGGGCCGTCGCGATTCTACCCGCGGCAGCGTTGGGCGTCTATAATTTCTCGGTCCGGCTCGAGTTCCGTTGTTGCTTGGGCCGCCGCGATCGGTTGCTTCTCTTTTCGGGCACAATTTGCCTCTGTTTGCTAATTGATTGAGTGACGATGGTCGATAAACGCACGCGCCGATGGTTCGATGCCCAACTTGCCCAAGTCGTTGCCCGCTTGCCCGCTGAAGTTAAGGAAAAGCTCGAAGAGGTGCCGCTGCACGTAGAAGATTATCCGCCCGAGGACGTGATGCGCGAATTGGGCATCGAATATCGCGACGATCTCTGCGGCTATTATCATGGCGTGCCGATCGATCAGCGGCATGTCGATCAGCCGGTGGTCGAGCCCGATTTCATTACGCTCTATCGCGAAGGCATCATGGCGGCCGCTGCCGACGAGAACGGCGACGTCAGCGACGAGCGTTTGCGCGAAGAGATTCGCATCACTATCCTACACGAGTTAGGCCATCACCACGGGATGGACGAAGACGAACTCGGCGAGTTGGGCTACGGCTAGAATTGTCCACAAAGAAGGTATCGCCGCTCGTTCTGAAATGCGGCAGCACGCGCATCGCGGCCGCTCGTTGGCGTTGGAAGGACCGATCGGCGTTCTTATTCGCGTCATTCGCGTCATTGGCGTTCTTCGCGGTTGCGATCATTCGCGTTATTGGCGTCATTCGCGGTTGCGATCATTCGCGTCATTGGCGTCATTCGCGGTTGTGATCATTCGCGTCATTGGCGTCATTCGCGGTTGTGATCATTCGCGTCATTCGCGGTTTCAATTCGCCGCAGCATTCCGCGATTCGCCGTTGCCGGCGCCGCGTGAATCGTGCAGTGCCGATTCTCCCTTGCGATCAATGGCAGACTGTGCATCTGATTACCGCGCGTCCTGCGACGTGGTGAACGCGAACAGCCTCGGCTGAATCGGTCGCGATTCACTTAGCTCAAAGACCAACTGTGCCGGAAGTTGCGTGATCGATCGCCCGCGTTGTTCGCTCAATAGCGACTTCGTTCGAATCGCACCTGTGCGATGAGCTTCCCGCCGTTGGTGGGGAAATTTTTCGCACGTCAATTGCCGTGCCGGAAAGCGCAACCTATCTATTGCGTGATTCCACATCGCGGCTTGTCGCAGGGTGCGACCAACCGCATCGGTCGAGAACACGCCGGGGCGATTCGATCGAAAAAGCATTTCTTCGCCCAGGGCTAAGGCAGTTCCTTTCACCACCAGGAGCGACTCGTATGTTGGCGAGCATGAAAACAAGTACCAAAGTCTTCGCCGGATTTCTGACGGCCGTTGGCCTGCTGATCGTTGTCGGCGCGATCGGCTTTCGGGGCAACCTCCAGCTCGGCCATGCCGTGGACGAAATCGGCAACGTCCGCACGCCGAGCGTCGAGGGCCTATTCAGAATCCAGAGCGGCACCGAGCAGGTCAAGACGGCGATGCGGACACTGATGAGTTCCGACTTGAGCCGAGAGTTGCGCGACCGGCAATTCGCCCTCATCGAAGAGGGACGAAAGATCTACCAAGAAGGGAAAGACCTCTACGAGCCGCTGCCGAAAACACCCGAAGAGGCGGCCCTTTGGAAAGAGTACCTTGAGGTCTTGACGACATGGCGCGAAGCCAACCAAGAGGCGATCAAGTACCGCAAGGAGGTGGCCGATGCCGACCTGGGCAACGTCTTCGCCCTGCGGCAGGTGCTCGAAGCCTCGCGCGGCGATCATTGGCGAGGCATCTCCAAGACGGCGGAGTGTGTGGCCACCGGCGCGCTGTTCGACGGCTGCGATGACCATACGGCCTGCACCTTCGGCAAATGGATGGCCGGCTTCAAAACAACCAATCCGGCGGTATTGAAGATTCTGCAAGAGTGCGACGAACCGCATCGGCAGTTCCATGCCGCCATCAAACAGATCAAACAGCTCGTCCGCGACGGCAAGCGCGACGAGGCCCAACGACTGCTCGACGAGCAACTTCGTCCGGCTTCGGTGAAGACCGTCGGCGCCATCGACGCCTTGATCGCCGAAACCGACAAGGCGCAAAGCAATTTGCAGCGTTTCACCGAGATCGTGATGACCAAGGCCCGCGATAGTCAACGCAAGAGCGAAGACCTAATGGATAAGCTCATCAAGCTGAATGTCGATCTGGCGCACCAAGCGACCGACGACGGCATGGCCGCCGCGTGGTGGGCGAAGGCGCTGAGCCTTGGCGCCATCGTTCTCGGAACCGTGCTTTTGTTGGGCTTCGCGTGGTTTATGGGCCGGAACATCAATCGGTCGCTGCGGAACACGATCAGCCAGGCCGAGCAGTTGTCGGCTGCGGCCGTCGAGGGCAAGCTGCAAACCCGCGGCAATCCCGAGAGCGTGCCGCCCGAATTCCGCCCGATCATCACCGGCATCAACGCCACGCTCGACGCCGTGATCGGTCCGCTGAGCGTTGCGGCCGGCTACGTCGATCGGATCAGCAAGGGCGATATCCCCGAGAAGATCACCGACGAGTACCGCGGCGACTTCAGCGAGATCAAGAATAACCTCAACCAGTGCATCGACGCGATCAACGCCATGGCCGCCGACGCGGAAATGCTCACCGAGGCGGCCGTGGCCGGCCGGCTGCAAACCCGCGCCGATGCCACGAAGCACCAAGGCGACTTCCGCAAGATCATCGAGGGCGTCAACGCGACGCTCGACGCCGTGATCGGTCCGCTCAACATGGCGGCCGGCTACGTCGATCGGATCAGCCGCGGCGACATTCCCGAGAAGATCACCGACGAGTACCACGGCGACTTCGACCTGATCAAGACGAATCTGAATCGCTGCATCGACGCGATCAACGGCCTGATTGCCGAGAGCACCACGCTTTCGCAGGCGGCCGCCGAGGGACGGCTCGATGTTCGGGCCGACG
>CAZVZX010000005.1:0-174220 GCA_964631235.1 uncultured Planctomycetaceae bacterium | reverse complement strand
GGGCTTATCGGCCGGAGGAGCGACCGGCGCGGCGGGTTCTTCTGCTGGAGGCGCAGCGGGCTCAGCGGGTTTTTCTGCGGGCGCAGCGGGTTCCGCCGGCTTATCTGCCGGAGCGGCTGGTTCGGCCGGTTTCTCCGCTGGCGGCATCGGTTGCGCCGGGGCCGGTTCGGCGGGCTTGTCGGCCGGAGGAGCGACCGGCTCGGCGGGTTTTTCTGCTGGAGGCGCAGCGGGTTTCTCTGCGGGCGCTGCCGGCTCAGCCGGTTTGTCTGCCGGTTTCTCCGCCGGCGGCGCGGGTTGTTTCGGCGCCGGCTGTGGAGCGGGTGCCGGTGCGGCAGGAGCGGTCTCGGCGGGCTTCGTTTCAGTCGCCGGAGTCGGGGCCGATTTCGCCGCGTCAGTCACAGGGCCGCACGGCGTCGGCGTGCATTGCACCGCGGCGCACGGCGCCGGATCGCAGCACACCACGCAGCAGCGCCGCGGTACGCGGCTACAACAGTTGTTCATGAATCGGCATGCCCAAGCCGATTCGGCCGCGAAAAACACGATGCCCAACGCGGCAACGATCATCGATAACCAGCGTGTCTTCATCTGTTCACACTCCTTACGTAAGAACACTCGAACGCGATTCTTGTCCTATCAGTCGGCTCCGTTGCTCTCCAGCGACGACAATCGGGCTGTCGCGCATAGTCGGCCGCCGCCGGAGTGGCCGCACAACGCCTTGTCGCAACCGCCCAAAAAGCTCGCTCTCATTGCACTGTACTACCTTAATCCCCTGGGCAACGCGATGCAACAAATTCCGGGCGATCGGCCTTGCCGGCGGGATTCGCCTGATGAGGTTTCTTCCGGCAGCGATCAACCGGCCGGTGCTGCGGAGCGGAAACCGCCCCTAGTGGCAAGAGTCGTTTTACGCCATATTGGAGTTTCGCGGCGGCCCGACAAAGCCATTGCATCGGCGGATATCGTTCAACGTGAATGCTGCCGGTCGGAGGCTGGTTTTTTGCCGCAGAAGCCGCGGAGTGTCGCAAGGGATAGGCTCATGAAGATTCGTTCTACGACGATTCTTACCGTGCGGAAGGATGATCGCGTCGCTTTGGGCGGCGACGGCCAAGTGACGGTGGGCAATACGATCGTCAAGGCCGACGCGTCGAAGATCCGCCGCCTGCATGGCGATACCGTGTTGACTGGGTTTGCCGGCGGCGCGGCCGATGCCTTTGCACTGCTCGAACGGTTCGAGGCCAAGCTGAAAGAGCATCCCGGCAATTTGATCCGCGCGGCCACCGAGTTGGCCAAACTGTGGCGGACCGACCGGGTGTTGCGCCGCTTGGAGGCGATGATGATTGTCGTCGATGCGCGGCACACGCTGTTGATTGCGGGTACCGGCGAGGTGATCCAGCCGGGCGACGGCGTTTTGGCGATTGGCTCCGGCGGGGGCTATGCCACCGCGGCGGCACGGGCGTTAGTCGCCCATACGACGTTGGGGGCCGCCGAGATCGTGCGCCGCTCGCTGGAGATCGCGGCCGGCATCGATATCTATACGAACACGAACATTGTTGTGGAGGAACTCTCGTGTCGGAACTGACACCGCGTCAGATTGTGGCCGAGCTCGATCGGCACATTGTCGGCCAGGCGGAGGCCAAGCGGGCCGTGGCCGTGGCCGTGCGCAATCGGTGGCGGAGGCAACAACTGGCCGAAGAGATGCGGCAGGAAGTGGCACCGAAGAACATCATGCTCATCGGCCCGACGGGCGTGGGCAAAACCGAGATTGCCCGGCGTTTGGCCAAACTTACCGGCGCGCCGTTCATCAAGGTCGAGGCCACTCGTTATACCGAGGTCGGCTACTACGGGCGCGATGTCGAAAGCATGATCCGCGAGCTGGTCGAGAACGCGATTAGCTTGGTGCGCGAGCAGGAACGGGCGAATGTCGAGGCCGAGGCCCAGCAGCGGGCCACCGAACGATTGCTCGACCTGTTGATGCCCACGCACAGCACTTTCGACACCGCAGGCGATTTGGCCGAGGCTTCCGACCGCGGCCGCCGCACGCGCGAGAAGCTGCGCGCCATGCTGGCCGCCGGCGAACTGGAAAATCGCACCGTCGAGCTGAGCATCGAAGCGAAGGCCATGCCGGTGATGTTTGCCGGGCCGGGCATGGAGCAGATGGACCTCGACCTGCAAGGAATGTTCGAGAAGATCCTGCCGAAGCATACCAGCCGTCGAACGATGACCGTGGCCGAGGCACGCCGCGTGCTCTTCGAGCAAGAGGCCGAGAACTTGATCAACCGCGAAAAGGTGCATGCCCGCGCCATCGAGTTGGCCGAAAACCTCGGCATCATCTTCTTGGACGAAATCGACAAAATCGTTGCTAGCGAGCACACCCACGGGGCCGACGTTTCGCGGCAGGGCGTGCAGCGCGACTTGCTGCCGATCGTCGAAGGCTCGACCGTGCAAACCCGCTACGGCATGGTGCGCACCGATCATATCCTGTTCATCGCGGCCGGGGCATTTCATCAATCGAAGCCCAGCGACTTGATGCCGGAGCTGCAAGGGCGTTTTCCGATCCGCGTCGAGCTGAACGACCTCGATCGCAACGATTTCAAACGCATTCTCACCGAGCCGCGCGGCGCACTGACCAAACAGTATCAGGCGCTGTTGGGCGTCGAGGGAATTGAAGTCGTCTTCACCGACGATGCGATCGACGCCCTGGCCGACTACGCTTATCAATTGAATCAAACGTCGCAAAATATCGGCGCTCGGCGGCTGTACACGATTATGGAGAAGCTGCTTGAAGAACTGAGCTTCGAGGCGCCCGAGATGAAGTTGGGCCGAGTGGAGATCAACGCGGCCTATGTCCGGCAACGGCTCAGCCCGGTGGCCGAAGACGAAGACCTTGCCCGATTCATTCTCTGATCGGCGTTTTGCCGGAGGAGCATGCGGACTCGCGGTTGCGCGGTCGGGAACGACTCCGGCGGTGCGGTCGCGTGCCAAGTGCGGCGGGAAGCCTACGGCGACGGCCTTCGAAAACGCATCTTATCTGGCCGCGGCCAAAGCAAAGATGAGCAAGAACATGATCGCGTACAGCACGAGGAAAACGGCTGTTACGATTCCCACCAGCTTCCAGAATGATTTCTGCGCGGTCAGGGCTTGTTCGAGATCTCCCGGGCTCGATGTTCTTAGGTAGAGCTTGATGTAACTTGCGTACGAGTAGAGGTGATAGGCGGCAAAGCCGTACAGCGCGGCGCTCCCAAGAAGCATCACACCGGAGACGATCCCCGCAATTCCATTTGCTCCGCCTTGCACAAGTCCGGCAATGAGCATGCCCAGTCCACCGAGCCCGCCGAAGCCCGACCCGATAAACGCCAAGATGGAAAACAAGAGCACCCAGGGCCGCGTCTCGGCAAGCGACTGTTTGGCTTTTCGCGTCAGGCCGTCGGCCTCGGCCTCGTGCGATTCGCCCACGAACTTCGGCGATGCGAACGGATTGACCTCAGGCGTCAACGGCGGCGGGCCGCGTCTGGCCTCGCTCGTTTTCGTGGTTGGGGTGTTTGCCGCATTGATGGAAAAACCGGCGGGCGCAGCCGATGCGGCTGCGGCGAGTTGCGGATAGACCTCCTCGGCCCATTTCCATTGATCCCAATGCTCTTGCAGCACCTGACAGGAAGCATCGACGCGGCCCTCGCTGACCCATGAGTCGAGTTCCTGTTTTGAGATCGGGCCGAATTGCTCCCCGCCGTCGGTCTGAACGTACCATTGATCGGACGAATCGTGGGCTTGCTTCAGCGGAGGAGAGGCGCCATCACGATCCGGCGCTGCGGCGGATGATCCTGCGCCGACGGCAACGGCCGGAATCTCGATCACCTGCTGGCAGTTCGGGCATTTGGCACGCTTGCCCGCATGCTTGTCTGCTACCCGCAAGGTCTTCTTGCAGCCCGAGCAAACAACTTGGATCGGCATTGTGACGGCTCCGCTGGAAATCCGCTGAACAACTCGGATCAGCCACGACTGCGTTCGGCAGGGCGGTTTGCTTGGTTGGAATTGCGGGAAACGAATTTTGGGAAACGAATTTCGGCTCGATTGGTTGCGGTGCCCCTCCGGCCTTTGCTGCCAACGAGTCTATCTTCGCGTTCGGTTGAATACAACTAAGATCTGGGAATCGGGCCAAAGCCGCCGCTGGCCGATGCCCCTGTTCGGCACGAGTCGATCGGTACGGTGCCCAACCCGAGCCGCGCGGCGGCCCCGGCTAGGGCAAGCAAAAGGGCAGTCGTGCGTTGTGCCGTTGGTTTGGCGGAGTTCACGTTCGGGCTGGCCGCATGACGCGGATTTCTGGCGGGAAGTGGCGAAACGGCCGGTGAAGGCGTATGATGCTCGGTAGGTTTCCTCGGCGCAGGGCCGAAATCTCCGTGTTCGGATGGGGGAGAAGACGACGATGAATCTCTATCGTTTTCCGGCTGTTGATTGTGCGGGTGCAGTGATGCGATGGGCCGCTGCGGTGGGGCTGGCGGCGACGTGTGCCGTTGGCAGCGGCGCGTCGGCGGCCGAGCGCCCTTCGGCCGAGCGGCTTTTGCCCGACCATACCGTAGCGATGCTTTCGGTGCCGAGTGTGCCGCAGTTGACCGAGCATTTTCTCAACTCGGCCATCGGCAAGATGAGCCAAGATCCGCAAATGCGTCCGTTGATGACGGCGTTGTACGGATCGCTGAGCGACTTAGTGGGCGAAGCGAAGGACCGCGTCGGCCTGTCGCTGGGCGAAATGCTGGCGTTGCCGCAGGGCGAGCTGACGGTGGCCTTGGTCGCTCCGCCCGATCGCCCGCCGGCCCTGATCGTTGTGCTTGATGTCAAAGAGCAGGCGGCCAACGCGCGCACCTTGTTGGAGAAAGGGGCCGCGGCCATGGAAGCCGCCGAGGCGGAGAAGACCGAGGAAGAAGTCGGGGAAACGAAGATTACGACCTTCCAAACGCGCCGCGGCCGGCAGCGCACGGCCGCCTTCTTCGAGAAAGACAATTGCGTGGTTCTCGGCAGCGATGTTGAAGTGCTCAAGGCCGTGCTGGCCCGATGGGGCGGCGAAAAGGCCGAAACGCTGGCCGACAATTTCAACTTCAATTCCATCATGAACCGCTGCCGGGCGGATAAGTCGATGCCCCCGCAGGTGATTTGGTATGCCGACCCGATCGCGCTGTTGAAAGCGGCCGGCAGCGGCAACGCCGGCATGGCCGTGGCGTTGGCCTTGCTGCCGAGTTTGGGCCTCGATGGAGTGCTGGGCATCGGCGGCACGCTGGCTTTCGACGTCGGACCCTACGACTACTTAGTGCGAACGCACCTGTTGCTGCAAAGCCCGCGCGAAGGCGTGTTGAAGATGATCGATTTCAAGCCGGTGGAATCGACGCCGGAGCGTTGGGTGCCGCGCGACATCGCCTCGTACATGACGCTTTCGTGGGACATGCAGTCGTCGTTCCGCACGCTATCGACGGTGTACGACAGTTTCACTTCGTCGGGCGCGCTGTCGCGCGAACTGAGCAACCGGATTCTCGGCCCGACGGGCATCGACTTCGAGAAGGAGATTCTCCCCCATCTCGAAGGGCGGATTACTATGGTTTCTCGCATTGCCAAGCCGATCACGATGGCCAGCCAGCAGCAACTGCTGGCGGTGAAACTCCGCGAAACGCAGCCGATTGAAGATGCCTTGGCGAAGTTGGTCGAAAAGTTTCCTGAACGGCTCGCCTGGAAAGAGTACGCGGGCAAGAAGTATGTTCGCGTCGATGTGCCGGAGCCGCCGCCGCGAGGGCGCGGTCGCCCGCGGCCCGAAGGCGCCGGCGGAGCCGCCGAGCCGCGTCCGGACGAACCGCCTCGGCCCGAGCCGCCTCCTCGGCCTGAACCATGCGTGGCCGTGCTCGATGGATATTTGATCGTCGTCGATCGCCCCGGCATACTGGAGCAGGCGATCGTCACCTTGATGGAAGGCAAGTCGTTGGCCGACGAACTGGATTACAAGCTGATGGTCAGCCGTTTGCGGCGGCAGTCGGGCGATTCGTCGCCGGCGATGATCTCGTTCGGTCGTCCCGAGGAAGGGATGCGGGCATTGTACGAGTTGGCGCAGTCGGAAAACGCCCGCCGCGGCCTGCAACGCCGCGCCGCGAGGAATCGCTTCTGGCAGTCGGTTGATACGGCCCTCAACGAGAATCCCTTGCCGCCGTTCGCCGTGCTCGAAAAATATCTTTCGCCGCAGGGCGGGTTGATGTTCGACGACGAAAGCGGACTGCACTACGTCAGCTTCGCGTTGCGTCGGGCAGCCGATACGAATGGAGCTGCGCCGGCAGCGCCTGCCGCTGCGCCGGCGGCTGCACCGTCGGCCGCTCCGACTCAACCGCCCGCCTCTGATGCCCCGAAATGAATGGCGACAATGGCGGACACTCGCTCGGCCGGCGGGCTCAGTCACAAACCGGCCGAGCTACCGGTCCGTTCGAGCCAACCGATGATAACAGGTAGTGTGGCCACGCAACATAGTTGGCCGGTCTTCCTGCTCAGCCGGTACCTATTGCGTTGCCTGAATCCAAGAGGGGGCAGTCGCCGTGCTGCCGATCTTCGCGGAGTGATCAGAAGGCATTTCTCGTTGGTCTTGTTGCGGAGGTTCAAACATGACGCTTCGCTTGTCCGCGGCCGCGTGTTTGCTCGTACTGTCGCTCATCGTGTCGCGCACGGTTCTCGCCGCCGATGCGCCGCCGAGGGCCGACAATGCCGCCCGCCGGCCCAATTTCGTGTTCATTCTGATCGATGATTTGGGGCAAACCGACTTGGGCTGCTACGGCAGCAAGTTCTACGAAACGCCGAACATCGATCGTTTGGCCCGTCGCGGCATGGTGTTCACCGATGCCTATTCGGCCTGCACGGTGTGTTCGCCGACCCGGGCGGCGCTGATGACCGGCAAGTATCCCGCCCGGCTGCACATCACGGATTGGATCGCCGGACATCAACGGCCGTTCGCCAAGCTCCGCGTACCCGATTGGACCAAGTATCTGCCGCTTGAAGAGCGGACATTGCCCGAGGCCTTGGCGCCGGCGGGCTACGTTTCGGCCTGCGTGGGCAAGTGGCACCTGGGCGGGCCCGACTACTGGCCCGACAAGAACGGCTTTACGGAGAACATCGGCGGTTTCGACAAAGGGCAGCCGCCGAGCTACTTCAGCCCGTATAAAATCCCGACACTCAGCGAAGGCCCCGAGGGCGAATACCTCACCGACCGGCTCACCAGCGAGGCCGAGAAGTTTCTCGAGCGTCACCGCGATCAGCCCTTTTTGCTCTACTTCCCGCATTACGCGGTTCATACCCCGTTGCAAGCAAAGGCCGACATGATTGCCAAGTATCGCGCCAAGGCGGAAGCGAACCCCGAATGTTTGCAAAAGAACCCCGTTTATGCCGCCATGGTGGAAAGCACCGACCAAAGCGTCGGGCGAATCATGGCGAAGCTCGACGAGTTGAAATTGACCGAGAATACGTATGTCTTTTTTACTTCCGACAACGGCGGGTTGATTCCGGTAACGCACAACGGCCCGCTCCGCGCCGGCAAAGGCAGCCCGTGGGAAGGCGGCACGCGCGTGGCGGCGATTGCGGCCGGGCCGGGCATCGCGGCGGGAAGCCGCTCGAGCGTGCCGATCATCACGATGGACTTCTACCCGACGATCCTTGAATTGGCTGGTGTTGCGGGCGACGCAAACCGGAATGACGGCGTCGATGGCCGGTCGATCGTCCCGGTGCTGAAGAACACCGGATCACTCGCGCCGCGGCCTCTTTTCTGGCACTACCCGCATTATCATCCCGGCGGGGCAACGCCCTACGGGGCCGTGCGACTGGGCGATTATAAATACCTTGAGTTCTACGAAGACGGGCATGGAGAACTGTACAACCTGAGCACCGACATCGGCGAGCAGCACGATCTGTCGGCCGAGATGAAAGAGAAAGCAGCCGAGATGAAGGCCCTGCTGGCGCGCTGGCGGAAAGAGGTCGGCGCCCAGATGCCGTCGCCCAATCCCGACTACGATCCTGCCCGAGACGCCCGCCCCAGGCGAGCCAACCCGCCGCGTGCCGATCGGCCGCGGGCCGAATAGGCCGGGTAGTGAGCTGCTGCTTCAAACCGCCGCCCCGGCGTTTGCTGCGATATCGGGAGGCATGTGCGGGTGGTGCGTTTGGCGCAACAGAAGAACGCCGCTCTCCCCGCCGAAAAGCAAGGAAGGAACGAAACGGGCCGGCACAACGCTGCGCCGGCCCATCCGTTTTCATATCTCGCCGAGGCCCGACCCCGCCGCGCCCGAACTGAGTCGGGCTTCGGCGGAGTGATGAACGCCTTGCTGCAAGGCGGACTTACAGCTTGCTGCCGACCAAACGAAGCAGATCAACGGTGCGGCAGGAGTAGCCCCATTCGTTGTCGTACCACGACACCAGCTTGAAGAAGCGGTTGCTCAGACCGATGCCGCTGCCCGCGTCGAAGATGCTCGAGTGCGCGTCGTGAATGAAGTCGCTCGAAACGACTTCGTCTTCGCAATAGCCGAGGATGCCCTTCAGATAGGTTTCGCTGGCCTTCTTCATAGCGGCGCAGATTTCTTCATAGCTGGTTTCTTTGACGGTCCGCACCGTCAGGTCCACCACGCTCACCGTCGGGGTGGGCACGCGGAAGGCCATGCCCGTCAGCTTGCCCTTCACCTCGGGAATCGCCAGTCCAACGGCCTTGGCCGCGCCGGTGGTGGACGGAATGATATTGATCGCCGCGCTGCGGCCGCCCTTCCAATCCTTCTTCGACGGGCCGTCCACGGTCTTCTGCGTGGCCGTGTAGCTGTGAACGGTGGTCATCAGGCCTTCTTCGATGCCGAAGCCTTCCTTGAGCAACACATGCACCACTGGCGCCAAGCAGTTGGTCGTGCAGCTTGCGTTGGAAATGATGTTGTGCTTCGCCGGGTCGTATTTTCCTTCGTTCACGCCCAAAACGATCGTGATGTCTTCGTTCTTGGCCGGGGCCGAGATGATGACTTTCTTCGCGCCGGCGTCGATATGGCCCTTGGCCTTGGTGGCGTCGGTGAACAGGCCGGTCGATTCGACGACGATATCCACGCCCAGTGCCTTCCAGGGCAGTGCGGCCGGCCCCTCTTTTACCGCAAGGCACTTGATCTTTTTGCCGTTGACGACCAAGGTGTCGTCTTCGGCGACGTCGGCGGACGACTTCTCGCTGCAAACCGAACCGGGGAAACGGCCCTGGGTCGAATCGTACTTAAGCAGATAGGCCAGATTGTCGGCGGGCACAAGGTCGTTGACTGCAACGACTTCGATTTCCTTGCCCAACAGGCCCTGATCGCAAATCGCCCGAAACACCAACCGCCCGATGCGGCCGAAACCGTTGATACCAACACGGATTGCCACGATAGACTCTCCTTACACGGGAAACCAGCGCCAGAAAGACCGTTCTGGCTCGGCCGACCTCCGCCCCGCGACCAATACCGCCGGCCGTGGGGTTGGAACAGATACCGTAATGGAAGCGGGCATTATACCAGCGGTGCCAACGCCCAACAACCACCCGCATCCGGCGCCGCCCCGCGCCCAATTGTTGCTGCCGTCGCCGCGACGACATAGGATGAATGCGCAATTCTCGTTGGAATGCAATTCGGGGGGAACGATCGACTTTCGTTCCTTGGGCCGGCTTCGTATTCCCTGCCGGGAGGGATCGATCATGCGAGTGCCATTGCGGACGCGGCGTTACGGTGTCGGTGCGGGTCTCGTTTCCGCAATCGCTGTCTGCGCGGCGATTGTCGGATTCTCAGCGGCAACTCGCCCGGTTTCGGCTGCCCAATCCGTTGCGGCGGAGCCGCCGGCCGCAGTCGGTCGCCTGTTCGAGGTCGGCTGGCAACGGTCGGTGCAGGCGGCGAGGGCCGCTCAAGACGAGTACGATCGGCTGAAGGCTCGATATCCGGCCGATCCGCGGATCGATTTCGCCTTCGCTCTCGTCCAGCTTCAGCAACTTCGTTATGCCGATGCGGCGACAGCCTTGTCGAAGGTGCTGGCCGCCGACAAGGGCCATTTGGCGGCATGGAAACTCAAGGCTTGGACATCGGCCATCACCAAGGACTTCGATGCCGCGCTGGTCGAGATGAAACAGATCGCCGCGCTTATTGCCCGCCGGAAGACGCCGACGGCGGAGCAGACGGCGGCAGACGACGCGGCCGCCTTCCTGGGCCGCCTGTGCGGATACTTCGAAGGGCCGGGCGCCGCGGGGGTCAATGCCACCTTGTTGTCGAACGCACGTCGCGACATCGTGAAACAACTCGATACGGCCCATGCCGAAACGTTCGAGCAGGCACGGGCGGAAGTCCTCAAGCAGTTCCGCGAGGCGAGCGACACCACTCAACAATCGCGTACAGCGGCGGAGGAAGCGGCGGCAGCCGAAAAAGAGCGTCAGCTTGCTCAGTTGGCCGGCCAAATCGAGTCGGCCGAACAGGCCGTGTCGGTGGCTCAAAGTCGCCACGACCAAGTGCAGTCGGAGGTCAATGCCGAATTGCGAGAGATTCGCGCCCAACAGCAGTCGCTTACCGCCGACCGGCGCCGGGTGGAGGTGGAAGGCGCGTCGGTACGACGCGAAATTACGGCGATCGATCTGCGGATTGTCGAATTGCTGCGGTTAGCCGATGCCGAAAAAGACCCGATTCTCAGCCAAAGGTATCGCAACGAAGCCGCCCGCTGGCGGATTTCGCGCGATAGCTACGTGGTGCGTTTGGCCGAGCTGGAACGATCGGCCGCCGCACTGGCTGCCGAAAGCCAATCGCTGGCCCATCAGGCCGATGCCGCCCAGAGTCGGCTGCAACAACAGGCGAAGGCCCTGGCTGCGGCGCAGCAAACCGCCTTGCGTTTGCGACAACAGTCTGCTCGGCTTGCCGGACAACGCGTTTCGGGTGGCACGGCCCAAGTGCTGGATTTGGAGCGACGCCGCGGCGCACTGACCAACTATGTGCCCCCGCCGGTCTCGCTCGAAGAAGAAAAACGCCGACTGCTTGGCGATTTGCCCGAATAGTCGCCGGCGCGAACCAATGCAGCAAACCCGGCGGTGCCGGCATAGGGGGCTGCCGTTCGGCGACCGGCAAGGGAAAGGCGTCAGAGTTGTGCGGGATCGACTGGCCGGCCGTCGTTGCGGCTTCCCAGTCGCCGCCAGACTTCCGCATCGATATCAAAGGCAATCGCGCGCACGCCTCCATCGCAAAACGCGCAGTGAACGCCGACGACATGGGAACTGCCGAAGCGATAGTCGTCCACCACCCCGGGGCGATCTTGCATCGGCGGATTGTCCGTTTGCCGACTGGTGTCTTGATCGTAGCCGATAAACATCGACTGCGAGTCGCCCGCCCCGCTGAATTGAGTGTAAAGGTCGGCGGCGATGTACTTCTCGGCGCAGAAGAGCGTATTGCTCATCCCGTCGACAACGTGCGCGGCGGCAATTTCGGATCGAATGAAGACGATGCCGTTGAATCCGGTCGGCGATTTCCAGCTATAGCTGTTTGCCTCGGCAATGGTGGCAGGGCCGGGATGGGTGCCCATCCATTGCGAGCCGCCGTTCGAGCAATAGTCCGACTTGGCAACCAACGTGGAAGGCGGGCAGGAAACACCGTCCGTCCCTGGATTGAAAAGAAAGTTCGTTTGCGCCGTGCCCGTGTTGTGCGGGTACGCGATCGGCCGCCGACGGCTGGGGCAGTTGGCCACGGGCAGGGCGGTGCGCGACAGCGTTTCGGCGGCGTCGCGCTTCTGCGGTGCGGTGCCGCCGCGGCCCAAACTTCGCAAGTTCTCTTGATCCAAATAGGAAAGAAGACTGTACAGCCATCCGCCCGGTTGGTTCCGCCCGAATCCTCGATCGGGGTCGCCCACCCAGCGATAACCCCAGCCGCCCGAAGGAAAGAACCCCTGCGCGGTCAGGTGGCTTTGGCCGGCCAACGCGAGTTGTTTCAAGTTATTCATGCATTGTGTTCGCCGGGCCGATTCGCGCGCGGCTTGCACGGCCGGCATCAACAGCGCGATCAAGATGCCGATGATCGCTACCACCACCAGCAATTCCACCAGTGTAAACCCTCGCGATGCGCGAAAGCGCCGCGTAGCCTGCACTTCGGGGTGTGGATCGGTTGTCATGAGTCTCTCCGCATCAACGATCGGCGGTTGCGAACAGCCCGCGTCAGCCGCTGCGGTAGGCGCGCGCTGACGCACCGTCGGCTTATTCTACATCATTTCACTGGCGCGCAGCAGCGTTTCGGCCGAAAGCAGCTCTTCGTCCAGACCGACCGACAGCGTCTGCTCGCCGCGGACGGCCGCCGCCAATTCGACGAAGTCGGCCTCGTAGCGGCGATAGGAGGGCATCGGCGGTTGTTGCGGGCCTCGTTGATACGGGCCGGCCGGCGAAACCAAGTCGATGAGCAACTTCGGCGGTTCGATCGGTTGAAGCAACGCGTAGCCGTTCGATCCGATCACTTCGAACGAACGTGCCGGCGAAGCGCCCGCCTGAATCGAGTTGTTCATAATGACCGCGGTCGCCCGGGGATATTCCAAGACGACCACGTTGTTGTCCTTCAGTCCGTCGTTGGCCTTGCCGTGAGAACGCAAGATCGGAGTGACAGCCTGCGGCTTGCCCAGTAGGCGAACGACCGCATCAATCAGGTGCGATCCCAGTTCGAACAGGGAGCCGCCGCGAAACGCTCCCCATTCCGCACGCTGCTTTGGGCTGAGGTTGTTGGCGATGTGTCCGCGGACTAGGAACACCTCGCCCAGCCAGCCGCGGCGGACGGCCTCGAGAATGGCTGCAAAACCCGGGTGATAGCGCCACATGTAACCGGTTTGCACGAGGAGCTTCTTCTCTTTGGCCAACGCGACGATTTCACGGATTTCGTCGATTCGGGTGGCCGGGGGCTTTTCCAGATGCACATGTTTGCCCGCCTTCAACGCCAACAAGGCATCAGGGGCGTGCGAGGCGATGTCGGACCCGATAGCCACTACTTCAGCGCGGCGGAGCAACTCGTCGCGATCAACCACCTTGGCGCCCAACGCCTCGCACACGCGACGGCCCGGCTCCGACTCGTCGCATACGCCCACAAACTGCCAGTCGGGCGAACGGAGAGCCAGTTCGATCTTGGCGCGGGCATGCGAGTATGTTGCTCCGAGGAAGCCGATGGCGATCGGCCGCTTCGGCTCGCCCGCCTCGGCCCCGCCGACCGCGCTTGGGACGGCGGCAATCGTCGCGCCGATTACACTGTTGCGCAGAAAGTCGCGTCGTTGCATTGGTCACCTCGACACCTTTCTTCCGCTTCGGCATATGGAAGTTGCGAAGAAAGCGGAACGAATCTTCCAGCACACGCCTCGCTGCTGTCCGCGGGCGAAGGTCGCCGGACGGGCAGAGCGACCGCGAGCAACGGCAGTTGTCGCCCGAGGCCACAGACACCGCACTGCGCCGGTTGGATGCGGTTCGGAGACCAGTTTAGCAGAAGGCTAGGCCATGAAAACACAAATCCCCGGGGCGGCAGGGTCGCGCGCGAAAAGGGCTGCGAGGGCTCCCCTTGGACGAAATCAAACGCCTTGTTAGAATGACCTTTGAACGCCTGGGGGTGTAGCTCAGTTGGGAGAGCGGTTCGTTCGCAATGAACAGGTCAGGGGTTCGAATCCCCTCACCTCCACTGAAGTCCCTGCGAAATAGGGACATGAGTTCGCAAAGTTCGGCAATAAGTCGCAATCTCGAAACCGGTTCCGTCGATCTTGCCGCTTGTTGCCGAAGTGCAGGGATGTTGACTGCGCCGCCCTGATCGCCGCCTCTTTTTGCGCGGCGCGCGCCGCATGGTGCGCCACCCTGTGCGCCGCTTTTTCCATCTCGTTTCCGCTGGCGTTCGCCCGGGTGGTAGCTTCCGCGAACGGGTCGATCTCCGTTGCCATCTGTTAGGCCGAATCGGTCGGGTCAACTAGGTCCGCAATCGCTACGCGTTCTTTGTACCGCAGTCGCCGGAGCCGGATTCCTCACCGAGCTGCCAAGCGTCGATCTTCCAGGTGGTGAATTGCGCCCGTGCGCTCGCGCTCCATAATGCGCCGTTGGGCAGTGGCGACGCCGTCGGCCAACGCGGCAACGCGGGGATCGCGGCGGCCGATGGCCGACAATCGGCGGCCGGGCACGGTCAACATGTCGGTCAGGTCGTCGGCCGCCGGGCCAATTCGGGTTTCAGTCAGCCAATCGGCGAAGAGAATCGCAGCACGCCAATCAACATCTGCGGCTGGAACCCGCCGGGCGACCATTGGGACGCCGACCGCGGGAGAATCGGTTGTCGGTTCGCCTTCCGCGAACGACGCCAAGAGGCCGGCCGATGTCTCCACAACACGGGCAGCGACGGATTGTTGAGCAGTTCCGCTTTCCTGCACCGCAGGCACGACGACCGACACTTCGTCGCTCGTTTGCGGCGCAATCAGCACGTCGGTCGCCCCACCGGCGACAGCGAACTCGGCCGCAGGCGCTGCCGGCGGCGTAACGACAAGCGTTTGCCCGACTTGCCGACGAGCCAACAGCATGTCGGTGGCGTTGACCAAGCCGTTGCCGTTCAGGTCGTACATCGCATTGACGCTAGCGGCCGCGAATGGTTGGCCGGCTGCGGCCACCGCCGCAACGTCGGCCGGTGTTACCGCAAGGTCGCCGTCCACATCGCCAGGCAGCACGGCAAAGCCAAATCGAAAATCGCCGCCGGCCGATCCGTTGCCCGAGGGATAAACCCCGCCGTTCGGGTCTGCCGGCCCTGCGGGATTCGTCCAATCGCCATCAAGACGATTGCCCGCCCGGTCCGTAATCGGGCTGGCGCCGTCGGCATTGAGAACGAGTTCGAGCACATCGGCGGCGATGGCCGAGGGCAAGGTCCAAGTTGCGGTGAACGTCGCCGCATTGTAATCGAATGCCGCGTTCGACAAGTCGAAGGCCGACGCGGAAACACCGGACAGCGACAGGTCATCGCGATCGATGAATACGTCTTCGCTGAAAACGATCTTGATTTGATTGATGTTCGACCACGGCGCGGCACGCCACTGCTGATCGCCGCTTCCGACCCCGACCGACCAGCCGCCGATGTGCTGTGGTCCGAGCGACGCGAGCGATTGCAGGAACCGCCCCGACCACGCCGTACTGCCTAGCACGACGTTGACCACTTGCGGCGGTGCGGCGTCGACCACCCACGATGTGCTTGCCCCGGCAAGCAGGTGATTGCCGCCGACATCTTCGATGCCGGAACCGCTTGCCGCCAAAGCGAGCGAGTAGGTGCCCGACCGCAACGTCAGCGGAGCCAGATTCCCCAGCGTCCAAACGCGATTGTCGGTCGTGGTGAGCGTTTCCGCGCCGGTCAAGAGATTCGAGCCGCCGTTGCGCGTCAGCACCAAATCGCCCAAGTCGAAGTCCTCGATCGGCTCGCTGAAGGTGATGGTCAATTGATCGAGGCCGGCTTGGTGCGGGCCGGGCGGCAACGCTTCGATCGACACCGTCGGCGTCACCGTGTCGATCGTCGCCGTTTTGAGGCTCGTCGTGTAGCTCACCCGACCGTAGCCATTGCCGACGAATACGGTGAGCGGATACGTCCCGTCGAGCAGGGGCTGAATGACATTATCGGCCAGTTGCCAGGTGTAGTTGCCGTTGTTCGTTGCAGCGTAGTACACCGTGCCCACGCGAACCGTGATCGCACCGGTGTTGTCGGAGACCGTGCCGCCGAGCGGCGGCGTCGAATCGGCGCCGGCATAGGTGCCGACGGTGATCGACATCGGCTGCGCGGCGACATACGGTGCAGCCGGCACGAGGAACCGCCCATCGATCGGCAGGCCGTCAAAGGTTGTTCCATTGCGCTGCCAGGCCACGGCGAGGTTCGCGCCCCCGCCGCCTTGCTTCTGAATCGCCTCGATGTAGTACCGTTGTCCGGCGACCAAATGGACCAACGCCGACTTTTGCGAGGCGAACTTCGTCCACTCGCGCGAACCTGTCGAGCCGTTGACCGACGCAATCAGTACGCGATTGGCCGGATTGTCGTCGGTGGAAAACCACAATTCGCTGCTGTCGTCGCTGGCGATGTAGAAGTAGTAATCGCCGGTCGTCTCGGGGACGACATAGCCGCGCATGCGTTCGCCCGAGTTTGTGAACTGATTGACCACCGATTCGAACGTCGGCCGCAGTTCCTGTTGTGTGAATCCGCCGGGGAACGCCGACAAGCCGGTCAGATTGCTGACGACCGTGCCCGAACCGATGTTCAACCAGTATTCGCGGAGGATGCTGCCGCCGTAGCTGAACGAGGCTTGCAGGCCGGAGGCGGGCAGGGGACCATCGCGGCCCGTAACGCCGGCGGCATTGATTTGCCAACTGCTGCCCATCGCCATCGTCGGCACGGTGAGGATCACGGTCTTGCCATCGCCGGCCAACACGGCCGCCGATGGGGCGAATGCCGGACCGCCGGCGGACGAAATCGCGTAGTTTGCCGTTTGCTCCGCGGTGGTGCGATCGAGCGGCTCGGTGAAGGTCAGATAGACGGTCGTCGGATCGCTTGCAATGACCGACGCAATGCCCGCCGGGCCGACCACCAGAGCGGCCGAGCGAGCCCCCTCGACTCGGCTGGCGTTTCGAGCGGAGACCTGGTAGGTGCGTGGAGCGGCCGTCGAAACGTTGAAGTCGGTGAACGTCGGCGTGGTCACGTAGGTATAAACGGCGCCGTTACGGTAAACGACGTAGTCGGAAACCGATCCGTCCACGTCAATCGCCGGATTCCACGAAAGGACGACCGAGCCGTTGTCGGCCGCCACGGTCGCCCGCAACCCCTCAACGGCGCTGGGCGCGGTTGCGTCAACATCGGCACCGAATGGCGAAAGCCGAATACCCGGAATCGGCAACGTCGGGTCGTTGTTCTCCCACACGCCGCCGGGCAACTGCCAGCGAACGGCCAAATTGTCGCCGCCGCTTCCCTCTTTATGCAGTGCCTCGATGTAGTAGCGGCGACCGGCCTCGAGCTGAATCGGCACGGCGTTGTACTGAGTGGTGAACTTAGTCCACTCGCGCGAGCCCGTGTACCCGGAAACGTAGGCGATCTTCACCTTGTTGTTCGGGTTCTCGTCGGTCGAAAGCCACAGTTCGCTGCTGTCGTCGCTGGCAATCCAGAAGGTATAGCCGCCGCTGACCGGCGGAACGATATAGCCGCGAATCCGAGTTCCGTAGTAGTCGCCGAAGCTTACCGGCGCCTCGAACGATGTGATGTAGTTCGAGCCGCTGGGGTTGTTCGGGAAGTTGGGATTGCTCGTCAGGTCCGTCACCGCCCCGCCCGAATTAAGTCCCGTCCAATACTCGCGCAACAAATAGCCGGTGCCCTGCGGCGCGAACGTGAACGAAAGCGGCAGCGCGGCGGGCAACTGGCTGCCGGAAAGCGTGGTCAATCCGTTGAACGTCAGCGAGTAGGCGGCGCCCGGCGTCATCGGCGAGGAGGTAGTCAAGACGACTCGCGTGTTGTTGCCGGCCAGCGAAACGCCGGCCAATGCGCCGCCGGAGAACGCATAGCGGTCTAGGTTTGCCGCGGTCGCCGGATCGAGCGGCTCGCTGAAGCGGATCTCGATATGCGTTAGGTCGAGCGACAAGTACGACGAGACGCCGGGAACCGCGGCAGTCGTGGCAGCGCGGCTGCTCTCGTAGCCGTCGCGATTGACGGCGCTGACTTCATACGTGTAGGAAGCGGCGGACTGAACGCCCTCGTCGGTGTACGACGGATCAGTCGAGACAGCGATGAGTACGCCGTTGCGATAGATCACGTAGTGACTGACCTGGCTATCGCTATCGCTTGACGGGGCCCAAGTCAGAACTATTTGGGGATCGGGCGCGAATCGGGCCGTCGCCGCTAAACTGCCGGGAACGCTCGGCGGCGTTTTGTCGATCGGCACGTTCGCGGCGCCGGGAGTTCCGCCGACCTGGGCGGCTCGCCAGTTGATCGAATCGTTGCCGTAGCCGGCCGGCCGAATGCGCATTAGCGCCGGACCGTCGCCATCGGGCTTGCTCGGCCAGTTGTTCCGATCGCCGTAGTTGACGCGATCGATCTCGTAACGGGGGATCACGCCGGGATCGGGATTGCCGGCTTGATACAGCCTGAGCATCTCGCCGTCGTTGTTCAGATTGCCGCTGTAAACGCCGCCGACGGGTATGTTGTTGGCTTCGATTCCGTAGCGGGCGTCGAAGGCGGCGTAGTCGCGCACCAGCACCAGCGATTCGCCGGGAGCCAGCGTGGTGCGGCCGCTTCGGGTGGCAAATGAGTCGAGCACCGGTGTGCCGACGAGCACTTCGTGGCCGGGCTTGACGAACTTTACGGTGTCGGCGATCGTCCAACCGGCTACGGCGGTCAGTCCCCGGGCAAGTTGCACGCTGCCCGAGCCGGAAAAAATGAAACTGCCCAAACTGACCCAGGCATCAGCCGCTGCGACTTCCGGTTGATTCTGGTCGATCGTTACCACCGCCGGCCCGCCGGCAGCCACGATGGTGTATCGGGCGGCGGCATCCAGATTGCGGCGTTTCCCGTCGCCGTCGAGCAACGAGAAATGGACCAAGACTTCGTACTCGCCGTCGAGAGGCTCCTCGCTGGTCCAGGTGGCCGTTGCCCCGGACTCCAACGTCCACCGTTCGTTGCCCATGCCGTTGGCGTACCAACCGAAACTGAAGCCAACCCCCTCGCCGATGTGAAACTCGGTGAGCGAAAGCACCGTCTCCGAGCGGTTGTAGAGCTCGATGAACTCGAAGGCATCGGCATCGGTGAAACCGGCCGCTATTTCAGCGGCCGAGGGGGCGGCCGGGTGATACATGATTTCGCTGAACACCAGCGGAGAAATATACGGGATGCTGTTCGGGCCGCCGGAGTAGTTCGGTCCGGCGCCGAACGTGGGCGTTTGCAGCAGCGTGAAGTCGGTGCCCCCGGTCGAACGGGTGTGGAGTCCGGTCGAGACGCCCTCGGGTGCGGCGCCGAAATCGACCTTCTCGCGATACCCGCCCGCGGCGCCGTCGGCATTCGACGTAAGATAGACTTCGTCGCCGTGTTCGCTCAGCGCGAAGGGCGTGCGGCATCCGGGATCGGCCGCGTTGCCGAAATGTTGCAGCTCGGTGAACACCAGATAGCCCTTCGGCGCGATCACCGTGCCGGCGGCGATCTGATACATCCGAAGGTCGCTTTCGCGGTCGCTGAGGAACCAGCCGCCGATATCGATGGGCTGATCGGTCGTGTTGTACAGTTCGATCATATCGCCCTGAACCGGCGCGGTGTGCGAGAGCACTTCGTTGACGATGACGGCGCCAGGCGCAACCAGCACGTCATCGTAACCCGGCGTGCCGCCCGGCGCGGCACTCGAACGCCATCCCTCGCTCTTGTCCCATTGCGAAAGAGCCTGAGCGGGGCTGCGGACGGTCAACGAAAAGCCATTCCCGTCGGTGTGCTTGTACCAATTGTCGCTGTAGGTGAACTCGTGAATCACACCGCCCACCGGCGATTCGAGCACGATCTTCTCACCCGCGCCGTCGAGGCGGCCGGAGTATTGCCCGACGACCAAAAGGCTCTCCCAGGCATCGCCGAACCTCGCCCGCAGCGCATCGCCGTAACGGAACCGGAACGCGGCCGCATCGGCGACAACAAGCATGTACTGGCCAGGCTCGATCCAAACATTGGGGAATTCGAAAGAAATCCCTGTGCTGAAACGAAGACCACTGAGCGGCAGCGCCTGCGTTCCGATGTTGGTGATTTCGACGTACTCGAAGGCGTTGGCGTCGGAGAAGCCGGCGGCGATTTCGGCGGCCGTCGGCGGGGCCGGGGTGTACATCAACTCGGTCAAACGGATCGAGGGAGCGAGGTTCGGGTAGAAAACGGCGCTGGAAAGCGCGCTCCACTGGCTGCCGTCGAAAGCCCGGGCGGCAAGCGTCACACTTTCGCTAAGCGCGACCGGCCCGACGTAGGCGATGGCCGCCGGGTTCAAGCCGCCGCCGGGAAGCCGCGGATCGGTGCCGTCCAAGGTGTAGTAGATTGTTCCGGCCGAAGCATTGATCGACAACAGATCGCCCGGTTGAAATGCGCCGCCGTGCTTCGCCTGATTGTTGACGGCGAAGGCGGGGGCGTCGAGTTGCGGATAGAGTCCCGCATCGCGAAGCTGCTGAAGAACCACGGCGGTTCGCTGCGGCAGGTAGGTGTTCAGCGTCCAGTCGCGTTGGGCCGTCCACATCGCCGGCGTATCGGGCGTCGTTTGGTTCACGTCGCCCCAGCGAGCCGACTCGGCAATCACGGCCAACTCGATGGTGCGGGCCAACGCGGCGTAGCGGGCAATCGAGGCCTCGGGCGTAAGCGCACCGCCATTGAACAGGTGCTTCTGCACGTGGTCGGCGAACATCATGCGGAACTCGGGCACGGCCGCCAAATAGTAGTAGGGCCGCGCGATCATCACATTCACGCCCAACTGATTCTTGTACAGATCCGAGTTCAGTCCGACCGACCACTCCGCGTCCCAGCTAAACGATTTGTACCCGGTGCTGTCGGGACCGTTGGGCCGGGCGGCATAGAAGTTGTGGCTCGGCCAATCGCTGTTGCCCAAATAGAAGTTCAACAGCATGTAGTCGATATAGTTGTCCATGTCGAGCAACACCGGGTAGTTCGGGTTGCGCGACCCGTCGGGGTTCCGCCCCATCAACGCGTAGAAGATGTCGGTGTTGTAAACACCCGACCCGAAGGTCAGGCCCGCGTTGACCGTATCGCCCAACAAGCGGAACTCCGCTGGATTGAACGCCGTTCGGGAACCTTGAACGGCGAATAGTTCCAGTCCGGCTTCGCCGTCGTGCTGGTAGTACACCAACTCGACGGTGTACACGCCCGTGCGCGGCACGACGATGGTCGTCAGCGTGTCGGTCATGCCGCGCAGGCCGTCGTAACGCATTTCGCCGAGCACTGTTTGGCCGTCGCGCAGCCGGAAGATGAATCCGTCGTCGCAGAACACGCCGAAGGTCCACGTTCCGGCCGTCGAAATCGTTACCGAGCCGTTGACCGTAACGACGAAATCTTGATTGGGCACGGCCCCGTTGCTGCGGATGCCCGGGAAGAGCGTATCCGCCGAGAAGTGCCCTTGACTGCCTGTATCGACGAAATTGATCGTGCTGCGATACTCCGTTGCCGCCGAGGTCCGCTTCGCCGGATCGTCGATGACGCTTTGCGCCGTGTCGAGGCTGGTGATCGGCACGTTCGCCTGATAGACGGTCACGGCTGCCAAATCGTAAGCAGCGGCGCCCAGGCCGAGTTTGGCGTGGTCGCCCACCAGCCGCCAGGCGCTTGTTTCGCTCCACGACGACCACTGGCCGGGGGCGGCGAACACCTCGACCTCGGCGCCGCCCGTCCTCTGAAAATAGACTAGCCGGAGCCGATACGCGCCGGGCGTGTCGATATAGACCGACTGCAACGTGTCGCCGGGGGCGCGCGTGCCGTTGAATGATGTATCGAGAATGACGGCGTCGCCGCGCGTCAACGTCAGACGGAAGTCCTCGTCGCTGCTGACGCCAAACGTCCACCAGCCGGCCGTCGGGATCGAGACCGTCGTGCGCGACTCGAGCACTAGGTTCTGCACCAACACGCCGCTGCTGCCGAAGCCGCTGGTGCCGGAGAATACCGTGCTGCTGCCGAAGCGACCGTCGGCACCGGTGCCGAGGAAGTTTACGGTCGCCGTGTTCTGCGTGCTCGTCCATGCGCGCACATTGCGGCGCACGGTGATGGTGCCGGTGGCGATGGTCGCCGGGGCGCCGAGCACCTTGTACGAGAAGGCGTTGTCCGATTCCTTCGTGATGACGAACGTGCCGTTGTATTGGCTTTGAGACGCGCCCGAAATGTTTACCACGTCGCCGGTGTTGAAGCCGTGGCCGGGCACGAAGACGATCGCTTTTGCCCCACTGCGTGTGATGCCGTAGGGTTGTGCGAAGATCGTTCCCGTGGCCGGGGTCGTCGGCGTGCCCGACACCGTATAGCTGAACGTATCGGCCGTGACGTTGCTGATGACGAACGAGCCGTTATAGGCCGATTCGTTCGCGCCGCTAATGAGGATCGTTTGTCCGTTGACGAAACCGTGCCCGGCGAGTGTCACCGTGGCGGTCGAGCCGGTGCGGGTAATTGCGGTCACAGGTCGATTCATTGCCTGGGCGAAAATCGCACCGAACGCCCACTCGCCTGGGGCCGAGGTCATTGTGTAGCTGAACGTGTCAGCCGTCACATTGCTGATCACGAATGAACCGTTGTACGCCGATTGATTCGCGCCGCTGATCTGCACCACCTGACCGTTGACAAAGCCGTGGCCCGGCATCGTCACCGTGGCCGTGACGCCATCGCTGGTGATGCTTGCGACGGCCGCCCTGGGGGCTGCTCCGGCGGGCGAGATCGAGGGCTGATCGATGATGATTTCCGCGTCGGCAATGCTTGCGACGTTGAAGACCGACGCCAATGCCGTGAGGCCCGGATTGGTTGTGGCCGTGAGGTTGCTGCCAATCAACTGCCAAGCCGTTGTGGCCGACCACGAGCTGAAGCTTCCTTTGGCCGCGTAGAGTTCCAGCTCGGCCCCGGCGGTTGTCCCCTGGAAGTAGATCAGCTCCAACTCGTACAATCCGGCCTCGGTGATGTTCACGGTGGCAAAAGTGTCGCCGGGGGTGCGCAGTCCGCTGTACGACGAATTGAGGACGGTTGTGCCGTTGCGCGTCAGTTTCAGCCGGAAGCCGTCGTCGCTGTTGACGCCGAACGTCCAATTGCCCGTTGTGGGGATGAGGATCGAACTGGTCGCTTTGACGACGAAGCTTTGCGCCGGCGTGCCCGACGCGGTGCCGGGGAACTGGCTGTTGTTGCTCGTGTAGCGGCCGTCGGCGCCGACGTTGAGGAAGTTGATCGTGCTGTACACGCTCGCGTACGACCACGCTTGTTTCGAGGGCGTGTTCACAATGTCTTCGGCCGCGGTCAACGAGGTCAGGGGCAGCACCAGATACGAGGCGATGCCGCCTCCGGCGGTGTCGCCGACCAATCGCCAATTGCTCGTTTGGCTCCAAGAGCTGTAGTTGCCCTGTGCGGCGAATAGCTCCAGTTCCGAACCGCCGCTTCGCTGAAAATACACGAGCCGCAACCGATAACTGCCCGCCTGAGCGATGTTGAACGCCTGGATCTTATCGGTAGGCGCACTCAATGTCGTATCGTTGGTCAGTGTGTATGTATCGGTGCCGTTGGTCAGGGTCAGGCGGAAGCCGTCGTTGCTGTTGACGCCGAACGTCCAATAGCCGGACGAGCTGATGGTGATGCTGCTGATGATCTCGACGACGAAGTCGTTGGTTGCCGTCGTGCCGGCCCCGGGGAATCCCGCATTGCCGCTGGTAAAGTGTCCGTCTGCGCCGTTATTCAGGTAGTTCACCGTGGCGGTGTTGTGCTGGCTGACCGATACCTGCTTCGACGCCGTGCTGATCACGCTTTCCGCTTCGGCAAGGTTGCTTACCGTGGTGTTCGACTTGTAATAGATCGACGTGAAGCCGGGCGTGCTCGACGCCGCCGCCGCGTAGTAGGTCACATTGAAGCCGGGCGCGCCGGCTTGGAACGTCCGATTGGCAACGCCCCAATTCGTTTTGGCCAACAGGTCGTTCCAGGCGGGCAATTCGCTGGTGACGCCGTCGGAATAGCCGGCGTTGTTCGACTCCCAGTCGTCCTTGTCGCCGCCCATGTAGCTGGCGGCAAACGACTCGTCCGGCCGTTCCGTCGCCTGATAAATGCCCCAGTACAAGCCATCGACGAACAAATGGACCCAGCGCGAATGATGGTCGGGCTGGCCCATGTCCAAGTGCGTATCAGAGGCGAATGTGTCGCGAATGTATTGCACGATCGCCCCGTTGCCCGGCCATGAATCGTTGAACTGCGACCGCAAGATGATGGAATCATATTCTCGGGCGGCCCCGTCGCCGAACAGCGACGTTTCCAACTTCGTCGGGCCGTACTCGCTGCTGAAGACGATGCGGAACGAGTGCTTTTTGTACTGCGGGCGTCGGCCGACGCCGCCGTAGATGTTCACTCCGGCGTTGATCTGGAAGTCGTCGCCGGCCCCCGATCCAAAGTACTCTAAGGAGCCGGGCACGCGCATCGGATCGCCGTTGTAATCGGGGTTCAGGCTGATGGCCTCGTTGGCGTAGATGCCGTACTGCGCATCGAAAAGATGATCGCGGTGGAGCGAAAGCGACATCGACGGCAGCGACAACAATGCGTCTTGCATCAGATTCTTGTACGCCGGGTCTTCCGTGATCCGCGGGTCCATCGCGTAGTCGGCCGGCCAAGTGGCCCAGTTCGACGGAAAGCCTTCCGGCGCCGCCGGTTGCCGGATGATGTCGGCCGCAAAAATGTACGTCGAGGCGGCCGCGGCACTCTGCTCGTAGCCGCTGCGGACGGCGACCGCGCGAACAACCGTTGTCGTGCCGAGCGTCAATGGTTCCGAATAGCGTTGGCCGAGCCGTGTGACGCCGATGGCGCCCGTAGCCGGCGACGATGGCGCGCCGGCGACCGTGTAGGTGAAGGTGTCGGCGGTAACGTTGGAGATGATGAAATCGCCGTTGTACTCGGTTTGTGCGGCGCCGGAGATGCGAACTCGGTCGCCCTCGGCAAAGCCATGCCCGGGCGAGGTTACCGTGGCCGTCGTGCCCGAACGCACAATCGCGCTGACCGATCGATCGACCTTGACGACGCTCATCGCACCGGTGGCCGGCGTGCCGGGCGCGCTTGCCATCGTGTAGGTGAAGGTGTTTGCCGTCACATTGCTGATGACGTACACGCCGTTGTACGCCGCCTGATTCGCCCCGGAAATGCAAACAAGCGTTCCCTCGGTGTAGCCGTGGCCCGTCGAGGTTACCGTCGCCGTTGTGCCGCTTGAGGTGATGCTGCTGATGGCTCGCGTGATATAAGGCATCGACGGATCAGAGCCGTCGAGCGTGTAATAGATGGCGGCCCCGGGCGTGCTTGTCGAGAGACTGACCGAAATGGGCTGCTCGTAAAAGCCGTGAGGCACGCTGAAGGTCGGTGCGGCCGCCTTTTGCCAGGTGTCAGACGTATTGGCCGCGCCCGGGGTTGGCGTCGTGAAGAAATGTCGGTCGAGCGTGGTCGAGGCGATGCGCGCGATCTTCGGCGCAATCAGCAAATCGCCGTCGCTTCCCGGGGCAAGCAGGGTTTGAATCGCCAGCACATTGCCGGTGGGCTGCAAGCGATTCGGATTGCTCGGATCGAGGAAGCTGCTCAGATCAATCGTTTCAAACGAAGAAGATTGAACGTCGCTGGTGCGGGCAGCCAACGCCCGACTGTTCCACTCGACGCTTTCGGGCGCGTTGCGCCTCGCGATCTCCACCCCGTTGAGATAGGCGAC
This sequence comes from uncultured Planctomycetaceae bacterium, assembly GCA_964631235.1. GTDB lineage: Bacteria > Planctomycetota > Planctomycetia > Pirellulales > Thermoguttaceae > JARKPK01. The sequence goes on along the minus strand of CAZVZX010000005.1, from coordinate 148,810 downwards.
GTAGCCGTCGTCGTAGGCCATCATGAGGACGAGCGCTTCCTCGGGCGACAAATTGGGGGCGTCGAAGGTGATTCGGGTGTACAGCGAGCTGTTTCCCGCCTGTTCCACGGCATTGCGAACGTTCGTTCGCACAAGACTCGCCACGCTGTTAGCCGGTCCGGTGAAGGGAGAACTTCGAACCGCTAGCCCGCCGTTAACCGTATCGCCGACAAGCCGAAACGTGTTTGCGTTGTACGCCAAGTCGTACCGCAACGACGTGATCGTGCCGGTAGCGGGCGAGACGGGCGTGCCGGCGATCGTGTACGTGTAGGTATTCGTGGTCACATTCGAAATAACAAAGAACCCGTTGTACTCGGGTTGATCGGCACCCGAAATCTGAATGATGTTGCCGTTGGAGTAACCGTGGCCGTTGCTGGTGACGGTGACCGTGCTGCCCGATCGGGTGATGCTGCTGACCGATCGCGGCGTGTTCGTGGCCGCAGGTGCGGCGAACAGTTCGACCGCCGCCGAGCTCGCCCCTTGGAAATAGACCAAATCGAGATCGTATTCGCCTGCCGCGGCAAAATAGGCCACGCCGATCGAGTCGGCCGTGCCGCGCGTTCCATCGTATTGCATTGCGCCCGCGGCGATGGTTGTGCCGGTTCCGCTGACGGCGACAAAGGAAGCGCCGTTGATTCGCAGCCGGAATCCGTCGTCGCTGTTGACGCCGAACATCCAGTAGCCGGCCGTCGGGATCGAAACCTTTCCGTTGGCCTTCAGAACGTAGTTGCTCTCAACCGCCCCAATGGTTGTACCCGGGAACGCAGCATCGTAAATGAATCTTGCGCGGGTGCCGGAGTTGAAATAATTGATCGTCGCGGCCGTTTCCGTGCTTACCCAACTCTGGAGGGCCGGATCGGCCAAGACCGCGTCGGCCGTTGCCAAATTGCCGACGCTGCCCGAAATGCTCGACTTGTATCCCCATACGGCGAATCCGGGCACAAGTTCGCCGTATCCCAGCCCGGTCGGGCCCTGCTGCCACGACACGTCGGAGAAGCCCGGTTGAGTCCACGCCGTGCCGAGCGATCCGTCAACCGGCGCGTACCATCGGGCAACGGTGCCCAGGTCAACAAGCGTTGTCTCCGAGTACAGTTGACCGACACCGTATGAAATGTCGGTCTGTTGCGAGGGATAAGGAAGGTAAGAGAAGACCGTAGTACCCAGAGGGTCTTGCAATCGTAGGTTCGCGCCGTCCTTGTCGAGATTGAAATTCGTGTGCAGCTCGCCGTTCACGTCCTTGAGGTCGCGCCCCGTGGCAAAGATCACTCGGAACTCGCCCGGGCCCAAGGTCATGCTCGGAAAGACCCAGGTCGTGTTCTTGTACACCAGCCGCCAGTTGGTCAGGTCGATCGATTCCGAATTGTCGGGGTTATGGATTTCGAGCCAGTCGGAATACTGTCCAAATGCGTCTTGCAGCCCGGTCTTGTTGCTGGCCACCAGCTCGCTGATGATCGGCATGGCGGTAAGCAGGCACCGCGGTTCGAGCGACTCGAACGACAGTCGCCGCCTGCCCTTCGAACGAAGGCGGCCTTTCTCTTGGGGAACAGATTTTGCTTGCGAGGAACGGAACGCATCGCGCCATGTGTGAAACATCATCCACTCCCGAATCGGCGTCACAACATCGCGAATGACAGCACACCCGGCGCAGCGCCCCGCGCCGCATCAAAACAAAACCGCAAAACGCGGTTCAAACGGGGATTGCACGCACGCAAGAAAGCCGCGTCGTTGCGACTGCGGCCGCGTTTTCATTAGTTTGACATTATTCGGTCGTTCTGTAATCCGGATCTTTTCGCTTCACAGGCGGTCTCAGCCCCCCACCGCCGGCGGTGCGCAGCCCATCGCCCAAGCCGGCTCAGATCGGGCTTGGCTGCCCTTGCTGGTGGCACTAACAAAAAGCTCGCAACCCGCAAACATTACTCTAGTGTCTACCGGAAAAAAACACCAGATTCTTTGCTCCCGTATCTCGACCGGTTGGTGTGACGGCAACCGGATTCGAGCAGACGCAGGCCGCCGAGTTTCGGGCGAGGCACGACATCCGGGAACGAACGTGCTCAGCTGGCAATGGATGGAAGAGAAACCGGAAAACGATGCGAAGAACTTCGCATGGAGGCAAGTGAACGCCGTGCCGGCTCGGGAGCTAATTCATAGAGCGTCGAGATCGAGCCGCGAACACCGGCGATGGGGAAAAATGCCGAAGGCCACCATCTGTGGTAGGCGGTCCGACTCAACCAAGAAAAGGGCTATTCGCGTTCAAACTGTTTCTGCGATTCTAGTTAGGACAGAAGGCCAGGATCCGGTTTCTGCCCGGCTCGGCCCACGAGTTCGGGGTGTCGGCGTCACCCCCCTAGTACCGTCGGGGGGCAATTTGTGCTATCCTATTTTGGGAATTCTTCAACTGCAATGCTCCGAGTGTGAGCACGGCGACGCGACGACTGTCAGCAATGCTTCAAAGCAAGGTGCGTGTTCGAGGCGAGGAAGTGCTGCGGTACTTGACGATCGAGGTCGGGAGGGACGGTCATGACGGATAAGATCAGAGTGCTCATTGCCGACGATCACGAGGTCGTTCGCAGCGGGCTGAAAAGCCTGTTGACCGGCACGGAAATCAAGGTCGTCGCCGAGGTGGCCACCGGCTCGGCAGCCATCAAGTACGTAACCGAGAACGACGATGTCGATGTCGTCCTTCTCGATATCCGCATGCCCGATGGCGACGGCCTCGGCGCGTTGGGCCGCATCAAGCTCGAAAAGCCCCAGCTTCCGGTGCTGATGCTTTCGACCTTCGATAATCCCACCTATGTTGCCCGAACGGTGGCTCTCGGGGCCAGCGGCTATCTGCTCAAAGGCTGCACGCGCGAAGAACTGATCGAAGCGATCCGCAAAGCCGCCCGAAAGGAATCGGTGTGGACGCGGGAGGAGCTTCGCCGAGTGACCGGGGCGTTGGCCACCCCGCGGCTCACCTCGGACGTCGATGTTCCGCTGACGCAACGCGAAAGCGAAGTGCTCCGTCAATTGGCCTACGGCCTGACGAACAAAGAGATTGCCGCCGCGTTGCACATCAGCTACGAAACCGTGAAGGAACACGTGCAGCATATTTTGCGCAAGATCGGCGTTTCCGACCGGACGCAAGCAGCCGTTTGGGCGGTGCGCAAAGAATTGGTCTGACAAGCGTTCCGGTACGCCCCTCCTTCATCCAGCCGTGTTTCCCTCCTTCCACCGGTGCCGCGCGAGCGAGCGGGGCACGGCGCCTTTTCCCCCGAGGCGAAGAATCATGCTGCGCTCTTTCGGCTTGTTGATCGCGGCGTTGCTTGCATTGGCAGTTGGAGCCCGGGCCCAATCAGATGATCGCCCGTTCGTCTTGGCCGATGCCGACGGGGCGGCCGAGATCGTCGTCGGCGAGCAGCTTCCGTCTTTTCTTCGGACCGCGGCTCACGACTTGGCCGAAGACTGCGCGCGAATCACGGGCAAGCGGCCCAAAATTGTCTCCCGGATCGCGGAGTGCGGCAACAACATTGTTCTCTTGGTGAGCGGCGAACAACCGGAATCGGTCGCCCAGTTGCGCGCCCTCGGGCTTGAACCCACGCAACAGCCCGGCCGATGGGAAACGTACCATGTTCGCACCGCGACCGCCCCGACACTGACACTGCCGGGCAAACGATTGCTGGTGATCGAAGGCAGTGATCATCGGGGGACGATGTTCGGGCTTTATGCCTTCTGCAAACAGTATCTGAAGGTCGATCCATTCTATTTCTGGGCCGATCGCCCTCCTCAAAAGCGAGACCAACTTGCGTGGAATCGGGTCGAGATCGCCTCGGGCGAACCGACATTCCGTTATCGCGGCTGGTTCATCAACGATGAAGACTTGCTGACCGAGTGGCAGGGCAGCGGCGGGCCGCGGCATATCGATTATCGCTACTATCACCAAGTGGTTCCGGCCGTGGTTTCGGATCGGGTGTTCGAAGCGATGGTTCGGGCCGAGTTCAATTTGGTGATTCCCGCCTCGTTTGTCGACATTCGCAATCCGGCGGAAGAACGGCTGGTGGCCGACGCCGTGCGCCGCGGACTGATGGTCAGCCAGCATCACGTCGAACCGCTTGGCGTCAGTGCCTTCGCCTTCGACAACTACTGGAAGAGCAAAGGCCGCACGGTGCCCTACTCGTTTGTTCGCCATCGCGCGGAGTTCGAAGAGATTTGGCGCGACTCGGTCCGCCGCTGGGCCAAGTATCCGGGCGTGGTCTGGCAACTCGGCCTGAGGGGAATCGCCGACCGGCCGGTTTGGGTGAGCGACCCGGCGGTGCCCGCCGATCCGGCCGCCCGGGGAAAACTGATTTCCGATGCAATGGCGCTTCAGTGGAAAATCGTTCGCGAGATCGACCCCCGGCCGCAGCCGCCGGCAACCACGTCGCTTTGGATGGAAGGCGCCGAGTTGCACGCCAAGGGGCATCTCTCGTTTCCCGACGGAGTAACGGTTGTATTTTCAGATAACAGCCCGGGTTGGCAGTGGCAAGACGATTTCTTCCGCGTCGTCCGCGAGCCGGGGCGGCGCTACGGAGTGTACTATCATCATCAACTCTGGGGTGAGGGGCCGCACCTGATCCAAGGGCCCTCGCCGCAGCGAACCTATCGGCTGATGTCGTTGGCGGTCGAGAAGGGCGCGCACGACTATGCCGTGCTCAACGTGGGCAATGTGCGCGAGTTCGTATTGGGTTTGCAGGCGTCGTCGGAAATGCTCCGCCACATCGACCAGTTCGACCCCGATCGGTTCATGACGCATTGGACCGACGAGCGATTCGGGCCGGCGGCCGAAATGGCCCGCGAGGCGTATCGTCTCTATTTCGCCAGCTTCGAGCTGGGGGCGAACCGTCGCGGTCTGCTCGATGGCGAGCTGATGTCGGCTGGAACGCGGGTCTATTCGCAAGTTGTTGTCCAGGCAACCAAAAGTGAAAAGCTTAAGTCGCCCGACCGTGTGCGAGAACTGCTGGCATCGGTGGAGTTGCAGCGGGGAGCCCTTCAAAAGGCCGGAGCGAATTTCGACGAAATCCTTTCTAGGCTCAGCGAAAGCGATCGACGGTTCTTCGAAACGAATTTGGTCGCCCAGCATCGGATGATGACGGGCTTGCTTGATTGGGTTGCCTCTGCATGTCGGGCGTCGCTGGCCCTCGACAAGGACGACCTCGAAGCCGCTGCGGACCATTTGGCCGCCGGTCGCGAGGCGATGGCCATCATCCGCTCGGGGCAAGCCTTGTGTTCTCGCGGGCCGTGGAAAGATTGGTATCGCGGCGATCGGAAGATGAATCTTTCGGCTGCCGAGGAATTGACCAAGAAGGCATCGGACGCCGTCGCGCAACGTCGGCCGAACACAACACCTTCGAACTAGGGTGCGCCGGCTCGCCGGCGGCGCGAGGCGAGAATCATTGCCGGCTTGGTTATACGCCCGTGAACGGGCGGAATCGTTCCAGCTCGCGCGGGTCGATGGTCACGCCCAGCCCCGGACCAGTGGGAACTTCGACTTCTCCCTCCCGAACGCTCAGCGAGGGCGACATCCAAGCCGGCGCCGATGCGGCCTCGTTGTATTCCTGAAATCGCCCCAGGTTCGGAGCGGCCGCCGCAAACTGGGCCAACGTGGCCCATTGCAGGCCGGCCTGCGGCGCATGCGGCGTGATTTCCATGCCGTGCTTTGCAGCCAAACGAGCAATCCGCATCGCCCGCACGAAACCGCCGCAATACATCACGTCGGGCTGGATGATATCCACGGCGCGATGGCGGATCATCCAGGAAATCTTTTCCCAACTGGTGTCTTGCTCGCCGCCTGCAATCGGCAGTTCCATCGCGTCGGCCACTTGCTTGGTCGCTTCGAAATCCTCCCACGGGCAGGGCTCTTCGAAGAACGCAACTTTGTATTCGGCCAGCATTCGGCCGATCGCGATGGCTTTCGCTGCGTCGTAGGAACCGTTGGCATCGACATGAATGGCTACCTGATCGCCGAACGTCTGCCGTGCCATGGGAACGAGCCGTTCCGTGCGGCCCGGCGAGGCATCGGCATTACGGCTCATTCGTCCGCCGATCTTCAGCTTCACGGCTCGGGCCCCGGTTTCTTCCAGGCGGCGCGCAAGCCGGCGCACTTCTTCCTCGGGTGTCGTATCGCGGCGGAGGCTCGAAAGATAGACGGGAATCGACTTTCGCCTCATGCCGCCGAGCAATTCCGCAACCGGTTTTTCGGCGGCCTTGCCCAGCATGTCGAACACGGCCGCTTCCAGGCAACCCACGCACACCCAAAACGGCACACCCGCCAACTTGTAGTTGCTCCGATCGACGTACACGCCATCGACTAGCATTTCGACATCGCGCGCGTCTTTGCCGAGAAAGAACGGAGCGATTCGACGCAAGAAGATCGGATAAAGATAGTCGAATCGCTCGCTGCCGGCGGCGAGGCCCTCGGCACCGTCGCGCGAACGCACTCGCACGAGCCATTGTGCTGAACTCTTGAGAAGCTCGATCGAGGCGATTTCGAGTTTTGCACGCAGCATCGCGTGAAGATCAAGGAGCTTTTCCGACTCGAACAGCTCGGCCGCGCACGATTGCTTTTGCCGGGAGAAGCCGCCGACAACCGCCGCGGCCAATAGGGAGCCACCGTGCATGAACTGGCGCCTGGTGATCGGCATGGAGTCAACCTTTCTTTTATCGGCGGCATGACGGCCGCGCGACGCCCGAACAGCCTATCGAAAAAGGCCCGATGGAGTTGCCAGCCCGCGTCGCGATTCTCGGAAACGGCGCTGCGAGCGATTCCTGCACAACCAATGTGTTCTTCGAGCCGTCAAAGCGAACGTTGGAACAAAGCATCGAAATCGCTGCGGAGGCCGCCGCTTTTGAGGGCCGAATGGATCATCATCCACTCGGCGATATTTTCCAAGGTAACCAAGCCGATCAATTGGCCGCCATGCACCACAGGCAGCGCGGGACAATCGGCCTCGCGCATCCGCTGGAACGTGCGTTCGAGCATTTCACTGTCGTCCACCGTCAGGCCGCAGGGGCGCATCAGCTCGCCGACGACGGCGTCGGAGCGGCCCTGCGCAAGGGCCTGCATCAGGTCGGCACGTACGAGAATCCCCACCGGTCGGCCGCGATCATCGACCACGGGGAAGTCCGTCTGGTAACCGGCCAACAATTCGGCAATGACCAGAGAGAGCGGATCGGTATCGCGCAGGGTTCGGAATCGCGTTACGACCGCAGCACGGACGGGCACACCGCGAAGCAGCGATTTCATCTCGGCCGCGTTCGCTTCTTGCTGCGCCCCGAGGAAGACGAACAACGCGATGAACAGCAGCATCCATGCGCCGGGCACCAACAGCCCGACAACGGCAAAAATAATCGCGATCCCTTGGCCCACAGCCGCGGCCACTTGCGTGGCGATCATGTAGTTGAATCGCGTTGCCAACAGGGCCCGAAGCACCCGTCCGCCGTCCATCGGAAACGCCGGGATCAGATTGAAGGCTACCAGAAGCACGTTGATCCACATCAGTCCGATGAGGAACCCGCTGCCGATCGGTTCCAGATTCGCCAGTTCCGCCGTCTTGTTCATCACGATCAAGACGATGAGGACTCCGATGGCGATGACCACGTTGACGGCCGGACCGGCCAGCGCAACCCAAAGCTCTTGCAGCGGCTGTTCGGGCATTCGGGCGAGTCGGGCCACACCGCCGATCGGCAACAGCGTGATATCATGCGTTTCAATGCCGAACCGCCGAGCCGCTAACGCATGGCCCAATTCGTGCAGCACGACGCACCCGAAAACGGCCGCAACCATTGCCAGGCTGCTCACGGCGACTTCGGTCGTTGCGCCGCGCAGCCAGTGTGCGACGACGATCCAAGCAATCAACAGCCAGAACGTCCAATGGATGTAGATGCCGATTCCGGCCAAGGTGCCGATTCGAGTGGACCATCGCATGATTACTTCCTTTCCAGAGGGCGGCTGCACACGCATCAATAGGTTTCGATGCCCAAATCCGACAAGGTCGAACGCAACCATTGAAGCGACCGCTCGATCATCGGGCCGCCCTGTCCTTCGCATTCGATGCTCAACACGCCATTGAAACCGCGATTGCGCAGCAGTTCCAGGCAATCGCGGATGTTCGGAGCGTTTACTCCCTCGCCCACTGCGCAATGGCTCAGCGCGATCCCGGTGTCTTTTCCGCGCAATTGGTCGGCCAACGACTGCGACACATCCTTGACGTGAACGTGGCTCACGCGATCGATAAACCGCTCCAGGAACGCACGCGGATCGCGTCCGGCAATGAACGTGTTGCCCGTATCCATGTTCATTCGCAGATAGTCGCTCTTGCAGAAATCGAGCATTTCGGCCATGTAGTCGGGATTGGTGGTGAAATACCCGTGCGGCTCGACGTTGACGACGATCTGATGGGCCTCGGCCACCTCGATGATCTGTTCGTAGCAGCGTCGCATCAAATCCAACGCCTCGCGATCCGAAAGGCCCTCGGGCTGGTGCAAGCCGTCGGTTGTATCCACCCGCGGGCTGCCGGCCTGGGCGGCCCAGGCGATGGCCCGCAGCACATACGGCACCCCGCGCGGCATGCCGTCCTTGCCCGACAGAGGATAGGCGGCATCGACTTGCGAGAATCGCACCCCGTAGCGCTCCATCTTTTGCCGCAGCAAGACGGGATCTTCGTAGAGGGCCACATGGGGCATATACCCCAGGCCGTGAATCCAGCACACACCGTCGATCAAGCCGCATTCGATGAAATGCACATCGTTCTTTTCGGCCCATTGAAGGCACTTCTCGAAGTTCCAATACGACGAATTGAAGGCATCGGTGTGAAAGCCGATCCCCATCTTCGGCCGGCCGCGCGCGGCCGAACGCTCGCTCGCCCGGCCCTCGATGGTCGCCGAACGCACGGAGGATTTTCGACCCTTCGAACGATCGGCCCGCGATTGCGACGCCGCATTGCTCGTTTTCGCGCGGGCTGTTGCACTTCGTTTCGAACTGGCTTTAGCCGACATGTTGCACCCTTTCGTTTCTTTTCGACGACAGAGACTACAGCTTGATCGAGGCGCATCCTGGAAAGAAAGCTACGCACCGAGCAACGCGCATCAGCGCCACCAATGGCTCGGGAGGCAATAGACCCGGCTTTCCCGTTGCCTTTCCGCCACCCCTAGCAGGCAATGTTAATGAAAACCCTGTTCAAACGAAAGCGCCTAGCCGCTTCAATGGGAACGAATGCGATGACAAACCACATTATGCGGTGTGCCAGGGGCCGCTTAATTGGGCCGCATTGGCGTCCTCATGCCGTTGCGCAGAGGTACTCGGCGGATGGCTCAGAGGTTGGCGTTCGGCTTTCCCCGGGGGGCTTCGACCGCCGGCCCCCCACCGGCATGCCTGTTGTCGCGGTCAACTCGGTCGGCCCGTCTCGCGGTTGTCGCGGGCTGGCTGCTGTGCCAGAATAGTCAACCGTCGCCCGGCGACGCCCGATCGCATCAGGGCAATGGGGACATTATCTAACTTCGCAATGGAGCGATTGCTACGATTGCTTCCGTCACCCTCGAAGGAGCCGTTCCAATGACGCTCAGCCGATTCGCCGGAAAAGTCGTTTTGCTGTCTGCCGCGGGACTGTTGGGGGCGTCGCTGTTCGGATCAGCTTGGGGCAGTGCCGACGAAACGGGGCCTGTGGTACCGCGGATCGAAGGGCCTTGGTGGAAGATCGCGGGCAATCCCGACCTGGGCGAGCAATCGGATCCCAAGCAACAACCGGTTGATTTCGCCATTTGGCAGGCGGCCGATGGCACTTGGCAGCTTTGGTCGTGCATTCGTCACACGCGCTGCGGCGGCCGCACGAGGCTCTTCTATCGGTGGGAAGCGAAGGAACTGACCGAATCGAATTGGCGGCCGTGCGGCGTGGCGATGACGGCGGACGAGCGTTTTGGCGAAACACCGGGCGGACTGCAAGCACCGCACGTAATCCGCTCGGGCGACGTTTGGCAAATGCTTTATGGGCATTGGCACGGCATTGCCTTGGCCCGTAGCAGCGACGGCAAGCAGTTCGAGCGAGTGGTGGACGATGCCGGCAAGAGCCAACTCTTTTCGGAAGATCGCCCCGACCTGCCGGCGAATACTCGAGACCCGATGGTCCTGCCGATCGAATCGGCCGATGGCGTCAAGTACCATTGCTACTACACGGCTCACCCGAACCAGCGGGGAGCCGTCTATCTGCGGGTGTCGAAAGACCTGAAGCATTGGAGTGAATCGAAGATCGTCGCTTGCGGCGGCCGGGCGGGCGAAGGCCCGTACGCGGCCGAGTGCCCGCATGTCGTCGCCCGGCATGGGGCGTACTACCTTTTCCGCACGCAGCGCTACGGGAAGAACGCTCAAACGCTCGTGTACCGCTCGACTGATCCGGCGGATTTCGGCATCGACGACGACCGGTTCTTGGTGGCGGAGTTGCCGGTGGCCGCGCCTGAGGTCATTCACTTCAATGGAGCCGACTACTTGGCGGCTCTGCTGCCGACGCTTGACGGCATTCAAATGGCACGATTGCGTTGGGAGAAACGCTCGCCTACGAGGGATGTTCGCTAAGCGAACGCAAAAGACGGAAAGCGATTCAAACGGCACTGCACGCAAGAGAGCCGCTTTGCCGCGCAGGCAACCGCTTCGGCAATTGTTTGGAACCATTTTACGTGCGTTGGGCCGCGGTGCGACGATACGCAATTGTTTCGGCCGGCGGAGATGGTAGAATAGTAGTTTACGATGATGGCCGGTCGGCCATTGGGCGGCTTGTACGGCAGGGGATTTTCGTCGGCGTCGCGGCGAGTGTTCTACCGGTCGGTCACGTCCGGTCGCAACAGGGCTGCCGCCTTGGGAGGCGGCAGGAAAGCGTCGCCGTAGAAAGCATCGTTGAATGAGGCGGGCAGTCAAAGAGCGTTCGAGGCGGGAAAGGGCGCAATCCGCCGCATCGCCCCGTTCGCGGCCGCTTTCGCATTTGGTTGGAGCTATTTAGAGATCATGGCCAACGTAGAACAAACCCCTCAGCCCGAACCGGAGCGAAGAACTGAGCGGAAGCCATTAACCCCGGCGACCCGTAAACGCCTGCAAAAATGCTTCGAGCACGCGACAAAGCAAACCAACCAGAACAACTTCGACTACGCGACGCAGCTTCTCACCGAGTGCGTGGTGGGCGACCCGTCGAATCTTTCGTATGTTCGAAGCTACATCGAGAACCTTCAGAAGAAATACAACAATAACCGCAAAGGAGCGCCGCTCGCTCAGCTTCAAACCATGAGGTTGCGGCGGGGCTTGCAAAAGGCTATTTCGGAAAAAAACTGGGACGAGGTTATTCGCACGGGCTTGGAGTTGTTGGCGTACAACCCCTGGGATGTTGCCACGCTGCGCTTCATGGCGTCGGCCGTGCAGGCGATTGCACCACTGACGGAAACCGAGCTTTTCTTGCTCAAATGCGCTTTGGAAGCCAACCCGAAAGACCCGGAAACGAACAAGCAATGCGCCATCGCTTTGGCCGACCGGGGGCAATTCGACCAAGCGATTGCCTGTTGGCACCGGGTCGAGCAGGTGATGCCGAACAATGAAGAGGCTCAGAAGGCGATTTCCGAGCTTGCCGTTCGGAAGACGCTGGCCACGTTGGAACAGCGGAAACAGGCGGAGCGGCAAAAGACGTTGACACCGGTCGCAACCGATAGCGGCCAAGAGGTGGCGCCCGACGAGGCGCTGCGACGGCGCATTGCCGCCAATCCGAGGGATCTGGCATCGTATTACGAATTGGCTCAGCTTTACATCAATGCCGACCGTTTCGACGACGCGGAGAAGGTGTTTCACGAGGCTTTTGAAGCGACCGGCGACAACGACGTCCGCGAGAAGTGGCAGGATGTGCAGGTTCGCCGTCTCCGCCATCTAACGATCCAAGCGAAAGCCAAACGAAAAGAGAGCGAAAAGGCGGAGGCCGAATACCGACGGCTGCGGAAGGAGCTCAACGAGAAAGAACTCGAAGTGTGCCGTTATCGGGTGGAGCGGTATCCGAATATCCTGCGTTACAAGTACGAATTGGGATTGCGCTACCAAATCGGCAAGCAGTACAACGAAGCGATCAAACAGTTTCAGGCGGCGCGGAACGATCCCCGCGTCAAGGGGGTGTGTTTGCTCGGATTGGCCCAGTGTTTCCAAGCGATCAAACAGCCGCGGCTGGCGATGAGCCATTACGAACAGGCGATTGCGGAGATTCCGGACCGCGATGCCGACAACAAGAAAGAGGCGCTCTATCAGGCGGCGAAAATGGCCTTTGAAGAGCTTCGCGACCTAGACACGGCGGAAAAGCATCTGACGACGCTGGCGGGAATGGATTTTGCGTACAAGGACGTTTCGGCCCTACTGGACAAGATCGCCCAAGTCCGCGAAAATGGCGGGTTTACGTCAGAGGCGGGCGGCGCCTAACGTCGGCCGGTCGGAGCACCGTCCGCTGGCACGCCGGCAACCTCAGGTGGGGCGAAGCCGGTTAACCCGTTGCCTGTTTTACTCTTGCAGATACCGATTCAACCATGCCGAACATTGCCAGTGCCAAGAAACGCTTGAAGCAGTCGTTGGTCCGCCGCGCTCGGAATCGCGCGGTCAAAAGCAAGATCAAGACGCAGTGCAAGAAAGTCCTTGTCGCGGTCGAGCAAAAGTCGGTCGAAAAGGCTGACCTCGAGTTTCGCACGGCCGCGAAGCTGCTGGATCGGGCGGCGGCCAAGCGCTGCATTCACCCCAACGCCGCCGCGCGGACCAAGTCGCGGCTTTCCGCCAAGATCAAGAAGCTGAAAGGCAAGTAGCCTTTCGGCGACCCGGCGAAGGAGTCGCTCCTGCCGGCACGGCGCGGGGCGATTTCTCTGGGGATTGTTGTGCCGTGATGAGCCGTCCGCCTGTTTTCAAGGGGCCGTCGCTGCGGTGCGGCCGCCGGAGTGCAAGGGCCGATGCGTTTCCGGCCGCAGACGCGATCGGCATCGGCGAAGCGGCTGCGAAGCCCGCCTCGTCCGACTCTTTTTCCTGATCCGCGGAAGACGGAAGCCGAACCGAGCGGGGGCAACTGGCGGTTGGTTGCTTTGCGTTGTCTTCGGCCGCGTTATTGATCGACAGGCCCGCTTTTCTCGAATTCGCCCGCCCATCGTCGGCCTTGGTAACTGCCGGTCTCTAGCATGGTTTGACGCAGTCGATTGAGGAACTGCGTCTTTCTTAGGCTCCAGGCCGGCCCGATCAGGTACTCGGACGGGGTGTCGCCCATCAATCGGTCGATCACCACATGGGGCGGCAGGTGTTCGAGAACGTCGATGAGAGCGGCCGAATGCTCCTCTTCGGTCGGCAGCCGAACCTCGCCTCGCTCGACCGATCGGGCCAGGCGGGTGCCGCGCACCGCGTAAAGGTGATGCAGCTTCAGCGACTCGACGCCGAGGGCGGCCAGCCGGCAGGCACTGTCGCGCATTTGTGCGATGTCTTCGCCGGGCAGGCCCAAAATCAGATGGGCGCCGACCCGCAGCCCGAGCGCCCGTGCGCGGCTGACCGCGTCGATCGTCGCTCGGCTGTCGTGACCTCTGTTCATCCATTGCAGCGACCGATCGCAAAGCGTTTGCACGCCGAGTTCGAGCATGAGCCACGTGTGACGAGCCAACGAGGCCAACTCCGATAGCAAGTCGTCCGAGATGCAATCGGGCCGCGTGCCGATGATCAACCCTGCCACTCCCTCTTGCCGCAAGGCCTCGCGGTACAAGCTGAGCAGCCGATCCGTTGCACCGTAGGTATTCGTTCCCGGCTGGAAGTAAGCAACCAAAAGCGGTCGTCGGTCGATCGCCGAGCCGGCTCCGCCTGTCCAGCGACTCGTGCGCATTGCGGCCGCTCGGGCACGGGCGATTTGCTGTTCGATCGATGCGGCGCCTTCGCGTCGCGCGACGCTGAACGAAGCCGGATTGCAGAAGATGCATCCGTCGCGGCCGAGCGTCCCGTCGCGGTTCGGGCAGTCGCAGCCGGCATCGATCGGGGCTTTCGCCGCTTTTTGTCCGAAAAGCCGACGCCAATGGACCGAAAGGCTGTGATAGGCCCAGCCCTCGCGGCGCCAGTACCAGGGATCGTCTGCCGATCGATCGTCCGAAAAGGCCATTGCGACCACGTGTTGAAGAACCGTGCTCGGCCGCGCGATCTCGGCCGAGTTGTTCCGTGAGTAGATTGTGCGAATTCCATATAATCTATCGCGCCCCGCGGTTGGAAGCCACGACATCGCTTTCCGCGGCCATCGGCATAAACTACAATCATCGGCGGAAACGATCATCCGTCGTGATCGGCTCGAGTAAGAGCCAACGCTGCGTTTCGCCGCGGCGAATGCACCGATCAACTCTTGCCCGAGCCGAAGAATACACCAGACAAATACCGAAACGGCGATCCGGCCGGAACGCCGACCAGGACGGCCTTGGGCCGGATGGGTTTTTTGCGGACGCAATCTATGGCCGATTTGCAAGTGCTCACAGGCACCGAGCCGGGACGGATTTTCCCGCTTTCATCCGATGAGATCATTGTAGGCCGCAACCCGGACTGCGAGGTCTTCCTCAATTCGCCGTCTGTGTCGCGTCAGCACGCGAAGATCACTCATCGCAACGGTTCCTTTTTGCTCGAAGACTTGCAAAGCCGAAACGGCACCTATGTGAACGGCGAGCTATTGCTGCGTCCTCGTGTGCTTCACGATGGCGACCAAGTGACCATTTGCGAAACGACGTTCGTTTTTCGCGAGAGGGCGCGAGAGTCGGATGACTCCGAGAGCCTGCCCGCCGATCCGCGAACCGCGACGTCGATGGTGGATGACGAGCAGTCGGCCGTCGATTCGAAGATTGTTTCCCGCGTGGAGCTGAGCAGCGGGCCGCAAAGCCTGGTTTGGCAGGTCAACAGCGAGGGGAAGCTCAAGGCGCTGCTCGAGATCACGAAAAGCCTGGGCAAAACACTCGACCTCCGCGAGGTGTTGGCGCGCATTCTCGAAGGACTTTTTCGGATTTTCGTTCGGGCCGATCGCGGATTCGTGATCATCCGCGACCACCGTACCGGTCGGCTGGTGCCGATGGCGGTTCGTTGCCGCAAGGCCTGCCATGCCGAAACGATCCGCATCAGCCGCACCATCGTCAACACGGTGATGAACAGCCGCGAGGCCGTTCTTTCCGCCGATGCCGCGACCGACTCGCGGTTCTCGTTGTCCGACAGCATCGTCGATTTCCAAATCCGCTCGATGATGTGCGCGCCGTTGGTGGGCAGCGACGGTCGGGTGTTGGGGGTGATCCAAATCGACACGCTCGATCAGCGCAATCGGTTCACCCGAGAAGACCTCGACGTATTGGCTGCCGTGGCGGTGCAGGCCGCCTTTGCCGTCGAAAACGCCGAGCTGCACGAAGCCGTGCTCCGCGAACAGGCGTTGTCGCGCGAGTTGGCCGTCGCCCACGAGGTGCAGCGGGGGCTGCTGCCCGCCGACTCTCCGTTGATTGACGGTTACCAATTTTTCGCGTTTTACGAGCCGGCCCGCCAACTCGGCGGCGACTACTACGACTATGTGACGTTGCTCGACGGACGGGTCGCGGTCGTCATCGGCGATGTCGCCGGCAAAGGGATTTCGGCCTCGTTGCTCATGGCTCGACTCTCGGCTCAAACGCGGCATTGTTTGGGCAGCAGATCGTCGCCGGCCGAGGCGCTGCGGCGGCTGAATATGGCCTTTTGCGAAAGCGGATGGGACGATCGGTTCGTCACATTCGCCGTGTGCGTGCTCGACGGTCGCCGCCACGAGGCCACGGTGGTTAACGCCGGGCATCCGCCCCCGTTGCTTCGCCGGGCTCACGGGGAAGTTGCGCCGTTGGCGGCCGACCAGGGCGGCCTGCCACTGGGCGTCGATTCGGCCGCTCATTACGAACAAACGGTTGTGCCTTTGGCCATCGGCGATTGTATCGTCTTGTACACGGACGGCATTACCGAGGCGCTGAACAATGCCGATGAGGTGTACGGCCGAGAGCGGCTCGAGGCTCAACTTGCCGCGGCCCGCGGCTGCCCACGCGAAATCGGCGAAGCGATCATGGATGATGTCCGCCGATTTGTCGGCGACCGGCCGCAGAGCGATGATATCTGCCTGAATGTCTTCGGCCGCGTTGCGTGTTAGCAAGCGGCCTGTCTTGATCCGATCGAAGCGGCGGGCCTTTCCGTCGCGTAGGTTGCGATCGAAGCAACATGGTTTGACTTCTACTGAAAAGGACGAAGAACATGCGATTCATCACCGAACAGTCCGAGCCGCGTCCAGTTTCGCGACGAACGCTGTTGCAGTGCGCCGGTTTGGCCGTCGCCGGTGCTTACGTTGCCGGCGGGACCGACGCCGTTGCCGCTGAAGCCCCGACGGCCGCGCCGGCCGCCTCGTTGCCCGATCGCCGGCCGGGATTGAGGCTCGGCATCGCATCATATTCTTTTCGGAAGTTCGATCTCGATCAGACGATCGTTATGACGAAGCGAGCGGCACTCTCCCATGTGTGCCTTAAGTCGTTTCATTTGCCGCTCGATGCCGATGACGAACAGATTCGCGCCGCGGCCGCGAAGGTTCGCCAGGCCGGCCTGACCCTTTACGCTTGCGGTGTGGTGACGATGCACACCGAGGCGCAAGTTCAACAGGCATTCCACTATGCAAAGACGGCCGCAATGGAGATGATCGTCGCCGCCCCGTCGGCCGAAATGCTGCCCCTGATCGACAAACACGTACAGCAGACAGGCATCCGCATTGCCATTCACAACCACGGCCCGGGAGACAAACATTTTCCGACCCCGGAAAGCGCGTACGAAAAGATCAAGAACCTCGACCGCCGGATGGGGCTCTGCATCGATGTCGGCCACACGGTCCGCATCGGCGGCGACCTGATGGCCGCCACCAAGCAATGCGCCGATCGCTTGTTCGACATCCACATCAAGGACGTTAACGAAGCCACACCCAAAGGCCGAGAGATCGAAGCCGGACGCGGCGTGATCGACTTGGTTGCCTTCCTGCGGCTGCTCCGCGAGATCCGATATGCCGGAGTGATCGCCTTCGAACATGAGTCGGATCCGAACGACCCGTTGCCGGGCTTGTGCGAGTCGGTCGGCTACGTTCGAGGCATTTGGGACGCGATAGCGAAGGCATGATACATTAGTTATAAAGTAGTGTATCGTTGTTCGCCTTCTTCTTGCGGTGCCAGTCTTGTCCGTTTATAATCGCAAAATCCAAGTGGTTTATTTCTAAAGTGGGGTTGTGCCTTTGATACGATAAAGTTTATTATCTTGCATATGTTTTCGCCGAGATAACGGTAGAATCCCCGTGTTGAAATGGCAACCGCGGTGAATTGTTCCGTTGAAGCTCGAGTGTCAGCGTTCAGACCGTGAAAGGACAAGAGCGATGCCCCGAGGTCGATCTTATGTCGATGTTGTCGAAACGACGTTCGACACGCCCCTTGTTCGCCTTCGGAAGATCATTCCTCAGGATCATGCCGCTGTTTTCGTCAAGCTCGAGTTTTTCAATCCGCTTTCCAGCGTGAAGGATCGAATCGGTCGGGCGATGATCGAGGCGGCCGAGCGCGAGGGCCTGATCAATCGTGATACTCAGATCATCGAGCCGACCAGCGGCAATACGGGCATTGCATTGGCCTTCGTGGCAGCCGCCCGCGGCTATCACCTTACGCTGACCATGCCGGAATCAATGAGCCTCGAACGGCGGTCGTTGCTGGCGGCCTTGGGGGCGCGTTTGGTGCTGACGCCGGCGAAAGAGGGAATGCGGGGAGCGATTGCCAAGGCCGATGAGTTGGCCGCTTCGACCCCGAACAGTTGGATCCCGCAGCAATTCAACAATCCGGCCAATCCCGCGGTCCATGAGGCCACGACTGGGCCGGAAATTTGGGAAGATAGCAAGGGCAGCGTCGATCTGTTCGTTGCCGGCGTCGGAACCGGCGGAACGATTACCGGCGTTACTCGATTCTTGCGATCGAAAAAACCGGAGGTTCAGGCGATCGCGGTCGAACCGGCCGATTCGCCGGTGATTTCGGGCGGCAAGCCCGGCCCGCACAAGATTCAAGGGATCGGGGCGGGGTTTGTGCCGAAGAATCTCGACGTGTCGTTGCTCAACGGTGTCGAGACGGTTACCAACGAAGACGCCTTCGCGTGGGCGCGCCGCTTGGCACGCGAAGAGGGCATTTTGGCCGGCATTAGCAGCGGGGCGAATGTGTGCGTGGCCGCCCGGCTGGCGGCCCGCCCCGAGAACCGCGGGAAGACAATTGTCACCATCGCGGCCAGTTGCGGCGAGCGCTATCTTTCGACGCCGTTGTTCGAGCCGGTCTGATTCTGCGGTGAACCTGCGGTGCCGGCGGGAGTGTCGTGCGGCCGCGCGCCATTGCCCCATTAGGGTGCGCGAGGCTTCCCGCGTTGATAGAGCACCGGCCGATCCAACGGTTCGGTGCGTATTTCTCGTTCACCCTGGCGCTCGATCAGCATGTTCCAGGTGTGCGGATCGACTCCTTCGCCGGCGAAATGCTCGGGCGAGCCGTCGCCGGGAAATCGCGGCGAATCGACCAGATTCGTCGCTAGGAAGTTCGGCGTGTCGCTGATCGTAAACAGCGCATCTCCGGGTGCCGCCGATGCGTTGCCGCCGTAGCCGAACAGGCGAATATGATCGCTGCCGCGTACCGCGATAATCGGTTTGGCGTACTCGCCCTTGATGCCGTAAAGCGACACGTATTTCGACCGGCGGATTTCCATGTTGGCATCCCCGCGGGCGTGTTCGGGGTTGCATTGGTAAAAGTGTAGCGGCTCTTCCGTGCCATCGATCAGCAGATGCCGGTAGTTCGGGCCTTGCCAGCGCCACGACTCTTGATGAAAGTTGTACCATTTGCCTCCCCCGTGTCCGCGGACCAGCACCAGCGGATGATGGAAGACAGGCTCTTGCGGCTTCTTCTTTTTGCCCCACGGTTGGAGGTCGATATTCACGTCGCGAAAGATCGACTGCCGCCCGCAGCGCCAATCCAAACAAAACGCGCCGGGATGATCGATGCTCGTCCGCAGTCCGAAGAACGCCAGCGTTGTTCGTCCCTGTGCGTCATCGGCCGTCTGCACCAGCGGCTGCGGTCTCTCGGGATTGTCGAACGCGCCGCCGTCTCGCGGGATGATCCATGAAAAGCACCGTCCCGCGCCCAGCAACACAGTGTCGGGCCGCAAACGCAACGGCTGCGATACCGCATAAATCCCCTTGGGCAGGAAGACGATTGCATTTTCGTCGATGGCCCTTTGTAAGGCTGAGTGATCGTCAGCCTGACCGTCGCCCCTCGCCGCGTAGGGCGCTTGCTTGACGTTGGCAACCTTGGGCGACTGCCAACTGGGGAAGTCGGCCGTCCAGAGATGCTTTGCGAGCAAATCCCGCGGCGGTTCGCCGGCGACGACCTCCGCCAACGGCTTCTCCGTGCGCTGTCCGTCTAAGTAGATCGAGGCTTGATACCGCAGGCCGGGCATGGGCGACTTCTTGCCCGTCGGCGGCGGGCGGCCCCCGAGGGCAAATTGGCGCACATGCCTCCAGCCGTCAGCTCCGTCCAAAGCCGACTCGTTGCCCGCGCGAACGATCGTCCGCGCGTTGCGAACGAATACGTCGTGCATCGTAATGCTGGCGGCGGTCGTGATGGCCGTGTTCTCGCCGGGCGACTCGAATTCGATCTGGCAATCGACGAGCGATATTTGGCCGTGATGCGGCAGCGACTGGCGGGTTTCGATCACCGGCCCGCGCGTCTTCGACACGATGCGGCAGCCCACGGCCGTCAATGTCTGCCTGCTGGCCGAGAGGATCGCCCGCTCGGTCTGATCGATCAATTGGAACCCGACGATTGTCGGCGCCGGCTGGGTGTAACGGTAATCGACGCCGATTCGCCCGCCGATCACCGTCACGTTGAAATGCGACCCGCCCGAGCCGGCCCCGCCTTCAAGGCCCGTCCGTCCGTGTCGGGCGTCGATCGTGCAATCCTGAACGCTCGATCCTTGGGCCGCCTGATGTTTGATGGCCACGGCACCGGGATTGCCTTCTCCGATCTCGAGATCGATGCCGATGAGCATCTGGTTCATGTTGATGTTCGGCTGCGGCTCGGTTTGCGGCATCTCTTTGCCGTTGCCCCGCGACCAGAAATGGAGCACGTATTTCGGGCGTTCGGCGTCGCCGTAGCCGGGCGATCTCGGAGCAAGCCGGATGATCGGACGTTTCGGGCCGGAGCGGTCGCCCACGAGAATACATGGATAGTCGCGGCCGCCGCGCAGCACGCCGATCAGCGGATCCCATCGCCCGTGCAGGCATTCGATCGTGTCGCTCACCAAGTACTCGCCGGCGGGAAAGAACACCGCCATCTGATGCTCGCGGGCGAAGAGAATCGCTCGTTGCAGCGAGGCCGTGCTATCGGTTCGGCCCGAGCGATCGGCGGCGAACGGCGCGGCCGTCACATCGACGAACCCCAGTTCGGCCAACGGTTGATTGCCCAAATCGGAAAGGCTCAATCCGGCAATCGGATTCTTGGCCGGTGGTTCGGCCGCTTCGGCAGTCACTGCGACGACCGACGCGATTGATGCAACGGCGGCAATGCAATGCAGTGCAAATCGGTAGCAACTTCCTGAGAAGGCGAACAGGGAAGGCTTCATTGGGCAGGTCTCATTTGATCGATGCTAGTTGAGCGGAAGAATTGCGCGGGGCACGGGAGAATTGCGCGGGGCAGCCGATCAGTAGTGTAAGCACCGCGAACGGCCGCCCGCAACCGACGGGGCTCGATCTGCAACTTGCCGGGGGCCGACGAAGCGGGAATCGCCGAGCCGCGCCATCGCTATCACGCTGCCGGTTTCGGCGACATCGCTTGGGGCGTGTGAGCGGCAAGCCGGAAGAGGAATGCCCCCGAAGCTCGCTGCGGGCTGGCGTTCGGTTCTGGGATCGACCACAATGGAATCCGCTGGTTTCGCGGAGGACGCACGCCGCGTGGCCGATGCCGATCGCTGGGCAGTTCTTGCTCGGCCGACGGCGGTACGGTCTTTGGCGCGATTGCCGAACCGACCGGGCGAGGTCTTTTGATCGAATTCGTTATTCTTGCCGGCGGGGGCAGTATCTTTTTTGCTAGCACTAATTCGGAGAACGCGATGGTTCTGAATCATTTTCGGCCAACGGTATTCTCAGTCGTTTGCTTGATTTCGGCGGCAGCCGGTGCGGCGCGGGCAGAGATACGGGCGGCCGTCGAACACGCCCCGAACCCGGCCGGCGGTTTCGTCTTCAAGCACGTCCCTCCGCCCGCCGACAACGACGCGGCCACCGATGCCGAGTTCCGCCTCGTTGACGGCCGCCGAGATCCGAATGGCGGCGAACTGGCCGTGCTGCACGACGGCCGGATGCCGGCCGACAGCGATCAACCGGCCCGCAACTTCTTCTTCCAAGCGGGGACCGATGGCGGACGCTTTCGCATCGACCTGGGGCGCGTTGTCGCCGTCAAGCAGATCAACACCTATTCGTGGCATCGCACCAGTCGCGGACCGCAGGTGTATTCGCTCTATGCGGCCGTCGGCGACGAGACGGGCTTCGATGCCGCGCCGAAGCGGGGCATCGACCCGACCACCGTGGGCTGGAAACGCCTGATGCAAGTGGACACTCGGCCGAAAGACGGCGACGGCGGCGGGTTGCACGGGGTATCTCTTTCCGAGAGCGGCGGGGTAATCGGTCGATTCCGGTATCTGCTGTTCGACGTTTCGCGGACTCAGCAGCGCGATCCGTTCGGCAATACGTTCTTCAGCGAAATCGACGTGATCGACGCCGACGGTCCACCGCCGACTTCGCTCGTCGAGAAACTTCGGCTCGTCACCTTCGGTACCGCCGATGGCAAGTACCAATTCGTAATCGACGCCACCGAGGCTCCCGACTTGGCCGAGTGGTCGGAAAAAAGCCTCAAGCCGGTGATTATCGAATGGTATCCGAAGATCGTCGAATTGCTGCCCGACGAGGGCTTCGAGGCCCCGAAACGGATCACTCTGCGTTTTCGCAACGATATGGGCGGCACGCCGGCCAGCGCCGCCGGGCCCAACGTCAATCTCAATGCGCGTTGGATGCAAAGCCAAATTCGCGGCGAGGCGTGCGGGGCCGTAGTCCACGAACTGGTGCATGTGGTGCAAAGCTACTCGGGTCGGCGCAATCGGTCGCCCAACGGAGCTGCGCCCGGCTGGGTCGTCGAGGGGATTGCCGACTATATTCGCTGGTTCCTCTACGAGCCGCAAACCCGCGGGGCCGAGATCACCGCCCGAAACCTCGATGCCGCCCGCTACGACGCCAGCTACCGCGTTTCGGCGAACTTCCTCGACTGGCTCACGCGAACATACGACAAGCAGATCGTCGCCAAACTCAATTCGGCGGCGCGCGCGGGCCGCTACGACGATGGCCTTTGGAAAGAGTGGACCGGAAAGACCGTGCAAGAGCTGGGCGACGAATGGAAGCTGTATCACGTTCAGCGAATCAAAAACAGGCGTTGATCTTCCGCTCTCCGGAGACCGAGGGCAGGCTAACGGACTAATTCGCACAACGAGTGTCTTTCAGCCGCGCACTGGTCAGCGAAAGTGTTATCGTGATGGGCAATGCCGTTCATCAGGTGGCCTACCGGTTGCTTACAGGTGACCCTGGGAGATTTGCAATGCAGAAACGCAGAAACGGACTGGCATCATGAAGGATGCGATGGTGAAGAAGACAACTTGGCAAGAGTTCTTCGACGGCCATGCGCCGATCTACAATGAGAACGTCTTCACGAAGAACACCGTGCGCGAGGTCGATTTCGTTGTCGAGCAACTGAGGCTTGCTCCCCCGGCGTCGATTCTGGATGTCGGATGTGGCACGGGACGCCACAGCGTTGAACTGGCGCGGCGCGGTTATGCCGTAACCGGGTTGGACTTGTCGGTGGAAATGCTGGTGCAGGCGAAGGCGGCCGCCGAGGCTGCAGGGGTTCACGCGGAATGGATTCACTGCGATGCCGCTAACTTCTCGCTCTCGAAGAAATTCGATGCCGCCATCTGCCTATGCGAAGGATCGCTGGGGCTTCTCGGGCAGGCGGACGACCCGATCGGACAGCCGTTGTCAATTCTCTGCAACATCTCGCGAAGCCTCAAACCGCAGGCCGGCTTTCTGGCGACCGTTCTCAGTGCGGCACGGATGCTCCGCGCGCACTCGAATGACGATGTGTCGGCAGGTCGATTCGATCCTTTGACGCTCGTGGAATCGGGAGAAATGCCGCCGCGCGACGGTCTTCCCGCCGTTGCCGTGCGGGAGCGCGGGTTTGTCGGAACGGAATTGCGGATGCTCCTTCTGCTGGCGGGACTATCTGTAAGAGACATGTGGGGCGGAACGGCCGGCAATTGGGGAAAACGGTCCCTCGACTTGGACGAGTATGAGATCATGGTCGTTGCAACCAAGACCGCCGACCCTTCGGCCGGGGCCGAAACAATTGTGCGACAGTCCGACAGCCTCGTCGTTCAGTAACAAACCGGTGCCGTTGCGAACGTGCGGACGGCAAACGGCGGATGGAGCGATTCATCCATAACTGCTTCGCCGGCAATCGGCGCATGTTCGCACCTTGGCATACGAAAGAACTCCACGACAGCAGCACGCGGCATGAGTCTTCAGCGTGCGGTTGTTGGCGCTGAGGCCGCTTCGCTAAGCAGCGAGGTGATGTCGCGGCCATTGAGAAGCCAACTAAGATTGAACGCAACAATCTGAACTGCTGCGTGCGATCCGGCCGGGCCGCCCTCGAAGATCAGATAGATCTTTCCCTGGCTCGGGGTTCCTGTTCGTCCGACGCCGAGGTTCGAGTAGGCGCTGGGCCCGTCGTAGATCAACCGTTTCACCGGCCAAGTGCGTCCTCCGTCGAAGCTGGCCCAAACCGTAATTTTCTCGCGGCCTGCGCCGGTCGATGCGCCGACCCGGGAGGGCATCGTGCCGGCGTCGGTGTCGAGATTGCTGTAAATAAGAATATCGCGGCCGGCGATGGGCAGGCGGATCATGCCGCCCATGCAGCCGTACGAGGTTCCGCGGGCGCCGTCGGGAAGGTCGGGGCTGCGATACGCTCCTAGCCAAAGGTCGCCGCCGTCGTGGCTGTGGGCCAAAAAGCGATTGCCGCGGCTCATGTGCTCGCGCGAATTGTAGAGAATAGTGCCGTCGGAAAGCTCCGCCAGCGCGGCCTCGCCCGTGCCGAGCACGGGAAAAGGCTTGCTGGTTTGCCAAACCGCGCCGCCGTCGTCGCTGTAGAGGGCCGTGCTGTAGTGGTACGGCCGCCACTCGACGGCATTTGAATTGGTCGGCCCCATGATTCGCGCTGGCATGATCAGACGGCCCTTGCGGCTGCCGAAAGCAAGCGTGATGCCGCACTGCATGGCGGCCACGCCCTCCGTTTTCGGAACATTGCCGAAGCCGTCCGGCCGAACTTTGACGCCCTCGCGCGACCAACTCGCGCCGTGATCGCGGCTGCGGTAGAGCCAGCCCTCGCCCGGATTGACGTAGAGAATATCGCCCTTGGTCTCGTCCACCAGCGCGCGACCGTCTTTCGCGTCGGGGGCGATGGAAATGTCGGCATCCCAGGTCCTGCCGCCGTCGCGACTGCGTCGGCAGTTGCCGCCGCCGGGCGACTGGAACGCCACGACCGTTCCGTCTTTCGCCGTCAGAACGCCGCCCCAACCGCCCCGGCCTTTCCATAACTCTTGCATGGGCAGAAATTGCGGCTCGCCGAGGTATTCCTCCAGCCGAGAGGCGACGGCGTAACTGGCTTCCGCACTATCCGTCTCAGCAGCCTCGCCAAATGGTGCCGCCGCTTCCATCGTAAAGCCGATAATAAGACACAAGACTCGGAATCGATGCGACATGCCGAAGTACTCTCACGTGAATCAGCGATTACAGAAATGGCGAACAGTTCCCGGTGGCCGCTCCGCGTTTGTGCGATTCAGGCCGCAAACTCTCGCTCGAAAAAACTCTCCGCTGTTCGGAAAGCGACTGCAATCATCGCGAAGCGGCCGATTGCGTGTGGTTTCGCCTTCGACCGCATCTGGCATTGTGCGGTTTCATTTGGGCGGATTGGTTGCACGTGATGGAGGGGCGGCCGAAGGCGCGGCCGACGCTCTAGAACCAGGGGCGGCGGATTCCGGAAAGGGCTGGGGCATTCGGCCCGACTTGACCTTCACCGCCGGACCGTGGCCCTCAGGCTTGAACTCCTTGTTTCGGGCGAGGACGATCTTGTCCATCTCGAACCCGTCTTCTCGCATCGAGAAGGCGATTTCGTGTTCGCCCGCTTTTTCAATGTCGAGAAATAGCTGCATCGGCACGCCAACGTGGACCTGCTCGGTGCGCTGTTTGCAGTCCCACGACCATTTGTTCTTCGCCACAGTCTGCCAGCGCCGGCCCGAGGCCGGCCACTGCCCATCGAGCCCGACATGCACACCGTTATCCTCGCTGCCGCTGGAAAAGGAACGCACCCACACGTAATACCGGCCCGGCGTGTTGATGTGAATCTTGTAGTGCAGAACGGCCATCTGGCCAGGCTCGTCGGTGAAGTTTTCGCCCTTGACGAGTTTGTCGCCGTGGGTGGCTCGCGTGTCCGGCAAGACCTCGACATACGCCCCGCCGCTTGCGCCCTCCGCATGCGATGGGTCGGAATCGGGCTTGATTTCCGGCGCATGTTTCACGGAAGTGATGTGCCACGCCCGCTTGTCCGCTCGCGTTTGCTTGTAAAAGTGTTCGGCCTCGACCGCAACGATGCCGTCCGCCTCGTCGAAAACGAGATCGGGCCGGACGATCGGCGCGGTTGAATCGTTCGCCATCACGGTCAAGCCGAGTGCCAGCATGCCAACGGCCGTCAGCGCACCGAAGACTGTTCTCATGGGGTTCCTTTCGATCGTTCACGGGTTGGATGGCGACTGCCAATCGGAATTCAGTTAATTGCGAAAGCCTTTTTCCGTGCCCGAACGTTTGACCTTCTTTTCGTCGATGGTACCGGGCTTCCAGTCGCGGGCGAGTTGAATGTCGGCGGCGACATCGGCCGTTTGCTTTGGGATGTCCACCACGCCGGCCCGATTGTAGAGCACGGGCTGGATGTATTGGCGGGTATAGGCGGCCGAGTAGTTCTTCCAGTGTTCCAACGCCGCTTCGAGATGCCGCACGGCCGAGGCCTGCTGCGCGGGATCGGCCGTCTTGTCGAACAACGCCAAATCGCAAGCCCCGCGAATCTTTGCCGAATAATACAGCCCGAGATGCGCCATGGCCTCGATGTCGCCGAGTGTGGCGGCGTATTCGTTGGCGTTTTCGGCCGGGGTGACGGCTGCCTTCCGCAGTTCGGGCAACGCGGCCAGCGCCCCGCCTGCATTCGATTCGAGGGCAGCGGCAATCTCCAACGGCGTTACCCCGTCAGGCTTCTGGCCGGCGAGAACGGCCTTGCGCCAATCGAGTATGTTGAGCACACCCGCCCCCGGCATGGTTCCGCCTTCGACGAAATGACGCACCGTGTAGAAGCCCGTTTTTCGGCGGCATGCCTCGGGAAACCATTTCAAGTCGATGTCGCCCCAGAAGAACCGAGTGATGTACGGAAATGTTTTCGACGCACCGGCCCAGGCGGCAGTGAGCTTGGCCGCGTCGGCCCCGGGGAAACGGGCGGCGACCAGCCGTTCGAAGGCGGCCGAAGGCAATTCGGGATCGTAGGCCAAACGTCCCCAAAGGGCGAACGAAAGCCATTGCTTGCCCATGACGGTCGGACGCCGCGAGCCGGCTTTTTCGATTAATTCGCTCTTGGTCAAGAAGTCCCGGCCCCAAACGTATCCGTCAGGACCCATGTAGAAGCCGGCGATCTTGTCTTCGCCGGGAATCGCCTTGATGAAGGCGCGGGCGAAATCAACGTCGGCCCAGCGGAAGCTGTAGATATCGTCGTTTCGCACGGTAAGCCAGCTTCGCAACTGCGGATTGAGCAGCGGCAGCAACGGCCGAATCATGCCGGGGTCGGGCACCGAATACATGTGAGCCACCGCATACTTGAAACTCACATCGAGCGTGCAGGGCAGTGCCGCGAACTCGTTGCGGATTTCGCTCAGCCCGGTCATGTGGAAACGGTGGATCAGTCGAAACTTCCGGTTGGGCGTGTCTTTCAGGCCGTCGCGGACGCCTTCGCCGTAGGTCAACCAAAGCCATCGCTCTTTCGACATGCCCTTGAGTTCCTCGGGCTCCATGGCCTCGCCCGCCGTGATGCCGATGCCCGCGAGCAGCGGATACGTTTTGATCGTTTCGCGGACGCTGGCCCGAAAGTACTCGATGGTGCGCGGGGCCGTCTTGTCGCTGGTGATGCCGTCTTTGCCCTCGGCGCCGAACAGAAAGATATTCCAGGTGAACCAATACACATCGATGCCGCGATCCTTGGCCAGTTGCATTACATCGCGCCAGAAGCGGATTTTCTCGTCGATCGTCATCCGACGAACCACCTCGTAATCGGCGAGCATTTCGGGGCGAACGAAGTCGCGGCCTTGCGGGCCGAAGTTGGCGTCGAGCTTTGCCCTTGTGCGCCAAACATCATCGAGGGCGACGTTAGGGAACTCCGGCACCTTCACAATGCTGGGGAACGGGTGCAGCGACCACAGCGAAAGGACGTTGTAGCGATGCCGGGCCATGTCGTCGAGCATTTCGCGCCAGAAATCGATGCTCCACATTTCCGGGATATTCGCCTGGGCCGCGTCCGAAGGCTCGGAGTACGTCGGCGTCCGCAGATCGAGCGGAATGTTGAACTTGATGCCGCGCTGGGCGATGTGCGGCGCGTGTTCGGAATCGGCAAGCGAATCGATCGTGCCGGTTCGAATCGCCTCGGCAACATCGAGCCCGCCATACATCGCCCCGACCGCGTCGGCCCCGCGCACGGTGATCACCCGACGACCGTTCTTGTTGCGCACCTCGATCCGGTAGCTCTGCGGTTTGGGCGTGCCGTTGCTCTCAACAGCAAGTTCAATCCGAATCGCGACGGTGCCGTCTCCCGGCGTGCCGCGAGCCAAGCCGCGGGCTTCGGCCTCGCGTCGGATCTCTTCGACCGCAAACCGGCCCGGCCCGCCCGTCGCGGCATCCGCCGCCACCTCGATGCCGCCGGCCATCGCCGACACCGGAAGCACCATCAACAGCGCGGTCAGCCAGGCGGTCAGGGACAACAATCCGATCAACTTCATGGTTGACTCCCATTCGCTATTTGTCGTCGGCAGTTCTTCCGGTCGGTTGAACCGGGGCCTGCCGCCGCTATTGCATCGGCGAACATGACCCCGGCGACCGCTTGATTGGCGGCCTGAACCTGCTTGCCTGTAACCGGAAAAAACGCAAAACGGTTCAAAACGGGGACTGCATGCAATGGAGCCGTTGCAGGGCGCCGGCGGCCGCCCTCGCAATCGTGTGGAACTATTTGTCGCAAGTGACGCGAACATTGCGAAGGCCGGCGGATCCGCCGAACACCAGAAGACTGATCGCGGCCTTCGGCTCGGCGAAAACGGCGTGCGTACCCTTGAACTGAACGTCGTTGACTGCAACGGCGGCCTCTTTACCATGCACGGCTAAACGCACAGGGTACCATTTGTCCGAATCGAGTTTCAGATTTCGCTCGGCGACCACCTCCGCGGCTTCTTTGTCTTCGCCTTTGGAAGGATTCTTGGCCAGCGACGCCGTGGTGCGAGAAACCACCAGCCGGAAACTGCCTTCGGGACGCTCGACTCGAAGCGAGATGCGGTTGGCACCGCGAAAATTGACTTCGAAATCGATCACCCCATCGACGAACTCCACGGGCGCTTTCAATTGCGCGGCGGCTTCGCCGTGCGGCGCAGCCCAACATCCGCCATCGCGGGCCGACCATCGATCTGCGGCGAACGTCCACGGGCGGCCAGGCAGCGACTCGAGCGATGCGGTCAAGATCGGTCGGCCCTCAGCGGGAGCCAGCGTTACGACTGGGCGGACAGCAGGCTTCACGCCGGGCGGCGGCAATTCGCGGCTGTACCCGCCGTCGCGATAGCGATTGAGCAGCGCCTTCAATTCGGCAACCACCTCTGGGTGTTCGGCGCTCACGTCTCTTGTCTCGCCCGGATCCTGCTTCAGATTGTATAGTTGCGGCCGATGCTGGCCGCTGCGCGACTTGCGGGCACCGGGCGAAACACCCTCGGCAGGCACGCCTTCGATCCATTTCCAAGGGCCTTTCCGTATGGCGAATGTTCCATCGGCGCTATGCACGATCAGATCCTCGCGTCCCTTCGCCGAAGGGTCGCCGAGAATGACCGGCAGGAAGTTGCGGCTATCTTCCGCGCCGGCACGAACATCCGGCAGCGGTTCGCCCACCACGGCGGCCACGGTGGCGAGAACATCGACCAAGCTCACCGTCGCATCGGTTACCGACCCGGCCGCCGCCTTACCCGGCCAACGCACGATGAAGGGCGAACGGAATCCGCCCTCCCAAACGTCGTGCTTGCCGCCGCGGAAGTCGCCGTTGACCTTCAGACCCGCCTTGATGGCGGCAGTTTGCAGCAATCGCTCGTTCTCCGGCTTGCACACGCCGCCGTTGTCGCTGGCGAAGATGAGCAGCGTGTTCTGAGCAGCCCCGATGCGGTCGAGGGTATCGACGATCCGGCCGACGCTGCGGTCGAGTTCGTGAATCCAGTCGCCGAACGGCCCGGCGGCGCTGCGGCCCGCCAGGTCTTTGTCGGGCGTGACCGGATTGTGAACGGCGACAGGCGTGAAGTACAGGAAGAAGGGGCGGTCTTTCGGCTGCGCTTCGAGCCAATGCACTGCCTTGTCGGTCAACACTTTCATCACGCGTTCGTTCTTTCGGCGGGGCGCGTCGAGGTCGAGGATTCGCCCGGCACCTTTGCCCGCCTCGGTGTCGCCTGCTTCGTAGGTCGCCTGGAAGTCGTCGCTGTCGGCATCCGGGCCGGCAATCTTCATTCCGGGCGGGATCTTGCCCGACCGCAGGCCGTACACAAACCGGTTCTCGACGAAGACTCCGGTAATGTCGCCATGATTGGACGGAACGGAGAAGTGATAGTCGAACCCGATATCGAGCGGCCCCGGCGACAGCTCAGCAGTGTAGTCCACGCGCCACTTGGGCGAGTCGTCGGGCTTTCCGTATCCCAGATGCCACTTGCCGATCGCCGCCGTGCTGTAGCCATGCTTCTTGAGCAGCGAGGCGAGGTTCAAGCGATCCGGCTCGATGTGCAACGGCGAAAACGTGCCGAGCACCTCGTGCGTGAGCGAAGTGCGCCAACAGTAGCGGCCGGTGAGCAGCGAATAACGCGTCGGCGAGCAGACGGACGAAGTCGTGTTCGCGTCAGTGAAGCGGCGGCCCTCGGCAGCCAGGCGGTCGATCGCCGGCGTGCGGATTAGTTTTGGGTCGGCCCCGCAACACGTAGCACTGCCGGCGCCATAGTCGTCGGCCAAGATGATCACGATGTTAGGGCGTTCCGCGGCGAGCAGGGCAGCCGGCAACGCGAACAGCAGGGCAGACACAGCGAGCGTAAGCGGGCGTCTCATGGTTCTCTCCACAGGCTGGCAGGGCCGAAAGGCCGACCGGTGCAGCCGCACCCGGCCTATTGGGCTTCGCCGGACCAAGCGACATGTCCGGCTCCCAGATCCGGCGGACTTGCGTTAACAGGATTAACAGGATTTCCGAAGGTCAATAAGCCCGCTCCAGTTGGTCGCTGATATTCTCGGCGGCAGAACAAGGAGTCGGGGATTGGTAACAGGCGGTTTGATCCCAATCGCGATTCGGGGCCGAAACGATACGTGGGCAACGCGGTTAGCGGAAGCGGATTCCGGGGGCAATGCAGCCGGCCGTCGCTCGCTATCTTCAGCCGGGCGGAGGGGCTTGTCAATCGCCGAATGCTGCCGTGGGGGGCACGATGCAATCGGTGAGAGACAGTTCCGCACAATTGGGAAAGCGGCCGCGGCCGCAACGACGCGGCATTTTCGCTCGCAATTACCGTTTGAACTGCTATTGTTTTTTGCAGTTGTATTCGGAGTCGCGCAGACCGTTGCCTCTGTTTCGGTGCGCCCGGTTCTTGCCGCGAGAGAAGCCCGCGTTTGAGCATCACGGTCGAGTTGCGCGGTGTGCTGTTCGCCCCGGGGAACTGCTGGCGTGTCGGGCTGGTCGGTGTGGACGAGACGGAACGCAGGGTTATTCGATGACGGTTCTTTAGAGGGGTGTGGCGTTTGGGGGCTAATGGGTCGTCATTTTTCGCGGGGGGTACGGGCTTGCAATTCAACGAAAATCGACCACAATATGGGATTCTGCAACGCACCCCGCCCCGGTGCTACAGAGCACGTGTTGCCTTTGGCAAGCGGAGTGCGATGGCTGGATCGCTGGGGGGAGGTTGCCGGGCGGACGTAAGAAAGCGAGCGGTGCCGGGCGGTCGGGCGGTGAGATGCGTGGCATCGCGATAAGCAAATAAGATGTTTTTGCGTAATACGTTACGCATTAGGAAGCAAATCGGATAACTTGGATTTTTTTGGCTCGGACTGCATGCCGGGCGATTCAGTTGAGGAAGTCATGCCGGAAGAACTAAAAGTTGAGCTGCGTCAGCCCCATGGCAAGCTGCAAAACCGACGACTTCGGGCCGCGGGAGTGATTCCGGCGGTTTTGTATGGGCACGGCAAGGAGTGCGTCGCGTTGAGTGTCAACAGCGGCGATCTGCGCGACGTTGTCCGACACGGGAGCCGTTTGGTCAACTTGACCGGGGCAGTAAGCGAGTCGGCATTGATTCGTGAATTGCAATGGGACACCTGGGGCACCCAAATCCTGCATGTTGATTTCAACCGGATTTCGTTGCATGAGAAGGTGGAAGTCGAGGTAGAGATCGGGCTGCGCGGCGAAGCCCCGGGCGTTCGTGAGGGCGGCGTTGTTCAGCAATTGATTCATCAGGTGACGCTCGACTGCCCGGCCGGCTCGATTCCCGACCGTTTGTGGGTGAACATCAACCATTTGGCCCTCAACGGTGAGATTCGGCTGGGCGAGTTGGAGCTGCCTGAGGGGGCGTCGCTGATGGGCGATGCCGACGCGGTTGTGGTGCAGTGCGTGGTGCCCACCGAAGCGCCGGAGGAAGAAGCTCTCGACCGAGGCCCGGCAGAGCCCGAGGTCATCGGCGCCAAGAAGGAAGAAGAGGAGAGCGAGGAGTAATCGATCGCCGCTGTTGGGCAAGGCCTTCGATTTCGGCGATCAATCGCGGGCCGAGCGGTACGGCCTGCCCCGGCTGCGGCGATACGGCGGCCTGCGATTGCGCGTGCCCGCGATTGTTCGGGGCCCTCGCGGGAGGACCGGGTTATGAAGCTCATCGTTGGATTGGGCAACCCCGGCCGTCGCTACGAGGGCACGCGGCACAATATCGGGTATGCGGTGCTTTCCAAGTTGGCCGAGCGGTTTGGAACGGGAAACGCGCGATCGCGGTTTCACGGTGAGTGTATCGAGGCGGATGTGCGAGGAGAGCGGGCGCTTTTGCTCCGGCCGACCACATACATGAATCTCAGCGGGCAGTCGGTAAGTGAGGCAAAGGCGTTTTATAAGCTCGATGGCAACGATCTGCTCGTGATTTGCGACGACTTGAGTTTGCCGTTGGGCAAACTCCGGTTTCGTGCTCGCGGGTCGTCCGGCGGGCAGAAGGGATTGGAAAACATCATTCAGCAATTGGGAACGGACGAATTCAGCCGGCTGCGGTTAGGCATCGGTGCCGCACCGCCGGGTTGGGACTGGGCGAATTACGTGCTCAGCAAGTTCACCCCCGACGAGCAGCCCGAAATCGATCGCTGCATTGCACTGGCGGCTGAAGCGGCTTCGGACTGGGCAACGCAGGGCATCGAATACTGCATGAATCATTACAACTGACCTATCAGATCGGGAGCATCACATTGGCCGCAAACGTTTATGAAGGGATGTACATTCTCGACAGCAATCGCTATGCGCGCGATGCGGATGGGATTGTCAATCAGATCGAGTCGATGATTCGCAAGGCCGGCGGCGAGGTGCTTGTCAGTCGGCTTTGGGAAGAGCGGAGGTTGGCCTATCCCATCAAGGGGCAGCGAAAGGGTGCGTACTGGCTGATTTATTTTCGGCTGGATAGCAGCCGGATCAATGAAATCAAACGCGAATGCCAGATTGCCGACGGCATTTTGCGAACGCTCTTTTTGAAGGTGGATCCCCGGATCGTCGATGCCGTGGTGGCTCATGCCCAAACGGCGGTGCCCGGCGGCGACAGCGGCGCAGGGCCGGCGGCCGCGGTGGAAGAACCCGTGGTTGACGCCTTGGACGACGAAGAGGTCGAGGAATAGCCTTCGGAGATGTGTTCGGTGTGGCCGTTTCGCAGGTAGGCAGACGGATCGATCGGATAGGGTTGCACCATGGCAAGCTACAACCGCGTGATTCTGCTCGGCAACGTCACCCGCGACATCGAACTGCGGTGGGTCGCAGGCGGGGGGACGGCCGTGGCCGACATTGGGTTGGCGGTGAACGACCGGCGAAAGAACGCCGCCGGGGAATGGGTGGACGAAACAACCTTCGTAGATGTCACCTTGTGGGGGCGGACGGCCGAGGTGGCGAGCGAATACTTGAGCAAGGGCTCTCCGGTGTTCATCGAAGGGAGACTGAAGCTCGACACATGGGAGGGGAGCGACGGGCAAAAACGGTCGAAACTCCGCGTGGTCGGCGAACGGATGCAATTGCTCGGCGGGAAGGGATCGGGCGGCGGCAGTGGCAAAGGTTCGGCGGGAACGGCCCGGGGCACTGGTGGGCCGCAACGCCAGAATGAATCCCCGCCGGACGACGCAGTGGACACGGGCCCGATCGAGCCGCTTGACGATATTCCGTTTTGACCGCTGTATTGACTGGAATAGCTCGCAACCGAACGCAGTTGAGGCGGCACGCGGTCGTTTTCGCTGTTGAGCGGCTTTGTCGGATGGTTTGGTCAATCGGTCGTCACGTCGTCGAAAGGCGGGGCTTTTTGCAAACGAAGCGGACGGCGATTCCGATGGGCGATCGAATAGCGTCTTGAATTGCCGATCGAATGAGGCGGTGAAGATCAGAGAGTTCGAAATCAATCATCATGCAGCACGGCTGACGAGCGGCTTCCGGCGAGGTTCTTTCCGCAACGTGCCGAGCTTGCATTACTAAGCTGAGGTTTTTAGCGATGGCGAAGACGAAAACAATCCGAAAAGTCAGCCGAGTGCAACGATTACCCGTGAGTCCGCAAGGCGGCGTCGAGCTGTTGCTGATTCAAAATGTCGAGCACTTGGGCAAGCAGGGCGAAGTGGTTCGCGTGAAACGCGGTTATGCCCTGAACTACCTCTTGCCGCAAGGTTTGGCTACGTTGGCAACCGATCATCACAAGCGGATGGTCGAGAAACATCGGGCGAAGCTCGAAGCGATCGAACGCGCGCGCTTGACGGAGCTGAAGGCCTTGGCCGACAGTCTGAGCAAGCTCAGTGTAACGATCGAAGCCAACGCGAACGATGAAGGTCATCTATACGGCTCGGTCGGTGCCGCCGAAATCGTCAACGCATTGAAGCGCAGTCAGGTGACCATCTCCCAGGATCAGGTCCGGCTCAAAGGGCCGCTGAAGGAACTGGGCCTTTATACGGTGCAGATTCACGTCGGCCGCGAAATCGAGGCCGATTTGAAAGTCTGGGTCGTTCCCACGGTGGGCGGCGGCGACGACGCGGCGGCCAAGAGTTGATCGTCCGCCCCTTGGGTACATTCCACCGAAGGCGCGAAGCGACCACATCCGTGTCGCAGCGTAGCCGGACACTCAGCCGGTTCGTCGAAGCCGCCGGTTGCGGTTGACCGCCAACAGTTGGTACATCGCTTCGAGAGAGCGGGGTTCGCCCGGCGGACGATGCCGGTGCCAGTGGCGATCGGTCGGCACGTGGGCGTCGTCGAGCGGCCACGGATCAAAGGGGTTGAAGCCGAGTGCCGCGATCAGTTTGCTGCTGTCCATCGCCACATTGCCGGCCCGCGGCGGGATCGGTCCGGCGAGCCGTCTGGGAATGCCCATCAACAGATCCGGGGGGAAGTCGCCCAACCGATTGATGATCTGCGCGATCTCGTACAGGCTCAGTCGGCGCGGTCCGCCCGCATGAAACAGTCCGCTTAGTTTGCGGAGAAACACCGCTTCATAAAGCTCGTTCATGCAATCGGTGAACGTTGGCGTGCGGATCTCGTCGAAATAGAGCGTCGCGGGCCGATTCTTCTTGAACCGCGAAACAATCCAGTCGATGGCCCCGGCGTGGCCGTTGAAACTGACGCCCATCGGCAGCGAAATGCGGAGGATGCAGGCCGTCGGGTCGGCGGCAAGAATATCCTGCTCGGCGGTAACCATCGTTTTGCCGTACACGGTTACCGGATCGGTCGGATCGGTCTCTCGGTAGCCGCCTTCGCCCACACCGGAAAACACGAGATCGACCGAAAGATGCACCAGCCGCACGCCTCGGGCGACGGTCAACTTCAATAGATTCCGCACCCCATCGACGTTGATGCGCCAGGCCAGTTGGGGATCGAGTTCGCACGGCTTCAACGCGCAGTTCCCGGCACAGTTCAACACGGCGGCGAATTGGTAACGATCGAATAACCGCGCCAATTGGTCGCCGTCTTCGGCATTGCATGCCAAGATGCCGGGGCCGGTCATCGGACTGTCTGCCTGTCGCAGTCCGAACACCTTGCCGGGGTATCGCGACTGAAAGTACGGCAAAGCGTTATATCCCGTCACTCCGGTCACGCCGGTGATCAACAGAGGGAGCGGGAAAGTTGCTGATCGTGCCGGAAAAACCATATTGCTGAATTTCGCCGCTCAACGCATTCTGTCGTTTCGGCAGTTTTCGGTGATGTGGCGCGGCAGGTCTACGACCGCGCGATCAGCTCAATCGTTGTGAACTTCGAGAATCTCGAATCGCAACAGGCCTTGGGGCACCTGAATCTCAACCTGCTGGCCGGCCTTTTTGCCCACGAACCCTTGAGCGAGCGGGCTGCTGACGAGGATCTTGCCGTGGTCGAAGTCCTCTTCGCCGTGGCCCACCAAGGTGAACTCCTCTTCGTCTCCCAGATCGAGGTCGCGGACGCGAAACCGGGTGCCGAAGCCGATTTCGTCCTTCGGGAACTGAGTGTTTTCGATGATCATCGCCATCGACAGTTTGCTTTGCAATGCCGCGATCTTCGCCGCCAACAAGCCTTGGCTTTCGCGCGCACCGTGGTACTCGGCATTTTCGCTCAGGTCGCCTTCGGCGCGGGCGGTCGCTAACCGTTCCAGGATTTTCGGCATCTCGACATGCTGCAAGTGATCGAGTTCGGCCTTGATCTTGTCGTAGCCGGCGCGGGTCATCGGAATTCGTTCACTCATAGCAGTCCTCATCAACCAAAAAAAACGCGGACTTTGACCGACAATGGTCAAAGCCGCATTTGAATCTCATCGCAGTGGCGGATAGAACCAGAACCGAGAAAACAGCAATCACTCCAATCCGTATTTTGCGCGATGCCGCTGTTGCTGACAAGTGCGGCCTTGGAACGGCCGCGGCCGGGGGGGCCGGGGGCCCGAGTCGCCTGCCGACGTGCTTGGCTCGCAACCGTTTGCGCCTGCGGTCCGGTGTTTGCCCCCGTCGCTTCGGGCCCTATTGGGCCAGAAGAGGACAATCGCACAGAGGCTTTTCGATAGATCGGTGTGATCACGCCCGGGCGGTGCGTTCATTGCCGTTGGCCGTCGGCACTCAATTGCGATTACCCGTCTTCCAATGGCCGGATTCCTTGATGCGACGGGCGAGTCTCTTGAGCGGAATAATGGCAATTCTTGTGGGAGATTTTCGTCCTGCAGGCGACCGACGGCGTTACAACCTGCATAATGCGCGTGGTCGCATATGCGCGCAATGTTTTTCGCACATTACCCAACAGAAAGAGTTTGGTTCTTGATGGCGATCAACCGATGGAAAGAGCAAACCCGCATGTCGGTCGTCGCGTTGCGACGGCTGGATTGTTGACTGCTTCCCTCCCGGTTGTCGCCATGGCCGAACTTGTTGACCTCGCTGCTGCGCGCACGTCTCCATCGCCGGAAACGCCCCATTGCCTATCGGCCGCCGCGAGTCCTCTGAGCGACCGCGTAAGCCGAGCGATCGAAGGCAATCCGTATCTTGCCCGCCGCAATCTGCGTTTCGAAGCGCATCAGGGAAGGGTTGTGTTGCGCGGAAGAGTAGCCAGCTTCTTCCAGAAACAAATGGCGCAGGAGGCGCTTCGCACGATTGACGGCGTGGCGGAAATCGAGAACGAGCTGGAAGTGTGCTGGGATTGACTGGTCGGCCGCATCTCGCCCGGATTTAGCGAGGCTTGCGCCCGCCGCCAGTGCCGCGGACAGCCTCTTCCCAGTTCGCGTATGGGGGCAGGCGGTCGTCGAGCCGCAGCGAGGCGAGCATTCGAGCATCGCGCGCGGAGACTCCGCAAATCCGCAGCACGCCGCCTTGAGCCGCGATGCGTCGGTGAAGATCGAGCAATTCGTTGATCAGATGGCGGTTCAACGACGGTGCTCGGCCCAAGTCGAGCACCAACCGCCACGTGAAGTGCCGTTGGAGCAGCTCCCAGATCTCGTCGGCCAACGGAATTGAATCGCAGCGGTCTGCGTCGAGACAATCGATGCGCACGAGCAGCCAATTGGGCCCGCGCTGCACGTCGAGTTCCACCCCCGGTGCGATGGTAAGCATGGCGATTGTCCTCCTGCTCTCTCGGCCTGTCCATTTCCCGCCGCGCGGAATGACCCAGCGTTCAGTATACCGGGGGCCGGCCGAGGTGCAAGAAAGAATGTGAGATTTTGTTGGCTTGCAGGCGAAATGCGGCGCAGGCGATTTCAATGGGCACGCGATTTGCCACAAGATCGGCACGATGCGTGCAAGCTCGTTCGAGAGCCGAAAAAACACTTGGTGATTCTGACAATCCATTTTGGCTCTCTCGGATCCGCGCAATGCCGCTCCCTTGCGCGAAGTGTGGGGAAAATGTGAAATATAGCCGCGAAGGACAGAAAACGGTTCAACCGCGGATTGCGCAGGAAAGCTGCGTCGGTGCGGCCAAGACCGCTTTCGCGATTGCGTGGAACGATTTGGCGTCTTCTCGTGCTTCTGCTTCGGCGCGTGTTCAGAGAGCGGGGATGCTACGAAAAGAGGGTTCCTTGCCCGGGCCGATCGTCGCTAGGCTCATTGGGCGGCAATAGGCCCAACTGCTCGAAGCCCGCGGCCGTCAGCCGCCGTCCCCGCGGGGTGCGGATCAACAGTTCGCTGCGGAGCAGGAAAGGCTCAACCTCGTCGATCAGCGTATCGGGCGCGATGTTCAGCGTGTGGGCGACCGCCTCGACCCCGACCGGACCGCCGCCGAACACCCGCGCGATAGTCTCCAGGTACTTGCGATCTTGCGGATCGAGCCCCAGACGATCGATTCCTTGCATCGCCAAGGCATCGCAAGCCACCGAGTAGGTGATCCGTCCGTCGGCGCGGCTCAGGGCGTAATCGCGCACCCAACGCAATCGATTGTTGGCCAGCCGCGGAGTTCCTCGGCTGCGCGCGGCAATCTCTTCGGCTGCACGGGGTTCGATCTCCACTCGCAGTTTGCCGGCGTTGCGGCGGACGATCTCGGCCAACTCCGCTACAGTGTAAAAGTCTAAATGCTCGCGCATTTGGAAGCGATCTCGCAGGGGTGCCGAGAGCAGGCCCGTCCTCGTCGTGGCGCCGATCAGGGTGAATGGGCGAAGCGGCATGTTGATCGTTCGCGCGTTGACCCCCTCGCCCAAGGTCAGGTCGATGCGAAAGTCCTCCATCGCCGGATAGAGGAACTCTTCCACCGCCTTTGGTAACCGATGGATTTCGTCGATGAAGAGGATCGACCGCTCCTCCGCGTTGGTCAAATAGGGAATGACATCTTTCGGCGCGGCCAACGCCGCCCCGCTGGCGATTTGGAAACTCACGCCCAGGTCGCGCGGAATGCAGGTGGCGAAGGTGGTTTTTCCCAGTCCGGGCGGCCCGTCGAGCAGTATGTGGCCCAGCGGTTCCCCGCGTTTTGCCGCTGCATCGACGGCGATCTGCAAGCGCTCGTACACTTCGCGCTGCCCGACCATCTCGCGCATGCTTTGCGGGCGAAGGTCGCGATCGTCTTCGTTGCCCTGCGACCAAGTTTTTATGACCGCTTCGCGTGCCATCGTCGTCCTTTCCCTGATTGCTTCGTCCCTGATTGCGGCGGCGGAGGGAGTTTCTTCTCGACTCCTCGAGGCAAGCCGCCCCGTCGCAGCCGGCGCAACGGCGCCTAGCTGACGATCTCGCTTACGATGTTGCCAACGCGGCGATTGCCGCGGCCGCCGCGACGACAGCCAAGCCGATGCCCACTGCCAAGGCAACACGCCACCACGAAATCGGCTTCTGCCCGAAGGCCCGGCCCGACTGCCCGTTGACCAAGAATCGAAACACCCGATCGCGATAGCGATAGGCCATGATCCAAACCGGCAACAGCACCGGCTCGCTGGTCATTCCGTCAATCAGCACGTTGACGTGCAAATTGCGGCACGAGCCGGGCACGTATTTTCGTCGGCAGGCATCGGCCTCGGCCGCTTCGATCGCCCCGACCGCCAACGGCCGAGCATACTTTCGCGGCACGGAGAACTGCTCGACGGTGATGTTGTCCAAATCCACTTGGTCCGGCGGAACGCCTTGCCCAAGATCGAAGGGGCACAAGCCTGCCGTTTCTGCCGGCGTTAGCGCGCCGCTGGCACCGATCAACACCCCTTGATGCATTCCGTGATGCTCGCCCGCCAGGGGATACCAGTCGCCGCGGGCGCCGGGCGGGGTTTGATTCGTGTCGGCCGTCCAATGCGTGTGTGTCTTGGCGGTGAACACCCAATAGGGCACATAGACGGGCCGCATGTTCACCACCGCCGCTTGCTGCGACAAGTCGCCGGGCCGAAAGAACCCTCGCTGCAAATAGCCGTGCATCGCGGAAATAGCCGCCTCTTGCCCGACGCGGAACGGCACCACGCGCTGCGGGGCAAGGATTTTCGCATCGGGCCGCGATTCCAATTCGACAGACCCGCAAAACGGGCATCGCAGCGCTTGGGCCTTGGCGTCGTAGCTCATCGACGCGCCGCACCCGACGCACTGGAAGTTGTACGTTGCGGTGCGCGACACCGCCGCCGTGGCCGCGGGCGCCTCGGCGTGCGGCGGCGCTTCGGTGCCGCAATTCGGGCAGAACAGGTCCTCTTCGTCGAGCAAGCTCCGACAGACAGCGCATCGCTGCATCAGTTCGGGCATGGCTGCGTTCCCCGTCTTCCTCGATCGTGCTTGCCGCCGCGATTGATTATCACTCGTTGCGAGCCAATAGGTCTGTCTGCGACATCTACTTCCAGTGCTGCGACTCGAACAGCCGCTGAACGTACTTGGCCAGAATGTCGGTTTCCAGATTCACCTGATCGCCGACTTGCCGGCTTCCCAGCGTGGTAACGGCCAAGGTATATGGGATCAGCGCCACACTGAAGCGGTCGGGCTCGCTATCGACGATGGTCAAGCTCACCCCGTCCACGGCAATCGATCCTTTGGGAGCCATTTGCCGGGCCAGCGCCTTGGACACCGAAAACCAGAAGAACGACCAGTCGCCGTGATCGTCGCGACGGATGACCTCGCCGACGCCGTCGATATGCCCGCTGACGAAATGCCCGCCGAGTCGCCCGCCCACGGCGAGCGCCCGCTCAAGGTTCACCGGGCTGCCGGCCGCCAGCTTGCCCAGGTTGGTGCGGGCCAACGTTTCCGGCCCCGCCTGGAAGGCGAACGTATCGCCCGCCACTTCAACCACGGTCAGACAGCAGCCGTTGACCGAAATGCTGTCGGCCACCGCTGTTTCCGCCGCGATCTTCGGCTCGCGGATGATCAGACGACAACCGGGCGGCTCCTGTTTGATTTCGGCCACCGTTCCCAATGCTTCGACAATGCCGGAAAACATCGATTGAATTTCTCCCATGCCGCTTTCTCGACCAACACACTATTGGACCAACGCGCCGGCCCGATACGCTGAGAAGCCGATACGCTCAGAAGATCGACTCCTCCACCTTCTTTCGACGTATCAGATGCAAATACGCCCAATGCAACGGACCATACAACACGAATGCCGTTGTCACAATGGGCAGAGCGTAGCCGCGCATCACCATCGCGGCCACCAGCGAGAACAGCACGGCAACCACATGGGCGAAACTACGCTGCCCGCGAAAAACCTGATTGACCACGTGCGGGTACGGTATTCGCGACACCATCAGCAGGGCAACAATCACCGCGAAAAACGGCAGCGCGTTTTGAAGGATCACGTCAATGGTTTCCGCACATGCCAGGGGGCGGGTGCCTTCGTACATCGCGTGTTGCATGATGGCGAAACTCGCCAGAGCCGCGGCGCCGGCCGGGCTAGGCAGCCCGTTGAAACGCAGGTGCTCGTCTTCGTCGCTCGTCTCCACGTTGAACCGCGCCAACCGCAGGGCCGCGCATGCCGCGTACGAGGCGGCAATGATCCACACCGCCGGGCTGTGGAATGCGGTAAACCGAGGGCACATCTTCACCAGGAGGAAGGCCGGCGCCACACCGAATGTCACGCAGTCGCACAGGCTGT
This sequence comes from uncultured Planctomycetaceae bacterium, assembly GCA_964631235.1. Lineage (GTDB taxonomy): Bacteria > Planctomycetota > Planctomycetia > Pirellulales > Thermoguttaceae > JARKPK01. The sequence goes on along the minus strand of CAZVZX010000005.1, from coordinate 107,089 downwards.
CTAATTGGGCGCCGAAGTCGCTGCTGGTGCGCGAGAGCCGGGCGACATACCCGTCCAAGCCGTCGAACACCATCGCGAGAAAGATCAGCCATCCGCTTAGCGCCGCGTTGTACAGGTCGGCGGCGTTGATTTGCGGCACCGTGCCGAGTTCGGGCTTGCCGATTCGCGCCGCCACAACGATTGCGAAGAATCCGCATACCAAGTTGCCCAAGGTCAACAAGGTCGGAAAAACGGCGATCGTTCGAAGCGGCTTCATCTGCGCGTCCACGTGCCCCAAGAATATTCTTTGCCGTTCTCCAACCGTCTTCAGGCTGCCGGCGAGCCGACAACCGTCGTCCCAACGAATCGTCCGAGATCAAATAGTTCCACTCAATTGCGAAAGCGGCCGCCCGCGAAGCAGCCTTCTGGCGTGCGGTTCCGGTTTGAACCGCCCCGGTTTTTCGCGGTTCTTATTCGTTCTTCGCCGCCGCGGGATAGCGGGCCATCACCGTACTGCCCGCCTGAACGCGATTTCCGAGTTGAACATCAATCTGCAAATCGTCGCGATCGGCCAGAATCAATTCGGTCCGCGAGCCTAATTTGATCATTCCGAACTTGAAGCCGCGATCCACCACTTCGCCCGGCCGCAGCGCGCAGACGATCCGCCGGGCGATGGCCCCGGAAATCTGCCTCACCACCATTCGCCGATGCGGCGGCTCGTCTTCCTCCAGGCCGATCCAGGTATTCTCGTTCACTTGGGCGCTGTCGGCGCGAAGCGCGTTGCGGAACTCGCCCGGATGATACCGAAGCTCGATCACCTTGGCCTTCGCCGGCGAACGATTGATATGCACGTTAAAGATTGAAAGGAATATGCCAATCCGCACCGCCGGGCCGTCGATAAACGGATCGTGCGGCAATCGCGTAATTTCGACCACGCGGCCGTCGGCGGGCGAAACGATCAGCCCGGGCTCGGCCGGCACCCGTCGCGGGGGATCTCGGAAGAAAAACACCACCAACCCGAGCAGAACCGCCGGCACGATTGCCAGCGGCCAGAACCACCACGCCGCCAGTGCGGTGGCCAACGCCAATGGCCAGCCGAACAGTTGCAGTTCGGCCCATCCCCAACGGGCCACAGGCAACCGCCCGCGCCACGCGAACGGGTCGTCTTCGGGTAACCAATCGCAGGTGCAGAGATTGCGGCAATACTTCAGATCGCGCGGATCGAGCACGTCGTGCGGCGCGCCGTCGGTGCTGCCGATGCGCTTGCGCTGCATGCGCGCCACATAGCCGGGCCGAAACCGCTTGAGCCACCACCGGCGCCACCGGCCCCACAGCATCTCTATTCGATAGCACGCCCCGCCGCCGGGCTGCACGCCGACAAAGTTCGGCGGCAACGGCTGCACGGGTGCGCGGCTCGACTCGGCAGTAGAACTCATCGCACGATCAATCCCCAAAGACGCTGTTTCAGCGAAAATCCTCTCGGGCGCATCAAACGACCGATCGCGCCGATGCGACTGCTCCGCTCCGAAAACCCATTCGGGATCAAACCATTATGCTAAATGAAACCACGGAGAACGGAAAGCGGTGGGCGCGGTCGGGGGGCCCAATCGACCGTCCCGTAGTTCCGTAGGTTGTTTGCCGATTCGGCGAGCGGCTTTGTCCCTGCTCTGCGTTCGCGCGGTTGTCGCCGATGAGCGAGATCCCCCGCTGGTCAAGCCGACACTGATCGTTCACAATAGCTGGACGTTTTGTTGGCGGTTCGACCAGTCGCCGAGGCTGGGCTTTCTCCGCATGGCGCCGATTACCGGGCCAAACCGGATCGGAGTCTGTAATAAACCATTGTTCGATAAGGAAGAACACGCTATGAGTTCAACCATTGTTGACATTCGGGCCCGGCAGATCATCGACAGCCGCGGCAACCCGACGGTGGAAGTGGATGTCGAGTTGGCCGATGGTTCCTTTGGACGCGCCGCGGTGCCCAGCGGCGCCAGCACCGGCGTTCACGAGGCGGTCGAACTCCGCGATGGCGATCCGAAAAAGTTCAACGGCCAAGGCGTCCTCAAGGCGGTGGAGAATGTCAATTCGAAACTGGCCGACGAGCTTTGCGGTATGGACGCGCTCGATCAAGTCGCCCTCGACAAGCGGATGATCGAACTTGACGGATCGCCGAACAAGAAAAACCTGGGGGCCAATGCGATTTTGGGCGTTTCGATGGCGGCGGCTCGCGCCGCGGCCGACTACTGCGGTTTGCCGCTGTTCCGCTACTTGGGTGGTGTGGCGGGCCGAACCTTGCCGGCGCCGATGATGAACATTCTCAACGGCGGCAAACACGCGGACAACGCCGTTGACGTTCAAGAATTCATGATTATGCCGCTGGGGTTCGATTGCTTCGCCGACGCGATTCGCTGCGGCTGCGAGGTCTTCCATAGCCTAAAGAAGGTGCTCAAGTCGAAGAAGCTGGCGACCAACGTCGGCGACGAGGGCGGCTTTGCCCCCGATCTGAAGCAGAACCAAGAGGCGCTGGATTTGATCGTCGAGGCGGTCGGCAAGGCCGGGTACGCTTTGGGAGAGCAGGTCTTCATCGCGATCGACGTTGCCGCCAGCGAACTGTACGACAAGGATTCGAACAGCTACACCTTCGACGGCAAGAAGCTGAGCGCTGCCGCGTTGATCGACATCTACGAGCAGTGGTCGGCAAAATACCCGATCTTCTCGCTCGAAGACGGTTTGTCGGAAGACGATTGGGACGGCTGGAAGTTGATCTCGAAACGGCTGGGCGGCAAGATTCAATTGGTCGGCGACGACTTGTTTGTTACCAACACCGCGCGCTTGCAGCAAGGGATCGAGCAGGGGGTGGCCAACAGCATCCTCATCAAGGTCAATCAGATCGGAACGATCACCGAAACGATCGAGGCGATCGAACTGGCCCGTCGGAACGGCTACACCTCGGTCACCAGCCATCGCAGCGGCGAAACGGAAGATTCGACGATCGCCGACTTGGCGGTTGCCCTGAACACCGGACAGATCAAAACCGGCTCGGCCTCGCGCACCGATCGCATGGCTAAGTACAATCAGTTGATCCGCATCGAAGAGATTTTGGGCGAGGCGGCGGTGTACGGCGGCCGGTTGCTTGTCGCCAAAAACAAGAAATAGGCCTGCCCGATACGCGGCCCATCGGCCTCGCACTGAACCGACTTGGCGGTGCGCTGCTGAGATGGGCGGCTTGAACACGGCTTGATCTTTGCGCCGGCGGAACGGCAACAGTGTTGGCCCGCCGGCGCATCGTTTTTTCGGGCGGCGTTCTCTCGCGTTTCGGGGGAAGCGGCGCCCGACGGCGGCCGGAGGCGGCCGGCTGTGTTGCGGTTGCCCGCACGCGTAGAGATTTCGGTGTCTTGCCGCTGTCGAGTGATTTTCGAGTTTGTCCGCCGAGCCTTGGCGGCATGGATCGAGTAATTCGGGGTGAAGAGAATGGACCGCCTCAACGATCCGGTGACCGCGCACATGCGAACCGATTTCGCTCGGCTGCGCGTCGATCAAACGGTTGCCGAAGCGCTCGACGCGATTCGACAAAGCTCCGTAGGCGGCCGGATCGTGTATTTCTACGTGCTCGACGCCGACGGCCGGCTGCACGGAGTGATTCCGACTCGCGCGTTGCTGCTCAGTCCGCCCGAGGCCCGATTGAATGAACTGATGGTCAAACGGGTGATCTCCGTCCCGCCGGACGCAACGCTCTTGGACGTGTGCGATCTGTTTGTGTTGCATCGCCTGCTGGCCTTTCCGGTGGTCGATGGCGATGGGCGCATGATGGGCGTGATCGACGTTGAGCATTACACCGACGAATTGCTTCAATTAGGCGATCGCGAGATCAACGACGATGTCTTTCAGTTGATCGGCGTGCGGCTGGCCAAAATACGCAAGGCCTCGGTGCCGCAAGTTGTTCGCTTTCGCTTTCCGTGGTTGCTGTGCAACATTGGCGGCGGGCTGCTGTGCGCCATTCTTTCGCGGCGGTTTGAATGGGTGCTAGCCGAAGTAATCACGCTGGCGCTGTTCATTCCCGTCGTCCTCGCCTTGGCCGAAAGCGTGAGCATTCAAACGCTGACGCTCACACTTCAATCGCATCACGGCACGCGCAGCAACTGGCGTCGGTGGTTCGGCGAGTTGGTTGCCGAGGCTCCGGTCGGACTGCTGCTGGGAATCGGGGCGGGGGTAATTGTCGGAGGAGTTGCTTGGCTGTGGCTTGGTGCGCCCGCGGTGGCAGCCACAGTGGCGGTCGGAATCGCGGCGGCCGTTGCGGTGGCAGCGATGTTGGGCATTGCCGTCCCTGCCATTCTCTGGTCGTTGCAGCGCGACCCGCGAGTGGCCTCGGGCCCAATCGCCCTGGCGCTGACCGACTTGGCAACGCTGACGATCTACTTTGGGCTGGCCGCCCAATTGCTGACCGGTTGAATTGTCCGGCTTGAATTGTCCAAGCACACAGCGCCGATGCGGTGACGGCCGCCTTACGCCCCCCGAACCGGTGGCCGTTGCAGTGAGGACGGGGCAACGCTAAACTATTATTCTCTATGCAAATGCGGGCGGAAGCGCGCTTTCGTCCGTATTGCCGGCGTTGGCGGCACCTGTTTGGCCCGCACCATTGCGGCCCGCTCGGCCACCAAGGCTCGCGGCGGGGCGTGGCGCAGTCTGGCTAGCGCGCCTGCTTTGGGAGCAGGAAGTCGGGAGTTCAAATCTCCCCGCCCCGATTGTTCCGAACAAGCTAGTTTAGGGTCGAAAACCAAGGCGGCCGAGGGTTTGGCCGGAACGCAGGCTGGTGTCGTTTGCAGTTCGGAGCGATCACTCGTCTCCAGGTGATCGCGACGCCGTAGTTTCCACAAAAACACGTTCATCAGAAAGAAGGCAGGGTCGGATGCGTACTCGTCCTCGCACGAAAGTCGTCAAAGCCCGGAAGGATCGTCGCTGCAACAAGTGCGGTGCCAAGCTTAATTCGCAGCGCACTCGGTGCAAGCGGTGTGCTAACACCCAGGCGATTCCGGGCAAGTAGTATTTCGATAGACCGCTGCCCGGAGCACGGTCAACGCGGTGCGCAACCGACTAGCCTGAAATGGGCGAGTGCGGGCCTCTTTGCGATCATTGGCGTCAATCGGTGGTCGTCGGCTGGCCGTTCAGTTGGGATTTTGTGGCGATCGCGTGCCGAACTCCACTGAATCGCGTTATACTGAGCGTTAGACAATTCGGCGATGGTCGCCGCGGCGGGGACTGTGTCGTTCGGGAGGATTTGCCATGGTTCGCACTTTGTGTGCAGGCGCGGGTGTGGGACTGTTGGTGTGGTTTATTGGTGCCGTGCAGGCTGCCGACAAGCCCGACCTGATGGCGGGCGTATTCGATCCGCCGGCGGGTGTTCGGTTGCGGTCGGACCAGCAGGAGCAATTGCGCAAGTTGAAGCAGCGGTACGAGCCCCCGTTGCGCTCCGCCATCAAGAAATACGAGAGTGCCACCGAGGAGCGCGAGCGAATTCCCCTGGCCCGCGAAATCACCAAGCTCAAGGCTGAAATCAAGCAAGAAATGGAGCGGATTCTTGCCACTCCCGATCCGGAGATGATCAAGCGCATGAAAGAGGCGGAGCAACGGGCCAGAGAACAGGCGAAGAAACACCAGCAAAAAGTGCAGGCCGCCAAGCACAACAAAAATAAGAAGAAGCATTGAAAACCACCCCGAGAAGCGGAGGCATGTTGAGCGAAAACGTTGCACATCAAACCATTGAGCGTTTCTAAGTAGAACGGCAAGAGACGGAATGCGGTGCAAACGGCAACCGCACGGAATCGGCGGCGTCGTTGCGACCGCAACCGCTTTCCCAATTGTGCGGAACAATTTGGCGGCAGGTCTTTCAATGGTGTGATGCGATGCGAAGCGTTGCGTTGAAAGAATCGCAGCGATCCAATCAACTCAAACTTCGTGTTCTTCCCGCTGACACGTGCGCGACCGGGGAAGGCAGGTTTTCGGCCGGGTGGAGCAGCACTGTTTGATTGGCGATTCTGCTGTTGTGTGAGAGGCAATTGGTCCGTGTCTCCGGCGATCAACTTGCGGTTGAACCGCTCTCATTGATCGTTGCCCAGTGCGGTGACGCCCGATCGCCGTGCAATTGGCGGCGATTGCGTAGCCTGGTTCGACGCAAAGAGATCGACAGCACCGCGCAATGCCGCAAGCGATCGCCCTCGCGGTGGAGCGGCCGACTGCGTGCCGGCCCGCTTAGGCCGTTTTCCCTTTTTCACGGTTTTGCTTGAAACGATTCAGCTTGATTTGTCGCGACGCCGCCCAGCGGCGCATTCGAACCGACACGACGTGCAGCAAACGAAAGAAATGCGCCGATGGACTTCGCAAGACGCCGGGATCGAGTACGCCGGGCTTTTCAGCGGGCGGGATTGGATGCGTTTCTGGTTTCCGCCCCGGTCAACGTGACGTATCTGACGGGCTTCACCGGCGACGATAGCTACTTGCTTTTTCATCGCGGGGGCGAGGTGATCGTCAGCGATCCTCGTTTCACCGTGCAATTGGGCGAAGAGTGCCCTGAGATCGATCTGCACATTCGCAAGCCGGGTGTTCCGCTGACCAACGCGCTGGCTCGGGTACTGCGGTGGGCAAAGGCGAAGACGGTGGGCATTGAGTCCGAAGCGATGACCGTTGGAGGGCTCGATCGTCTCAAGGCGGCGGCCGAACGGACCGCCTTTCGGTCAACCTCGGGGATTGTCGAGCGATTCCGTGCCATTAAAGATGCCGACGAAGTGGCTGCGATCCGCACGGCTGTGGATTGCGCCCAGCGGGCATTCAATGTGGTGCGGGCGGCGATGCAGCCCGAGAAGTCGGAAAAGCGGGTCGCTGATGAGTTGGACCATCAAATGCGGTTGTTCGGTGCGCGGCAAGCGGCGTTCGACACAATCGTCGGCGTTGGGCCGCGATCGGCCTTGCCGCACTGCCGTCCCGGATCGCAACCGCTTTGCGCGTCGGGGCTGGTCCTCATCGATTGGGGGGCATGCGTCGGGGGCTACCACAGCGACTTGACCCGCGTAGTGGCGACGGGTAAAATCGCCGCGAAATTGGAGCATGTTTATCGCGTGGTGCTCGATGCACAACTGCAAGCGATCGCCGCGATTCGTCCGGGGGTAAGCTGCTGCGAAGTGGACGCCGTTGCCCGCGGCATCATCGAGCGGGCAGGATTCGGCAGCCGTTTCGGACATGGTTTGGGCCACGGAATCGGCCTGCAAATCCACGAATCCCCCCGGTTGGCTGCCGGCAGTGAAGCCGTGTTGCGGGCTGGAATGGTCGTAACGGTAGAACCGGGCGTCTATCTGCCCGGTGTCGGCGGAATCCGCTTAGAAGATGACGTGCTCGTCACTCGCTCGGGAAGCGAAGTGCTGACCAGCGTTCCCAAACGGTGGGAAGATATACAGTTGGCCGGGTGACGGTGCAGTTTTTTTGATCTTCGCAACACCTGTGCCTCGCGGCGAGCGACGTTGGTCTGAAGTGTTCGGATTGCGGCGGCGATGTCGCGTTGTGTGGAACAGCGTGGCTTTTCGACCGTGGCTCTCCTGCGATGAATGGTTTTGGATAGGGCGACCGCCGGGCACTACGGTTCCCGGGGGCCGTCAAACGAAGAGCGAAGACAATGGCAGCAGAAGATCGGAGTTCCGCCATGCCCGACCCGTCGTCCGTTCAGGACGTTTTCGATGTACGCAAAGTCCGTCGCCTCGTCGAGCTGATGAAGGAATACGACTTGGCGGAAATGGACCTGAAGCAAGGGGAAACGCGCATCCAGTTGCGTCGCGGGGGAGCGGCGCCGGCGGTCGTCGCGCTGCCGGCTCCGGCTCAAACATCCGCTCCGGCTCCGGTTGCAACCGAAAAGCCGGCGCCTGCGGCGGCACCGGCCGAGCCGGCCAATGTCAAATTGATCACGAGCCCGATGGTCGGAACGTTCTATGCGGCACCCGATCCGCAGTCGCCGCCCTATGTGAAGGTGGGCGATCATGTCGGGCCCGACACCACCGTGTGCATCGTGGAAGCGATGAAGGTCTTCAATCAGATCCCGGCGGAAGTCTCGGGCAAGATCACTGCGATATTGGCTGAGAATGGGCAAACCGTGGAGTTCGGGCAGCCGCTGTTCAAAGTGGCGGTGGGAGAATAGCAACGAATGTTCCAAAGGATTCTGGTCGCCAATCGCGGCGAAATCGCCTTGCGGGTGATCCGCGCGTGCCGCGAGTTGGGCATCGAGACCGTGGCCGTGTGTAGTGAAGCCGACCGCGGCGCCGCGTATTTGCAGCTCGCCGATCAGGTGATTTGCATCGGTCCGGCGCGCGCCGGCGAAAGCTACCTGCGCATCGATCGTGTGATCAGCGCGGCGGAAGTCGGCAATGTTCAGGCCATTCACCCCGGCTATGGATTTCTTTCGGAGAATGCCGATTTTGCCGATGTCTGCCGGAGCTGCAACATCGAGTTCATCGGACCGTCGCACGAAGCCATGGCGCTGGTGGGCGACAAGAACTCCGCCCGCCGCATCGCCAAACAGGCCGGCGTTCCAACCGTGCCGGGCAGCGAGGGCTTGATCGAAAGCGAAGCACACGCCCTGCAACTGGCCCGCGAAATCGGGTTTCCGGTGCTGATCAAAGCCTCGGCGGGCGGTGGCGGTCGCGGGATGCGCGTGGCGGTCAACGAGTTGGCGTTGAAGAACGGCCTGCAACAAGCCCAGGCCGAGGCCGAGGCGGCCTTTGGCTGCGCCGATATTTATTTGGAAAAGTACATCGAGCACCCGCGGCATGTCGAGGTGCAGGTGCTCGGCGATCGGCACGGCAACGTGGTGCATTTGTGGGAACGCGATTGCACCATGCAGCGACGGCACCAAAAGCTGATCGAGGAGAGCCCGGCGCCGACGCTTACTCCTGAAAAGCGGGCTGCGGTGTGCGAGGCCGCTGTGCGCCTGGTGAAGGCGGCCAATTACTCGAACGCGGGAACGGTGGAGTTCATCGTTGATCAAAAAGGGAACTTCTACTTCATCGAGGTCAATGCGCGAATCCAGGTGGAGCATCCCGTAACGGAGTTGGTAACCGGCATCGATCTGATCAAGGCGCAAATTCGCGTCGCGGCCGGCGAGCCGTTGCCGTGGAAGCAGGAAGATATTGTGCATCGTGGTTGCGCGATCGAATGCCGCATCAACGCCGAGGATCCCGACAAGAATTTTCGCCCCACGCCGGGCACGATCACCGGGTTTTATGCACCCGGCGGGTTCGGGGTCCGATGGGATTCGCATGTGCATGCCGGATATACGGTGTCGCCGCATTACGATTCGATGATCGGCAAGCTGCTGGTCCATCAGCCCACCCGAGAAGAGGCGATCGCCTGCATGTTGCGGGCGCTTAGTGAACTGCGGGTCGAAGGGGTGAAGACCACCGTGCCGATCCACCAGAAGATACTCGCGCACGAGGCGTTTCGCACGTCGCGCACCGACACCACGTTTATCGAGCGAACGTGGCTGTCGTGAACTGCGTGCGACCGTGCCGCGAGTCGGTCAACGACACGTGACCGCCGAAAGAACCGCGAAAAAAGAAATCAATTCAAACAGAAACTACACGCAATCGGCTGCTTTGCCGCGTCTGCGGCCGCTTTTGCGATTGTGTGGAACTGTTTTGTGCGGTCGATGAAGCGAAATGCGTCGTTATTTCGGCCGCTCGCGAGGGAATGGCCTCGTGACGCTGCCGTTGAAGAAAGCGGCACGTCCTCGGCGAGAGCCGCCGGTCCGACTGCGCGTCGCGTCGGAAGGTCGTGCCGTTGAACAGTACCATTGATTTTTCGTGCAGAGAGAACCATGGCTAACCCGAGCAATCCCTTGTCGCGTCCGCCCGTGATGGATTCGCATATCCGTCGCGTAGCGATCCTTTTTGCCGGCGGTCCGGCCCCGGCTGCCAACGCGGTGATTTCCACGGCGGCGGTCTCGTTTTTGCGGAACAATATCGATGTGGTGGGCGTGTTGAACGGCTACTCCAACTTGGTCGAGTTCGGCCCGGAACACCCGTTGCAAGAGGGCCGCGATTACATTCGGCTGACGCACAGCGTGTTGAAACGCACGCGGAATTCGCGCGGGATCATCATTGGTACGGCCCGCACGAATCCGGGCAAGAACGTCTCGCATCCGTCGCACTTGCAAGATCCCGAGCGAAACAAGCCGCTGCGCACCGTGTACGAAGCGTTGCGGTCGATCGGAGTGGACGCCCTGATCTCCATTGGAGGCGACGATACGCTGAAGACGGCCAACAAGTTCAAGATGTTCCAAGAGACGTTGCCGCCGGGAAGCCACAAGATTCCCGTCGTTCATTTGCCCAAGACGATCGATAACGATTACATGGGCATCGACTTCACCTTCGGCTATTTCACGGCCGTGGAATTTCTGGCGGAAGAGATTCGCAATCTCTTGGCTGATGCCGAGGCGAATCGCGCCTACTTTTTGGCCGAGGCTATGGGCCGCAGTGCGGGCTGGTTGGCTTATGGTGCGGCGATTGCCGGCGAAGCGAGCTTGGTGATCAGTGTGGAGGATATCGTCGGCAAGTACGAAACCAGCGAAGAAGTGGTCAATCCCGCCTCCGGCAAGAAAGAGCTTCGCCGGGTGATGAATATGCCCGAGGTGGTCAATCGCATTGTGGCGACGATGCGCGTCCGCGAAGAGGCCGAAAACAAACCCTACGGCGTGATTGTGATGGCCGAAGGTTTGGCCGAACTGCTGCCGTACAGCCACATTGAAGGCGTTCCCCGCGACGAGCACGGCCACATCGCGATTTCCAAGCTGAATCTGAGCCGCTTGTTCTCCGAGCTGGTGGCCAAAGAGTATCAACGTCAAACCGGAAGAAAGCGGAAGATCACCGGATTGCAGCTCGGTTACGAAAGCCGCTGCGCGCGACCGACGGCCTTCGATGTCATGCTGGGAAGCCAGTTGGGCGTCGGGTCGTACCGCGCGCTGGTCGAGAAGCGTCTCGACGGCGTGATGGTGTCGGTTTCCGGGCAGCTTGAGTTGAATTACGTGCCGTTCAGCCAACTGGTCGATCCGGCCACGCTGGTGACCGTGGTGCGCTACATCGAGCCGGGCAGCGACTTCCACCGGCTCGCACGGTTCCTCGAAACCTACGTGAACGATTGAGCCGCCGACTGCGCTCTGTGCAGCCGGATGTTGATCGCCATCCGCCCGTGCGTCGGCAAATCGATCGACGCGCGGGCGTTGTTGTTTGCACCGCGGCCGCAATCGTGTTCGGTCCGCTGCGTGTGTCGGGCGAGGCGACGCGCCAGTTCTCGGCAAATCGCAGTATTCGAACGCGCGGCCCCCAGCGGCCGGCCTTGCTTGGGCTGCGATCTGACTATCGGAGTCGCGCTTGGGCCGCGGTTGCGTCTTGCGGTCTTTTCGGCATCAGGGGGGGCAGTCACGCGATGCGATCCGACGTCGTTTTTGCGACATCGGTCGGCGCCGACATCGCGGTCCTTTAATCCGACCCCGCCAAGTCGTGGCAACTGGTGAGCTGGGCAGGACAACGGCTTTCCTGTGTTTCCCGGCTTGAGTACCCGGCTTTCCTGGTTCCACTTTCCAGACGACTTGGCGCTGTCGTGTTAATACACCAAACCGCAGGCGCGGCGCGCACGGTTGAGCACTTCCGCGGCCTTGGCCCGGGCGCGCGCCGCACCCTCGGCAAGGACTTGCCGGACATACTCCGGTTTGGCTGCCAATTCTTCGCGGCGCGTCCGCGCGGCGGCGAAATAGTCCACCGCTGCATCGGCCAGCGCTTTTTTCACTTCGCCATAGCCGAATCCGCCGCGACGGTACAGGGCGGCCATCGACTCTCGCTGATCGTCGGAAGCGAAAAGGGAATACAACTGGAAGAGGTGATCGGTTTCCGGCTCCTTGGGCTGTTCCATCGGGCGTGAGTCGGTAACGATCCGCATGATCTTCTTTCGCAGCGACTTCGGATCCTCGAACACTTCGAGCGTGTTGCCGTAGCTTTTCGACATTTTCGCTCCGTCGGTGCCCGGCACGCGCGCCGCAGCCGGCATGACCTTTGCCTTTGGCAGCACAAAGGTTTGCCCGAAGTGGTGATTGAAACTGGCGGCCAGATCGCGGGTCACTTCCAAGTGTTGGACTTGATCTTCGCCCACCGGCACGATCTCCGAATCGTAGGCCAAGATATCGGCGGCCATCAGAACCGGGTAGGTGAACAGGCCGGCATCGGCCGGCAGACCGCGTTCTTTCTTGTCTTTGTAGGCGTGGCAGCGCTCCAGCAGTCCCATCGGGGTTCCGGTCAGAAGCAGCCAGCATAATTCGCTGACCTCGGGCACGTCGCTTTGCACAAAAAGCGTGGCCCGCTGCGGATTCAGGCCGAGCGCCAGCAGGTCGATTGCCGCGTCGAGCGTGTTCCGGGCCAGTTCTTCGCGATTGCGCACCGTCGTCAGCGCATGCAGGTTCGCGATGAAGTAAAAGGCGTTTGGTGTCTGGTCCTGCAATTCGATATACTGGCGAATCGCCCCGAAGTAGTTGCCCCAGTGAAACCGTCCCGTCGGTTGAATACCGGAAAGAACTCGCATCATCGTTGATTGCCTACAGCCTCGAACAAAGATCAGAATCGATTCGAAACTCGTTACACAGTTTCCCGCAATCTATCAATCGTCCGCAGTCGCAACGACGCGGCCGGATTCATGCACTGCCCGCTTGAATCACTTTCCGCCTTTCGCGGTCTTTCTTACCCCATTTTTCGTGAAATCGTCGAGAAATGCTCTCGCTTTCTTCGACAAAGTTACTTCACCTCGTTTCGCGGTTTTCTCACCTCTGCGATCAAAGCGTGTAAGATTCGATTGCAGGTTGGGCGGGGGCGGCCCGTTGCCCGCCGGTTTGAATTGCCGGCGGCCCGTTGGTCGATGTTACAGGGCTATTCCCGCTTGGGGCTATTCGCGGCGATTGGCCGGCCGGAATCACTTGGCGAACGTTGCTCCACTGGTGCATTGGAGCAACCCACCGGGGGGTGTGTTGCCGGAGTTCTCAAAGTGCCAACCACCTGAGTTACGGTGGAGGCCGATAGTGATTGCAGGGCCCCCGGCAACGCATCGAGCAATTCGATGGCTGCGCGAGGGTGATAGAAACTGGCCGTGCCGACTTGCACCGCGGTTGCCCCGGTGATGAGAAACTCCATCACGTCGTCGATGGTGGCGATTCCGCCGATGCCCACGAGCGGAATGGCTGTTGCGCGGCGAACTTGGTACACCGCCCGCAATGCAATGGGCTTGATCGCCGGTCCGCTCAATCCGCCGAGCACGTTTCCCAAAACGGGCCGGCGTTTGCGCCAATCGACGGCCATGCCCAACACGGTGTTGATCAGCGAAAGGGCGTCGGCGCCGCCGTCCTCGGCGGCTCTGGCCACAGAGGCGATGTCGGTTACGTTGGGCGTCAGTTTCGCGATGATCGGGTGACGGCACGCGCGGCGACATCCCTCGACCACTTGGCGGCACATCTCGGGCGAAGTGCCGAAGTCGATCCCGCCGCTGACGTTCGGACAGGAGACATTCAGTTCCAAGCCCGCCACCCCCGAAAGTCCGTCAAGCCGTGCCGCCATCGCCACGAACTCGTCGCGACTTTTTCCGGCGATGCTGACGATGATCGGCAGCCCGAGACTTGCCAAATAGGGCATGTGCCGCTTGATGAATTGCTCGATGCCGTCGTTGTCGAGCCCGATCGAATTAAGCATGCCGGCGGCGGTCTCGCACGTCCGCGGTGGCGGATTGCCCGGCCTCGGGTTCATGGTGATTGTTTTCGGAATGATGGCCCCGAGCCTCTTCAAATCGACGAAGCCGGCCATCTCGCGCGCGTATCCGAATGTTCCCGACGCGACCATGATCGGATTGGGCAGCCGCAGCCGTCCCAATTCGACGCTCAGTTGCACGGTGTTTGCCGGGATATCCACGTTGAAAACCCGTCTGAAGCTGATTGAAGATGAATCGTTAGGGGCCTCGATTGGCATTCAAGCCCCGTAGTGTAAGCCTCGGCTGAGGCAGTGTCAATTAACAGTGGAGCAACGAACGCCGCCAGTGGCCGCACCGCGCAAGGCTCGTGGGAGAGAAAAACGGGACAACGCGGGCCGAATCCCCCTGATCGAGTTGAAGCAGTTGCCGAACCGAAGCGGGTGGGCCTGCCCGACACGCGGTCCGCGAGTCGAACCGGGCCCCTGCGATTCACAACGCGACCGACGGCTGCCCACGGTGAATATTTGCGGTCGATCGACAAATCGGCGGTTTGCCCGGCCTCAGCAGAGATTGCACAGGTGGCGTAACAGTCGCTGAAGTTGCGAAGCGGCCGGTGACGCGGTCGGCCCTTTCGAGGCACCCCTGTGATTCTCCGATTTTTCTGGGGGCTCGGCGACTTTATCGGGAGGAGTAGCCGGGCAATCAAGGATACTCCACGGTCCGCGAAAGCGTTTGCAGGCACGGTGCGGCGAGAAATGCGCAGGCGGAATGACCGCCGAGGAACCGAAGGGGCCGGCCCGCCCGCTTTGCCGTCGCACCGGTCGACGCGCGACCGGTGCGGGCGTTGCAACTTTTTCTGCGACAACGGGTTTTGCAAGAGCGATGCTCTTGCGAGCTGTCGGATCCCAGGTGCAGACGATATGCGTAGATCGTTGCGTATTCTCGATCCGGCGGCTCCGAGCCCGCGGTCGCTAGATCAATCCGCCGTGCGTTCGGTACGGAGTAGTGTGCGACGGCTGATCGAGGAACCAGAGCCGTTCCCACTCGTCGAGGATCAATCGCAGATCTTCGGAGGTGTTCTGCAATTGCCGCGTGCGGCGGGCCGGTTCAGCGGAGTACATCGGGATGAGACACCCGGTGGACGAGCTGAGCAGCATTCCCAAGGTCAGCACCAACAAGATTTTACGCATGGAAAACTCCTCCATGAAGGTATTCGCGAAGCATTTGCGAATCCGTGACGGTGGCCAGAGAGGCCGCCGAAGCAATTCCTGAAAAGGAAATCACTTGGCGTAGCCGCCAGTCGGAGGAGGGAAAGACGCAACCGCCACACCCCGAGCAAGCAGGGGGCAGACGATCAGCCGATTTGCACCGTCAGCAGTTATTGCTGCGGAGCGACTGCCGTGGAATCGAGCGTTTCTGCGGAAGGAGTCGCCGGCCCGCCGTTTGCTTGTTGGCGTTCCGCTTCGTCCAGCTTACGGACTTCTTCTTCCATCCGCTTGCCGGGCTTGAAGGTTACGACGTATTTCTCTTCGACGAACACCTTTTCGCCCGTCCGAGGGTTGCGAGCCTTTCGCGGGGCCCGCTTCTTAACCTCAAACACACCGAAGTTTCGCAGCTCGATTCGTCGCTCTGCCACCAAGGTTTGCACGATCGCATCAAACGTCTTCTGAACGAGCGCTTTGGTCTCGAGCTGTGTCAGATTCGATTGGTCGGCGATCGTGCGAACGATATCTTTCTTGGTCACGGCGAGAGTCTCCTATCAAGCGAACGCGCCGGTCGATCGCCGGCCACTTGCTCGAAATGCCGCACATGTCTCAAATGTATATGGCATAACGATTAGTGTCAAGAGTAATCGCCGCAACTCTTGGTTTCCCTCGGTCGGTCGGCCGAAAAGCTCATGCCAACTTCGACCGAGAGAGTACCTCCGGTACGGTGTCGCAAATGCTAATTGTCAAAGAACTTGAAGCCGTTGAAACGAAAGCCGCCGAAAGGCCGGGCGTCAGAAATCGTTGGCAAACAACGGTTTGAGCGCCTTCAGTCTGTCAACAGTCTGGCTGGACGGAACTGGGGCCTACGCGGTACTCGACCAACAGGCTGATCCCTTTATCGGCCGAACAATCGCCAAACTTCAACCAGACGGAATATTTTCTCTG
The DNA here is from genome assembly GCA_964631235.1 of uncultured Planctomycetaceae bacterium. Lineage (GTDB taxonomy): Bacteria > Planctomycetota > Planctomycetia > Pirellulales > Thermoguttaceae > JARKPK01. Next base: position 91,208 of record CAZVZX010000005.1, on the reverse strand, counting down.
ATCGACACGACCGACAAACGTGACCGGTTCGAATCGAACTCGGCTGACAGTCCGTCTGTGGGCATTCCTTGAGGAATCCCAGCGAAAGGGGGGCTTTTTGCGTCAAGACGCCCGACGTCGGACCGCCGAACGCGGACGACGCGGAGGACGCAGAGGAAGATCGACACGATACGGTTTCCGTGCCGGAACGTTGTCAGTCGAACGGCGTCAACGATCGCGAGAAACGACAAGAGACGCGGTGCGACAGTATCTTGGGCACGGTCCGGCCGGACCGACCCGGCGGAAAGGGCGACGTGCGCAACGGGCGGTCAAACATCCATCTCGCCTGCCCGACGTTCGATTTCTTCAAGCGGGATCAGCTTTCCGCAATTGGCCCCGGGGCAGTGATCCGCCATGGCACGCCAGGCTGATGGCGATTTGAGGTTCGAGGGCCAGAACGGCCAGGTGCGGCACTGCCGGGGGCGTGCCTTGTACACCCGGCACCTTCGCGAACGATTGTCGAAGAAAACGCAGTCGCCGTTGTCGAACTCAATCAGGCTCTTGCGGATCCCGACCGTGCGAACATATTTTGCTTCGAATTCTTCGACGGCGAGACCGCACAAATTCGCCAATGCGGCAATCTCTGAGCCAGTCACCCAAACATAGCCGGGAGCGCCGGTGCAGCAATCGCCACAGCCAGTACACTCGAATCGCAAGCCGCCCGAGTACCAAGGCTTCTTGTCGATGATGTGATTAGTCGATGGTGTTGATCGAGTCATGAGAGAATGAGGATCGTTCGATTACTAAGGGCCGATTGTGTCTGCCGGCCGCGGAAAGCGGCTGCAACCGGACAGCCGCCGCCGATGCACTTAATGTAAACGCGAACAACGGAAAACAGTTCAAACGGGAACAGCACGCAAAAAGGCCGCTGCGTATCGCCCCGCGGCCGATTGCGCAATCTCTTGTAACCATCTAGCGGACCGTCCGCCGCAGCAGGCCGCTCGTTCGGCGACCTTGGCAGCCCGTTGAAGAAGTCTGCTTTGCGAGCACTGCTGGCCGTGTTTTTCCCGAGCGTTTCGATGCTAGCACCTACCACCTTTGGAGATTTTTCAACGGGCTGCAAGCCCACAGTTCTCCTGAAGCCCACAGGGACGAGTTGGCCGCGGGGTGTGCGTTCGGCACGAACAGGAAACCGATTGGCGATTCTGTTCGACCGACCGCGAATTGATTGGTCATGATGATGCCCGGGGGGCGGGCCTGTCAAGCGTCAGGTCGCGTGCCGCGCGACGACTGCGAGCCGCATCAACGGGTTTTTGGGCGGCATCTGCCGCTTGGGCGGCCTGCGGCGGAGCGAACGGCCTTATTTGGTGATCAATCGCTCCATGCCGACCGAGTTGATCAGTTGATCGCCGCCGGGCAGCAGATCGTAGGCAACGGCAAGAAGCTTCAGCGGGTGGATGGTCGGTTTGGTGGTGCCCTGCTCCATTTGCATCTTGCATGCGGAGCATTCGGTGGAACAAAGCTGGATGCGCGGTTCGCGGACGCGGGCAATGAGATTCCAGCCGGCACGAAGGCTGTTGCGATAGTTCTGGTGCAACAGGCCGAACGTGCCCGCCATGCCTGAGCATCCTTCTTCCAGCCGGCACACATGCAAACCGGGAATCAGTCGCAGCAGTTGTTCGCCGGGCGAGCCCACCTCAAGCGCCATCAGGTGGCACGGCAGATGGTATCCGACGGTCAGGTTCATCGGCCGCAGATCGAGCTGCAACTCACCGGTAACGTGCAGTTGCCACAAGTACGAACAGGCTTCATGGCTATGCTGTGCGACGAGCAGGGCATCGTCGTCGTTTTCGAGCAGTTGCGGGTACTCGCGCTTCAGGCAAAGCGCGGCGGCCGGCTCGGTAGCCACCACTTCGTAGCCTTGGCGAACTGCCTCGGCGAGGGCCGCTACGTTGCGGCGCGCCAAAGCGATTGCTTGATCGACGGCGCCGCAGGCGATCGCCGGCATTCCCGACTGTGTTTGCGTCGGTGGAACGAAGACGGCAATGCCGTTTCGTTTGAGAATGCGGACAAAGGCTTCGCCGAGAACGGGATCGAAATCGTTGGCGAAACAATCGACGAAGTAGGCGACCTTTCTGCCTTCGCGCCGCACCATGCGGGTGAGCTTGCTTCGCGCCGCCCTGCGGAGAAACGTGCGCGGCGCCAGCCGCGGCAATTTGCGGTTCTGCGCAATGCCCAGCGTCCGTTCGAGCAGCCAGCGCGCCCACCGATTGCCCAGCGCCCAATTCACCAGCGGCCAGACGGGACGCCCCAAGGCGGCCAACAGCGGCAGGTGAGTGGTAACCCAAAGGCTGCGCGACATGCCGCGAGCACGCTGATGAGCCGCCTTGCTCTCGCGAACCAACCGCGGGATATCGACTCGTGAGGGACACTCGATGCGGCAGCAATGGCAATGCACGCACAGATCGAGGATGGCCCGGCAGGCATCGCCGGCGAGCTCCGACGGGGCGATCCGCCCGCTAATCAGTCCGCGAACCAGATTCGCCTTGGCGCGGGGCGACGCTTCTTCGCTGGGGGCGAAGCGTAAGATCGGGCACATGCGCTGGTGCGGGGACTGTGTTCGGCATTGAGCACAGCGAACGCAGTCGGCCGCGTCGTCGCACAGCGGTTCCGCATTCCATCCCGTCTGCAACTGAATGACATCGCGATTCGGTGCGTCGTGCTCATTGGACGCAAGATCCGCGCGCCCCGGGCACCGGACCGGCGGCAGTGCGTTGCGGACCAGTATTTCGGCATCGCTGCCGATGATTTTTCCGGGATTGAGCAAGTGGTTGGGATCGAATGCCGCTTTGATCTCGCAGAGCACGTCGTAGCACGGCCCGAGGTGCGAGCGAAGCACACCGCTGCGCGTCAGTCCGTTGCCGCGCGTGGCGCCGATGCATCCGCCCAAGGCAAACACCTCGGCAAAATAGTCGTCGGCCAAACGAAGCAAGCGCGGAAGGTCGTCGGCAAGGTCGGCCAATGGTTGGATGCGGACCACTCCCTGGGCGGCATGACACGCAAACGCCGCAGTGAACTCATGCCGTCTGAGCACGATTTGCGCCCGCGGCAGAAATTCGGCCAGCCGTTCGGGCGGAACAGCCGCGTCTTCGATCAAGGCGACGGGCCGCAGTCGATTTCGCGAGCGGCTCAAAACGGCTTCAGCTCGATGCTCGATGCTGCGGAGCAGTTGCAGGCTTTCCGGATCGAACGCCTTTCGGGCGGCCGACGCGCCGCCGCTTCGCAGCGATTCATCGACGAGCTCGGCCATTGCGTCGCGCAGTTGCATGGCGTCGTCGGCGACGAGCTCGACGAGAATTGCCGCTTCCGCGCCCGAGGGAATCCATCGTTCCAGCGGTTCGCACGTTTCACGCACAATGCTCAGTTGTCGGCGATCGAAAAGGCAGCAGGCCGCCGGCGCTCGGGCGAGCAGTGGCGGGACGGCCGTTGCCGCTCGTTCCAAGCTGTCGAAGACGAGCAGGCTCGCTCCGTGGTGGCGGGGCAGGGCCGAGGTCTTCAGTGTCGCCTCGGTCACCAGCGCGAGTGTTCCTTCCGAGCCGCAGAGTAAACGCGGGAAGTCGATGTGGTCGTCGCACAACACGCGAGCCAAATGGTAGCCGTGCCGTCCGCCGGGCCAACTGGGGCCGGCGGCAGCCACCGTGGCGGCATGCCGCCGAAAGATGGTGGCCACATCGGCGGCGAGTTGGCTCACCCGCGTCGGGGTCGTGGCGGCTGCCGGGATCGGCTCGGCCCCCAACACGACAATCGATCCGTCGGCCAAAACCGCCTCGACCCGTTCCAGATGGTCGTGCATTGCGCCGAACAACGGCCAGTGCGGCCCCGAAGCATCGACGCCGATCATTCCGCCGATGGTCGTCGCCGAGTACGAGGGCGGATCGGGTCCGACGCATTGCTGACAAGACGCAAGCGCCGCATCGACCCGTTCGATCACGGCCCCGGCCTGAACACGTACTCGTTCTCCTTCGAGGCGAACAATCCGCCGCAGATGGCGAGAGAAATCGATGACGATCCCCGGTCCGACAGCACCACCCGAAGTCCCGCTGCCGGCCCCGCGCGCGTGAACGGGAATCCGGTTCTCCGCGGCATAACGCACACAAGCGGCGACGTCTTGGGCCGATCGCGGTCGCACCACGGCCAGCGGGGTGACTTCGCACGGCCCCGCATCAGAGGCGTAGAGCTGCAAGAACGAAGCGTTGCCGCGAACCTCGCCCCGCACTAGGCCGCGGAGGTCGTCCAAAGCGCGCTGTCGCGGATAATCAATCTGATCCATCAGAGTCGAAGACCGAACGAACGGTCATCGAAGTCGGCGTCGGGGACGTTTTCGGCGATCTTACCGGTGATTTCCATAGATCAGCGTCATCAATTCGGCGCGGGTCGAAGCCTTGTTGCGGAAACAACCGCGCATGGCGGAGGTAACGCAGAGCGAGCCGGGCTTCCGCACGCCGCGCACGGTCATGCACGTATGAACCGCTTCGATGACCACGGCCACTCCGCGCGCGTGCAATTCGTCTTGCAACAGGTCGGCGATCTGTTCGGTCATGCGTTCTTGAACCTGCGGACGACGCGCCACGGACTCGACTACGCGAGCCAACTTGCTTAGCCCGACAACACGCGAACCGGGCAAGTAGGCCACATGAGCCTTGCCCATGAACGGCATCAGATGATGCTCGCACATGCTGTTGAAACTAATGTCGCGCACGAGCACCACTTCATCGCATTTTTCTCGGAACGACTTGACCAAGTGCCGCCGCGGGTCGTCGTGCAGGCCGGCGAACAGCTCGGCATACATCCGCGCCACTCGGGCGGGAGTTTCACGAAGCCCCTCGCGGTCGGGATCTTCGCCGACCGCCAGCAGAATCTCGCGCACCGCCCGCTCGATCCGCCCGCGGTCAATCTTCAAAAGATGCTTCTTATCGCCCTCGGCCGCCGAATCGGCAAGCCGAGCGGCCGCCTCTCGCGACGACTCCGATGGAACCGACGCTCCTCCCCTTGCCGCAGCATCCGAACCCGAGGCGTCGGAAACAGATCGATGTTCTTTCATAAAGCGTTGGGCCTTTTCTCCGATGGTGCTGTCGCCTATCTCGACTGCGTTTCGGCAACCGGACGCCTTGCTCTGCTCCGTCAAACCGCTTGCGAAGCCCTAATCCCGTCGGCGTCCCGGCACGTCAGTTGCGACGCATCAGGAAGAGCCGCAGAATATACCAAAACAGCAGGGCAACCGACGCAAACAGCGCAAGCGAAGCCGCAACATGCTGGCCAATACGGTAATGGTGCAGCACATTTGAGGTGTCGTAAAGAATGTAGCAGCAGGCCAGCGCGATCATTGCGTAGGTGAACACCGGTCCGAGAGCAAACTGGAATAGGATGGAGACGACAATCAGGCCGAGCGCGGCCAAACCTCCGAAAATCAGAATCGAACGCAGGTAGGAGAAGTCGCTCCGCGAAATCATGACGACTGCCGTCAACACGCCGAACAACCCGAGGGTGGTGAAGGCGGCCGCCGGAATGATCCCCGGGTCGATTCGTTGGACAATAAAAAGCAGCGGGGCGAAAATCACTGCCTGCGCGAGCACGTAGAGCCCAAGGCCGAGGTACTGCGTTGACCGATCGGTGGCAGACGACGCCCAATTGCTTGCCAGCGTGCTCACGCCGATAAAAGCGAAGAGCACGATCAGCCAGCCGAATTTCGAGCTGACCATCAGGCTGACGGCCGTTTCCGTGATCGGCAGATTCAGTAGAATCGCCTCAAGGCCGACAAACGCCGCAATCGCTCCGGCCAGGTGCAAATAGGTCTTCACGATGAAATCAGCACGCGCATCGGCTGCGGCCATCGCCGCCGTTTCCGACACCGGACTTGCGTAGGGATTCTCGTACGGGTTCATAATCCGATCTTCCTTTATTCTCTGATCAATGGACGACAAGACGAATCGAGGACAATAACACGCGAGGCACAGGCACCGTGCAGCCGTGGCCGACACCGCTGCTCTGATCCGTATGAGGGGTGCCTAGACGCTCATCCTCTCTTGGTTGTTCCACACAACGACGAAAGCGGCTGCGGTCGCAACGACGCGGCTTTCTTGCACGCTTTTCGTCTTTCGCGCTCTATTCAGATCAATTCAGCGCGAGCCGACCGGAAAGCCGATGCCGTTTCCCGAAAGCCGATCGTTCGGTGGATCGCAAGTTCAAGGCAAAACGAAAGTAAGAGCAACAATCACGATAGCGTTTCGGGGCGGCAGACGTCAACTGTCTGATTGATTCTGCGTCGAAGCGATCGACTTCGGTTGAGTTTATTCGACGCGCGACCGCGCGAACGGTGTTGAGCTCGAATCCATGCAGAACTCGTCGGCCGCAGCGGCGTCGAAATTGCTCTGAGCGCTTCATTGCCTTGTCAGAATCACGGGATTGATTACGCTCCGAGCGTCGGGCACGCTGGGAGTCGTTGTTTGGGAAAAAAAGAGGATGGATAAGCCAGAGAGTGTGGAGATTAACGGAAAGAGCTGCCGATGAGATAAATTGAAGGATGCGAAGATACTCTTGGCCATGGATTGTCGGCCGATGAACTGATGCCGCGAAAGGGATTGGATAGTTTTCGGCGGTCTGCGATGGCGGCGAAAGGGGCCTGAATTGCTCGTTCGCCGCAAATCCGTTTGGCCGTCGCCGGCCCCTTTCGCCGTGCGGGGTTGATCTCGCGGCTGTCTTAACTGTTGCATCAAAATCGAAATGCAACGGGCGACCATGGCACACCAGTCTCGGGCGGAATTGCCCTCTCTGCAACTGACCTGTTTGTGCGGTTTGCACGGACGCCCCTCGGCATGGCGTTTCGTCGTGCGCGATGAGAGCGGGACAGTCGTCTTCGAGGCCGAGGACGAAGAGCCGGGCGTTTGGGGCGAACGACTGGAACTGCTGACCGCGGTTCGCGGGCTCGAGTCGATTAATGCCGCAGCTCGCGTAACTGTCATTTCTCAAAGCTCTTACGTCCGAAATGGGGTGCGCTACGGGCTGCCGGAATGGCGCGAAAACGGCTGGCGGTGGGAATCGTATGGCCAGTGGACACCGGTAAAGAACGCCGACCTGTGGCAGCGACTTGACCATTTGCAGCAATGCCATGAACTGACATTCGCCTTGCGTCGCTTCGATGCAGCCCATCGCCCCGACGATCTGCTTAGATCGCACGGGACGACAAAAAGGAAAGGGGCCGCAAACTTTGCGCACTGGTTAGATTGGGTAAAATGCAGAGCGTCGCGATTGATCGGCGGCATTCGGCGGAGGATCGCCCTAGTGGCACACTTGTTTTCGATAGATCCGAGGCGGGCGTTGTTCAGCGAGCTTCGTGAATGGTTCGAATGGGAACAGTGCGAGCCGGAACCGCGGCGTGAGGCCGCCTGAGCGGCCTGACGCGGTCGGTTTCGCTTCGCCGGTGTGGACCGATCGGGCGGCAATCGGCCGACCTGTTCGGTGTCGGGAGCGGCACCATCCGATGCTGTGTTGTTTTGTGCAACTTTTTTGGAACGAGATATTTTTCGGTGCGAGCGTAGCGAGTTCGCGATCGGGCACAGGGGCTCAATGGGGAGGCGTGCGGAGGACTCCGGCACTTGTTCGCGGGTCAAACTGCGTTGTTTCCACTCAGGCAACTGCCCGACGTGAAATGCCGGGGCGATTGCGCCATCAGACTATTGCTTCAGATTGTTGCTTCGTTGTATTGCTGAGACATCGACATAGAAGTGCAGGGAGGTAGCGTGGTGCGTACGACGGTTCCGTTGGAGATGATTGGGCGACTCATCGAGGGGCGACACGAGAATCCGTTCGAGTTGCTCGGACCACACGAGGTGGAAGAAGCAGGACGCCGATTGTTGGCAGTTCGAGCGTTTCTACCCGAGAGCGAGCAGGCCTGGATTGTGCATCGCGGGCACAACGGCGATGCGCGCCCGATGCGTCGTATTCACCCGGCGGGGCTGTTCGAGGCGATTTGTCCAATCTCGGAGAGCAGTGATTCCCCTCCTTACCAGCTTCGCGTTGCCGATCGAGGCGGACGAAAGACAGACATGTACGATCCTTATGCTTTTCCGCAGTTGCTCACCGGGTTCGACCTTCACTTGTTGAACGAGGGGCGACATTGGCGTCTTTACGAGCGGCTGGGCGCCCAGTTGCGGACGGTCAACGGCGTCGATGGGGTGAATTTCGCCGTTTGGGCGCCCAATGCGACGGCAGTAAGTGTGATCGGCGATTTCAACAATTGGGACGGACGCCGCCATCCGATGCGAAAGCATATTCCCAGCGGCTTCTGGGAGCTTTTCATCCCCGGATTGGGCGAAGGAACGCTCTACAAGTATCAAATTCGCCACCACGATCAGGTGTTCGAGAAGGCTGATCCGGTGGGATTCGCCGCCGAGTGTCCTCCGCGAACGGCATCGAAAGTTGCCGACTTGAATCGCTTCCGCTGGCACGATGCGCAGTGGATGGCGGCCCGTCGCGAAACGAATTGGCTGGAGCGTCCCATTTCGTTTTACGAGTGCCATTTGGGAAGTTGGCGGCGGCCGGGCGACGATCCTTCGCGCTGGCTCAGCTACCGCGAGTTGGCGCATCAGTTGGTTGATTATTGCAAAGAGATGGGCTACACCCATATCGAGTTGCTTCCGGTGAGCGAGCACCCCTTCAGCGGAAGCTGGGGTTATCAAACGGTGGGCTACTACGCGCCGACTGCCCGCTACGGCACTCCCCAAGACTTCATGTATTTCGTCGATCATTGCCATCAGAACGGCATCGGCGTGGTGCTCGACTGGGTTCCGGCGCATTTCCCGCGCGACGGTCATGGGCTGCGGCAGTTCGACGGCACCTGCTTGTACGAACACGCCGATCCGCGCCAGGGCGAACACAAAGACTGGGGCACGCTGATCTTCAATTACAGCCGGCACGAAGTGCGGAATTTCCTCGTTGCCAATGCCCTCTATTGGTTCGACAAGTATCACATCGACGGAATTCGCGTCGATGCCGTCGCGTCGATGCTCTACCTCGATTACAGCCGCAAGCCGGGCGAATGGATCCCCAACGAGTACGGCGGCCGCGAGAACCTAGGAGCGATTCACTTCTTGCGTGAATTGAACGAGCAGGTCCACTTGCAGTTTCCCGGCGCGCTGACGATTGCCGAGGAATCGACCGCTTGGCCCAGCGTGTCGCGGCCGACCTATTTGGGCGGTTTGGGGTTCAGCCTGAAATGGAACATGGGCTGGATGAACGACACCCGCCGCTACATGCACCACGACCCGATCCACCGTCGCTACCATCACGACGAGCTGACCTTCAGCCTGATCTACGCTTTCCACGAGAATTTCGTCTTGCCGCTTTCGCACGACGAGGTGGTGCATGGCAAGGGCTCGTTGCTCGATCAGATGCCCGGCGATCTGTGGCAGCGGTTCGCCAATCTTCGGCTGATGTACAGCTACATGTGGACGCATCCCGGCAAGAAGCTGCTGTTCATGGGCGGCGAGTTCGGGCAATGGAACGAGTGGAATTACGATTGCAGTCTGCAATGGGATCTTCTGCAATGGGAATCGCATCGCGGATTGCAGAAGTGCGTGGCCGATTTGAACAAATTGCTGATCCGCGAAAAGGCGCTGCACGAGGTCGATTTCGAAAGCCGCGGCTTCGAGTGGATCGACTGCCACAACCACGACGAAAGCACCTTGAGCTATATCCGCCGGGCGAAAGACCCGAGCGACTACTTGGTGGTGGCCTGCAATTTTACGCCCGTGCCGCGAATGAATCATCGTCTCGGAGTGCCCGAGGTTTGCTGGTACGACGAGATATTCAATAGCGATTCTCAATACTACGCAGGCAGCAATTTGGGCAACTACCCGGGGGTTCGTGCCGAGCCGACGGGAAGCCACGGCCGGCCGGCCTCGATTCAACTATGCCTACCGCCGCTGGCGGTGGTGGTGCTCAAGCCGCGCCGCGACAGCTAAATAAAACCGCGAACGACGGAACGTGGTTCAAACGAGGATTGCACGCAATCGGCCGCGTCGTTGCCGGCGCGGCCGCTTTCGCAATTGTGTGCAACTCTTTAGAATGACCCGCAGCTTTTTTGCAGCAGGCAGGGTTCGGGGGCGCCGTTGTTTTCTCGTCTCGGCGGCACGCGTTGAACCGGATCGCCTGCCGTCAGTGTTGACGTCTGCTGCGCATCGAGTTAGGGGTTTGCCGCTTGCGCGGGCCCGTGATCGCTCTCGCGGTCCGATGCGCCTCGTTCATGTTCGAAATCGTACCAAAAAGAGCATGCTGACCGAGCACGAAATCGAGTTTCGCGTGCGTTATCACGAAGCCGACGCGATGGGCTTCGTCCACCATGCGAACTACTTCAAGTTCTTCGAGATGGGCCGAATCGAACTGCTTCGCGCCAACGGCGGCGACTACGCCCGCATGGAACGCGAAGGACTGTTCGTCGTGGTGGTAAAGGCCGAGTGCCGTTTCCAAAGGCCTGCGCGATTCGACGACGTGCTCCGCTTGCGAACGCGGGTAGCGCGGATCACCGAAGCGAAGATCGAACACGACTACGAGTTGTTCCGCGGTTCAGAGCGGTTGGCCCTGGGCCGGACGACATTGGCCGTGGTCAATCGCAAAGGAGAAGTGCAGCCCGTGCCCGATTGGCTCAAGCTTCCGTCGGCGGGCGGTTCGGAAGGGGCTGCCTCCGCGGACTGCGGATCAGGCCGCTAGGGTAAATCGCGCGCAATCGCTGCCAGCCGGTTCGGCCGTCGCAGCGGCCGTCGAGAACGTCGAGATAAACCGCCAGCGTTGCTGCGAGTCGTTCGGCGCGTATTTCGGGCGACCACTCAATCCGAAAATGGCGGATTCCGCGGCGTGCAAGACGCTGGGCCCATTCCACAGCCGACTGCGGCCAAGCATGAAAAACCGTGGTGCGGCATGCCGCATCGGGCCAAAGGGAGTGTTCGACCCCCAAGCGATCCGAGAGACGCCAGCGACCATGGCGGCAACGGCCACGGCAGGGAGCGGCTTCGATCGGGCGACCGGCCGCGTCGTGTGCTCTCATCTCTTTCCAGTCAAAACCAGCCGGCTGCGGCCCATCGCTTGACTGTTGGTCGGCAGGGGACGCCGCCGGGCTTTGGCGAGGGCCGCATGCGCCGTGAACTGGCGACGGACGGGCGGCCGTTCTTCTGTGGCCACCGTCGGCCGAGAACGGGCAATAGGCCGTGTGAAACATCGGCACATGGAGGTGAAGAACCAGCTCCAAGAGCTTGGCGGGGAAGTGCTCGATCCAATGATCGACGCTGTCGCAATCGGTGTCGAGCGCCACAGTAACCCGCGACGCTCCCTGCTCGACCAACCAGGCGGCGCTGAGTTCATTCACCGCGTTGAGCGAGTAGTCGGCCACCGCCGCGAAGCCTCGCGATGCGGCCAGGGCCAGCGAGGCCAGATTGCGCGCCAACACGCCGTCGGGCTGCAACTCCAAGAGCCGTTCGATCAACCGCGAATCTCCGGGCTTGTGAATCCGCGGCACCGCGGCCAGCCAATTGGCCTGCGATTGTCGGCAAAGTCGTTCGGCCTGAACCCAATCGGCCCAATCGTTCAGATCGACGATCAATTCGCGGCTGCCCGCTTCAAGCGTGGCGGCCACCTGCTCAAGCGATCGGCAGAGCACCACAAGCGAAGGCCGTTCGCCACTGGGCCAGATCGACCGCCGTGAATCGCCCGCCGGCTCAGCTTGGCTGAGAACCTGTTGCGCCTTGCGGCGCAGTTCGGGCAGCGGTGATTCGGGGCATGTCGGGTGGCCGTGGGGCCTTCGGGCTTCAAGCAAAAGCGCAATCAAGTCGCGGCGCAACCGATTGACCAAGCTGAGCGGTACCAGCGGCGAACCCTCGATCTGCACGTTGAGCCGGCCGACGGCAAACGGTGTATCGCCGAATCGAGAGACGGCAGCCTCAACCGATGCGCGATCGGTCGGCCGACGCGAAGCCGCGGCCAACGGCTCGGACGACGCCGCACGGCATTCCCGCCCGTCGGGAAACTGGGCGGTCAATGTGAGCGGCTCGCCGACGACGGCCCGAACCTGAACGTCGATGGCTGCCTTCGCGGGAAGAGGCGGCGGGGCTGCGGTCGAATCGTCCGTTTTGAACACGGCCATGCCCGGCCGGATGGGGACCGGCGTTGAGGGCCAACGCCCCAAGGCAATCGCAACCGTTTGCCCCGCCTTTGCCCGCTGGAGCGATTGGCCGCCGGGAAACGCGGCAATCGCCACGACTCGGCCGCCGACGACATTTGGCGATACGGTTGCAGCATTGAGTGCGGAAGGCGGCACTTCCTCGGACTTTCTCCGCGGGCGATGCTTCGATCGAGCAACGGTTTCTGCGGGGCCTTGGTCATGCGGCTCCGATTGGGAAATTGCAATGCCATCGCCCAGTGCGAGGTCGGCCGAAAGCAGAATCCGCAGCTTCGGCGGCGAAGCGTTGACTCGGCATCGGCGGCCCGCGGTGTTCGTTATCGGTCGATCGCGTTTCCCCCGATCGTCGCTTGCGAACTCATTCCTTCCGCGCAGACGATCCGATTCACTTATCTTCTTGTCATCCGTGGGAACGGGCGAGTCGTCATCGGCCGCCGCCACTATCGCTTCGATCGTGCCAATGAACTGCCCGCGATGGCCGGGCTGTTGCCCTGTGACCAACTCGGGCGGTCGCTCGCATTCGAGCCATCCGTGCGAGAAGCCGCGAGAGAATGTGCCCGCAAAGGCGTTTCCCACATCCACCGGCGCGCCTTGCGATTGTTCGAGCGGCAAGGCAGAGGGATCCGTCGTCGGCACGCCGGCCGATGGGGCGGGCGATCTGAATGTACAGCGGTTGATCGCCTGTCGATAGGCAGACGCGACCGCGAAGACGTAGTCGGGGCCCTTCATGCGGCCTTCGATCTTCAGGGCATCGACGCCTAGGGCCATCAGTTGCGGGAGCAAATCGATCGCGGCCAGATCGTTCGGGCTGAGCGGATACGAGCCGGTCGGCCGCGTCCGTCGCCCGTCGCACATGATGCGATACGGGAGTCGGCACGCCTGGGCGCATTGGCCGCGATTGGCGCTTCGGCCGCCGAGCGAAAGGCTCGCGGCGCATTGCCCCGAGAAGCTGATGCAAAGCGCGCCGTGAACAAACACCTCTAGCCCCAAAGTGCAGGCGCGCCGCACGGCGAGAATCTGCTCGATGGTCAACTCACGAGGCAAAACCACGCGCGCGATGCCCAGCCGCTGAGCGACTTCGATCGATTCGGCACTGGCCAAGGTCATCTGCGTCGAGGCGTGCAGTTCGAGAGTGGGGCAAACGGCGCGGATCAACCTCGCCGCGCCGAAATCTTGGACCAAGACGGCATTCACCCCTGCATCGGCCGCCCGGCGAACAACGCCTTCCAGCGCAGGCCACTCGTCGGAGAAAACGAGTGTATTCAGGGTCAAGTAACCTCGCCGCCCATGCCCGCGAAGCTCCGCCATCACGTCGCGAAGCTCGTCCGGGGCGAAGTTCGCAGCACGCGCGCGGGCATTGAATCCCGTGCGAAGGCCGAAATACACGGCATCGGCCCCGCCGGCAATTGCGGCACGCAGCGCCGCCCAATCGCCGGCCGGGGCAAGCAGTTCGGGCACGGCCCGCGGCGCACTTTTCGTTGCAATAGAATTCAACAGCGGCACCTTGGTTTGGGATTGGCGGCGACGGATTGCCGTAACCCGCTTCGGCCATGGTGGTTGCAGCCACACACACGCCGAGGCAACCCCCGGGACTCGTTTCCATTGGCATTAGGGGCGAAGCGTTGCCCGAAACCGCCCCTGCGAAATCCATTGCAACAAATGGATGCCCCGGTGGCAAGCTTTCCCAAAGAAGACGGATTCTGACGGAAAGGAACCTTCGACAACACAGCCAAACGACTCAACGGATTTTTATCAAGACAGCTCGTCAATTTTGGGGCTGGTCTCAGGGGCTGGTCTCAACATTCATCCTTCGCCCGAGTGCGACGGGAGAGCGGGACGAACTTTTCGTCGCGCCCATCTGGAGTCTGGTTGCAACATGAAGCGTGCAAACCGCTTAGCCACTAAACAAGTGCGGGCGGAGCACGCGGCCGATACCTCATTGGTGAGGGTGTGGTCGGCTATCGGCCCCCAGAAACTTGTTCTTCCCTTTTTTGCCTTGCCGCCCCTTGGCCCGCACACTGCAAGGCCGCAAGAGCGGAGTCTGGGAAAAGTCTGATGGACTTGAGGGAAGCGTTTCGTGACCAGCCGGTTGGTGAACCTACATGAGAATGGATTGCAATTAAATGTTATGTTCGATCCGTTTTTGATCGCCGATTTGGTTGACTGAAGTCCGGGAACTTACGGGCATTTGTCGGGTTAAAGGAAGTGGGACGTTACACCAACGCGCTTCGGCTTTTTTGTTCTGCCGACCGGTGGCGATGAACTCTGCCGGGGCTTCCGCACGGGCAGGAATGGTCGGAAAACCGGTAGCATGTGGCGGTAAGTCGGGTTAGGATAAAGGGGTAAGTTGTTTCTTGAGCCGCGAGGCGAATGGCAACGGGACCGACTCGATTGACGATTGCATCGGCAATGATCCGGCGATAGGTTTGGGCCGGGCCAGTTGATCGTCAGCCGCCGGTCTTCGCTGTCATTTGGCCTTGGGACGAATCGGCTGCGGCAACGAAAACGCATTGACCCGCCCGATGCTGTCGCATAGCAGGTCGGTGGCCTTGCAGCCGTCGCCGGCAATCATCGGTGAAGTCAAACGCCTTCGTGGCGATGGTTACGTGGGAGTTTTCGATGGTTATTGAGCTGCTTTCTCTGAGGCGTTCGAGCCTGAGTATCGCTTTGCTTTGCGTGGCGGCGGTTTTGCTGCATACGACCGTGCTTGCACTGCCTGCCAGCGGGGCGATGGCGGAGAAGGAGTTCGTCGGCATTTTGGCGCTCGTTTTGGAAAGCGATGTGAGCAAGGAGCTTGGGCTGAGCGACGAGCAGAAGCGGCAGCTTGGCGAGGTGGTGGACAGTGCCGAAACGGCCGCCATCGAGTTGGCCTTGCAATTGAAATCGGCTCCGGCGGCCGAGCGAGAAGAAAAATTGGGCGAGTACCGACGCAAGGTCGAGTTGAAGGGACTGGCCTTGCTGACCGCAGCTCAACGACAACGACTGGCGCAAATCCACCTGGCGCGGCAGGCAGCGGCCCCCGCTGCATCACCCTCACCGACGGCCGGACCAAACGAACCGAGTGATTCGTCGGCGAAAATGGAACCGTCGGGTTCGCCGGCAGCGTCCCCAAGTCCGCCGGAGAAGCCGGCGGCCTCGAACGGCAACGGTTCGTCGGCTCCGGCTGCGCCCGCCGAGGCAACGGCTTCGGGCGCGACAACTCCGGGCGCGACCGCTCCTGGACCGAATGGTTCATCGCCTCCCGCTGAATCGGGCAAAGCCCCTGCGGCGGCGCCCGCGGGTGAATCGCATTCGGCCGGCGACCAGGCCAAACCTGCGGCCGAGAACGGCCATGCCGAGGCGATGCCCGGCGGTGGTGAGCAGCCAACGAAGGAGCCGCAGGCGAACGATTCGTCGGCAACGACGCCGGGAGCCGTTGGCAATGGTTCGGGCGAACCAAAGCCGGCGGGGCAACCGGCTGGAGCGGCCTCGTCGCCCGGTGATTCGGCCGCAACGCCCAGCGATGCGGCAACGACCAATGCCGCCTCGTCAACTAATGCTGCCTCGTCGGGGCAAACCGCGCCGCCCGGTGCTGAGCCGGCGGGCGACGAGGACGAGGAGTTCGATCGGATGCTCGAAGAGTTGATGGCGGAAGAGGCCGCGCCGAAGGGACCGACCCTGATCCGTTTCAACTTCCGTTACGCCCCGTGGAAGGAAGTGCTCGATTGGTTCGCCCGTCAGGCCGATCTATCGTTCGTCACCGAGGCATACCCGCCGGGCACGTTCAACTATGTGGACGACCGAGAGTACACGCCCGCCCAGGCAATCGACATTATCAACAGCGTGCTGTTGACCAAGGGCTATACGTTGATCCGGCGCGAACGGGCATTGATGCTGATCAATTTGGAGGACGGTATTCCGCCGAATCTTGTCGAAACGCTCACACCGGAACAGCTCGACGATAAGGGCGAATATGAACTGGTGAGCGTTCTGTTTCAGCTCGATAAGTTGACGCCGGAAGAGGCCGAGGGCGAGATCAAGCGACTGCTGGGGCCGCAAGGTTCGGTCGTCGCGCTGCCGAAGTCGCGGCAAATACAAATCACCGAGACGGCCGGCCGGCTGCGTGCGATTCGTTCTGTGATTCAGCGAGTGGAAGATCCGCAGGGCATTGGCGCCACGATCCTCAAGCCGTTTGAATTGAAGCACGCCGAGCCCGCGGAAGCCCTGCCGGTAATTCGCCAGTTGATGGACATTCCCGAGGGCGGCAACGCCTCGTTAGACGGTTCGATTCGTATTGCTGTCGATGCGGCGAACAAGCGGTTTTTGGCCAGCGGGAAAAGCGAAAAGCTCAAACGGTTGGAAGAGATCCTCAAGTTCGTTGACGTACCGAAAACCGGCCAAACCACTACGATCGACGACACTCCGCAGTTGGAGGTTTATAGCATTACGACGGCGGATTCGCAGTCGGTGCTGGCCGTGCTGCAAACCCTTTTGGCCGGATTGCCCGACGTGCGTTTGGCGATTGACGCGAAAACGGGCAACATCATTGCCTTGGCGCGGCGCGCCGAACATGCAACGATTCGCGCCACGATCGATCAGCTTCAGCGCGACGCTCGACGGGTTGAGGTGTTTCAGCTTCGCAACGTCGATCCGCAATTGGCCGTTCTATCGATCAATAAGCTGTTCAACGGCTCGACCGATCCGAAGACGCCGCCGCCACCCACCGCCCCGCAGGTCGATGCCGATCCGACGACGCGGCAACTAATGGTCCGCGCCACGGCGTCGCAGATCGAGCAGATTCGAGAACTATTGACGAAGCTGGGGGAAAGCGACTCGGCGTCGGCAGAGGAAGGCACGGCCTCGACCTCGAAGGTGCGCATGATTCCCTTGAAGGGCCGTTCGGCGCAGGCCGCGTTGGAACAGCTTGAACTGGTTTGGCCGACGGTGCGACAGAACCGGATTCGCGTCGTCACGCCGTCGGCGGTGATCCCTTCGGTTCGCCCCAGCGCCTCGGAGGAATCGGGGCCGACCGGCGGCGACTACTGGTTGCCTCCGGCCGGCGGTTCGGGACCATCGCCCTCGGGGGACGTTGAACGAAAATCCCCGCCGGGCGGCAGTGGCATGGTTCCGATGCCGGGAGGGGCGAACGCAATCCCCGGAGCGGCGCCATCGCCGGCAGCTTCCTCGCCGGGCGCTGACAGGCCCGCCCATTCGCCCGCCGGCAGCCCGCCGGCCGCGGAAGACCAGAACGGCAAGTCCGCGGACCAGCGAGATCATCGACGCCGACACGTGCCCGTGATGTTTGCCGCGGAGTCGCTTAGTGCCAGTCCGACGCCGGCCGGCACGCCGGCAGTGGGCGCGGATCGACCCGCTGCTGCCGATGCGTCGGCGCCCGCAGTGATGCCGGGCTCTGGCTCGGTCGAAAGACCGCGCCCATCGACGGCCGCGCCGAACGCGCCGAACGCGACGGTTGGTAGCGCGGCAGAGACGAACGGCGGAACGCCCGGCACACCGCCCGCGCGGCGCAATCCGGCCGATTTGCCGCCGATCATTGTTTCGGTGGGGCCGGGCGGAATCATGATTGCTTCGGAAGATGTCGAGGCGCTCAACGAATTCGAGGAGCTGCTCAACCAGATCGCCTCGGGGCCTGCCGCGAACCTGCCGGAAATGACGATTTTTTATCTCAAACACGCCAAGGCAGGGGCAGTTGCTGAGACGTTAGAGCAAATCTTCAGCGGTGCTTCCAGCGGCGAAAGCAGCGGCGGTGGTGGCGGCCTGCTCGGCGACATGGCCGGTGCGGCCTTGGGGGATCGCGGCGGCCTGTTGGGCACTTTGTTGGGGTTGGGCGGCGGTGGGGACGGCGGTAGCTTAAAGCCGACCGGCACAATCAAAATCACGCCCGACTCTCGCCTGAACGCATTGGTGGTTCAAGCGAACGCTTCAGACACGCAGATGATCGAGCAACTGTTGAAGATCCTAGACCAACGCGAAAGCCCGGAAGAAGTGCTGATTGTGCCGAAGGCGAAGATCATTGCGCTGAAGAATACGCAGGCGCAGGAAGTGGTGGAGATGGTCCGCCAAGTATATGCGGATCGGGTGATGTCGGGCGGAGGGCAGCAGGCGGCCCAGCCCCGGCCCCCGACGCCGCAAGAGTTCATGCAAATGCTGCGCGGTTCGATGGGCGGTCGTCGCGGCGGCGGAGGCGGTGGAGGCGGAGGAGGACGAGGCGGGTCGCAAGAAGAGACTCAGAAAATGAGTCTGGCGATTGATGCGCGAACCAACTCGGTGATTCTTGCGGCCCCCGAACCTCTGTTTAGCGAAGTGCAGCAATTGATCGAACAGATCGACAAGGCCGCCTTGGTTTCCAATGAAACGATGCGGGTGGTGACGCTGCGCAAGGCCAGCTCCGATTCGGTGCGTCAAGGATTGGCGGCCTTGGTGGGCGACAATGTGCAATTCGGTTCGGCCGGTGGCCAGGGGCGCGGCACGACCAGGCGCCCCACGCAGTTCAATCGGCCGACAACATCACAGGGGCCGACCGGCGGACAGCAGCCCATGTTCGGCAGGCAGCCGCAAATGCCCGGCACGGGCGCGCCCGGCGGATTCACTCCTCAAATGATGCCAACCATGCCGCCGCAGATGCCCGGTGGGGGATTCAACCGAGGCGGCGCCATGGGCGGTGCGACGGGCGGGCGCACCGGCGGCGGACGAACGAACTTCGGGACCGGCGGAATGGGCGGCCGCGGCGGCCGTTAACCGTGCGAGCTCCCGGCTGTCGTTTCCGGGCACTCGCCGAGTTTCTCATCGTTGTGCGCATCGGTTTCCCGCGCAGACTTCAATCGCACCGTGTGCGGCGTTGCTGTGACTCTGCTCTCGGCCGGGCGAGGGAGTCAGGGCTCTAATCGCATCATCGGCCAGTCTGCCGCCATTACCCGCCCCGGATGCATTCGGCCGTTTTTCGGCTACAATAGCGGCGTCGGGAAAAACCGGCCGATGGCGATCGCCTCGATGGCGCGCGGATAACCAATCGCCTCCGTCGGCTGCCTCGGGCGAGCAAATCGTTTTTGGTTGCGTTTCCGCAATCAGCGATCAAAGCGGATGCGTAGGGCGGAACAGTGGCGGGGGAACGGTTCTTGTTTGTCAAAGCAAGACGCCGGGGGCGGGCGTTCCCGTTTCCCCAAATAGTTTTACACAATTGCGAAAGCGGCAACGGCCGCAACGACGCGGCTGGTTGTGTGCAGTCCCCGTTGGAACCGTTTTCCGTCTTTCGCGGTTTTGTTCAGAGCTTGTTTCGGGTCACTTCCAGCAAGGAGCCAAACTGATGCGTTTCGGAATGAACTTGTTGATGTGGACGGATACGTTGTCGGAGTCGATGTTGCCGTTGCTGGAGGAGCTGAAGGAGATCGGCTTCGATTTGGTCGAGTTGCCCTGCTTCGACATCGACGATGTGAACAATTACGCCCGCTGGGGCAAACGGCTCGATGAGTTGGGCCTGGCGCGCACGGGCACGGCGATCCGCGGTGCCGACGACAACCCGATCAGCGCCGATCCGGCCGTGCGCCGACGCGGCATCGACAACAACAAGCGGAATCTCGATTGCTGCGCGGCCGCCGGTTGCACCGTGATGGCCGGGCCGTTTCATTCGGGCCTCGGGGTGTTCAGCGGCAAAGGGCCGACCGAAGACGAATGGAAACGCGGCGTGGAAAGCATGCGCGAAGTGGCCGAACACGCCGAGAAGGTGGGCGTAACGCTCGGCATCGAATACCTCAACCGCTTCGAATGTTACTTTTTGAACACGGCGGCCGACGGTGCTCGCTTCTGTCGCGATGTCAATCATCCGCGCTGCAAAATGATGTACGATACGTTCCATGCCCACATCGAAGAAAAGAGCATTCCCGAGGCGATTCGTGCGTTGAAGGGGCACTTGGCTCACGTGCATATCTCGGAGAACGACCGCAGCACGCCGGGCCAAGGGAATGTGCGTTGGCCCGAGAATTTCGACACGCTGCACGAGATCGGTTATGACGGCGCGATGGTCATCGAGGCGTTCGGGCTGGCACTCGAGAAGATCGTCCCCGCCACGAAGATTTGGCGAAGGATGTACCAAAGCGAGCGGCAACTGGCCTCCGACGGCTTGCGGTTCATGAAAACCGAAGTCGCCAAGCGCTGGAAATAACTACTCATGATCAGCGGCAGCCGCGAAGACCGCGGATTCCCACGTTTTTGATTGCCGCCCCCTTGATGGATTAGTCAGGGGCAAATGGCGGTTTCCGATAAAATACGCTGGACCGATCGACGATCGTTTGGTATCGTGCGACGAGTGTGAGGTTTGCGCCGATCCGGGGGCGAGGACTACTCGGCCCGGTCGGCGCCGGCCGATGCCGCGCGATCGGGAAAGCGGCCTTTGGCTTGACGATTCGGTCGGTGGCACACGCACGACCGCCGAATTGTTTTCCTCCTGCGCGGTTTCGGTGAGAGCCTCCACCTGCCCTGCGATCGCCTTCCCACCACGATCCCCTGTTTTCGATTCAGGAGTGTCGCCATGTCTGCCGAACATCTGACGCGACGAGAGTTTGTCAAAACGGCCGCGGTAACCGCCGGCAGTGTCGCCATCGGCATTGCACCGACCTACACGGTTTACGCCGGCAATCCCGATCGGGCGCCGACCGGAAATATTTTGAACTACAACGAGCAGATGGAGTACCGTCGCGGCGGGAAGACGAATCTGATGTTTTCCGCCGTTTGCCTGGGCGGACATTGGAAACGGGTGAACGCCGTGGTGCCCGGCGTCTTCGAGGGCCACAGTTGGCTGAGCGCCAAGATCGACATGCCCGAATTCGAGAAGAACCGCTACGAGGTTGTCTCTCGCTGTATCGATCGCGGAATCAACTACATCGACGCTTGCACCCGTGAGGAGTGCATCACCTATGCCAAGGCACTGAAGGGCCGTCGCGACAAGATGTACCTCGGCTTCTCCTGGTATCAAGAGGAAATGCGCGGGCTGGGAAGCCAATGGCAGGCGGCGAAGAAGGGCGGCCAACCGAAACCTGCCGGTTGGATTACCGAGAAATTGAAGGAGGCCTTCGACCGCGGTTTGAAGACCACTGGGCTCGAGTACGTCGATGTTTGGCGAATCACCTGCCACGAGCAGAGCGGACGCCACGGCGACGACGAAATGGCCGAAATGTGCGAGGCGCTCGCCTGGGCCAAGAAGAGCGGCAGGGCGCGATTCACCGGGATTTCCTCCCACGATCGCCCGCACATCAAGAAGTGGGTGCAACAAGCGCCCGACGTGATGGACGTGATCGTCACCCCGTACACAGCCAAAACGAAGCTCCAAGGAGCGAAGATTGAAACCACGGAAGAAGGCAAAGCGGCCAACATCGTGCCCATGGCCGATGGCTCATGGGAAGAAAGCCTTTGGTACACGCTCCAGAAGGCCGATGTCGCCTGGTTCGGCATCAAGCCGTTCAGCAGCGGCTCGCTGTTCAAGGGCGACGGTTCGCCGGACAACCCGCACAAAGACGAAGACAACAAGCTCGCGCGGCTGACCATTCGCGCGATCCTTTCCAATCCGGTCATCACTGCGCCGATTCCGGGAATGATCACGCCGGAGCAGGTGGACAATGTCTCGCTGGCGGTGTTGCAGCGCAGGGCCCTCGATGTGGAAGAGCGCGCCGAGATCGAAGCAGCCACCGACCGGGCGATGGCGAACCTGCCGTTCCACTATCAGTGGCTCAGGGACTGGGACTACGTTTGATCGGGCCTGCCGATGATACCGGTCCGACAGGGGCGGCGGCGGGGCATCTTCGTCGGACGTCTTCTCGTTCTCGGCGATGGGGGCATGAAGCGGGCCGATGAATCAGGGCCGTGCCGCCGCGCGCGGGACGAAACGGCAAAGCCGCGATCAGTCTTCCTCGCGTTGCCGATCAGCAAGATATCTGCGCCGTGATTGTCACTCGAAGGATTTCGTCGATCATGCACCGAAGAACAGTTCGAGTGTGTCTGTGGTTGCTTTCCGTCGCGGCCCTGTTGGGCGTGGGGCCCGCGGCTGCCGGATGGTTCTTCGCCCGTACTTCGCTTTCGCTCGCCGAGGCCGGTGAGCCGGGGGCCGCGGCGTCTCAAGAGCCCGCGCGCCCCAAGCCCCCGCCGCTGTCGCTCGACGGCTTGCTCGACGAGAAGCTGCCCGAGGCCAAACCGTCAGAAAAGCCTCAGGGCAAGCCGAAGGCGGACAACTTCGCCTGCTATGTGTGCCACGGCAACTACGAGGGCGAGGAATTGGCCGAAATCCATGCCAAAGAGGGCTATGGTTGCGTGAAGTGTCACGGGGAGTCGTTGGCCCATCGCGACGACGAAGACCACCTTACGCCGCCCGACGTCATGTTCCCCGCTGAAAAGATCGATCCCGGCTGCGCCGAGTGCCACGACACGCATGACGCCCCGGCAAGAAAGGTGGTTGAATGCTGGCAGCAACGTTGCCCGCAAAAGACGAAACCGGAGCAACTCGTCTGCACCGATTGCCACGGCAAGCATCGCTTGGAGAAACGAACGATTCGGTGGGACAAGGCAACCGGGAAGATCATTGAGCGGGCGGCGAATGCCGCAAACGCCGCGAATGCGACGAACGCTGCGGTGGTGTCGCCCGACCGTCCGTCGCTCCGCCCGAGCTTGCCCGACCGCGCTGGACATCCCAAGTGAATGGCGATGATTCCCGCGTTCGTGGGGACTCGGCATTCTTGTCTCAAGAGAGCGTCACTCTATTGTGGAAGCGGCCGCTTCGCCGTGCCCTCGGCCGCTTTCGCAGTCGATTGATGCGATGGAACGGGGCGGCTTGGCCCGCCGGCGCGGTCGGCATTGTTGATGCCGATCTGATGGCGATGGATTTGCTTGCGGTCGCGGAGGAACGGTTTTCGAGGCGTTGGCATGAGCGACAAAAACACCAGTGTGCTTCAACTGCGGCAGTGGGTGGCCGAGTTCGTCGATCAACGCGACTGGAACTGCTTTCATGCGCCGAAGAATTTGGCGATGTCGATTGCCATCGAAGCGGCTGAATTGATGGAGCATTTCCAATGGATTTCGGTTGATGAGTCCCGCCGTTCGGCAGATGATCCGATGCGGCGCGAAGCGATTCGCGACGAGTTGGCTGATGTCTTGTGCTATGCGATTGCCCTGAGCAACGTTCTGGGAATCGATTTGTCGGAGGCGGTCCGCAGCAAGCTGGAAAAGAATGCTCGCAAGTATCCGGTGTCCGAGTTCCGCGGACGGTTCGGCCCGGACGATCCGCACCCTGCACGTCCGTCGTCTTGAGGCTGCACCCGGTAGCGGGGGGGGGCGGCCGCGCTATCGGTTGGGCGGCAGGAGATCGGCCGTTCGTTGTGTTGCCGTCGGGCGGTCGCGGATCGGAAAGGACTATCTGATCAGCCGTCGGAAGCTCTGGAAGGCTGCGCTCCGTCGTGGCGGGGAATCGGCCAAACGGCCGCGACGAAGACCGAAAAGGCGGACGCGACAGAGCGAGGACGCGACAGATCGCGTCCCTTCAACGACGGCCCGGCACGACCAGCGGGCAAAACGACTCGCGTTATCAAGCTTTTTGCATCGCTTGCGCCAATCGCCCCGCCGAGCGATTTTCCCTGCTGCTCCATTCGGCTGAAATGGTACAGAAAAAATAGCGTTGCAAAGAAATCAGCTTCCGGTAGAATGGCCGACATCTTATTGAAGCGGCTGTCTTCGGCCGCGAGCCGGGCGATCATCGTGCCGGTTGATGTGTGTTTTGGCGGGCGAAGCGGCGCGGGCTACTCTTCGGCAGATCAACGATCTGATTGCGATTGGGAAGGCGGGCGAGGATGATTCGTGTCGGCCCTCAGGCGGAAGCAACGGCCGAATAGCGTTCCCATTCTGCGGTTTTATTTCGATCTACCGGCAGCGGTCCGATCATGTCGCTCGGCTGTTCCGAACGTCAGCGGCGGCTTTTCGACGGTGCATTCGCTCGAGCATCCACAGCCGGGGATTGCGTTTGAAGCGGTGGCGATTCGCTCCGATGTCGGTTCCCTGCTTACCACGAAGGTACCGTAGCGTTATCGCTTGATAATGCTACACTGGGCCAGGATGGCGCCGACGCATTGCGCCCGGCAAAATCCTGGTCCTTTTTTTGCGCGTATCGGCGGGGGCGCACGGCGGCCGACTTCGACGGTGTTTTCCGGCAACGGCGCGGCAGCGTGCAACGCTGGGGGTATTTCACAGCGACCAAAGGCCGGGGTGCTCAAGGAGCACGGGGCCCAGGGATATTGCGCAAAGCGTTTCCCCTCCGCGGTGCCCGTCGTGCCGACCCGATTTTGGGTGAGAATGGATCAGATGGCTGACGATATCGAACAATTGCGGCACAAACCTCCGGCTGTACTGGATCGGCCGCGGGAATTGATCGTGGCTTGTCCGCCCATGCGAAGCAATGTCAATTTGTCGCGGATTGTTCGGGCGGCGGGCTGTTGCGGGATCGAGCGGGTTATTGCCTGCGGGGCGGCACGCGTTATCGGCAAAATCGCTCGCGATGCGGAAACAACCCTGGAGATCGAAATTCACCGCACACTGCCGCCGGTGCTGAAACGACTTTGCGAGCAAGGTTATCCCTTGATCGGACTGGAGCAGACGAACGAATCGCAATGCATCTTCGAATTCTCTTTCCCCCGAAAGGCCGTGCTGGTCATTGGCAACGAACGAACCGGAATCGAAGATGACGTGCTCCGAATGCTCGATGTTTGCGTGGAAATCCCCGTTTATGGGCGGCCATACGCTCACAATGCCGCCACCGCCGCCTGTATGGCATTGTACGAGTACTGCCGCCAATGGCCGCGGGGTTGATCGCGCTGGTACCACGATCCCATCGGATTTGCGGTTTCTCGTGGAGTTTCCTGCGACCGAGGGGATTTGGGTCTTGGTAATGTGCGACATCACGGTTTGGTTGGCGGCCCACCGCCCTGCACCGCTTGGCGACGGTCGCAACATGCGGAACACAATATCCTGCTCGCACGGAGGAATGAGCGGGGTTCTCCTCGACGAACGAATCCCTTTCGTGTCGTGCCAATGGCAAAGAACCGCAGAACGGTTTGGATCGTTTTGTCGATCAATAGCTGGTTCTCGCTGGAAAAAAGGGTGTGCGGCATACTTGACCACCGCAACGCGGGTTTGCTAACGTAATGCGTTTGGGCGCGGCGGCCCCCCGGCAATGGGAGGCGGCGCCGAAGAGATGAGGGACGGTTCCGTGCCAGCTACGTGCGTTGTGGGATTGCAGTGGGGCGACGAGGCCAAAGGCAAGATTGTTGATTTGCTCACCGAGCAATTCGACATTGTCGTCCGCTATCAGGGCGGGGCGAATGCCGGGCATACAGTCGTTTTTGGCGGCGATAAGTTCAAGTTGTCGTTGATTCCCAGCGGCATCTTCCGCCCGAACGTTCAGTGCGTCATCGCCGGCGGGGTGGTGATCAACCCGGCAACATTGATTGCCGAGATCGACCATTTAATCGGCCGCGGCATCGAAGTAGGCCGCAATCTGATGATTTCAGACCGGGCGCATGTCATCTTTCCGTGGCATGTGGAAGAAGATCGGCTGCTCGATCGGCAGTGCTCGGCCGGAGAGGCGATCGGCACGACCCTGCGGGGGATCGGGCCGTGCTATCGCGACAAGGTCGGTCGCTCGCTGGCTGTGCGGTTGGGCGATTTGTATCGCGACCGATTTCGAGAACAGATCGAACAAATCCTAGAAGTCAAGAACCAACTGTTTGCCGCCTTGGCCGGCAGCGAGTGGAAGAAGCTCGATGCCGCTGCCGTCTACGACGAATATCGCGGCTACGCGGAGCGTTTGCGTCCGCATGTCGCCGACACCACCTCGTTCTTGCTTACGGCCGTCGAAAACGATGCTCGAATACTCTTCGAGGGGGCTCAAGGGGCGTTGCTCGATATCGATCACGGCACGTTTCCTTTTGTTACAAGCAGCAATAGCTCGGGCGTTGGGGTGTCGCCCGGGGCGGGGGTGCCGGCCCGCTACTTGACCAAGGTGTTGGGAATCGTGAAGGCTTACTGCACCCGGGTGGGCGGTGGCCCGTTCCCCACCGAGCAGGACAACGAAATCGGCCAATTGATTCGCGACCGCGGCAATGAATATGGCACGGTCACGCGGCGGCCGCGGCGCTGCGGCTGGTTCGACGCTGTGGCGGCGCGTTACACGGCTCGTTTGAGCGGCGTCGATTCGTTGGCCATCATGCTGCTCGATGTGCTGAGCACGTTGCCAGAGCTGAAGATTTGCACGGCCTACGAGATCGACGGGCGGCGGACGACGGACTTTCCCAGCCATGTTGATGATTTGCGTCGGGCGATACCTGTGTACGAAACGGTTCCCGGCTGGCAAACCGAGATCACCAATGCTCGAACACCCGACGAGCTGCCGCAAGCAGCGCGAGATTATCTTCAACGGATCTCGCAATTGGTCGGCCGTCCGGTGGAACTTGTTTCCGTGGGCCCCGACCGGCAACAAACCATCCGCATGGCTTGACACTCGCTTTAGTGCCCCTTAATGCTTTAGCGAGAAGTCACCAAGGAACTGGCGAATCGTAAGGGCGCGTTGCGCGACGACATGCGGCGATAGCAGCCGCTTTGTTCGTCTTTCCGAGTTTACGCAGCGATGTCGTATTGACGGCCCGTTGAAAAAGTCGCTTCCGCATTCTCGGCCGTGTGCGTTTTCCTCGAAATTCGTGGCTGAATTCGCTGAAATCGTGTTTTTCAACGGGCTGATAATGTCTTCGACCGCCGCAGGCGCCGGCCGTGGTATTGTGCGATGCCTGGGATCAGGGCGTTGGCGCTCAGATCGAACGGTACTTCTCGCGTTGTGCCCTTGGGCCGCTACAGAACGAGGCACTTCTGATATAATCGGACGGTGGCGGCGTGCCGCTCGACCTTCAGTCGAAGAGCCGCAATGCGTCGGTGGTCGTTTTTCTGGGAGAAACGGGGCCTGATTTCGATCGATGTCGTCTTCATTGTCTCACTCAGTTGCTGAGATCGCTTTGCCCGACGTGCCGCGAGAACGGCTTCCGCGGCACATCGCCATTATTATGGACGGCAATGGGCGGTGGGCCCGGCAGCGCGGCCTGCCGCGCATCGAAGGACATCGCAAAGGCGTAGCCACCGTTCGCGCCGTGGTGGCCCATTGTGTTCGGCTGGGCATCGAACAACTGACGCTTTACTGCCTTTCCAGCGAGAACTGGAAACGTCCGCCCGCCGAACTCGATTTCCTAATGCATCTGCTGGAACAGTACATGGTGGAGGAACGGGGGGAGATTCTCCGCCAGAACATCCGCCTGACGACGATCGGTCGGCGCGAGGGCATCGCTTCCGATGCGCTTCGGGCAATGGATCGTACGGTGGAGTTGAGCCGGGGCAACACGGGGCTTCGGTTGTGTTTGGCGATTAATTACGGCGGGCGGCAGGAAATCGTCGAGGCGGTGCGACGCATCGCCGCCGAGGCGGTTTCTGGCAGCATTCAACCCGAGGAGATCGACGAAAAGTTGGTCAGCGCCCGGCTCGACACGGCCGACATGCCCGATCCGGATTTGGTGGTGCGAACCGCCGGAGAGCTTCGCGTAAGCAACTTCCTCCTGTGGCAAATCAGCTATGCCGAGATCTGGGTTACCGATCGCTGCTGGCCGGACTTCAACGAAGAATTGCTCAACGAAGCGATTCGGGCGTTCGCGCGACGCGAGCGGCGCTTCGGCGGCCTGAATGCGTAGGGCCGAATCGACAAGCGTTCGATCTTGACTTCGGCACGCTTCATTTCCTTTGGTGTCTGTGTGTGTCTCTATGCCGCGACACAGCGAGAATCCATTCGCATGTGTATGTTTCTATTCGCGCTACTTGGCGTTCATTAGCGGTTGCTTGATAATCCTTCGCGTTGCTTGGCGTTCATTGGCGGTTGTTTTTCGGTTGATTAGCGGTTGGCCTGTGCATGGAGGCGGGCGGCGACGATGAGCATAGGGGAGCTGCGATGGGACCGGCCGCGGACTGTTTTGCTTGTCGGAGCTGCCGGTTCGGGAATGAGGGCGTTGGCCCGCGTGTTGCATGATCGCGGGTGGCGGGTCATCGGAGCCGATCAGCAGAATGAACCAAACGCTCCTTTTCCGTGGCGGACGGGCCATGCCGCCGCGAATCTGCCGCCGGACTGCGACCTTGTCATCCACAGCGATGCGATCGCGCCGGAGTGCCCGGAGTTGACTGCTGCACGCGGTCGCGGACTGCCGGTGATCCGGTACGTCGAGGCGGTCGCAAGCCTGCTTGCCACGCCGCCACGGCCCCGGGTGTATGCGGTGGCGGGCACTCACGGCAAATCGACCGCGACGGCCATGCTCGGCAAGGTCTTCGAGCATGCCGGATGCGATCCGATCGTTTTTTGCGGTGCGACGCCCTTGGGTGGTGGTTGGGGGGCGGGCGGGCGAACCGGCGGCGGGCCGTGGGCCGTTGTCGAAGCCTGCGAATGGAACCGCAACTTTCTGAGCCTCGAACCAGACGCAGCGATTATCCTCAACATCGAACGCGACCATTTCGACACATATCCCGACGAAAGAACGTCGCTCGATGCGTTCGCTGAGTTTGCCTCGCGTGTGCCGGGCGACGGCCTGCTCGCTTTGGGTACGACGAGTCCGATAGCCGTTCGGTTGCGAAGCCGTTTGGCTCAACGTCGCGTGGTTACCTTCGGATTCAGTCAAGCCGATTGGATTGCTCTGCCGGACGCAGAGGGCGGCGCTCCGCGGGCGTTTTCCGCGGTGTTTCGCGGGCGAAAGGCGGCCCAGGTTCGCTTGCGATTGGCGGGCCGGCATCACGTAATCAACGCCTTGGCGGTGTTGGTCGCGGCGGTTGAAAGCGGACTCGATGCCCGCCAAGCCGTCGAAGCCTTAGCCGAGTTCTCCGGCCTGGAACGGCGGATGGAACATTTGGGAAGGCATGGCGATGTTGAGTTCTACGACGACTATGCTCATCATCCGACGGAGATCACCGCGACGTTGACCACTCTGCGGCATTTGCATCCGGGCCGACGTCTGGTGTGCGTCTTCCAGCCGCACCAGCGGCGACGAACAAAGGAGCTGCTCGACGAATTCGCACAAAGTTTGGCGGTCGCGGACCTGTTGGCAGTTACGGACATCTATGCCGCTCGAGAACTGCCGAGCGCGGGGCATGACGGCATCGCGGAGGAGCTGAGGCGGCGGGTTCGCGGGCCGGTGCGCATTGTTTCCGACTCGCCCGAGCGGCTGCCGCAAACGTTGGCCGAGGCGCTGACAGCGGGCGATCTATTCGTTACGCTAGGGGCTGGCGACATTCGCCAATTGGCCGACGCTGTGCGACAAAAATGGGCGAGACTATGAGTTTCTTGAAGGGATTTGAGAAGATCGTGCGCGAATCTGAGCCGCTGGCCATGCATACGTGGTTCCAGTTGGGCGGCCCGGCCGAGTTCTTTGCCGAACCGGAAACACCCCAACAGCTTGCGCAATTGTTGGAACGCTGTGCCGAGAACCAAAAGCCTGTTCGCATTCTCGGTCGCGGTTCGAATATCTTGGTGCGAGACGAAGGCGTCAAGGGGGTGGTGATCCGCCTTTCGGCACCGGTGTTTCACGAAATACGGGTCGAAGGTCGGCGCGTGGTCGCCTGCGGCGGCGCTTCGCTGGGCCGCGTGGTGACAACCGCGGTGCGTTACGGCCTGGCCGGGCTGGAATCGTTGATTGCTATTCCCGGCACCGTTGGCGGCGCGCTGCACGGCAACGCCGGCGCCCAGGGCGGCGACATTGGGCAGTGGACCCGCAGCGTCCAGTGCCTTTCTGCCGACGGAGTGATCGAAGAACGCGACCGCGACGAATTGCAGTTTTCGTATCGCCAAAGCAATTTGGACGACTTGGTTATTGTCCAGGCGGAGTTCGAATTGGAGGAAGACGATCCGCGCGAACTGGTCCGCCGCATGCAAAAGAACTGGATCGTCAAAAAATCGACCCAGCCGCTGGCTCATCAGTGCGCCGGCTGTGTTTTCAAGAACCCGCCCAACGCGGCCGCGGCCGAACTGATCGAGGCCGCCGGGCTTAAAGGTACCCGCATCGGCGGCGCGATGGTGAGCGAGCGTCATGCGGGGTTCATCGTGGCCGACTCCGATTGCACGGCTTCGGATGTGCTTCGGCTGATCCATTTCGTTCGCGATCAGGTGCGCGAACGGATGGGGGTCGAGCTGCAACTCGAGATCGAGATTTGGTAGATGCCGCTGATAATAGCCGCGAACCGGCCGTCGGCGGCTAAATGGCGTCACACAATCGCGCAGTCGGCCGCTGTTGCAACGAAGCGGCCGATTGCGCTCGATCCCCGTTTGAACCGCTTTCCGTCTTTCGCGATTCTTTGGAGTGCTTCGGCGCGAGCGGTCGATCACCCGATGATGGCCCGAATAGGACATCACTCCGGCGACACGTTCGGGAGGACGATAGCCCCATGACCGACGCGAGCATTCCCGCGGTCGGCCGCGTCATCGTTTTGTTGGGCGGCGACTCGGCCGAACGCGAAATCAGCATTCGCAGCGGCAATGCGGTTGCCGAAGCGTTGCAGTCCGCCGGGTACTGGGTCGAACGGGTCGATCCGGCGACGACCGCGCTCGATCAAATCGACTGGCGCCCGGATGATGTTTGCTTTTTGGCGTTGCACGGCGCCGCGGGCGAAGATGGTCGCGTGCAGCAATGGCTGCAAGATCACGGAGTGCGGTACACGGGCAGTGGACCGGACGCATCACGGAAGGCGATGCACAAGTCGGCGGCCAAAGCGATTTGGAGCGATTTGGGTTTGCCCACTCCGCCGTGGCTGTGTGTGACGGCCGACGAGCCGCCGCAGCAGTGGCTGCCCGCGGCGTTGGCGCTCGGCCGGCGGGTGGTCGTCAAGCCGGACGATCAAGGTTCGAGCATTGGATTGCGGCTGGCCGCCACCGCCGACGAAATCGTTGCGGCCGTCGCTCACGGTGCGCAGTTCGGATCAGTTATGCTGATCGAACGGTTTGTGCCGGGGCGGGAAATCACGGCAACTTTGCTGGGGCAAACGGCGTTTCCGCTCGTCGAGATTGAAGCCGCCGATTCCGTTTTCGACTATGAGGCGAAATACTCAAGCTCTGCCACTCGATATCGTCTTCCTGCCCCGCTGGAGCCGATGTTAGCCGATAAGGTGATCGAGATGGCGCTGGCGGCGGCCGAGGCGTTGGGCGTGGAAGGACTTTCGCGGGTTGATTTGCGGCTCGACCCGCAGGGCCGCCCGTGGCTGCTTGAAGTGAACACGACGCCGGGCATGACGGCCAGGAGCCTTGCCCCGCTGGCGGCGCAGGCGGCCGGACTATCGCTGCCGCAGCTTTGCGATCGGCTGGTGCGCGATGCGGCGCGGTGAGACAGCGCCCGGAGGGCGGAGAGGTTTGGCTCGATGGGGTGAACTACTCGCTTGGGCCAGCCGTTATCGACCGCGCAGGTCTGGCCCCGCCGTCGCCCCGCCTACTCGTTTTCGGCCGGCCGAGTGAGTTCCGGGCTTCTCATTGCTCCGGCCGCTGCCGTCCGGTACCGGCTTCGTGGGATCTATGCACCATGGCAAAACCGAAAGGCAAGGCGGAACATTGGTGGAACAAGCTTGTTGCCAAGCTTCAAGTTCGTCGCACACCGATTGCCTCGGTTGCCACGATGGGCGTCTTTTTCGGCCTGTGGTACTGGATGTGGTCGGAGGTTCGCGGGCAGGTGCTTTCCGGCCCCGACTACGCAATCACCGCTGAGTCGATCGAGATCACCCCGCCGCCGTCGTGGATTCGAACCGATATCCGCGGTGAGGTGTTTCGCGCAGTCCAGCTCGGCGGAGCCTTGCGGCTGCTCGACGCCGACGTGACGGAACGGCTGGCCGGCGCCTTTTCTCTTCATCCTTGGATTCGCTCGGTGCGCCGCGTCGAAAAGCGACACCCGGCGCGTGTGATCGTCGAACTGGAATACCGCCGACCGGTGTTGATGGTCGAAACGCCTGCCGGTCTCTTGCCGGTGGATCACGAGGGGGTTTTGCTGCCCAACGGAGACTTGACGCAAGCCGAGCAACTGCGACTGCCTCGCTTGGCCGCGATTGAGACGCAGCCGCTTGGGGCGATGGGCGAACGCTGGGGCGATCCCCGCGTGTTCGGCGGCGCGCAAATTGCCGCGGTGCTTGCCGACCATTGGGCCGGCTGGGGGCTGGATCACATGGTGTCTTCCGTTCGTCCGCTGGGCTCGTCACCGGAAGACTACGTCTATCAACTGGTGACGCGCGATGGTCGTCGCATCTACTGGGGACGCTCTCCGGCGACGACCGATTCGAGTGAATTGCCCGCCAGTGAAAAGATCGCCCGGCTCGATGCGTTCTTCGCCCGCCCGCAGCCGACATCCCCCGGCGGCGATCAGCAGTTGTGGGACGTACGCAACCTGCCGGCACGACGGCCCTGACCTCCCGCCGCTCGGCGAGCATCCCGAGAGGCCTATTGAACAAGTCGTGCTCGGGTTTGCGGCCGTGCGTTTCCCCGGCAGTACGCGGATTGCAGTGGCTGGAATCTGTATGTCAACAAGCGGTCGGAGATCGCAGCATTTCGAGACACCGCACCCGTTGGATACGAAGCGAGAAAGGTGAATGCGGACCGGCTGCCGGTTGCGTGCCCCCGGCCGACTCGCCTTGGTTGCAGACCGCTTTTTCGCTCAGCCGGCCGATTCAGCGGGGTTTGCGCGAGAGATCTTCGATCGAGGAAGACTCGCCTGACGAATCGGGCGACGCCGTGGCGCGAACCGCGGCGTTCTGACGTAATTCATCGCGAATAATCGTCATCTCCGAAGGCGCCTCGATGCCGATGCGAACAACGCCTTGGGCAACACGAACGATCGTCACAGAGATCTGATCGCCGATCCAAACTCGCTCGCCGACTTTGCGGGAGACAACCAGCATCGCGTTGCTCCTATCGAAGAACAGCCCGCCCGGCGCCTTCCGAGCACTGCGAACCGCGACGGTGCGACTCGATCTTCTCCGGCCGTGTCGCACCGATCGAACACTGCCCCGCACTGCTGCGGTCCGATTCCTCGCCGCAGATTCTGCCGCATACACCGGGGGCCTTGTAACCTAACCGACGAGCCGCCACTATGCCCCGGATGTCTCACCAAAATCCAATGACTCTCGGCGGTCGGTGTTCGTGAAACGGTGCCGGCCACCCTCGTCGCATCGCCCGCTGTGACGCATCAGATTATCGAGCATCACCCGGCAGAATGGATGCAGCTTATCACGCCGCGACGTGGTTGGCAACCTTCCTGCCGGCTGTGCATCCGCTGGCTGTAAATTGCTGGCAATGTCGGCGGAAAATAGGTAGGATGCAGTTGGAATTCGCCCGCCAACGCTCAACCGGAGCAGGCCGTTGAGCGGAGTCGCGTTGGCAGGCGACACCCCGCCCCGATTCCCTCCCAATCCAACCTCGAACGAGAAGCAAACGGCGCAGCCGCAGTCGCTCGGCAGTGTTTGACTGGCGTTGCGAGTGAGACTTTTTCTGCAAAGGGCGCCGTCGGTCAACAATCCAGGAGGACAAAGCGATGAAGGCTTCTGGCTTGGCTGTTCTCATCCTTTTCACCGCAGTTGCCGTCCTTCCGGCCGCTGAGCGGCAGAAACCGAACATCGTGTTCATTCTTGCCGACGACTTGGGCTGGAGCGATACGACGCTCTACGGCACTACGGCCTTCTATCAAACGCCCAACGTCGAGCGGCTGGCGAAGCGGGGGACGGTGTTCACGCGCGCTTATTCGGCCAGCCCACTGTGTTCGCCGACCCGTGCGGCCATTCTCACCGGGCTCAGTCCGGCCCGGACGGGCATTACCACACCGAATTGTCACCTTCCGGAGGTAGTTCTCGAAGCAACGGTGGGCAAGGCAGCCGCCGCCGACCAGAAGGCGATTCAGCCCATCCCCGTTTCGCGGCTGAAGACCGAATACCGCACGCTTGCCGAAACGCTGAAGGAATTGGGCTACGCCACAGGCCATTTCGGCAAATGGCACTTGGGCGCCGAACCGTACTCGCCGTTGCAGCACGGATTCGATGTGGACGTGCCTCATCACTCGGGCCCCGGCCCGGCGGGCAGTTATGTGGCGCCCTGGAAGTTCAACGACTTCAAGGAATCGGTTCCCGGCGAACACATTGAAGACAGAATGGCGCGCGAAGCCGTGGCTTGGATGGAACGGAACAAGGATCGGCCGTTCTTCTTGAATTACTGGCAATTCAGCGTGCATGCGCCGTTCGATGCGAAAAAAGCCCTTGTTGAGAAGCATCGTGCCCGAGTCAACCCGAACGATGCGCAGCGCAGCCCGACCTATGCCGCGATGATCGAGAGCATGGACGACGCCGTCGGCACGCTGCTCGATGCCATCGACCGCCTCGGGCTTGCGGAGAAGACGATCGTCATCTTCACCTCCGATAACGGCGGCAACATGTACAACGAAATCGACGGCACAACGCCCACGAGTAACCGCCCGCTGCGCGGAGGTAAGGCGACGATGTTCGAAGGCGGCACGCGGGTGCCATGCGTCGTTGTTTGGCCGGGCGTTACTCGGCCGGGAAGTCGCAGCGATGCGATGATTCAAAGCGAAGACTACTATCCGACGATCCTCGACGGTTTGGGCGTCGAGCCGGCACAAGGCCAGAAGTTCGACGGCCGCAGCATTCTGCCGGCATTGAGAGGCGAGAGCATGCCTGAGCGTCCCCTGTTTCAATATTTTCCGCACAATCCACCTGTGCCCGACTGGCTTCCGCCGAGCGTGTCGGTTCACCGCGGCGACTACAAGCTAATTCGCATCTTCCATGGCGGCGAGAACGGCGCGCACCGCTATTTGCTGTTTCATCTTGGCAACGACCCTGGCGAAAGGAACGATCTTGCCCCCTCTCGGCCGGAGCTTGTGGCCGAGCTCGATGCATTGATCGATCGATTCTTGGCGGAAACGAATGCCGTGGTGCCTGTGCCGAATCCGAAGTTCGATCCGGCGCAATACCGCCCGGAACTCGAGGGCAAGCCGCGACCGCAAGCCCGCGGCAAGAACGCTCCTGCTGCGGCTCGCGGTCCGCAAGGCAATGCGAAGGATGAAAGCGACCCGGCCTTGCACGGATGGAAGGCTCGCGGCTGCAAGGCGGCGGTTAAGGATGGCGTGCTGATCGTCAGCCAACTGACCGAGGCGAGTTTTCTCGGCTTTTCCGCCGGGAAGCACGGCGGTTCGGCGACCGTGACGTTCCGCATCAAGGCGGACGAATCGGCCTCGCACGTCGATTGGCTGCCTGGGGGACCAGGTACCGAAGCCAATCGTGTGAATTACTCGCTTCGGGGCGGCCGCTGGGAGGAGGTCGCCGTCGAGCTACCGGCTCAGGGGCCGCTCGGCGTTGTGCGGCTCTACCTTCCCGCACAGAAGACGCCCGTTGAGATCGACTGGATCGAGATCGCTTCCAAGAACGCGAAACCCACGCGCACCGACTTTTGATCCGGTCGGAAGGATCGTTCTCGCGGTGGCCGAAATCGGCTCGACATCACCGGCAACGCCGAAGGCCGAACTTTTTTCCAATTGCGGCGGTGTGGTTTAGCCCCACGGAAAGACCCATGAACAGGCACGTGCCCCTTGTGTTCGCTCTGGTTCTGTCGCCGATTTTGGCCCAAGCGGCGGAGTATCACGTTTCGCCGGCGGGCAACGATGCGTCGGCCGGCACGGCCGCGGAACCCTTTGCAACGATCGGCCGCGCACAACGGGCAGCGCGTGCGGCGAAAGGGGCGTGCGTAACGCTTCATGCCGGCGTGTATTACTTGCCGGAAACGGTTGTATTCACCCCGGCCGACAACGGATGCGAATATCGCGCTGCGGCGGGCGAAACGGTGGTCATTAGCGGCGGCGAGAAAATCGATCTTCAATGGCAGCCGTGCGGCAATGGGGTGATGAAGGCGCGCACGCCGGCGGGCACGGCCTTCGATCAGCTCTTCATCAACGGCCGATTGCAGCGGATGGCCCGCTATCCGAACTTCGACGCGAACGTGCGGCCCTATGGCGGCTTTGCGGCAGACGCATTCGCCCCGCAACGGGCCGCCCGATGGAGCGATCCGACCGGCGGGTTCATTCATGCCATGCATCGCGCGCATTGGGGCGGGTATCACTATCGCATTACCGGCAAGAACGACAAGAACGAAGTGTCTTACGAAGGTGGTTGGCAGAACAACCGGCAGATGGGGATGCACCCGCAGCATCGCTTTGTCGAAAACATCTTCGAGGAACTCGACGCCCCCGGCGAATGGTTCCACGATGCCCAGTCTGCGGTGCTCTACTTCATGCCTGCCGCTGAAGTGAACTTGGAAGAGGCCGTCGTCGAGGTGGTTCGCTTGCGGCATCTGGTTGAGTTTCGCGGCACGCCCAACGAGCCGGTTCGCGGCGTAACGCTCCGCGGGATCGTTTTTCGCCATGCGGCGCGCACCTTCATGGACGTGCGTGAACCGCTGCTCCGTAGCGATTGGACCATTTATCGCGGCGGCGCGGTGATGTTCGACGGCACCGAAGATTGTTCGGTGGTGGACTGCGACTTCGACCAACTGGGCGGCAACGCCGTGTTCGTCAACAATTACAACCGCCGAGTTGTCATCCGCGGTTGCGACATCCGAAACACCGGGGCAAGCGCTGTTGCGTTCGTCGGCGATCCGAAGGCCGTCCGCAGCCCGCTATTCGAATATCGTCAACGCCAAAGCTACCATCGGATCGACAAAACCCCGGGCCCGCAAACAAACAACTACCCGGCCGATTGCCTTGTGGAAGACTGTTTGATCCGCGGCATCGGCGTGGTCGAGAAACAAGCGACGGGTATTCAGCTCTCGATGGCCATGGGAATCACGATTCGGCACTGCTCGATTTATGAGGCGTCGCGGGCGGGAATCAACATCAGCGAAGGAACCTTCGGAGGGCACGTGATCGAGTTCTGCGACGTGTTCGACACCGTGCTCGAAACCGGCGACCACGGCAGCTTCAACTCGTGGGGGCGCGACCGATTTTGGGGGCTTGAAGACGCCCCGGCCGCGGAACTGCCGCAATTAGCGAAGTTGGACATGGTGCGGCCGAACGTCATCCGCAACAGCCGGTGGCGCTGCGATCACGGCTGGGACGTGGACCTCGATGACGGCTCCTCGAATTATGAAATCTACAACAACCTCTTCTTGCGTGGCGGGCTGAAGCTGCGCGAGGGGTTTCATCGCAAGGTTCGAAACAATATCGCAGTCAATAACTCGCTTCATCCTCATGTTTGGTTCGACAACAGCGGCGACGAGGTGACCGGCAACATCTGGATGGGAGCATACCGCCCGGCCGGTGGAATGCCGAAAGGGAAGTGGGGCGAAGTGATCGATCGTAACTTGTTCACCACCTCCGAGGCCGACCGCACGAAGTTCGCCGAGCATGGCTGCGATCGCCATTCGCTGGTGGGCGACGCTCTGTTCGAGGATCCGCTCGGCGGCGACTTTCGCGTGAAGAAGGATTCGCCTGCGATCGCGATTGGATTTCAGAACTTCCCGATGGATCGTTTCGGCGTGCAATCGCCGCGGCTGAAGGCGATCGCGCGCGTCCCGGCGATTCCGCCGCTGCGAACGGCCGCGCCGGTTGCAGCGCCCGTCGAACTGCACCGTTGGCTCGGAGCTAAGGCGAGAGATCTTCAGGGCGAGGAGTACTCGGCATACGGCGTGAGCAAGGAGGCGGGGGGCGTTCTGCTCGTCGAAGTGCCGGCCGATTCCGCCGCGTCGAAGTGCGGTTTTCGGACCGGCGATCTGATCCAGAGTGTCAACGCTCAGCCGGTCAAGTCGCTTGCCGAGTTGCTCGAGCGGCAGAAAAAGGCGGGCGAGGTGCTTCAAGTGGGAATCGTCCGCGGGCAACAGCCCAGCGTTGTGCGAGTCGAGCAACAATGACCGTTCGGGAACCGGACGAAGCACCCTCTCGTCGCGCGATTCGGTGGCAGATCGAAAATGAACGAACGTGCATAATCGATCGCTTCAGGTGCTTGCGGCGAGAGTGTCGCTGCCGGCTGGCATCAGGTGTGGCAATGGGAGTCCGTCGGACTGCCGCCGAGTAAGTCTTCGCCTTTTCGGCAATTAGGGCGAGCGGTAAGCCAGAAGGCCGGCGGGTTTCGGCCGCAGGGCTGCCGAGCAGCGGCCCGGTCGGGGCACTACCTTGACAGTCTGCGGATGGGGGTGTATCTTTACGAGATTACCGTCGCTTCTAAACTATGATGGTAAAACGTTTTGAAGCGTCTTGGGCGAAAACAAGTCGTCCGAGCGGGCGGGTGGTATTGTTTTTTGGCGGATGACCGTCACCGAATCCTTGAATCGATCGGCAGTTAGTTCGATGGACGCCAGCGAAGTGCTACGGATTGTGGACACAATCCACCGAGACAAGAATATCGACAAGGAGGTTCTGTTCGAGAGCATCGAGGCCGGTATCTTGTCGGCCGCCAAGAAACACTACGGTGATGACGCCGAGATTGTTGTCAATATCGATCGGAAGTCGGGGGTCATTTCCGGTACGCGCAACGGCATTCCGTTGAGTCCGGAGGAAATCAATGAACGGATCGGCGCGCAAACCGCCAAGCAGGTAATTATTCAGAAGATCCGAGAGGCGGAACGAGACACCCTTTTCGAAGAGTACGAGCAACTTCGCGGTCAATTGGTCAACGGCGTGATCCAGCGTTACGATGGCGGAACAGCGACCGTGTCGCTGGGGAATGTCGAGGCGATCCTTCCGCGAGGCGAACAGATTCCCGGCGAATCGCATCATGTGAACGAGCGCATCCGGGCAACGGTGTACGAAGTCCGCAAGTCGGGCAGCCGCATCAAAGTCATTCTCAGCCGAGCGACCACCCACTTGGTTCAACGGTTGTTCGAGCAGGAAATTCCGGAAATCGCCGAGGGGATAATCGAGATTCGAGCGATTTCGCGCGAGCCGGGCTATCGGACCAAGGTGGCGGTCAGCAGTGTCGATCCCCGAGTCGATTGCGTCGGCGCGTGCGTCGGGGTTCGCGGAAATCGAATTAAGAATATCACCGACGAGTTGGCCGGCGAGCGGATCGACATTGTGCGTTGGAATGACGACATGAATGTGTTCATTCCCAACGCCCTCCAGCCGGCGGAATGCGAGGAGACGATCCTCTGCCGCATGCTGGGCAAAGCGATTGTGCTGGTGAAGGAAGATCAGTTGTCGCTGGCGATCGGGCGCCGCGGTCAAAACGTGCGTTTGGCCAGCAAGTTGGCCGGTTGGGATATCGAGATCATGACGCGCGACGAGCTCGACGAAGAGATCGATCGCGCGGTGCAGGGCTTTGCCTCGATCGAGGGGATTGAGCCTGAATTGGCCGAGCGGTTGGTGGGCGAGGGCTTCCTGACGTATGACGAGCTTTCCACCATCGAGCCGGATGTGTTGATGGAGATGGGCGGCCTTTCCGAGGAACAGGTTCAGTCGATTGTCGCCCAGGCCGAAGCCAAGGCGGAAGAAGCGGAAAAACAAGCGGCGATGCAACGTCGCCAACAACGCGAGCTTGAGCGGCAAGAGGCCGCCAATCAGCAAGGGGCGGAAAGCGATGCCGCCCCGGCGTCGGAGTCGAGCGAGGCGGTGGCGGAACCCGCCGACGGCCCGACTACCGGCGCTGCAACGGATTCACCCAACAGCGCCGAGGCGTAGTACCGTGTTGGCGCAACGTAGGGAGGTTGGACATGGTTTGACGCATCGCGACAGAGCGGGCCGGGCCCGCCGGTTTCCGTTCCAAAGGGAGTGCCCACGTGGCGAATCGTATTTACGCCCTGGCAAAACAACTGAAGATGGACAGCAAGGACTTGGTCCTTGTCTGCGAGCGCGCAGGCATCAAGGGCAAGAGTTCGGCGCTGTCGCAATTGTCGGACGAAGAGGAAGCGACGCTTTTCAAGTTCCTCGAAGCGCAGAAGACTCGCAGTTCGACGCGCCCGGCGGAGAGCGGCCCAGCGCCGGCGATCCGACGCGAAGACTACATCCCGCCGGCGGGCACGGTGGGCAAGCCGCCGGTGCTCACTGGGCGTCCCTCCGAGCGTCCCCCGCTGCTGCGTTCGCGTAAGACCGAAGCCCCGCCTTCCGCCGCTCCTCCGCAACCCACTGCTCCCTCCCCGGTCGCCGCGGTGGAAACGCCTGTTGTTGAGCCGTCGGTGGTCGCAGCGGCTTCAGAACCGGCTTCCGGGGTTGTTCCGGTCACGCCGCCGTCGCCTCCTAGCGTGTCTGAAACGGTCGCGGCTGTTGCCTCGCCCGAAGTAACCGGGGCCGCGGAGCCGGCCGCTGGTGTCGGGCCGGCATCGGGGGCCGGCATGCCTGGGGCAGAGTCGGCCGGCACTGCATCCGAACCGCCGCGGCCGGAGTCGAAGGAACCGCCTCGCGAGGGGCCTTCCGCGCCGATGCCGACGTTCGAGAGGCCGAAGATCAGCCAATTCGACAGGCCGATTCGAGAGCTGTCCGCACGCGAGCGGGCGCAGCGCAAAGCCGATCGGGAAAAGCAAAAAGAGCAGAAGGGGCCGGCCATTCGCTTGGCGGCGGTGCCCACGGTCGCCAAGCCGCCGCGGAAGCCGGCCGTCAGCGAGCCTGCCCCGCAAAAGCCGGATATCAAGCTCCCCTTGGACGCGATTCGCGCAGGCCGCGGAGGCGCAAAACCGCTTTCCGAGCAATTGCGTAAACGCGAGGAGAAGCGGGCGGCTGATTCGAAATCGGATCGAGGCGAAGAACCGACCAAAGGCCGACCGTTGAATATCGACGCGGCCACGCTCGAAGGGTTGTTGCAGGCCGCCCGAGATCGGGTGAAGAAACAGAAAGGCATCGAGGGCGAAGACGAAGAGGCCGTCACACTCGGAGGCCGCGAGCAACGGCAATTGAAACGGAAGAAAACGGCTGCGGCCAAACGAGTGGTTTCGCCGGAAGAAGAGGACGATACTCCGGCGGTTCAACGGCCGAAGTTCATTCGGCGCACCGGCGGAGCGAGCACGGCGGCGCCGCGCAAAGGGAAATTGGTTGTGGAACTGCCATGCACGGTGCGTTCATTCTGCGAGGCCTGCGGCATCCCCGTGAAATCGGCGTTGACGAAGTTGCTGCAATTGGGGCAGATGACCAATGTGGCAGCCAACCTCGATCCTGATTTGGCCGAACTGTTGGCCGCCGAATTGGGGCTCGATGTGGAGCTTCGTCGGCCCGTGCCGGTGGAAGATGCGGTGATTTCCGCGTTGGAATCGTTGGAAGACCCGCCGGAGTCGTTGCAGCCGCGGCCGCCGGTGATTACGTTTCTCGGGCATGTGGACCACGGCAAGACCTCGTTGTTGGACCGGATTCTCGATTTGCATGTAGCGGCGGGCGAAAAAGGCGGCATTACGCAGCATATCCGCGCGTATCAGATCGAGAAACAGGGCCGGCCGATCTCCTTTGTCGATACGCCCGGTCACGAAGCGTTCACCGAGATGCGGGCACGCGGGGCCAACGTGACGGACATCGCGGTGCTTGTCGTCGCGGCGGACGATGGCGTGATGCCGCAAACCGAAGAAGCGATCAGCCATGCGCGGGCCGCCGGGGTGCCGATCGTCGTCGCGCTGAACAAGATCGATCTTCCCTCGGCGAACCCCGATCGCGTCTATCAGCAGTTGGCGGCGGCCGAACTTCTGCCGACCGAGTGGGGCGGCGATGTGGAAGTGGTCAAAACCAGTGCCGCAACCGGGGCCGGGATCGACGAACTGCTCGAAACGTTGCTTACGGTGGCCGAACTGCACGATCTGCGAGCGAATCCGAATCGGCCGGCCTTGGGAGTGTGTTTGGAAACGTCGCTCAGCGAGGGACGCGGCGTCGAGGCGAAGCTCTTGGTGCAAAAAGGCACGCTGAAGGTGGGCGATGTCGTCGTCTGCGGCGCGGCCTACGGGCGTGTGAAGGCGCTCTACGATACTCTGCAAACGCGCAAGCGGTTGGCTGCGGCCGGCCCCTCGACCCCCGTAACAGTGACCGGTTTGGATCAGCCGCCGAATGCGGGCGATCGTTTCTATGTGCTTGACGACATCGCCCAGGCACGCCAAGTGGCCGAAGCGCATCAGGCGAAGGCGCGCGCGATCGAACTATCGGGGACGCGGGCGCATGTGACGTTGGAGAATCTCTTCGAGCGTCTCGGTCAGATGGATAAGGTGCAAACGCTGAACATCATCATTCGCGCCGATGTGCGCGGATCGATCGAGGCGATTCGCAAAGAGTTGGGCAAACTGGAGCACCCGGAAGTACAGGTCAAGGTGCTGCAAGCGGCCGTCGGGGGAATCACGGAAGCGGATGTTCATTTGGCCGATGCGTCGGATGCGATCATCGTCGGATTCAACGTTGCGCCGGACGAAAAAGCCCGCGAACTGGCCGAGCAGCGCGGCGTGCAGATTCGCCGCTACGACATCATCTATCAGCTCACGCAAGACCTGAAAGACGCTTTGGAAGGGATGCTCCGTCCCGAAAAGCAAGAGAAGGATTTGGGCCGGGCGCTGGTGCAGCGGGTGTTTCGCATCAGCCGGGTGGGGGCGGTTGCGGGCTGCCGCGTTCTGGCCGGCACGATCACGCGCGATGCCCGCATGCGCATCATCCGCGACAGCCGCGTGGTGGGCGATTACGCCATCGAGACGCTGAAGCGAGAAAAAGACGATGTGCGCGAAGTCCGCGAGGGAATGGAATGCGGCATCAAGTTGGCCGGCTTCGACGATGTGAAAGAGGGCGACCTGTTAGAGGCGTACAAGATCGAAGAGATCGCGCGGACGCTCTGATGATCGGCTTTGGTCGAACGGTTTGTTCAGCAGCGAATGGACGACGCGCGGTCTGGCCGTCGAGTAGTTCGCTCGGGGATGCTGCCGGGCGGGAAAACATGCGGGTGTCGCCGTGTGCGTCGGTCTCCGCGGAGCAGACGTTTGGAAGTCGGAAGGAGCCGGTCGCCGATCGGCGGTGAGCGTTGCGAGTAGTGGCGGTCGTCGTCTGCGATGCGACCGCGGGAAAAAAGGAATGAATCGGCCGCGGTCTTCTCCGGCGGCGTGTGAGATCGAAGATGTCGAATCGTCGAGCGTTGAAGTGTGCCGAGGCTGTTCGCGAGGTCGTGAGCATGGCGATCCTCACGGAGTTGAAGGATCCGCGCATCCAGGGCGTCACGGTAACCTACGTCGAGGTGTCGGACGATTTGCGTTATGCAAAGGTTCACGTTTCGATCATGGGCGAAGAGCCGCAGCAGCGTTTGAGCATGAAAGGGCTTTCTCACGCGGCCGGGTTCTTGCAGGCGAAGGTGGCCAAGCGATTGGAGCTTCGGTATACGCCGCGATTGAGTTTCATCCTCGATATGGGAGTGAAACGCTCGATCGAAGTTGCCCGCATCCTACGCGAGGTTTTGCCGCCGTCGGATTCCGGTCCCGGCCCGTCGGTTTCGGCGGCCGACCGCTCGGAATCGGCCGCGGCAGACGAATGCCCGGCGCCCGATGACGAACAGCCGGGCTGACGATTCGCACCGTTTTCGGGGTCGGCCTCGCGGCGGGGACAATGGCGCCGCAAGCAATCGCACGAGAGAATCGAGGGGTTCGCACAACCATGGCACAGGCAAGTCGAAGCGCCCAGATCGAGAAGTTGCACAAGGTTCTGCGAAAGCACTACAAGCCGGTGGCGATCGACCAGCAGCGGAGCGTTCTCGATCATTTGCTTTTCGCCTGTCTGTTGGAAGACGCCGGCTATGAAGCCGCGGAGACGGCCTTGGCGGCACTGGTGCATACCTTCTTCGATTGGAACGAAGTCCGGGTTACGTCCGTTTCGGAACTGTGCGAGGTGATGGCCATGCTGCCCGATCCGCGCAGCGCGGCCCAGCGCATCAAGCAGGTGTTGCAGGCAATTTTCGAGAAAACGTATTGTTTCGACTTGGAGGATCGCCGCAAGAAGAACCTGGGCGAAACACAGAAATGGCTCCGTGAATTGGGCGCCACGCCGTTCGTCGTGTCGTATGTCACTCAGGCGGCCTTGGGAGGACATTCGATCGGACTGGATGCCTCGACGATGCGCGTGATGCAGATTATCGACTTGGCTTCTGAGAAGGATGTTGCCGAGCATTGCGTGCCCGGTTTGGAACGGGCGATTCCGAAAAGCAAGGGTGCAGAGTTCGCTTCGCTGTTGCATCAGTTGGGCGCAGATTTCGCGGCCAATCCCTTCGCCCCGCGCATTCGCGACATGCTGATCGAAATCAATCCGACTGCGGCGGAACGGTTGCCGAAGCGGCGGGCGCCGAAGCCTGCC
This sequence comes from uncultured Planctomycetaceae bacterium, assembly GCA_964631235.1. Taxonomy (GTDB): domain Bacteria; phylum Planctomycetota; class Planctomycetia; order Pirellulales; family Thermoguttaceae; genus JARKPK01. The sequence continues at coordinate 46,661 of CAZVZX010000005.1, read as the reverse complement.
GCTACGACTTCGCGGCAGCCTGCGGCCGGCGAACAAGCGGCGGAGAAGTCCGCAAAAGGCAAGCCAATAGAGCGAAAACCGGCAGAAGAAAAGCGGGCAACGACAGAAACTGCGGAAGGAAAAACGCCGGTTGGAAAAGCGGCGGCTGGCAAGGCAGTCGAAGGAAAGCCGGGCAAGGCGGAGCCGAAGGGAACGGCCGACAAGGCCGAACGCCCTGCGGCGAAGGGCGGCAAACCCGCTCAGCCGTCGAAGGCCGAGCCGCAAGCGAAGGCGAAGGGGCGGGCGGAGAAACCTTCAGAGGAGCCCTCTCAGACGGCGGGCGGGAAAAAGGGCAAAGCAGGCGGCAAGCCGGCGGGCGAGAAGCAGAAGAAAACGTCGGTTATTGCGAAGAGAAAGCCGCGTTAGCCGCGCGGCGATTGGGTCGGAAAGTCGGCAATGGAGTGCGGCCGATAACCCGCACAACACGCAATCGGCTGCGTTGTCGCGCGTGCGGCCTGTTTTTTCGCGATTGTGTTGAGCTACTTGATCTATTCGATGGAAGACAGTCATGGCAGGTCATTCCCATTGGGCCGGCATCAAGCACAAGAAGGCGTTGATCGACGCCAAGCGGGGCAAGCTTTGGAGCAAGTTGGCCAAGGCGATCATCGTTGCGGCGAAAATGGGCGGCGGCGATCCCGACGCCAACCTTCGACTGCGATACGCGATTGACGACGCCAAAGCGGTGAGCATGCCGAAGGAGAACATCATCCGGGCCATCAAGAAAGGCACGGGCGAGCTGGAAGGAGGCAATCTCGACGAGGTGGTTTACGAGGGCTATGCGGCCGGCGGCGTCGCCGTGTTGTGCGAAGTGCTTACTGACAATCGCAACCGCACGGCAGGCGAAATTCGCAAGATTTTCGAGATGTGCGACGGCAAACTGGGCAGCACGGGCTGCGTGGCCTGGATGTTCGACAGCAAGGGGCTGATCATCGTCAGCGGCAAGAATGTGACCGAAGAGAAGCTGATGGAATTGGCGCTCGAAGCCGGCGCCGAAGATGTTCGTCCCGACGGCGAGAACTTCGAGATCGTTTGCGATCCGGCCGTCTATCAGGATGTTCTTTCGGCCGTTAAACAGGCGGGCATCGAGCCGGAGGTGAACAGCATCACGCGGCTTCCGAAAACAACGGCCGATGTCAGCGATCCGGATGTCGCCCGCAAGGTGCTCAAGCTAATGGAGCGGCTCGACGATCACGACGACGTGCAGAACGTCTCGTCGAACTACAACATTCCCGAAGCGGTGATGAAGGAGATCGGCGAGGGGTAGCGAGCAGTCGCGGCGTCGCGCTTGCGACGGGGCGGCTTCTTCACTGCCGCAATGCGTCTTTTTGTGATGGTGTGCATTATAAAACAGCGATTGGCCGCCGGGTTGCATTCGAAGCAACCGCGCAGCGGCTTCAAGAGTGCTCGCTGTTTCTTGCCGGCCCGTTGAAAAAGCCGTTCTTGGATTCGCGGGCGTATGCGTTTGCCGCAGAATTCGCGGGCCGAATTCGCGGGAATCGTGTTTTTCAACGGGCGGTCAACGGCCTACGCAGCGGTGCGCAGTCGCTCGGCCCTGGTTTGCCGGCGATCGGAATTGCAACTGCCGTTTCTACGGTCAACGGCTTCAATCTTCGTAGTGTTCGACGATCGGCCAGTAGCTTTCGAACTCGAAGTCGGGGCTGTTGTCGAGGTCGTGACAGGTGTAGCACTGCCGTTTGGCCGATTCCTCTTTGGTAACGACCATCGCCTGCCGCAGCCGCTTTTGGAGTTCGAGATCGGCGCCGATTTCGGCCGCTGCATGCTTTTCTCCGGGGCCGTGGCAGCTCTCGCAGCCCACATCGATCAACTCCGGCGTTTTCTCTTTGCTGACGAAGCCCTTTTCATAGGGGAAGTACTTGGTCGGATGCCAGCCGATCACATGGCAACTGACGCATTCGGGATCATGGTGCCGCGGAGGATCGAGGTTTTCCAATGTGGCGAACGCCCGAGAGTGGCCGGTTCGTTTCCACACCTTCGTCGATTCTTCGTGGCACGATTCGCACTTTTTCGATCCGATGAATTTGCCGTTGGTTTCGGTTTGCGGATGCGGCAGGGCGCGAATATTCAACCCCGCCCAACCGAGCGTGCGCAATTGATCCTGATAGGCCGTCAGCAGAGCCTTCATCTCGGCCGAGCCTTCAAATCGCGAATCGAGCGGCACTCGTTGGTATCGGATCGGGTTTTTCGGGTCGTCGAAGAAGGCGATCACAACGGCGTTCATTCCCTTCTCACCCACTTCGACGCGTATCGTTTTCGTGCCTTCGATAAACGAGGGCTTGGCCGGCGGCTCGGCGGGACCGCCCGAAGTGGCCACCATGTTGATCTCGGGGAACTTCCGAGCCAAGGCCTCGGCTTCTTCGGTGGGCATGTGAGCCAATAGCACCACGTAATTGGCCTTCTTCTTCAATTCGGGCAAAATCTGTTTGACGGCCGATTCGGCATCGACCATTTCGATCTCGTCGTTATGAATTGCTTGTTGGGTTTGTTTTCCGACGACGGCCAACACGCCCAAGCGTGCGCCGGGGCGTTCGATGATTTTGCTGCGGGGAACCACCCCGGCATCGAACCCGAACAGTCCGACGTTCGTGGCCACGAACATGCTCGGCGAGCCGTCGGCTGAAGCCGCAACGGCGGCGAGTTCGCCCGCGGGCAACCGCAAATCGGTTGTGCCGAAGGCGACCGCATCGTAGCCTGTGCGCCGTTTCGCTTCGACCATCGTTTGAAACTTCAGTTCAGCCTGCTTGCCGAAGCCGCGGGCCAGCCCGCCGACATCGAGCCCGACAACCTCCCAGCCCTGCGATCGCAACGTGCGGAAGAGCGTTTGACGTCGGGCCATGCCGCCCTTCATGCGGTCGAGGCCGGCGCAACCGCACGGTTCGATATAACCCTCTTCGCGGCCGGTGATGATCAGCGCCAGTTGCGGCTTCGGCCAGCCTTCGAAGATCGGCCCGTTCTCCTTGATCGGGTCGAAGTGTTCGCCGCTATGTTTGCCCTTTCGCTTCGGCGGCGACGGTTTGCCGTTTTCAATGCCGGCGGCCTTCGCAGCCGAAGAATCGGGACCGGCCGGCCGATCGGCCGACGGATCGTTCACGACGAGCCGAAGTGCTGCGGTAGAATCGCCCGCTGGAAGCCGGAGCGGTGACCGCGATTCGCTTGCCGGGCGGTCGGCTGCCGGAGAGGTTCCCCGTTCGGCCTGTGATCGCCTATGAAGCTCGGATGCGGCCTGACCCGCGGAAGCACCGTCGTGAGCGACGACCGGCGGACCTCCCAATGCGAGCCGGCGGTCTTCCCTGTCGGGTGAAGCACCCGTGCCGGGCAACATGCTGCCGGCCGCGCCGGCCGATGCGGAAGAAGAGAAACGCCCTGACGGCTCGGCCCCGCGAAGGTCGCTGGACCGTTCGACAGCCTCGCTAATGGGCCGAGCGATCCCGCGATCACCCTGGCGCAACGGGTTCATCTCGCTCGGCGCCGGCTGGGCCGCCGACTCAGAGAACTGCATCGATGCCTCAGCCGCCGACGGAGTTGTTGCAGAAGATGGGACTGGTACGGCTCCCACGGCCGGCAAGATGCGAGGCTCGCTGCCGCTATTGGGCTCGGGCTCGGCATCGCTCGCAGGCACGCGGTCGGCTGTCGCTGGTTGACCGCGCGGGGAATGCCCATCATTCGTCTGATCGAGCATCGGCGAGGTCGGTGCGGCACCCGGCGTTTTCGACACACGAGACGACTCGCCGGAATCGATCGGCAGCGACGGCCCGGCCGGGCTTGCCTGATTGCCGTCGGTCTTTGCCGGACCTGCCGCCAAGGCCGATTTTGCATCGGTGCCGCCTCCCGCCTTGGGCAACGGCACATCGGCGGTCGGACGACCATCGGAACGGGCAACGATCGCTCCGTCGGTCGTCGTGGCTGGCTGCTCCTGCCGACAACCGAATGTCGCCGCGACGAACAACGCAACACCCACGGCGAGCAACATGCTCTTTCGAGCCGCGAAATACACGTCAATCCTCCTTGAATCGCCGGGGATGCAAAGCAATCGCTTCTTCATGCCGAACTCGAAATCGGCACGACATTCGGCATTGCGCATCCGCCCAACCCGAATCGCTCACAACATCAAACAACGCGCCACAGCCGCTTTTCCGAGAGAGCAGCGACTGTTTCCGCAAGGAAGCGGATCAAACGCGAAAACGCAAATGGCGCTCGATAGGGACAACGCCCGGCAAGCCGCGGTGCTGCGCGAACAGCCGCCTCCTTGCTGTTCGGACTGTACTTGTCTTGCATCTAGCGACAACGCGAATCTCTCATCGCGGAGAGCGAACGTTTCGCTGCGCGAGAAACTGTTGCCGTCGCAAAGGAATCACTCCTCGACCGTCAGGCTAAGCAAAATCTTGAACTCAGGCACATTCGGGTGATTGGTGCGGAACACAATTCGTCCCAACTCGCTGCTCCGCGGTCCGGCGAAGCTAACGGTCGGGCTGTCTTTGGGTACTTCGATGGTAATCGGCGTTTGGTAGGCGGCTCCGTTGTTGATGGCCCGGGGGGAACCGATTTCGCAGCGAACAAACGTCGGTCGCACCTCCGCTAATTCAAACCGTACTGTTTCGCGATGCGGTCCGCGGGCAACCAACAGGATATTGCGGCGCAGCCCCTTTCGTTTGTCGATGGTGCCTAAATCGAGTAAGTTGAGCTGAGAGTCCCATCCGGGGCCGGCAACGCTAATGTCGCTGACCACGTAGCCGCGGATAGGCAAGTCAATCGCCGGTGCCGCCGGATCATCGGTTGCGAAGCGAATTGTCTGTTCGAACGGCCCCGAAGGCAAGCCCGGTTTGAGCTCAACCGCGATCAACTGCCCAGCACGGGCGTCAGGCTCGTCTTGCAGCATTTCTTGGGATAACGGCTGCCATCGGCACTCGATTAGCCCATTTTCTTTATTATCTCCATGTTGCCAGCTCAGGATGTTGATTGTCGGCCTTTGATAGGCATAGAGCCGAACGTGTCCGACCGTCGGCTGCGTCGCCGAAATTTGTGAGAAAACGAGCTCGGCCGGTTTGAGTTGGACCGCAACCACCATCTTCCCGATCAGCGAAAAGACGAGGCGCGGCCGGCCCGGATCGTTCGTCAGGATGACCGCCGTCTGCCGATAGGGACCGGGTTCATCGAGTCCCTTCCAGCGAACGAGCACATCGGTTGTTCCACCGGGGGGAATCTCGGGTTGTTCGATCCGGCTTACCGTGCATTTGCAGCTTGTCTCGCCGGCCTGAAGCCGAAGCGGTGCCGTGCCCACATTGCGAACCGTAAACCGGTGTTCGCCGGTGGCGGCAAGGCTCAGAGCGCCGAAATCGTGTTCCATGTGCGATACTTCGGCGATTGGCTGAGGTGGACGCTCGCCCTCCGAGTCGTTTGCCGACTGACCTGAAAGTTCGGACGACGCGATTCGCGCGAAACGCCAGTAACCGAGGCCGACACCGCTGCCGACCCCGAGCATCAAGACGACGAACAGAACTGCAATCTGCCTCATTCTCTCACGATAATGGCTTGCAACGTCTGTCGCAACGGATTGGGCAGCTTCTTGTCGCGGTGGGGATTGTCGGCATCGAGTCGGAGGGCATGCCGGGCGGTCTGGCGGGCCTCGGCGAGCCCGAGGCGATCCTCGGCCGCTGCTAAATAGGCCCAATTCGTCGGTGATGCCGGGTAGCACTTCACCGCAAGTCGGAACGCCTCGACGGCATCAGCTGCTGCGCGGGGGGCTGCCGGTTTGCCGTCTGCCGTTTCGGCTTGCGCGGCATCGAGCAGCAGTCGGCCCTTCCAAAACCAGGCTGCACTCCAGTTGCCCGCCCGCGCCGTGGCCGAATCGAGCGCGTCGCGGATCGGCGGCCATCGATCGGCCCGAGGGGTCTGGCGCCAAAGGGCGAATTGGGCGGCCGCCAACGCCGCCCGCGGCTCGAACGCCCACGGGTCGGCCGCGACGGCTGCCTGCCAACGGGCAAGGGCGGGCAAGGGGTCAGCCGCGGCCGACAGCCGCTCGGCGGCCAGCATTTCCGCCGAACATTGGAGAACGGGGCGGTAGGCCGTTGCATGACAGGCGTAAACAAGCCCGAACGAGATCGCCAACGCGGGCCAGATGATCGATGGTCGGACATCTGCTGATCGAGCGGGCGTTCGCGCAGACGCAGTCGTAGTCGGCGGCGAAGCAGTTGATCCGCTGCTGGTCGCGTGCGGAAACTCGTTCGCCGCTTTGTTCGGCTGAGCGAGCGGTTCGGATGGAATGTCGGTCGATCGCGCATCCTCCGCTGATTCGACCCGCGATTCGACTTGCGCAAGACTCAGGCAGACCGCCGCAAGCATCCAAAAAACAGCGGCCACGCCGGGAAACCCGATTCCGCCGGCCGCAGCGAAGTTGATTACTAGGGCCGCCCAAGCCACGGCTACGACCCAAGCGGGCAGTCGTCCGCGTTGAATCCATCTGCTAAGCAGGGCGAAACATGCAAGGGCGGCGGGCAGACTCGCCCACACCATTCCAGCGTCGAGAACAGCCCGGGTCATCCACGAAACAGGAATGAAAATCAGGTAGCCGAGCAGCAGTGCAACCACGCCGGGTGCTGTGCCGCGCATATACTCGATGATCGCACACCGAAAGCTACGGGGATCGCGAGGGTGATCGAGATTCTGGAACTGTACGGAATCGCCGGATTCACATCGGTCCGCCCCGCTATCGGAGGAAGCCTGCTCCGCGCGGTGCCTTGTACGAAACACGGCCAGCACGACCAAGCTGCAAAACGCGAGCCACGCAATGGCTGCGGGTGTTCCGGCTGTTGCCCAAATCTCCAGCAAGGCATTGTGGGGATCGCTTGGCTCTTCGCCGGCGGGTGGAAGCTTTGCGGCGGTGTAGGCCTGCTGAAATTGGCCCGGCCCGCAGCCCAACCACGGTTGCTCGACGATGATGGCGACGGTGGTCTTCCAATAATCGAACCGGTATTGCAGCGATTTCCACGACGCCGCAACTCCGCCCGAGATCGCTGCGAAAATGAATGCCCCGGCAATGACGAGCGAGCCGCCGACAATAAGCAATCGTTTCGAGGCGACCCGCGACCTCCACGCATGACGAGCCCAAGGAACAGCTAACAGACCAACGCCGATGCACGTGGCGGCCAGCCCCGTGCGGCTACCCGTTCGAACCAACGTGAAAACCGCAACAGCGAGAACCGCGGTTAGCCCGGCAACCCGCGCCAAAGCGGCAGGATCAAGATGCGAGGGCGGGGAGCCTAAGCGCCGGTTGTTGCTCTTTCGGCGCCGATTGGTTTCAGAGGTTGAATCCGACGGTTTCCAAAGCACCCTCGCAGCATCGCCGACAATCCATACGAGCAGCACGATCCACGGCGCGAGCCAGCCGGCCAGCGAGTTGGTCAGTGTGAACGTGCCGAGGGGCTCGTTGCCGCCGAGTCTCGCCTCGAAGAGCAACCGGACGGGCGAGTCGTCGGGAACATTCAGCCCGATGCCTGCGAGCGAGCGCGTGCCGGCCGCAAACTCGGCGCGCGCCGAGGGGATGCCCCAAAGCGTTTGGTAACAACCCAACACCGACTCGGCCGCAGCCAGCGAGCACATCACCGCCACGAGCAATCGGGCGGTGCGCGGGGATTGCGTCACTTGGCGGACGCAAAGATAGCAAGCCCCCAACCCCAGCCAAAGCCACAGCGCGTTGATGGCGGTACGCGGCATGCCGTCGATCGCGGCAACGGCGGCGGCTATTGAATGCCAAAGGAACACGGCCAGCGCCGCCCCGTCGGCAGGATGCAGCCGCCAGAGCCGAAACGGCTTGCCGATCGCAAACAGCAAGACCAACGCCGGAAGGAGGAGCCAAAGAATTGCAGCGGGCAGCCCATCGCCCCACCGCAACGACTCGGCCGGCGTTAGGCACGTAACGATCAACAAAGCGGCCGCAGCCACCGGCGGCCAATGCATCGTCGCTACGCCGGTTTGGGCTTGCCCTTGTAGAGCTTGCGATTGTGCTGCGGGTGGAAGTTGGTCCACGTGCTGTCCTTATTCGGATCGTCGCGGAGTAGCCCGCAAAACGCATTCACCTTGGCATCGAGGAAGTCGAGGCAATACAGCGCCATGGCTTCGACGGTCATCGGCAGCTTCGGGCTTCCGAAATCGTATTCGCCGTGATGGCTGATGAGCATGTGTTTCAGACGCAACGCGGTCTCTTCCGGAAAGGGTTCGCCCGCCAGGCGTTCGGCCTCGGCCAATTTCTCGTTGAGCGTTTCAACGCCCATGATCAGATGGCCGATCAACTGGCCCTCGTCGGTGTATCCGAAATCACGGTCGTAGCTCAATTCGTCCACTTTGCCCAGGTCGTGGAGAAACGCCCCCATCAACAACAAATCGCAATCAATCTGTGGGTAGAGCGGGGCGATGCGCAGCACCAACTCCATCAGCGACACGGTATGCTCGATCAGCCCGCCGCGGTAGGCATGATGGTGCTTGATTCCGGCTGGGGCCGCGGCCAGTTTGTCCATTAGGGCGGCGTCCATCAGATAGCACTCGGCCAAGTTTCGCAACGACGGATCGCGCATGGCGCGCAGCATCTCGGCCAAGCGGCGTTGCAAGGCATCGACCGCCACGGCATTGACCGGCGTGAAATCGTCGTGATCGACGGACGCGGGATCGACCTTGGCGATGTGCTTGACGATCAGCTGCACTGCCCCCTGAAATAGCTGCGTGGTCCCTTCCACTTGGACGAAGTCGCCGTTGTCGAACGAGCGGTAGAGCGGTTCGTCGGCGTTCCACATGCGCGCGCTGATCGAGCCGGTGCGATCGGAGAGCTCGAATTGCAAGTACAAGTTGCCGTTGCGGTTCGGCCGCAATTGCTTTTCCGAGACCAGGAAAACCTCGTCCACGTCCTCCTGTTGGGTCAACTGGGCGACATAACGACGCGACATGACGAGCCTCTCCCGCCGTGCAAGAACCTGCTTTGCCCCGCACTCCGTCAACTCGGCGAAGCCTCAGAAGGCTGCCGCGATACTCGAAGAAACCGCCATTTTACCGAAAACCACCGCCGGCGGAAAGCAGCGCAACGGCACCCGAAAATCTCACGTTATCGAGCAACTGCCGCGGTTGCCGATCTTCGCCCGCGATGGGCCGAAGGATTGGGCCTGATGCTGCGTTTTCGATTGCTCGGCACCCCATGAGGAGAAAGGCGTTCCGCGTCGCAAGACAGCGGCAAGACGGTGCCCGTGAACGCCTTCGGAAGACGGAGCGAAAGCTCTCGTGGTCAACAGCTATGGCCCCAGGGAGACAACGCCTGTTGACCGATTTTCGGTTGGCCGATATATTTCGTTATATGGCGATATGACATTTCATTCGAACGCGATCCGTACGTGGCGAGAAAAAGCGAACCGAACGTTTCGATGAGCGAAAAAGGGGGCACCGGTTACTCCGCAGTCAATGGGATTCCGGAGGGCGGAAGAACGCAGTCGCGCCTCGATGCGACGCATATAAGGGCATGTGTGCGTTGGACACGATTTCTGCGGGCATGGCCAACGGCGAGGTGGATTGAATGCGCGAACTGATTGCAGCATTGAAGGCCGTGGCCGATGAGAATCGGGTGCGGATTCTCTGGGCCGTGCGGCGGCAAGAGCTTTGCGTGTGTCAAGTGGTCGAGCTTCTGGGTTTGGCACAGTCCACTGTGTCGAAACATCTGTCGATCCTTCATCAGGCGCAGCTCGTCGAAAGCCGCAAGGAAGGCCGATGGATCTACTACCGCGCTGCCGGTTTCGGATCGTCCCCTGCGGCACGGGCGATTGCCGACGTGGTGTGCAGGGCCTACGGGCGATTGCCCGACTCGGCTAAGGACGACAAATTGCTGAGCCGGATTCTCAAGCTCGATCGCGACGAACTCTGTCGGCGGCAGAGTCGGGCGTGCGCGTCGGCGGCGAGCAAGTGAAAGGGGTAGAGCGGTGGCTGAACGTCAGAACATTTTGATTCTTTGTACGCGGAATTCGGCCCGCAGCCAGATCGCCGAGGCGCTGTTCCGCAAGTATGTCGGCGAGCGGTTCAACGTTTACAGTGCCGGGTTGCAGCCCGACGAAGTGCATCCGATGGTTGCGCGGGTGATGGCTGAGGTGGGCATCGACACGACCGGACAGCGTTCGAAAAGCGTTCAGGAATATCTCGGAAAGCTGACGGCTCATCACTTGTTCATCGTTTGCGAAAACGTCGAGAAGAACTGCCCGCGAATCTTTCCCGGCCCTGGCGAGCGACATTATTGGCCGTTCGACGATCCGGCAGCGGTCGCCAGCTCGCCCGTGGAGCAACTGGCGGCCTTTCGCCAGGTGCGAGACCAGATCGACGAACGGATTCGGCAATGGCTTGCAGGTTTGAACCTGGCAGGGTAGCGACGTCCCGGAGTGTTATGTTACCGGAGTGTTATGTTAATGGTGCTCCAACGTTCGCCGGCGGCTGCACCGGCCCTCGCCGCTGTTCGTGCGAATCATCCAAGTCCGCCAGATCACGCGCGATGTGGTCGGGCCGAGGCAGCGGCGATCGTTCGCGGGTGAACTGCGGCTTGTTGTGTGGTGGCGTAGTACTGACTAAGCGTTTGTCTTGACCTTGGGGAAAATGATGAGCGAATCGGCAACATCCAAGAACCTATCGTTTCTCGATCGGTATCTGACCCTTTGGATCTTTGCGGCAATGGTCGTCGGCATCGGTTGGGGGCGGCTTTCGCCGGAAACGGCCCAGTGGCTCGACGGGTTCAAGTTGGACGCGACGACGAGCATCCCGATCGCATTGGGTTTGATTCTGATGATGTATCCGCCGCTGGCCAAAGTGAAGTACGAGGAGTTGCCCGATGTCTTTCGCAACGTGAAGGTGCTCGGGCTATCGCTGGTGCAGAATTGGGTGATCGGGCCGATCCTAATGTTTGTGTTGGCCGTTTTGTTCATGGGGTTGCTCTTTCCTGCGCTGGATCCGGGGGAGCCGATCTTTGCGCAGTATCTTGTCGGCCTGATCTTGATCGGCTTGGCTCGATGTATCGCCATGGTGATCGTTTGGAATGCCTTGGCGAAAGGTGACGCCGAGTACGCGGCCGGCTTGGTGGCGTTCAACAGCGTGTTTCAAGTGTTTTTCTACAGCATCTATGCGTACCTGTTCATCACGGTGCTGCCGCCGCTGTTGGGGCTGAAAGGCGTCGAGGTGAATGTTACCGTCGGCCAGATCGCCAAGAGCGTGATGATTTACTTGGGTATTCCGTTCGTGGCGGGCATGCTCACGCGATTCGTACTGATGCGGGCGAAGGGCGCCGAGTGGTACGAGCAGCGGTTCCTGCCGAAAATCAGCCCGATTACGCTGGTGGCCCTGCTCTTTACAATCGTCGTAATGTTCAGCCTTCAGGGCGAGAAGATCGTGGCGCGGCCGCTGCACGTCGTCGGTGTGGCGGTGCCCTTGCTGATCTACTTTGTGGTGATGTTCTTGGTGAGCTTCTACATGGGCCGCAAAGTTGGGGCGACGTATGGGCAAACGACGACCTTGGCGTTTACCGCGGCCAGCAACAACTTCGAGCTGGCCATCGCGGTGGCCGTGGCCGTGTTCACCATTCATCACGGTGCGGCATTTGCGGCGGTGATCGGTCCGCTGGTCGAGGTGCCGGTGATGATCGGGCTGGTCAATGTGGCGCTTTACTTCCGGCGAAAGTACTTTGGCGAAACCGGGTAATCGTCTCGGTCTTGGGCAAGCGGGGCAAGGCGAATGCGGTCAGCGGACGAATTTGCGTTTTTTGGGCTTGACAAGAAAATGCTTATTTGGCTAAATAAGCAAGTATTCGCGGGCCGATAGCTTATGCAAAGCCCTTGGTTTTCGACCCGCAACCGAACTCAGCAGGCCGTCAATCACGATGAAAAGCGAATTGAAAGCCAAATACGAATTGCGGGCGAGGATCGTCAAGGCAATGGCCCATCCGACCCGTTTGTTCATCGTTGATGAGTTAGCCCAAAAGGGCGAACGCTGCGTTTGCGAGCTGACGGAAATGGTCGGCGTCGATATGTCCACCATTTCGCGGCATCTGTCGATTTTGAAGAATGCGGGCCTTGTCGAAGACGAAAAACGGGGGCAACAGGTGTTCTACCGGCTGCGCGTGCAGTGCGTTTCGAACTTCTTCGACTGCATCGAGGGGGTTATCCGGTGCGACGTGCGGAGCCGCCGCGGGATGTCCTCCGCCCGGGCGTGATTTTTTTTGTTGTGATACTTGGCGTAATGGCCAAATAAGCAAACGCGATCCCTCGCGCAATACGGAGGCGAACGAGGCGCGGCGACAAACCGTCTTGGACGAAAGAACAAGGACATGAAACGAGAACTGGGTTTGCTGGCGGGACTGACGGCGATCTTCTGTCTGGCCTATTTTCTCAACTTCACCGACTCGAAGATTCAGAACGCCATCATGGAGGCGTTCTACATGCTTCAGTGGTACGCGCGGTATCACACGTTGGCCTGTGTGGTGCCGGCCATGTTTATCGCCGGGGGCATTGCCGCTTTCCTGAACAAAGAGGCGGTGCTACGGCACCTTGGCCCGAAGGCGAACAAGGTCGAGGCATATTCGGTGGCATCCGTGTCGGGTACGGTGCTTGCGGTCTGCTCGTGCAGCGTGCTGCCGATGTTTGCCGGGATTTATCGAGTGGGGGCGGGCCTCGGGCCGGCGTCGGCGTTCTTATACTCTGGTCCGGCGATCAATGTGATGGCTATCTTTTTGACCGCGCGGGTGCTCGGGTTGGAGCTCGGAGTGGCGCGGGTGATCGGCTCGGTGGGCTTCGCGGTGATCATCGGCTTGATCATGGCTGCGATCTTTCGCGAGGACGAGGAGAAGCGGCAAACCGCCGTGATGCAGTTGCCTGATCCGCCTCCCGCCAAGCGCAATCTGTGGCAGACCTTTGCCTTCTTTGCAGCGATGATCCTGTTCCTGGTCTTCAGCGACTGGGCCAGCCCCAGCCAAACGGTGATTACCAAAAGCGATGGGACGAAGATGCAAGTTGCGGTGTTGATCGAAGCGGCCGAGATGGTGCGCGTTCAGATCGAAGAGCCGACGGGCGACCTCAAGAAAGGACAGAAGTTGACCATTCCGACCAGCGAGATCGTCAACCGGGAGAAAGCCACGCCCGAAGGGTACGAATGGGCGGAGGTGGTGTACCAGAATCGCTGGTGGGGGGCTTTCGCTTGCCTGGCGGCGACTCTGCTGATGGTGGGAACTTGGTTCGAACGCACCGAATTGCAGGAATGGATGGGCCAAACGTGGGGATTTGCCAAGTCGATCATCCCGTTGTTGTTCGGCGGCGTGTTTGTTACCGGATTCGTCGGCGCGTTGATTCCCGAGGAACTTGTCGCCCGCTGGGTCGGCGGCGACAGCTTCGGGGCGAATTTCGTGGCGGCATTGATCGGCGCGATGTGGTATTTTGCGACATTGACGGAAATCCCGATCCTTGAAGCCCTCAGAGGATTAGGGATGGGCACCGGGCCGGCGCTCTCGCTGCTGCTGGCCGGGCCGGCGCTCTCGCTGCCGAGCATCGCGGTCATCTACAGCGTGCTCGGGTTCAAAAAGACGTTCACTTTCTGCTCGCTCACCGTGCTGATGAGTGCCGTGGCGGGCATGATTTTCGGCTGGTTCTTCGCGTAGTCAACCCTTTATAATGACGAGGTTATTGGGGCACAGGCGGCACGAGTCCGCTTCAAGACCGACTGCAAGTGGTAGTCGCTTGAGGAAATGAGCGGATGGTTCGTGTCCGCCCGCTCGATGCGGTTCAACGAGCGACTCAGGTTGCGAAAGAAGATCACGGGTTCTTTGGAGGATAAGTCCATGAAGCTGGTTCAGATTCTCGGCACGGGCTGCGCCAAGTGCGAGCAGCTCAAAAAGAACGTCGAGCAGGCAATCAAGACGACCGGCGTGGAAGCGATGGTCGAGAAGGTGACCGACATCAACCAGATCATTGCGTTCGGGGTGATGATGACTCCCGGCTTGGTAATCGACGGTGAAGTGAAGGCCGTCGGTAAAGTGCTGAGCCCCGAAGAACTGGCCAAGTTGCTTCAAGCGGCCTAAACGGTTTCGGCCTCTGGGAAGTTCTCGGTCGCGCGGCTCTGGTCGTTCTGAGATGATTTGGCAAGCCTGCAACGGCGATTTCCCAGTCTTGACTGATTTCGGGATGGGAGCGGTGTTATGGCAGAAGCGATGACGCGCCGGCAGTGGACGGCGGCGATCGGCGCTGGGTTGGGTGCCGGCGCTTTGGGCGGGTGCGGAAGGCCGAACGCCTTGTCGGCGGTCGCCGTCGCGGTCGAACGGGCGGCCGGCGAGCAGCCACCGCACGAGTCGGCCCGTTGGGAATATCGACCCTTGGATTCCGCCGAGGCGGCGAAGCATGCGTATCGCATCTATCCCGACGGCGGTTGCATGTACGCGGTGGTCGGCAGCGTGATTGGGCAGTTGGCCGATCGGCATGGCGAGCCTTTTGCTTCCTTTCCCGTCGAAATGATGAGATACGGCGACGGGGGCGTGGGCGGATTCGGCAGCCTGTGCGGCGTGGTCAACGGCGCGGCGGCGTTGATCGGGCTGTTTCATCGCGAGAAGGCCAAGGAGGTGCGCGAGGCGATGATCGCAGAGTTCTGCTCGTGGTACGAGACGACCGCGCTGCCGAGCTTCGTGCCCGAGAAGCCGCAATGGGCCGACGAGGCCGTGCCGAGCGTCGCCGGATCGGTGCTTTGTCATGTGTCGGTGGCGAAGTGGCAGAGGGCGTCGGGTTTTGAAGCCTTTAGTACGGAGAAGAAGGAACGCTGCCGGCGTTTGGCGGCCGATGGCGCGGCGAAGATCGTCGAATTGCTCAATCGCCGCTGCACCGATGCGAAGTGCGAGTTTGCCCCGGTCAAGGCGGAGGTCAAGGCGTGCATCGACTGCCATGGGCCGCGAGAACTCGGCGACGCGATGGGCAAGATGCAATGCTCGGTTTGTCACGACTTCGGCGGGGCTAAACACCCGACGACCAAAAGCGCGACTTCTGTTTCGAAATAGGGAGATGCGTTATGGAAAGTTCATCAAGCGCAAAGCAACCCGTCTGCCAGTGCGGAGAAGCGCCGAAGTTGATCTTTGCCTGCTCCGGCGCGGCCGATGTCGGCCGACTGGCGGACTTGGCGGCGCGAGAGATGACCGCGCGCGGCGTCGGCCGCATGTTCTGCTTGGCAGGCATCGGCGGCCGAGTAAGCGGAATTATGGAAACGACTCGGTCGGCGCGGGCCTTGTTGGCGATCGACGGCTGCCCGTTGAATTGCGCGAAGAAGACGCTCGAACAGGCCGGGTTCACTGAGTTCGAGCATTTGCAATTGAGCGATTTGGGCTTCGAAAAAGGAAAGACGGCGACCGACGACCAAGCGGTGGCCAAAGTAGTCGCTCGGGGAGAGGCCCTGCTGGCGGCCAAATAGGTTCACACCATGCAGGAATCGGCAGCCGGAAAAGCGCATCGGCCGAATGCGCGTTGCCCGTTCAGACCACTTGCCATTGTTCGCGATGCCGAATTAGCGGTCTTTTGAATCGAACCGGGCACGAAAGGATTTCGAGCCGGAGAAGGGGATTTCGTCATGGATTTGAAGAATGCCGTAGCGGTCTGTTTGATCTCGCTTTTTTCGGCGACGATTGTGGTGTTGATCGCCCGATCGGTCAATCAACAGGCGGCCTCGCAGCTCGAACCGACGTTGGCCAAGATTGCCGCGGAACTCGAAGCGATTCGCAAGCAGGGCGGCGGCGTGGCCGTTCAAAGCGGTACGCCGACGCCGGCGGAGCACCGTGACGGGTTGGTGGTTTACTTCTTTCACGGAAAGCAGCGATGCCCATCGTGCCGAGCGATCGAGTCGCAGGCCTACGACGTGCTTCAGAAAGAATTTGCCGAGCCCTTCGCCGAGGGCAGTATTTCTTGGGAGGTAGTCAACTACGAAAAACCTAGTGCGGCGGCGATGGTGAAGTTATTCGAAGTGCAAATGGCGGTTGTTGTTTTGGCAAAGATGAATCAAGGAAAAATCGAGCGGTGGAAGCGCCTTGACGAGGTGTGGGGCCTTTACGACGAACCAGCGAAATTCGCTCAATTCATCCGCGACGAAATCGCGGCGATGCTGCCTGTCTCGAGCTCCGCTGCGGCAGCAAAGCCGAAGGCTGAGGGCGCGGGCAGCGGTGAGCCCGCCGCGTCATCGCCCTTGCTGATTCCTGTTCCGCCGGGGCAACCGTCGGAGACGGCAACTTCGCCGTTGATTCCGATTCCGGAATGAGTTCTTTTTTTGGTTGCCGAATTCTCTGATCTCAGTGGAGAAGAAACGATGAGGGTATCCCGAGCGATTGCGTTTTCGATTGCGGCGGCCTTGATGTTTGCGGCTGCGATTCCGATGCTTGCGGCGGCGGAGCCGCTGCCGGATCGCGTGGTGGTCATTTATTTTCATCGGACGCAGCGTTGCCCCACCTGCCAGAAGATGGGCGGCTATACGCAGGAGGCGGTCCGTGCCGCCTTTGCCGAAGAGCTGAAAAGCGGCAAGGTTGAACTGCACGATGTGGACTTCCAGAACCCGGCCAACGAAGCGTTGACCAAGGGATACAAGATCGAAGGCCCGACGCTGATCGTGCTTCAAGTGCGCGGAAACAAGGTGGCCTCGTATAAGAAGCTCGATGAGATTTGGGTGAAAGTCCGCGACAAGCAGGCGTTCTTCGATTACGTTGAGGGCAATGTTCGCGGGCTGCTGAAATAGATTAGCCGCTGAACAAAGCCGTTCCGTGGGCCGCTGCGTGCAAAGGCAGTTTGGGCTGGCCGCGATGCCGCGGCATGAAGCTGTTGCGCCGCGCGAGCGGTGTGCGGCGGTTTGACCATCCGTCCGCTTTCGGCTCTGCCGCCGGATTTGGGCGGAAGGCGGGCGGATGTCAGCCGATTTGTACCCGTGATGGCGATGATGCTGAAAACGATGGATCGAACTGCGAACAGGCGAGAGGGAGCACGCCGATGACTGCGTATGTCTTGTATTTGGCGGCGGCGATCTATTTAGGAGTACTGACCTCGATCAGTCCCTGTCCGTTGGCGACGAACATTGCGGCCGTTTCCTATGTGGGCCGCAAAGTGGGCAACCCGCGCGCGGTGATCGGGGCCGGGTTCTTGTACACCCTCGGACGGTGCGTCGTCTATTTGTCGTTGGCCTTATTCTTGGTGGCCACGGCGACATCGATTCCGGCCGTTTCGCGGTTCTTGCAGTCGTCGATGCATTTGGTGCTCGGCCCGATCTTTTTGTTGCTCGGCTTGTTCTTGGTCGGGCTGGTATCGATCAACAGCGGCGGTTCGATGATTTCGGCGGGAATCCAGCAGCGCATCGACGCCATGGGGATTTGGGGCGCTCTGCCGCTGGGAATGCTTTTCGCGCTCTCGTTTTGCCCGACATCGGCGGCGCTGTTCTTCGGCCTGGTTACGCTGATGATGGGTACCGAATCCGGCGCGATTAGCGCCGTGTTGGATAAGGTAGGCATCAGTCTGCCGGAGGTTCTCCCGGCGGGCAGTGCCGTCTTGTTGCCCAGCGTTTACGGTTTGGGGACCGCGGTTCCCGTGATTGCGGTGGCGTTTCTGTTGGCGTATAGCGCCCAATCCGTGGGGAAGGCCTACAACGCCTTGGGCAAGATCGAATGGGTGGCGCGGTACGCAACGGGCTGGATTTTCATCGCCATTGGCGCGCATTTCTCGCTGAAATACGCCTTCGATTGCGACTGCATCGAGCCTTTGCGTGTGTTGTTCAGTTGAGCGAACAACGCGAGTTGCGAAACCGCTCCTCTTCGTACGGCGAAAAGCGGTCATTTCACCGCGCAACGAGCATCGTGTCGGCCGCCGAAGAACGCGGCAGACTCGGACGCAACGCCTTCGATCATCGTCACACAACTACTTCCGCCTCGACCGGCGGTTTGCGTCCGGCAAACCAACGTCGGATGGAGCGGGCGAGTTTTCGGACCAAACCGATCACCATCATCAGGAAGCCGGCAACGGGCAGCAGGCCGAACACCAGCATGACCAATCCGGCCAAGATCATCGCGGTTTCGCCAGTCGGGCTGAGAATCCATCGTCCCGCCCCGCCGAGCACCAAGCTGATGACTAGCCAAGCGAGCAGCAGCACCATCGCCGCCAGGCCAAGGTAGCTGCCTGTTTGAGTCCATTCGCGCGAGACGGCCCAACCGGTCAGTTCGGTTTGTCCCAGCGGCGTGATGAAGCGGAACACTTCATAGCGATTCGGATCGATCTCGGGCATCGCCAATTCCAAGCTGGCCAGGCCGAAAGAACCGCCGAGCGATTCTTCATTCGTAGGCTCCGCCCTATCGCCGGCCTGCCCCTGCGCCTTGCTTTGCGCGTAATCATCAGCATTGGCGCCGAAACCGCCGCCGAGTCCGCCCATCGAAATTCCGCCCGATGGCCCCAGCGGTTGGTTGCTCGGAGCGGCATTGATGCCCAAGTCGGGCATCTGCTGGGCGAGCTGTCTGCTTTGGTCTTTCTGAAGCCGCTCGTTGTATCGCTGAAGGTTTTGCTCGTCGGCTGCCCGCGATTGCGGCTGTTGCACCAAGCTCAGATCCATCTGTTGTTCCTGTTGGATCTCGGCCAGCCGCTTTTTCGCTCGACCTTGAGCAACCTCGGGGTTCTTCAGCTCATCAACCTGGGCTTTGCCCTCACCTTTCCCGTCGCCTTTACCGAACCAAAGAACCTGGCCGCTGGGTTTGGCCGGCATTTTCGCCCCTGCTTCACCCGACTGCGGAACACCGGTAGCGGTGGCCGGTTCTCCCGGCGGCGGAACGGCCTGGGCCAGTCCGTTGGTGGCGAACCAGCCGGCATTGAACTGGCTTCTTGCTCCCGACGACGGGGGTTGCGAAATCGCGCCGGAAACGTCCCAGTTTCCGCCCACCTCTTGCACGACGTTCTTCGCCCGTTCGTTGCGCTGCTCGGCGAACGAGTTGTTCAGTTGCAGGCGGTTGTCGTTGCGGGCCATCGCTTCGGCGTCATCGACAACAATTGTCTGCGAAGAGTCTAAGTAACCGCGAAGCTGTTCTTCCAATGCCGTCTGCTGACCGGCCCCGCCCGCCTGTCGGCCGGCTGCGACCTGCATCTGCCACAATTGCAGCGAATTGGCGGCGCGGACGCGCGAATACGAGTCGCTGCTGTTGAGCGATTGTTTCAGGTTCTCCAATTGTTTGGCGTAGTAGTTCTCATACTCTCCGGCCAGTTGCTTTTCGTCTGCAATCTGCCGCATGGTGCCGCCAAACCGCACCCAACGATACTGCTTCGGCAGGCAAAGCTGCACCACGCTCGACTCGGGCTTCAGCCCAACGGCCCGCATCAAGGGGAAGTTGATCGGCGCAACGCCGCCAATGGGCGCCATCTGGCCGCCATAGGTGAATACCACTTGGTAGTCGAGGTCGCCTGCGGCCGTCTTCACCAACGGAACGCGGACCAGACGCGACGACGCATCGGCGGGGCCGCGCGACGGCTTGACCGGCTCGCCGGCCACGGCGGCCGTCCACAGCGAGGCGCCCTCGGGCAATTCGACATCGAGATAGGGCTCGGTTTGGTTGTCGATGCGATACGATTGCCGCGCCCGGTAGGCGCCGGCCGGATCGACCAGAAGCAGCGTTTCGGCCAGCAGAATGCGGGCACCGGCAGTTTGCACCGCCTCGCGCTTCTTCGTGCGGAAGCGAAGTTGAGCGTCGGGCACATCGCTGCGGATCAGATAGGCGCGGTCTAACCGGCCGGGCAAGCGCGCGGCCAGCAATCGGTATTCCGCCAGATTGCGGCTCAGCCGCTCGATGCCGCTCAGAGGACCGACCTCTTCGACTTCGTCGCGTCCCGAGGCTTCCAGCGTGATGTACTGCCGCAGAACCTGGGCGTTCGCCACGCGGGGAACGGGCGCCGAGTGAACGGACGACGGCTCGAGCAGCCGATCGTTCTCGACGATCACCAGCAACCGGCCCATCATCTCTTCTTGGAACTCGATTTCGACGTCGATCGGCTTGCCCGGTTCGCCCGTGATCTTCTTTTGACGAACCATCGGCGCGCGCACGCGACAGCCGACCGCTTGCGGCGGAAGCTGAAACTTCACCGCGCGGATGCCCGCTTGCTGAATGCGATACTCCAGAAGGATGGTTTCTTCGATCGCTCGTCCGGTAACGCGAACGTTGGAAATCGTTTCGCATGTGACCACCGGCGTGCGCGCCGTCAGCCGCAGTTTGCCGCGATAGGCCGGGCTTTGGTAGCTGATGTTCAGCCGCGCCATGGCCATCTGTTGCGGTTTGAGCCAGCCGGCGCGGGCTAGCGGACGGATTTCGGCCTGTTGGAGATCAAAAGCGTCGATCCCATACGCCGGATCGGCCTGGATGACGATCTCGCCTTGTTGCCGGGCAACGCCGAGGACTTCGATCTGCGGCAGCGGCAATTCGGGCGGCGGGGTTTCGCGGGCCAACGTGCCTTGGACAACCAACGCCTGCGGAACATCGCTCCCTTGAGCATAGAAGACAGCGAGCCTCGGCCGCGGACCGTCGGTGGCGACCGACCAATGGCTCAGTCCCGGCGCATGCAGTTGGTCGAGAACAAAGCCTTCGGGAAGAAGCACTTCGGCGCCGTACAGCGGCCGGCCCTTGGGCGTGATTTCGATTCGCGTTTCCAGGGTTCGTTGGAAGGCCGCAATCTTCACCAACGATTGAACCGTGGCCGAGAACTCTGCCGTGATCGGCGCGGACGAAAGCTTCAGGTCGAACGGCACGCCGACGAAGCGATAGGCCTCGTAGGGCCGCAGTGGCCAGGGACGCTGCCGCACGGTGTCGCCCGCCAGCTCTGCGGCTTTCGGGTCGGCGTCGGTGCGCGTGACACCGCTTTTCGCCGTGGTCCGCAGATCGAGCCACGGGCTGCGGCGAATGCTCACTGTGCCGCCGTGCAACGCCGCGTCGGGAACAACGACGTAGGGCACCGACCATTCGCTGCTTTGGCCGTTCCGTTCCGCAGCGGCCTTCCAAAGAACGACAAATAGTTCTTCCGAGTCTTCAGCCGACTTGAGCAGCTCGATTTCGATCGACCGGACGGCCGCCCTCGGGTTCTTTGCATCGTCCGCAGCGGCCGGAGGTTGAGCGCCCAGCCGCCAGCCGCGGACGTTCGGTCCCCGAACCGACTCGATCAAATAATCTTTCGGCACGAGCAGCTCGAAACGGTCGCGCCGCCCGCGGCGGCACTGGAGCGAGACACGGCAGGTCAGTCGCACGCCCTCCTGCTCGACGTCGAGCACCGACGTCGATTCGACCGTCAGGCTTCGATCGACCTGGGCTTCGGCCACCTTGGGCCTCCAGGCGATCTTCACGGCGCCGTCGGCGTTCACGGCCGTGACTACCGAGAAGTTGTCGCGATCAACTTCGTAATTGCGGCGATCGTTCACATGCCCGAGTCGCAGTTCGGTGCCCGACTTGGGCACGCTCAACGCAAGCGAAGTGGCCGGGGCCGAAGGAACGACGCCTTCGACCGAACGCCAGCCGCCCTGCTTGGCGATCTTCATGCGAATCTCGATCAGCAACTCGTGCTTTCCCTTGCCACTGAGGTACAGCACGACGATCGGCGCGGCCGGCGCCGGGCGAACATCGCCTGCCTGTTGCGGGGCGGGTTGTTGCCGAACGGCCTGTTGCGGCATTGGTTGTTGCGGTTGATTCGCCGTCGGGGGCTTTGTTTCCTGCGGCCGCGGCTCGACCATGCGGATGCGCGCCGGTTTGCCATCGACTTGTGCGACGGCCAACACGCCGCCGGAAAGCGCCAAGGGAACCTCGGTGAGCTGATCGGCATAGAGTTCGACGGAGAAACGCCCCTGAAACGTCAGGTGCTCGTCGGTGCCGAGCGTTGCGCGATACTCGCCGCCGGCGAAGGCGTAGGGCAGCGGCGGCTTCTTCTCGGCTGCCCGTTGATTCGCCGCAACGAGGTTTCGCAACCGCTCGTACTCGGCGTAAGGCACCAGAACCTTGTCGCCCACCGCCGGCGGGGCATCGTCTTTCGGCTCGTAGGGGACGATGATCACATCGTTGGGAACAGCCACGGGCGGCGGCGGAGTATGCTCGTCGGCAGCCTGAAGTTGCGACGACCATGCAACCACAACCGCAATCACCACGGAGGAGACCGTCGAGGCGGCCGGCCCCGCGGCATCGGGCAACGACTTGCGGAAGCGCCGTGCAAGCATCTGCCAGAGGCCGACGATCTTGCTCGCGATCCAGCGCACCGCGGCAATCGCGATGTAGAGCAATGCCAGCGTCCACGATGCATGAAACACGTGATTAGCCAGCTCCACCACGGCAACATCGCGCGCCAGCACGGCCACAACGGTGGTGGCAACGGCCAAAGTAAAGACGAACATCGTTTTGCTGCGTGCCGGGCGATGAACGCGGCAAAGTCCCCAAAGCACGGCCGCGCCGAACAGTCCCCAACCGAGGAAGGAGAACCGTTCGGTGTTGCTCAACACCAGATCGAGTTGCGGATTGCCGCCCAGGCTGCGGAACTCGATTTGCGATTGCTCGCCGCCCGCCTGCGCCAGTTGGATGCGCAAGCTGCGGATGCCTTGCAGCGAATCCTTGCGACGCCGTTCGAGCGAGTCGCCTTCCATGCCGCTTGTGCGCGTTGCCGGCTTCGCGTCGGCTGGTGTTTCAGCCATCGGCCTGGCGTTTTCTCGCTGCGCATCCTGGTCGGCCTCGGATTGCTTGAACTCGCCGTGGCTTCGTCCCGGCCGCGGCGTCGGCGCGGCCGTCGGGTCGCTCGCGTCTCGCATCTCTTTGGCCTTATCGGCAAGCTCTAATTCCGAAACGATCATGCCGTCGGCGGGCTTCGCGGCCGGCGGTGCCATCGGTGCCGTCGGCTCCGCTGTGGGCGCGTCGGCGCGGAACTTGGCCGCCTCCCGCCCGTCTGCACCGGCGGGTTCATCGGAAGCGGAGAACCGTGCCAACTCTTCCGTTTCTCGATCGGCCATCGGGGCATGCTTTCCCCAGGGGCCGCGACGCGAAGCGATTCCAGCAGTTCCGCGGGCGGCTTGCGAGGCGGGCGCCAACAGACCCGAGCCGACTCCGCCACCGAGGTGCCAAATCACCTCGGCCAGGCCGATGACGGCGGGCCGCGGGCGCTCGATGTCGAGCGTCGTCAGCGTGCCGCCGTATCCGCTCAGACGGTACTCGGCGGGCAGTCGCACTTGCCAAACGAGTTGATTGAGCGGAACCTCCCGTGCGCGCCCTTGCTCAACGGCGACCGCTTTGTCGGAAGGGTTGGTCGTGGCCCGGGTCAAACCGCAATAAAGCTTCGGCGCCAAAAGATCCACGGTGCCGCGCATCGCAACGGGAGCGACCGGGAGAGAGTAAACCACTTGAAGTTCTCGCGTGGGCCGGCGCGCGCCGGGCAGATCGAGCAGAATGCGCGAACCGAGACGCTGCGGTTTGATCGGCTCGTCGTCCACCGTGGCCGCCCAAAAATCGGCTTTATCGGGCAGCTCGATTTCAACCGAAAGCACTTTCGCATGCAATGAAAAAACGGCCTCGTTCTGGGCTTCGCCTTGGGCCGAAAGCCGCGTGATCAGCAGAGCCTTTCCCACAAGCGCTTCAGGAATCGGCAGCGCCGGATCGCGGGCCAAGGTGAGTTCGAACGTCGGCGCGCTGCCGCTGAATCCGTAAGCGCCCAGCAAACGCCGGCCGGGCTGATACTCGGCCTCAGACAACTCGCCGACATCAACCGTGCGCGCTTCGGTCTTCACGGCGACGCGGAGCAACGGATCGGCCTCGATGGCCGACAGGCCTGATTGATAGACGACATCGAGTGCCGAAAGGCCCGGCAGCACGAGGGAATGAGCGTCTTCCGCGATCGGGCGGTCGAAGTCGATGGCCAATCGCACCACGCCGCGGCGCGGCTGCTTAAGCAAGACCGTCCACTCGCGGCTTTTTTCGCCCTCGCGACTGAAAAACTCTTCGATCTCTACGCCGTCGAGGCCGCTAACCGAAAGCAACGTGGGCGTGTCTTTCGGCAACGCGAAGCGCAGCCGCCGGGTGCGTGCCTCTTCCACCGTATAGATCAATTCGCCGTGAACGGTGAGCACTCGCGGCTTGACATGGTAGAAGGCGATGGATCGTGCCACCACGCGGGGTTGCGAGCGCGTAACGGCAAACTCTGCTTGATAAACGGCGTTTTCGTAGCGATAGGCCGGCCCTTCGCCCACCTCGCCCAGGCCGTATTGAGCCCGCTCGGCTTGATCGAGCGGCAGCAGCTTTTCCAGCTTTTCGGGACGAACTACCAAGTCGCCTCGCGGCTCGACGGCAATGGCGCCCACATCATCGATGGTCGGCGCGCGGTCGGCGCCGCGCGGATCGACGATGGCGAAACGCGGGAATGCAACGATCTGCTGTTCCCAAGGCTGAAGCCAGCCGGTGGGCACGCTGGTGGCGCGAAAATGGAGCGTGTAGGCCGTGTCGGGAGCGACGCCCGCGGGCAGCCGGACGTGAATTCGCCCTGCGCCGTCGGCCGCGTCGAACCGTTCGAAGGGCAGCGGTTGTTCATCGGGGCCGGTCACCGACTCGACCGTCCAGCCGACGGGCGATGAGAAATCCACGGAAAAGAGTCGCTCGTGTCGCGGCACAACCGCGAATCCGCCGATGGCCTCCTGCCGCGATTCGTCGAGCACCAAGAGAACATTTGTTTTCGACGCAATCTTGCCGGCCGGCTTCTCGAATCGGCCGGTCAAACGGTATGACGCCGGGGCCGCATACCAAGCAGCCACCGGTCGCAAGAGCGGCATGCCGGGGGTGGGCCGCAACAAGCTACTGGGCAAGGCGACCCGCAGCGATTCGACATCGATCGGCGTCAGGCCCGCGGTTTCCACGCGGACGGCATCGACCCGGTCTTCCAGCAACAGGCCGACAACGGCCACATGCGCCGCCACATCAAGCGGCTCCCACCGCGAGGCCGTCCATTCGTCGAGCACCGCCGGCGCGCGCACCGCCGTAACGTTCAACACGATCGGGTCGGTCGTCTGCTCTCGCAGCCGCACGACGAGCACCGACCGTTGCTGTTCTTTTGTAACCTCCCAGCGGGCCAGAAGCGGTGTCGATACCTCTTGGACCTCGAAACCGGCCGGAACAGCCAATCGCAGTTGATCGACCGCCCGATAGAGCACCTGGAACGAAACAGTGGAATGAATCCGTTCATACCCCTGCGTGACCTCGTGCAAGTACACGCCGCTGGCGGTAAGCACCGATTCCGTCTGTTTCAAATGACTGTTCAGCGTGAACACCAAGGTGCATTCGGCCGACGCCGGAATCAGTTCGAAACGAGTTTGTCGCGGATACGCCTGCACTTGGCGGCTGAGCACGGCCGCGCCGCTCTTGAGCTCGACATCGCCGGGCACGACCAACTGCATGCGGGCCGCCGGCGGACGCGGCAGGCGGAGTTGCAGCACTTGGTGGGCCGAGGTGATCTCGAACGCCGCAACCAGATCAAGCTCCAAGACGCGACGTTTCGGACCTTCCACGACGGCGGCGACGCGCCCGTCGGGCAATCGCCCCAGAGCGGCGGGCTTGCCGTCGATCGTCGCCGAAACGACGCCCACTCCGCCCAGATCGAGCGGAACCACTTGCAAGCCTTCGTGCAGGGCGTCGATGGTCAGTTTGGCGCGAATCGAGGCCCGCTGGTCTTGAATCTTCCCGTCGTATTCCGCGGCCAAAGGTAGAACGCCATGCGGCGCCAACGACTTGGTCGCCTGTTCAGCCTGACGGAGCAGGTCGTCGAACTGTTTGCGCGGCAGCATGACGCGCCGCGGCTGATTCTCCAGCAAAATGTGGAGGTCGGCATAGGGCACGTACAACTCGCGGCGAGGCTTTTCGGGACCGCCCGGTGCGGCGACCGCTGCCACGGCTGGCGCTTCGGCGGCGCGCACCGTGATCGGCGCGAGCAGGGCGAGCGCCCAGGCCGCCGCGCAAACGAAGATCGCTTCTCGTCGGAGGAAATTGGTTCGCAGGGGGCTACTCATGGCTCTTGCCTCCGTCGGAGTCCGTTTTCGGCGTCGGCTCTTCGGTAGATTCGCCGGTGGGCTGTTTGGTCAAATCAATGCCTGCCGCCACGCCGCCCAAGGGTTTCGCCGGGCCGGAAACGGCAGATGCCGGCGCGCCTGCGGTTGGAACGGCGGCGGCGACCACCGCGCGCCGAGGCATTCGCAGGAAGTGCCAAACGAGCCAGAGCACGGCAACCACCACTGCGGCCGAGAAGAACACTCCATCGAGCACTTGCAGCGAGAAGGTCGGCAGGAACACTCCGCCCAGCACGATGAGCACCACCGCCACACCGATAGCGGCGAAGCGTCGGCTCCAAGGCGCCGGCAGCAGCACCACGCCGCAGCCAATCGCAATCACGAACACCGCCGCCCGCAGCACCTCGCGGCGGAGCATGCTCAGGTGGAGATCGCCTTCCGGCGAGGGCGCCGGCGCCAACGTTGAGAAGACAAAGAGCGAGCCATCCGTTTGGAAGTCGGCGATGGGGCCGGCTTCCAGGCCCTCACTGACCCATTGGAGCAATTGCTGATCGCTGCTGCCTACCGTGGTGGCAACTTGGGGGCGCCACACACCCGCCGGATCGAGCCACCAGCGGAACTCGCTCGACCATTTCCCCCGCGAACCCAGCAGCGCTTGGTCGGGCGGCAGATAGACGCACAAAAACACTTTCATTACCGCAGGCTCTTCGGGGAACTGCGGAATGGTCAATCGGCGACTGCCGTCGGGCGTGGTGTAACGCAGCTCGACAAGCATTGGAGTATCGGGCTCTGCTCCGGTCAGTGGTGCGAAGAACTGGCCCGGCACGCCCCGTTCCAGCACGACGGCCTTTCCGTTGATGCGCAACGGCGCGGCCGCAAAAGCGGCATTCTCCGGCAGTCTGATTTCCAGGCGTTGCCGCGCGCTGCGGATCCGAAATAGAGCTTGCACCGAAAGTTCGCCGGCCGGGGTGAGCACGGCCCGCACAACGCCGCGCTCGATGCTGGTCCGCTTGATCTCTTCCAACTCGAATTGAGTAACCGTTACATTCAGCGTCCAAGCGTCGTGAAACTCGAACGCGCGGGCGGCCTGCGGCTGTGGCGGGTTCAGGTCGACTTGCGGATCAATCGGCCGCAACCCCGGAGTCTCGGAAGGAGTGCTCACATCGAGCGATTCCGCTTTAGAAAGGACGATTTGCCCCCAGGCGCGGTCCACCCCTCGCGGCTTTAGGTGGGGAAGCGAAAGCACGACGCTTTTGCCGACCTGCAACTTCTCAAGTGGTTCTTCCCAAACCAGCCGAATCGTGCCGCGGCCGAACAGCTCGTTCTCGCCCGTCAGATTCCAGGCAATGTCACCCTTGGCCACGTCGTCGGGTTGAGGATCGATGGGCTTTTCCGGGACGGTGGGTGTTTCGTTTCGCACCTTGGCCGCAATCGCCGCCGGCAGATCAAGCCGAATCGACTTCACGCCGCTGTATTGAACGTCGTAGTTCAGCGAACATTCGAAGCGGGCAACCCCGCTTTCGATACGAACGGACAGCAATTGCTGCACGGTAACCTTCGGCTGTCGCCGTTCGGCCTGAATGGTCAATCCGGCGGCTTCTTCGGCAAATGACCAGGACGAAAGCGGGCGGCTGTCGCCGGGCTTTGCCTCGCGTGCGGTGACGAAACCGTCGTAAACCTCGTCAAATCGCATTTCGCCCAACCCCTGGGGCTTCTCGACATCCACTCGAAAGCTCTCTGGCGCGAAGATCACCAGCCTGCCCCGATTTCGTTCGAGAGCAGCCCCGGCGGCACGCGGCACGGTCAAAGGCAGGGCCACTTTCTTGCCCGGCTGCGCAAGCAACTCGCGTTGCGCCAGGTCTTGCTGCAATTCGCAAAGCAACCCGATGCGCCCCAGGGCCTTCTTGCTGAGGTTGACCACCAAGCGGGTCTTCTTCTCGCCTTCAAGGTGATGGTTGTCGATTTGTGCGGGCGCAGCGGCCGGCACTTCGCCATCTTTTCCGGCCGGCAGCGCTCGCCCAACCACGCGTCGCAATTGGAAGCCTTCGGGGATGTCGAACTCCAAGCGAAACACCCCGCTGCGCTCGACCGTGATTGCGGCGGTTACGTCGAGCGTAAGCTTTTCGGCGCTAAGATGGACCTCGGTAAGAGTCTCGGCCAGAAGACGCGGCTGCACCTTCTCGACGTCGAAAGTCAACGAATACGGCACGGCCGCGTACCGATAGGCCAACGCCGTTTGCGCCCCGCGAAGGGCGGCCGGCAGTTCGCCCTGATCGATTTGCAACAGTCCGGTCGTCTTTGCCGCGTCGGCCCTGAGGCCGGCTGCAACGCTGACGGCCACCACTCCCTGCTGTCGGCCGACCCCGACCGCGCGGATCATTGGTGTTTCGATCGATGTGGCAGCCGCGTCGTCGAAGAATTTCTCCATTTCGATCGTCAGCCGCTGCGAGCTTTTGGCCGGTTCGAACAATTGAATCGTGATCTTCTGCTTGCCGTCGGCTTCGGCGGCCGTCCACTGTCGGACGTTGTCGTCGAAAACGCTGACGATCTTTTGGTCGGCCGGCGCTTCGACCACCAGCTCCGACAACTCCGCTCGACTGATCGCATAGTTCAAGACGGCGCGCGTTCGAACGACCCCTTCGGCCACGGCCGAATGTTGCTCGGCCTGGACGCTGGCCAGTGCCGCCAATCCGGCGGCCCCCTCCGCTTTGGGCGTCCAATCAATGCGGACCGATGGCGCCGCCCCCACAAAGGCCATGATCGTCGTCCGCTCGGCCCCGGCCGCGGGCGGAGCACCCCCTGCACCCGGGCCGGCCGTCGGCACCTCGGTGGCGGCCAGCAAGGGCTGAACATTCACATTGACGCCGGCCTGCGGAACCGTGATCTGCCAACGGCTGACCGGCGACTGCGGAGTTTGGAACGAAACGCTGTTTTGACCCGGTGCGCGAGTGATCGTCTTGGCGTACTCCAACTCCAGCGTGATGGTTTTCGGCTTCTTCGTCGGGTTCTCGACCAAGAGGCGATGGTCTTGGCCCGGCTCGCCCAACAAACGGGCGGGTGCTCCGTCAACGACGGCCTTCGCAATGGCCGCGTCGGAAAGCCGCAGAGGAACCTCGACCCAGCCCTGCGAGAGGACCTCGATCTTCAGCCGACACTTGACCCGAACCACATCCTTCTCGGCGACGGCTTCGTTCTCGCTTTCGACGATCAAGGCGCCGACCGGCGGCTTGACCTCGGCCGATGCCGGATCGCGCTCGCGAGCGGCCTTCCAAAGCGCCTCGAATTCCTCGTAGGGCAAAAACACCCCGCGACCTTGCTTCTCGAAAACATGCCGCAATTTTTCGTAAGGAATATAGATGCTCTGTTCGCGAAGCGGCTTGGTAGGCTGGTCGGCCGTGGCGCGGGCTTCGCGGTCGGGAGCGGCAGCCGCAGCCGGCGCTTCGGCAGCCGATTCCTCGGCCGACTGCAACGGTGCCGGATGCAACAACAGGGCCAGGCCCAACCACACCGGCACGCAGCAACAAGACGCCCAACGCAACCAACTCATGGCCGGCCGATGCGTGCTCGCTCTCTCGGCATCGCGACACGCGCTGGATCTCTGACCATTCATGTCAGCACCTTTCTCGAAATGGATTTCGCCGTTCATTTGATTCTCTCTTTCCGCCCTCGCCGACGACGCGCGAAAGGCGCAGTCTTTAGGGATCGCCCGGCCCATGCATCAATGTCGCGCTTCACCGGCAATAAGCGTCGTGTTTGCCAGACGAAAAACTAGGCTGATCTCCGCGTTACATTTTTCCATACAATTGCGAAAACGGCCGCGGTCGTAACGACGCGGCCGATGGTATGTCGTCCCTAGTTGAACTGCTTTCCGTCTTTCGCGGTTTTATTGAGAACGCGCCGCTTCGCAGTACGAAGCAAATGACACGGCTGAACCCTGCCGGCAACTCGACGACGACGCAACATTCTTGAACAGGAGTTTTTAGCACTTCTCACCCGGACTTCCCGAGTTCTCGGAGTTTCCTGGGGGGCTCAAAGTGGCGAGCCCCTTCGACTGTGTTGCGGAGACCTCCGAAAGCCCCGAAAGCAACGGCGAATCTTGCAATGAAAACCCTGGAAAGAAGTCTTCAACGACTCCTGGCCCATGCCGCGCGCTCGTTGCCCTGGCTCACCCTTGCGGTGGGTGTTGGAAAAGCCCGTTGGGGCGCAAAGCGGTCGCTACCACAATTTACGACGCAGTGAATGCGAAAAAAGTTCTCCAGCTTCTGTAAATGGCAAGTTCTTTAGGTCGGCCCAAATACTGCATCGAATGGATGCGATGTGTGCGTAAAATGGGATGAATTTGCCGGTTGTGCAGCCGCGTCGCCGGATTGAAGGATAGTCTAAACGAAACCGGGAGAGACGGAAAGCAATTCAAACAGGGCTGCACGTAATCAATCGCATTGCCGCGTCAGAGGCCGCTTCCGCAATTGTTTGGGACTGTTTCGTTGATACCCTTTTCTTGCCAGTGTCGGGGCCAGTATCGCGGGCAATGGGGCTGCAGGACGCTCCGCTGACGACTTGCTGCCAACGCCCACTGCCAACAGGTGAGGAAAATACGGTATTCAGGTGGTCGGTGCTGACCAACGGAGCGATTGGCTCGGTTGAGGCAATTCAATCGCCAGAACGAAGAGCCGACTGGCCGATACGGATTGTTGCGAACGGGGCTGCTCCGGCGACGAAGCATCAGGCAGTGCGAATCGTGTGCAACCAAGAAGTCGAAGTGTGCAACCACGACGCAGAACGGGAAGGGGGCTCAGTTCGCTCCCTCAGACGGCGGAAAGGAGCCTTCTGAGGAAGGGCTGGCCACCGACACGGTTTCGCATGGGGCGACGAACGGCAATCGGCGCACCAAGCGACGCTCCAGCGGCCGTTTGAGCCGTGTGAACCAGGGTTCCTCTTCCGGGGAGATCGGCTCGACCAAGGCGGTGCGCATGCCTGCCCATCGCCCCGCTAACACGTCGGCGAAGAGTTGGTCGCCGACCATCAGCGCCCGATCGCCCGTCACACCCAGCAGCCTCAGCGCCCGGCGGCAACCGAACGGCAGAGGTTTCATCGCCAAGGCGATTAAGGGGATGGCGATTTCTTCAGCCAGGGGTTTCAGGCGGCGCCCGCCTCCGTTGGAAACCAAGCATAGCTTCACTCCCGCACCGCGGAGACTGTCGCACCATTGGACGACCTCGGGAGCGAGTCGCGATTGGCGATAGCGCTTGAGCGTGCAATCCACGTCGAGCAGCAACGCGTCGATGCCCTCGTGCGCAACCCACTGCGGAGTGAGTTCGAGGACGTGTCGAAATCGGTACGTGGGCCTAAACAATCCCATCGGCGAGCAATCGGCGCAGGCAGCAGTGTTGTTGGGCGACGCGGGGCCGGGCTGCTTCTCACTCACTTCGATAGTTCAAGCATTCGCTGCAATGCGGCCAACGACCAATGGGCGGTCTCATCGTCCACGCGGATGACATTGACCGGCGAGCCGGCAGCCAAATGCTCCAGCGACCAGCACAGGTGCGCCAGGTCGATCCGATACATCGTTGCGCACATGCACACCATTGGCGAAAGGAAGTGGATTTCCTGCTCCGGGTGACGCTGTTTGAGCCGCTGCACCAAGTGCAGCTCGGTGCCGATTGCCCAACGCGTGCCCGGGGGGGCCTGACGCACCGCCTCGATGATTTTGCCCGTCGAGCCGACCACATCGGCCTGATCGACCACTTCCATCATGCACTCGGGATGCACGAGGATCTTGATCCCCGGATACTTGGCCCGAAATTGCGCCACATGTTCCGGAAGGAACATCTGATGCACGCTGCAATGTCCGCGCCAGAGAATGACGCGGCTGCGGGCGATGGCTTCTTCTGCATTGCCGCCCAAGTTGGGCTTTCGAGGATCCCAAAGCGGCATTTGGTCGAGCGGCACGCCCATCGCCTTGGCTGTGTTGCGGGCCAAGTGTTGGTCGGGAAAGAACAGCACTCGATCCGCCCTCGCGAACGCCCACTCCAAGGCTGCGCGCGCGTTGGCCGAAGTGCATACCAGTCCGCCATGCCGGCCGACGAACGCCTTCAGCGCGGCCGACGAATTGACGTACGTAATCGGCATCAGCCGAGCGGCGTCGATCACGTCGGCCAATTGCTGCCAGCATTCTTCCACTTGGTCGATATCGGCCATGTCGGCCAGCGAGCAGCCGGCAGCCATGTCGGGGAGCACAACGGTTACGCGCCGGCCGCCGCGCTCGGCCAGCCGCTCGGGACGGTTGGCCAAGATGTCGGCCGTTTCGGCCATAAAGTGAACACCGCAAAAAACAATCGCGTTGCATTCGCGGTTCTCGGCCG
Organism: uncultured Planctomycetaceae bacterium; assembly: GCA_964631235.1. Classification (GTDB taxonomy): domain Bacteria; phylum Planctomycetota; class Planctomycetia; order Pirellulales; family Thermoguttaceae; genus JARKPK01. Next base: position 14,202 of record CAZVZX010000005.1, on the reverse strand, counting down.
CCAGTTTCGCCAACTGATAGCTGTCGCCTTGCAGATCCGAAAGCGCGATCACATCGTCCTGCTGGTAGTGATGCCCGAGGATCACAAGCTGCTTTCCCATGGCTGCGCGGGCCGCTTGAATCCTCGCGGTCAGCTCAGCCTCATCGAGGGAACGATAGGTCTCGAAGGCATCGGGCTTGGTCACCGTGGCCATATCGCATTCCCGTGGAATCGTGGGGAGAACGTTGTCGGTCAATCGCGTGCGGGCGGCGGGAGGATTTTCCGGGTCGCTTTTCTCATGTCCCCGTTTTGCCGCACGGAACGGTTCGTTTCATTCTATTCGCGGGCGCGCTTTCGGACACCCCCGTCGTGCCGCCGATACCGCGGGCGGCGACGAACATCTCCGGCGGCAACTGTCGGCCGGTCAGCCGGTCGGTCAGTCAGTCGGCGGCGCCGGCCGAGAGTGGTTCCGGCCGCCTTGCCGTCGGTCGGGCTGTTGCCGGCCGGACACCGCGTCGGCGATTACTCTTCGTCGCTGTCGCCGGCCCGCCTTCGCAAATAAAGCTTGATCGGCACTTCGCCGAAAGGCAGATGGTCGCGAAAAACGCCGAGCAGGTATCGGCGGTAGCTCGGCGAAATTGCTTCCGGATTGTTGCAGAAAAGCACGATGGTGGGCGGTTGCCCCGACACTTGGGTTGCAAAATAGATCTTCGGCGGCCGATTCCGGTAGAGCGGCGGGCTATTCCGTTCGACCGCCAATTGCACCAGCTTGTTCAACGTGGCAGTGGCCACGCGGTGGCGCGCCTGTTTGAACAACATTTGGGCGTGATTGAGCATCGCCTTGACGTTCTTGCCCGTTTGGCCCGTAATGAAGGCAATCGGCACGTACGCCATCGAGCGGAAGGTATCGCGCAAGTAGGCCACCCATTTTTCGGTGGGCATGGCCTTGGCCTGGAGATCCCACTTGTTGACCACGAAGATGCACGGCTTGTACTCTTGCGCGATGTAGTCGCAAAGCTGTTTATCCACTTTGCTAATGCGTTGGGTGGCATCGAAGAACAGCAGAACGACATCGGCGCGGCGTATGCTGCGCTGAGCGCGATGCAGCCCATAGAACTCGATGTCGCCGGCCAACGATTTGGTGCGGCGCAGCCCGGGGGTATCAATCGCCAAAAAGGTCTTGCCATCGAGGGTGAACCGCACATCCACGCTATCGCGCGTGGTGCCGGGAACCTCGCTGGTGATCATCCGTTCCGCCTGGGCCAGCGTATTGATGAAGGTGCTCTTGCCCGTGTTTCGTCGGCCGACAATGGCCAGCTTCATTTCGGCTTCGGGCGGAGGGCCGCTTTCGTCTTCGGCGGGCGGCAGCTTCTGATAGATCGCCGTCAGCAGTTCCTCTTGCCCGCGATTCTGCAACACGCTGGTGCGAACGAGGGGCCGGCCGAATTTGTAGAACGCCTCGGCCTCGACCGCCATTGCCTCGGTATCCGTCTTGTTGGCCACACAGATAACCGGCACGTTCGTGTAGCGAAGGCGACGGGCGACTTCTTCGTCGGCGGGCGTCAGGCCGGTCCGGGTATCGACAACGAAAAGGATGATCGATGCCGAGTCGATCGCCGCTTGAATCTGTTGCTCGATTTGCACGGACAGATTGTCGGGATCGTCGAAGCCCATCCCTCCCGTATCGACCAGCTCGACAAACCGCCCGCGAAGCTCGACCAAATGCGTAACGCGGTCGCGGGTGACGCCTGCGGTGGCATCGACAATCGCGATTCGGCGTCCGGCCAGCCAATTGAAAAGGCTCGACTTTCCGACGTTGGGCCGACCGACGATGACGACTTGCGGGACTGCCATAGTGATCCTGAGGAAACCGCTGCAAACCGTCGGGCCGGATTGCCCGCACAAACCAAGCTCGAAACAAACGAACTCGTCGCGCCGCGGCGCTGATTGTGGATGAACTACCGAAAGGCTGGGCCGATGTCGCCCATCAGCCGCCTATCGAGTATCGATGGAATCTATCCTAACGATCAGCCCGCCCGCTGACTAGCGGTTCCAACGGCCCCTAAGACGGGTGGGGCGGCCCGAGAGTTTCGGGCAGCCTGTGCGAAAACGCGACGAGCGGCCAGTCCGGTGATGCCGAAAACCCCAACGAACTCTAGCATTGCGTACTCTTGATCCGCGACGCTAGGGAACGGCCTCGCGCCGACCCGAAAGAGCCGATAGGTTTTGTTAGAGCCGCGAAACGAGACCGCGAAAAACGGAAAGCGGCTTAAATGGCAACGGCACACAAAAAAGCCGCTTCGGCCATTGTGTGCGATTGCTTCGTCGCAGTTGTCACTCATTGCCCGCGGAAATCTCGTACGCGAAGGCCGTCGGCTCCAGTGCCGAGCCGGTGGCGAATTTGCATAGCTCTTGCCACGATAGCGTTCGCCCCGGTGCGAATACGCGCTTGATAAGGAATTCGCCGGCTTTCCGATTGCCGACGTAAATGGCCTTGCGCGGCTCGACTCCGCCGAGAACCTCGCGGCACAACGCATGATGGACCTGAGCAGCGAACAACTCGCCCATCAAATAGTTGTGATAGTAGGCCGGCACGGTTACCACATGGATCTTCGCGGCGAAGTCCGGCTCGTCGCGGCCTTCGGGGCGACGGACCATCTGGTACTTTTCGACCAAGTCCCACCAAAGGGCATTCAGGTTCTGATCGGGGTTCTCATAAAGGGCTTTCTCGAAGCGGAACATCACTTGCGCCCATCGCGAGAAGATCAGAAGCCGATTGCGACGGATCTTCTCTGCGGCGGCATCGAATGCGGCCGGATTCTCGACTTCCACTCCCATCGCCTTGAGAAATTGAGCATTGCCCACGAATCGCTCGAACATCATGGCGATGCCCTCGGTGCTCAACGCGTGGGCGTCGGTTCGCAGCACATAGGGCAACGAATCAGGGATGTTCTTGCTGGAATAGACCGCATGGCCCAGTTCATGCATCGTGGTCGAAAGCCATTCTTCGCCGGGGACCAGATTGCACAAAATGCGGACATCGCCGTTGCGGTCGATGTCGGTGCAAAACGCATGGGGGTTCTTTCCCGGGCGTTCGTACAGGTCGCTTTTGGCGAGCACATCGTCCACCGGCAGTCCGATCCCGCCATAAAAATCGGTGCAGAACTTGACGATGTCGATCTTTTTGTACACCTCTTTCGGTGCGCCGGGGAAAACGGCGGGCGACTCTTGGAAGAAGGGGTCGTGATAGTGCCAGGGCCGCAAGGCCGACGGTTCGATGCCGCAGCGGCGAGCCAACTCGGCATCGATTTCCGCTTTGGCTTTGATGAAGGCGTCGCGCGTCAATTCATCCAAGCGATCGAACAACCGCAAGACTTCGTCTTGATCTTGTTCGGCCAGAGCAAGCTGCATGACGTGGTAGTTCTTGAACCCCAACTGTGCCGCTGCACGGTTGCGAAGCTTTACCAATTCTTTGAAATCGGCGAGCAGCACCCGGGCGACGGCCTTGCCGGCCTTCCACACCGCCTCGCGCTCCGCCGAATCGCGCGATTCCCGAAGAATCTCGCGCACTTGGTTGTCGGTCATCTCTTTGCCGTCGAGTTTCGGACGGTAGTTCGTGAAGGCCTTCTCCACGGCGTTGCTGCGAGCGAGCATGGCTTCGATCAATGCGGGATCGATCTGCCGGCCCAAGTATTGCAAGTAAAGAAGGTCAATTTGCCGGCGAAGCAACGGGTTGGTCGGCCCAGCAGCGCGGATCGCCCGCAGCCGAGAAAACGCGGCCCGATCCGCCAGACGTTTCTCCAATTGCTCCTCAGCCCGCTGTTTGGCCGCAAACGCCGCGTCTTTGCCGGTTGTGGCGGCATCCCACCAGCGCCGCGCGACCTCAATCTCCAACGGCCGAACTTCGGCTTCATGGAAGCGGATGAACTCCGCGGCATCTTGATCCGCCTTTCCAACCACCGGTGTCTCACTGCCCATGCTCGTCATCGCTCCCCAGATAAGAACGGACCCAACGGCAATCATCGCCCGAAACAGAAACCGATCCGGCACCGCCGGACCATGCCATTCGCTGGCGCTTCGATGCAGGTGCTGCGTTGTCGCGAACGAATGCGCCGAACGTATCTTGCCGCCAAGAATTGTAAACATCTTTCAGGCTCCAATGTGCTGCGGCCGAGCGAACGGAGCATCCGTTTCGCCGAGCCGCAGTGATCAACTTAGGAAGTCCACCCGATCAAGAAATCGTTTGTCGTTGCTTCGGCTTTCGAGCAAGGTTCGTGTTCCATGGGCGCCGCTGTCCCTTGCCGGGCGCTTACTGTTGTGTTGCCGAAGCGGCGGTTGGTCATTGCTACGGTTCTCAATTGTGTCAGAACAAGTTGCCGGGTGCAATCCGACTAAAGGCCCACAGAAACAGGAATGCGGCCGGCGCAATCGCCGCTCGACCACTTCAGTTCGTCACGCTGGTTTTCGTGATCCAGGAGGGAAGCAACCCGTCCGCCGAAGAGTTCCATACAATTGCGGAAGCGGCTGCCGGCGCAGCGAAATGGCTTGTTTTCGTGCCGTCCGCGCTTGAACCGCTGTTGGTTTTCCGCTTTTCGCGTTTTCGTTAGTGATGATCGGCGACAGTTGATTTTCGCAGATTTCATCTGCTTATTGAGCGGCGGTTTTTGCGACGACCGGAGATGGGCGCATTACCCGCAAGGGCAAAGCGGCCGGCGGCGACGCGAAATCGTCCTTCCATCGCACCGGTCCGTGCGGTGAGCGTGGTTCCTTTGGTTCTAGAGCGGGCTTTCTCCGGTTCGTCGATTGCGGTAAACTCCGGCATCAAGCCGAGGTTGCCCTGTCGCCCGACAACGAGGCTTTCTGCCGAGGCTCGGAGATCGGTTGCCAAGGTAAAATGAGCGACTCTCACCGCGATCCCGAGGCGCGAAACCGAGGTCGCTGTTGATGCGGCTCGGTGGGGTGGCGGACGCAATCGAGAGACGGAGCGATTGATGTTGGAATTGCTCAAGATCCCGGAAGTTGCGGCACTCGACACGCGGCGGCAGATCGTGCGCATCCCGCCGGAAACCGATGTGCCTCTGACCGATCGCGTGCGGCTGCTGATCGACACGGCCGAGTTCCGCCGGCTATCGCGGATCAGTCAGCTCGGGTTGGTTTCGTTGGTCTATCCAGCCGCCCATCACAGCCGTTTTGAGCACAGCTTGGGTGTTTATCGGCTTGCGCTGCTCTATTTGCGGCAGTTGGCGGGCGATCCGCGATTCGCCGCCGCCGTATCTGTCGAGGCGGCGGAAACGTTGATTGCCGCGGCACTGTTGCACGACATCGGCCACTGGCCGTTCTGCCACGCGATCGAAGACATTCGGCTGCCCGGCGTGCCGCGTCACGAACTGTTCGCCAACAGTTTTCTGCTTGAAAGCGATTTGGCCGACGTGCTGCGCGAGCATTGGGGGATCAATCCTCGACGGATCGTCGCCTTGCTCAGCGAAAACCCCAGCGGTCCGACGCCGCGGATTCTCAAGAGCATTCTTTCCGGACCGATCGACATCGACAAAATGGATTATCTCTTCCGCGACAGCCTTCATGCGGGAGTGCCCTATGGCCGACATTTCGATCAGCAGCGGCTTTTGGGCAGTCTGTGTCTGAACTCGGCCGGCGATCGGCTGGCAGTCACCGACAAGGGAAAAACGGCCGCGGAACTGATGGTGTTCGCCCGATATGTCATGTTCAGCGAGGTCTATTGGCATCACGGCGTGCGAGCTGCAACGGCCATGCTTCAGCGGGCCTTTTATCTGCTGCATGGGCAGCTCGATCTCGATGCCTTGTTCCGACTGACCGAGGGACCGATGATCGACGAGCTGCTTCGAGCCAGCGCCGGAGGGCCCGCCGAGGGACTGCTGCTCGGACTGTTCGGCTCGGTGCGGCAGTTGTACAAGCGCGTCGCGCAATACAGTTTCGTTGAAGATGGCGAGGTGTATCGGCTACTCGCGCGAAAACCCTATCCTTGGCTGGTCGCCTGCGCCGAGCGTTTTGCCGCGCTGGCGGCCAAAGAATTGGGCAAAGTGATCGCTCCCGATGAAGTCCTTTTCGACGCGCCTCCGCAGGCCCGCGAAGTGGAGTTCGATGTCGAGGTCTATTTCACCAAACAGAACCGTTTTCGAGCGTTGGGCGAAGTCTCTCCGGTGATTTGCGCTCTTGCCCAACGTCAATTCGACGACTACGTGAAGCGCGTGCGAATCTTCGCGCATCCGCGAGTGGCATCTGAGCTGCGGCAAATGCGACGGATCAACGATCTGGTTACCGAGGCCGCGCGTCAGGTCGGATGAACGGTGGGCCCGTCGTTTGTCGCGTGGCCGCACGGTGAGGCGAAGCAACTCAAAAGGAAGGTCAACCGCAGTCGAACAGAGCAAACGCGGAACGATGCCGCAAAGGGCGATTTCCAGTTGCCGCTTTGTCGCTCGACGCGATCAACGGCTGTGGCCGGCGATTGCCGCCAGTGCGCGCGAGAGATCCCTCCGCGTAGTTCGCGAGAACTCGATGTCGAACCATACGACTTGGCCGCTGCCGTCCACCAGATAAACACGCGGCAGTTGGCTCTTGGCCACCAGAGCGAAATAGGCACCGGTCGGGTCGTCGAGTACGGGATAATTGACCTTCGATCGGAGCGTTTGAACCTCTTCCGCAGCGACACCGACTGCGACCGCCGCAACGGTTACGCCCTTGCCGGCCCAGGGCGTGGCAACTTCGGCAGTCAAATCGTCCAATGCACTGACAACCAACGCCCGAGCCTCCTTGGTCTTCGCCGGCCCGAAGAAGAAGACCACCGTGGCCGTCTTGCCGCGAAGCGATTCGAGCGAAACCGACTTGCCCGATGCGTCGCTCAGGGGACCTTCAGGCAGCCGATCGCCCACCCCGATGACGCACTCGGCTTTCATCGGCGCGGTGAGCACCACTTTGGGCATCGCTGCCGGATCGCCGATCCGAGAGGTGATCGGAGCCGCAGTCGGGGCCTCGATTGGTCGTGCGGGCGGCGGGACGCTGCCCGAGTCGCCTTGTCCGCTGGTGCGAGCAATTGGTTCGGGCCGTGTCGAATCGTTGGTCGAAGAGGCCGGCGGTGTGGGTTGGTCCACCGGAGTAGCGGGCGATTTCGCGGTCGGCGCGAGCGGACGCGGCGTTTGCCCGTCGGACTTCGCCGCAGCGTCGGCCGGCGCGTCGAGATCGATCGCTACCGGCTTGGCATGCGGTTTTTTTGCGGGGACATCTGCCTGTTTTTGGCAACCGGAGATCAATACCGCACAAATCCCGAAGAGCACAAGTGCCTGAGCCAACTTGTTCGCCCGCAACCGTCGAAGCATCGTTGCCATCTCCTGCATTCTCATCCTGAGGATATTTGCCGCGCGTGTCATGAAGACATTGGACCCGGCGGAACAACGGGAAGCGGCCGACGGCAGCCCTTGCCGGGGTCTTCGCCGCGAGCCGTTTCGGTTGTGGCGATTACGCCCGGTTGGCAGCCGGTTTGACCGTCTTGGAACCGCCCAGTTCACCGATTATCGAGTCTTTTCCCACTAGACTCAATCCCTATCTGCCCGACGGAGCCGCTTTTTTGCCGAGGAGCGGGCGATCAATCGCCGTGGAGCGCGCTGCTGCGACTGATTCCGGACGCAATTCTTCGCAATCGCCCCCCAGAAACGCGATGTTTCCCCCGTTGGGCCTATTGTGCCCGTTCGCAACGCCCAAGACGAATTCACGCCGATGGGCAAGTGCTGCGAGCCGAAGGCACGGGCGGATTTTCGGACTCGCCCGGTGAAACCGGTTTTCTTTCAACAAGACTACCGATCGAGTGGGATTTCGGCCCAACAGCGGGTAACGACCTGTGGATTGTCGTCGGAAAGCAACGGGCGACAACGTCTGATCCGCAGTTCGATTTCTTGGCCTGGGTTGGCTTCGGCCGCAACCGCGACGACATGATCGGGCCCGAATCTGAGTCCGAGGAAGCGCCAACGAGCCGGATCGCCCGCCAAGCGACGGTCGAAGCGGATCGTTGGCGGCCCCGAAGCGGATAGGTCAAAGGCGAACTGTTCGAGCGGCAGGGCAAGCCCGGCGCCGTGGGCCTTGATGAATGCTTCTTTCAGTGTCCAATAGCGGAAGAACTCTTGTTTCCGCTGGGGGGGCGGCAGTGCCAAAAGGGCCGCAACTTCGCTTGCTGCGAAAAACCGCTTTGCAATGTCGTCGAGCGCATTGCGGCGTTCAACATATTCGGCATCGACGCCGATGGCATCAACCATGCCGGTTGCGCAGACGACGAGCCCCTCGGTATGTGCAACGTTGAAGGCGATCGTTCCCTGACGGTTGCCGATGGTGAACGGCTTGCCGAACGGTCCGCGCGCGAACCGCCAATCAGCCGGATCGCCGCCCTCGTGGCGAGATAAGGCATGTCGAGCCAGTGCCCGACCGATCAGCGTGAGTTGCCGCGACTTGCGGCATTGAAACCGTGCGACTTCGACCTGTTCTTCGGCCGGCAAAATCGCCAAATATCGATCGAGCATCGACTCGTCGATGAGGTGGGGCTGAGTGGTCCATAGATCGATCCACGCCATGCCCATTTCGGTCAATGGTCAATTGACCGCCAATCATTGTCCGGCTGCCTGTGGGAATCCGAATTCTATGGGCGAAAAAGGCCGTTATTCCGTTGCATTGCGAAACGGATCGGAGTTCGTTCGACACGATCGCGCTTACCGGGGCGGCCCCGAAAGAAGAGCCGACGGCGAACCGAACCCGGCGACACAACGGCCGATCGAACGAAAGAGTACACCGTTCGCTAAACGCGAGATACGGCGCCCGATCAGAAAAACCACCAACCCAATGGTGCCTAACGACCGAAGGTAGCAAAGGTGGGCGATGACGGGCTCGAACCGCCGACTTCCACGGTGTAAGCGTGGCGCTCTGACCAACTGAGCTAATCGCCCAAGAAAAAACAGTTCCCTCCGGCCCAGCGCACCGCTTTACGGAGATTCCATCGTCGAACGCAAACGAAGAATCGAAAAAAGCCGAATCTGAACGAAAAAACAGCAAATCCGTTCAGTCGCAACAGTATGCAAAGTCTTGTTCGCCGAGCAATTCTGCATCAATGCGTTGCTCGCGTCAAAGATGCATTTCCGGCGCCGGACACGATTCGGAACGATCATCCCGTGACCGGACTCGTTCATTCGCCCAAGGGCGGCCTTTTTTCGTCGCGGGAAGATCAATGGCCCCCGCAACCCGGGCAACCGCCGCCCCGAGGCACGTTGGGATTCTCGATCGCGAAGCCGCTGCCCATCGGGCCCGAGCGATAGTCGATCGTCGTGCCGTCGAGATGCAACGCCATCTTCTTGGTGGTCGCGACCTTGATGCCGTGCTGCTCGTAGCAGACATCGGTTTTCGGGTCAAACTCGGTCGAAAACCCGAGTGAATACGACAACCCAGAACATCCGCCGCCGTTGACGCTCATACGCAGCATATGATTTGCGTCGATCTTTTGGGCTTCCATGTATCGGCGAACCTCGGCGGCGGCGACTTCGGTCAACACAATGGCCATGTCGGTCCTCTCTCTTATTGCGTTCGGACGCGTTTGATTTGTTTCAGAGGGAACAGTACGAAAATGGGGGACGACTGCTCTTTCACTTCGGTTCCTTGGGCAGAACCAGCCCAGAAATCGCTAACTTATCGTCCCGCAGACTGTTTCATATTATTCCTCACACCCTGCTTTGGAAAGGCCTGCCCTGACTTGGATCGCCCGGTTGCGTTTCAGCAGTCTGCTTCGTTCGCGGCCATCTGTCCGTGGTCTGGATGGGGGATGGCGACTCGGCGCGACTGGCGATCGAAATAGTTTCGAAGTAGGAGGAAAGTGGTTCAAACGGAGAGGGCGCGCAAAAGGGCTGCGTTATTGCGAACGCGGCCGCTTTCGCAATTGTGCGGAACAGAATTGAGCGGTTCGAGTCGTTGCCAGCCGAGTGTTGCACCGGTATTGCAAATCATCCAGGCGGAGAATGCTGCTAAGCCCCTCTGCAAACCACTGCCCGGGGGCCGCACGAATCGGCTTGGATCAGTCTGGAGGACTTGTCGGCGGCGATGGCGAACCGCCGTGGTTGCTTTTGCGTAAGATATCGCTAAAACAGAAGTTGCGACTTGCGGCCGTGCTTGCCACTTTCAAGCCAGGCCGTGGCTGGCTATAATCCGGGGCTGTGTGACGAGAGTTTTCAGAAACCAGAGGGGCCGATTCTTCCTCAACGAATCGGCCTTTTTTCGATGAGCGATAGCCAGAGCGGAACCGGGCCGCTTCCCAATTCGTCGGGCCGTGTCGGTCGGTCGTCTGACGACGGCGAAAGCTGCGAGCCGACGGCGGACAATGGTTCGGCTGCAAGGTCTCACGGCGCCAGCGCGCGGGAGGCTGCCGACTCCGCGGGTGATCTTGGCACGGCTGAGGCATCCAACGCACCGGATGCGCCCCCGTTAGCGGGGGGGGCGTCTGCGGGCAGTCCCGACGGGGCGGAGTCCGATCCGGCGACGGAAGCGCCGGTAGTCGTGGGGGTAGGCGAGAGCCCGGGGCGTCCGGTCGGCGACGACTCGCCGAGTTTGCTGGACCAAGTCAAGCTGGTCGTCATCGGCAAGCCTCGCGACCTGGCGGATCGCACGATCTTCAGCCATGTCACGCTGATTGCCTTTTTGGCCTGGGTGGGATTGGGGGCCGACGGTCTATCGTCGTCGTGCTATGGCCCGGAAGAGGCCTTTCATCATCTCGAAGGCCATTATCACCTTGCGGTTTTCTTGGCTGCGGCAATTATCGGTACGGTACTGCTTATTTCAGCGTGCTACAGCCACTTAATCGAAGAGTTTCCCGGCGGTGGCGGCGGCTATTTGGTGGCGTCGAAGTTGCTGGGGCCGCGGTTCGGGCTCGTCTCCGGCTGCGCGCTGCTGATCGACTATGTGCTTACCATCGCCACGTCGATTGCTGCGGCGGGGAACGCGTTGTTCGGTCTGCTCGGGCCGCAGTGGGCCGCCGCGAAACTCCCCACCGAGTTCTTCCTGATCGTGCTATTGATCGTGCTCAACCTGCGAGGAGTCCGCGAGTCGGTCCAAGTGCTCATGCCGATCTTCCTCGTTTTTCTGATCTCGCATGCGCTGCTGATTTTCGGCGTGCTCGGTATGCACCTGCCCGAGGCCGGCGGCGTGGTGACGGGAGTTGCCACGGAAATTCGCACGAGCTTGGCCGATCCGGCCATCGGCTTTTTGGGCATGCTTGCACTACTGCTAAAAGCCTATTCGTTGGGTGCAGGCACGTACACGGGCATCGAGGCCGTCAGCAACAGTATGCAGGTGATGCGCGAACCGCGCGTGGCCACCGCCAAACGCACCATGCTCTATATGGCCGTCTCGTTGGCCGTGATGGCCGGCGGCCTGATTTTGGCCTATCTTCTGCTTCGGCTGGAAACACGGCCCGACAAAACACTGAACCAAGTGCTGACCGAGACATTCCTCGGCGAAATCGGACTGGGCGAAAGCTGGATCGGCTCGACGCTGCTGTGGATCACTCTGCTTTCAGAAGGCGCGCTGCTGATCGTAGCGGCCCAGGCCGGCTTTATCGGCGGTCCGCGGGGGCTGGCCAACATGGCTCACGACTCATGGGTGCCCCGGTGGTTCGCCAGTCTGTCGGAACGTCTGGCGGCCCACTACGGCATTCTTCTGCTGGGCGGAGCGGCGATTGTCGCGTTGTTGCTGGCAAGAGGCAATGTCTCGCTCTTGTTGGTCGTGTACTCGATCAACGTGTTTGTAACCTTCACGCTGTCGATGTTCGGCATGTTTCTCCTTTGGTGGCAGCGACGCAAACGCCATCCATTGGCCCGGCGGCGATTGACGCTGTTCGGCGTCGGGGCCGTTCTGTGCAGCATGATTTTGTGCGTCACCGTCGTGATGAAGTTCGCCGATGGTGCGTGGGTGACAATCCTGGTGACAGGCTGTTGCGTGATGTTGTGCCTGGCGATCAATCGCTACTATCGCCGCGTGGGGCAAAAGCTGCGGACACTCGACGAGGCCCTCGGTCAAATTGATGCGCTCGGAGAGCCGAACACGCAAAAGCCCGACCCGAATGATCCAACCGCCGTGATCCTGGTGGGCGGCTATAGCGGAATCGGCATCCATACGCTTCTCAACGTGATCCGCTTTGCTCCCGGCTACCACAAAAATTTCATCTTCATCTCAGCCGGAACGATCGATACGGGGAATTTCAAAGGGGCCGAAGCGGTCGATGATCTTCAACGCCACACGGAAGAGCATCTGAGAAAATATGTCGATCTGGCCCGGCGATTGGGCTTCCCCTCCGAATCGTATATGACCATCGGCACCGATCCAGTGGACGACCTCGAAGGGCTCTGCCGCCAAGTGGGCCAGATCTATCCGCACGCGACTTTCTTTGCCGGTCAGCTCGTGTTCCAACGCGATAGCTGGGTGCAGCGCCTGTTGCACAATCAAACGGCATACTCGTTGCAGCGCCGTTTGCAGTGGAGCGGGTTGCCGATGGTCATTCTGCCGACGCGGGTGCGCTAGCAGCCCGTTGAAAAAGCCGTTCTTGGATCGAAGCCGTGTGTAGTCTCGGCAGAATTTTCGCGCCAAGTCCGCGGGAATCGTGTTGTTTTTCAACTGGCTGCTCGAGAAAACCGCGAAAGACCAAGGGCGGCTCAAAAAAAGGGCCGCATGCCAGAGAGTCGCTTCGCTGCGCCGGCGACCGTTTCTGTAATTGGGTGAAACCCTCGGGCCGACGGTTTGCCTGGACCGATCGGCGATGGTTCGAGACGCGATGGCCGATCGTCCTTCGGACGGCTGACGGGGGCGGACGAACAGGCCGTCGCGACCGAGAGAACAGGGGGCATTCCCGTTTCTGTGAACCTTAGGCCGCAGGGCAATGAGTGCATTTCCGTTTCGGTTCGCTCACGTGGTCGGGGCCAGTCGGCCGCAATCGGAGCGATCTTGACACATCCCCGGCCAGCGGGATTATGATGCAACTGTGGTACAAGGACCCGGCGGCCGGTGTGGATCGCCTTGACAATCCACCGCGCACGGGATGATGACGCAAACGGCATCGTGGGCAAGCTAGACAACGGCACGCCCGACGGCCGCACGGCTGACGCGGTTGGTAACAAGGGAAGCCGGACGACGGCACGGCTGACGGCTGCACGGCCGACGGTGTTGGTAACACAAGAAGCTGGCCGACGGCACGGCATCGCTCTTTGGGAATACGACGCTTCTTGCCAGTGGCGGCATTGTCTTACCGCCGGTGGCACCGATTTGCCGGAAGCGACACCGTCTTAATAGCGGCGTCGTTTTGCTGGTAGCGCGACTTTTTTGCCAGTGATGTCGCTTGAGATGGCGGCTTGACGGACGCCTCGGGTTGGCCGTTTAGTATTGCATCGCAGGCTGGCGGTTTTGTTAGCCAATCGAAACGTTATCGGGCACCGAGATCAAGACGGGCCGCGAGCTCGACGCGGAAACCGGCCTGTTCTACTACCGCGCCCGCTACTTCTCGGCCGACCTCGGTCGCTTCCTGGCGCGTGACCCGATTGGCTTCAACGGCGGGGATGCGAACCTGTACCGCTACTGCCATAACAGTCCGATTATCTACGTCGATCCGAGCGGACTCGGCGACGCCCCCCAAACCTCCCGCAAAGTCGAGTACCTAGAGACGTTCGGCGGCGGATTGAAGGCCAAGTTTTTAGTCTTCGTTGCCGTTGCCGAAAATGAGCGGCTGGGCGTTAATGTTCACATCCGCAGATTTACTGAGCAATTTGGAAATGTGGAGCAGTATCGCCAAAAATGGAACCAATGGGCTAAGAGGGAGCCTCAGTTCCGATGGCGAGGTTTGGTGTGGTCTGAGGGCGGTGAAAAAACGGGGGGGGCGATGCCTAATATTGCGCGGTTCCTGGATGGCACGGACGAGACTAGCGTCTATGGCGGCGACTACACGACTGGTAATGTACCCGCCGAATTTGATGTTAACGGTGATTTGGTCAACCCCGGGAGGGAAGGCACGTATCACCCAGATGACGACTACATGTGAAGTGGACCCCGATTTTTGGACCACCCGATATGTTATAGTCGGTGCGGGGAATGAGCCGATCGGGAGGTTACAGAACGGCAAGTCCCAAAGATGGCGGCACGGAAGCGGGTGGTGCATTCGGCGGCCTTCAAGGCGCGGGT
>CAZVZX010000004.1:53165-178645 GCA_964631235.1 uncultured Planctomycetaceae bacterium | reverse complement strand
CCGTCGGCGGAAGTAGTGCTTGGGCCTTGCTGAAGCGACTGGGCGTTGCCGAGGCTAGGCCGTTGAGCCCATGATGTTGAAAAGAATCGGCCGCGGGTGATTGGTGCAAACACCCCTGGTCGAAGTGAAAAACCCACGGGGAGGTTCGGGCCGCTGCGTCCGAGCCTCCCCGCGGTGCTTTCTTGCCTGGGGAGTCGGCTTGCCGCTTCAGCGAGTCGGCCGTCGGCTGCTGTGAAACGAGAGGGTGTGTCGCAAACCGCGGGAGAGCGGCTTTCCTTTTGCCGCGTTTTTCTTTACTGTAGAGACGATGGAACGGGGAGGCTTGCGGCCCTTTGAGGGCTGGCAAGGCCGGGGGCTTGGCGACGTAATGTGGCGGAGCGAGCGATGAAGATAGTTGCGGCAAAGAGCATACTGCGGGCGAACGATCAATTGGCCGAGGAGAACCGCCGTGCGTTAGACGCGGCGGGCGTTCTGTGCGTCAACTTGGTCGGCTCCCCGGGGGCCGGAAAGACGACCTTGCTGGAGGCCTTGTTTGCGCGGCTGCCGGCGGAAGTTCGGCCCGCGGTGATCGAGGGCGACATCGCCGGCGTGATCGATGCGGAACGCATGCAGCGGATCGGCGTGCCGGTGGTTCAGATCAATACTGAGGGGGCGTGTCATCTCGATGCGAACATGATTGCCGCCGCCTTGGGGCAGTTTGATCTTTCGACGATCGATTTGTTGGTGGTGGAGAATGTCGGCAATCTGGTCTGTACGGCCGGGTTCGATCTGGGCGAACGCGTGCGGTTGCTGGCGCTGAGCACGGCCGAGGGCGACGACAAGGCGGTGAAGTACCCGGCGATCTTTCAAGGGTCTGACGCCTTGGTGATCACGAAGTGCGACCTGCGGCCGATGATGAATTTCGACAGCGACCGCATCCGGCGCGACTTGGCGCGGCTCAACCCCGAGGCGGCGGTGTTCGAGGTCGCCGCGTTGCGGGGCGAGGGAATCGATCGTCTGGCCGCGTGGCTGTTGGAACGCCGCCGCGGTTTGCAGCCGTCGCGGTGACTTGCGGATTGTTCAAGTGCGGTGCTTTGAGGCGGTGATCAGAAACTGAGCATCTTGCGGTATTCGGTCAAGCGGCGTTCGATATCGTCGCGGGAGATGGCGATCAGTCCGTCGAGTCCGAATCCTTCTACGGTAAAACTGGCCGTGAGAATCCCATAGGCCAGCGCGAGTTTGAGATGCACGGGATCGAATTCGCGTTGTTCGGCCAGATAGCCCATCATGCCGCCGGCGAAGGAATCGCCTGCGCCGGTCGGATCGACCACTTGCGCGGTGGGAAAGGCGGGCAGCACGTAGCACTCGTGCTTGCTGAAGAACATCGCGCCATGCTCGCCCTTTTTGATGACGACGAAGCGGGGCCCGAGCTCTAAGGTTTTTCTGCCGGCGTTGACGAGGTTCTGTTCGCCGGTGAGGAGTTTCGCCTCGGCGTCGTTGAGCACCAGCCCGTCGATGCGGCGGAGCAATTCTTCCAGCAGATCGCGTTGCGAGGCGATCCAGTGGTCCATCGTGTCGGCCACGGCGAGGGTGGCGCCGGGGCATTGGTCGAGCACTTTCAACTGGATGTCGGTCGATCCGTTGGCCAGAAACAGGAACGGGCAGCGGCGGTAGTGGTCGGGCAGCACGGGATCGAAGTGTTCCATCACGTTGAGATGGAGCTCCTTCGTTTCGCGGCTGTTCATGTCGGCAAGATAACGGCCGCGCCAGCGAAAGGTTTTTCCGCCGGGCACGGTTTGCAGTCCGGCCAAGTCGATATTGCGGCTGCGCAGAAGCTGAGAGTGTTCGGCAGGCCAGTCCTCGCCCACCACACCGGCAAGCCGAACGCCGGTGAAAAAGCTGGCCGCATACGAGAAATAGACGGCAGAACCGCCGAGCACGTTCTCCCGGGTTTGTTGAGGCGTCTCGACGCTGTCGAACGCGACCGATCCGACGACGACCAACGACATAAGCGGCAACTCCAATCGCTCGGTGGATTAGTGACGATAGTTGGCGATGTGCCGAAGTTGCGGGTTTTCCGACTTGCATCGGCCCGCTTACCAAGGCACTGCGCGAGTCATTATCGACGAATTGGGGCGTTTGGCAATGGGAGAGACGAATCGAGTTTGCCCGTTGTGCCAAAAAGTCGCGTTCCCGCCCCATCAGCGGCCGGGGCGTAAGGTAGAGTTATTCGGGGGCGTTAGCGAAGGCAAAGGGTGTTGCTCATGTGGCAGATTGTGCGCGACGCGATGCACTACGTTGAGCGGATGGGGCGAACCGAGTGGTTGGTAGCCGGCGTCATCGCGATGTGCATCGGATTCGTACTGTTGCGCGGCTTCGGTTCTCGGACCGAGTACTGATATCGGCGATTCGGTTCGGTGTTCGCCCGAGCCGCTTAGAGTTGGTGGTTTACGGGGCAAAGGCTTCTTCCAACTTGCAACCGGACGATGGAACTGGGAACTCTCTACTTGCCCGTGCCGGTGGCCTTGGCCGCCGTTGCCGCCTTAGGTTATTTGGTCGGTCGCCGTCGGCGCGAGGCGGACGATGACCCATCGTCGCGAAGCCGTCGCGAGCTGCGCCGCGCACAGCATGTGGCGAGCGAATTGGAAAAGATCGCCGCGAAGCTCCGAGAGAGTCTATCGGCGCACAATGCCCGTTTGCTCGAGTTCCGGCAGCGGGTCGATCGGCTCAGCTCGGTGGAGGCCGAGGCCGCATTCGCCCGGCTTTGCGATGAAGCCGAGGAGATTCTCAAGCCGACGATGCGGCTGGCGGCGGAGCTTTCGGCGGCCCAGGACGAGTTGCGCCAGCAAAGCTCGAATCTGATGAGCTTCACCGAAACGCGGACCGACCCGTTGACCGGCGTGCAGAACCGCCGCGGGCTCGATGACGCCCTTTCGGCCCAAATGGCGATGCTGCATCGGTACGATGTCCGCTTTTCGTTGGTGCTGTTCGATATCGATCATTTCAAGCAGATCAACGACCAGCGGGGCCATTTGCGCGGCGATGAGCTGTTGCGGGAGTTGGCGGCGAAACTCGACGAGTCGGCTCGCGAGACCGACTACGTGGCCCGCTACGGCGGCGAGGAGTTCGTCGTGGTGATGCCGCAGACGGACTTGTTCGGCGCGTGCATCTTCGCCGAACGGATGCGCGTTACCGTCGCCCAGCAGCTTGCGCTGACGATCAGCGGCGGAGTAGCCGAGGCGCTCGACGGCGATTCAGCTGAAAGTCTTTTAGCCCGCGCCGACGAAGCGCTGTATGCGGCCAAGGCCGGCGGGCGGAACTGCGTTTTCTGCCACGACGGCGAAAGCGTCCAGCCGATTTGCCTGGAACCGGCCGGCGGCTGATCGTTCGGCCGCGGCTCGAGCCGGCCCTTCTTGTCACGGGTTGCGCGATCGGCCACAATCGACCGCATGAATGTTGTGGTATTCGTGGCCGATCGACTGCATGCCGGCTTCTTGGGAGCCTACGGAAATACGTGGATCGAGACTCCGGCCTTCGATCGTTGGGCTGCCGACTCGTGCGTGTTCGCGCATTATCTGATCGATACGCCCGACTTGGCTCGATTGTATCGCAGTTACTGGTCGGGGCTTCACGCGATGTGTGCGCGGCCCGGCGCCGATGCGGGGCGGCCGATTCTGCCGGCGCTGCTGCGAAACGTTGGTTTGACTGCGGCGCTTGTAACCGACGAAGAGACGTTGGCCCGAAACAACATGGCTGCCGAGTTCGACGAGTGCGTGCTGGTCGAGCCGTGCTGGCAAATGGAGACGGCCGCCGATGTTTCGCAGACGCAACTGGCGCGCGGCACGATGGCGGCTCTGTCGTGGTTGGAGCAAGCGAAGGGGCCGTTCGTATTATGGTGCCACCTGGCGGCGTTGGGACGAACCTGGGACGCCCCGGCATCAATTCGCGAGATGTACCGCGAAGAGGGCGACCCGCCCGCCTTGCCCGATGCCGATCCGCCCGAGCGTCGCCTGAGTGCGGAGGCCGATCCGGACGAAGCTTGGGCGGCGGCGATCACCTATGCGGCCCAGGTTACCGTGCTCGACCAATGCCTGGGGGCCTTCGACGAGTTCTTTCGGGGAAGCCGTTTTGCGGGCGACACGGCGCTGATATTCGCTTCGGCTCGCGGCTTTCCGCTGGGCGAGCATGGCCGCATCGGGCCGTGCGATCAATCGCTGTACGGCGAGTTGGTGCAAACCCCTCTGATGATCCGATTGCCTGACGGAACCGGTGCGTTGCAACGACGTTTCGATCTGGTCGAACCGTGCGACGTGTGGGCGACGGTGCTTTCGTTGGCGGGGGTGGCCTGCCGGCCCGACTCGCCGACGGCGATCGATCTTGTGCCGGTTGTTCGCGGCGAGGGGGCGGCGGCGCGTGATCGGCTTTGCGTTGTGGGCGCGGGCGAGCGAGCGATCCGGACGCCGGCCTGGTTCTTGAGGCAGTCGGCCTCGTGCGAACTGTACGTCAAACCCGATGACTTCTGGGAAGCGAACAACGTGGCCGTCCGTTGCCCCGAGATCGTGGAATGCCTCGGCGACGCATTGGTGGAGTTCGATCAAACCGTACAACACGGCCGCGCGGCCGATCTGCCGCCGTTGCCTCGCGCACTGATCGAAGGACTGGATTGAAAAAACTGCGAACGACGAAAAACGGTTCAAACGGGGATTGCATGCACGAAAGCCGTGTCGTTGCGCCCGCGGGCGCTTTCGCACTTGTGTGGAACCATTTCACGGTTGTGCGCTGCTGGGCGGAGCGCAGAGGGGATGGGCATGGCGGCGAGGCCGGCTCGGCCTATTCCGATGTTCCGTCCTTCGTTGAGCACATGCCGGTGGCACAGCGGCGTTCATCGGCCGTCAGCGGGCGGGTCGTTCGGGCTGTTTTCCGATCGAGATTCCGGCGGCGACGGATCGGACGGCGGCGCGGCGGATGAGGCATTTTGTGTCGGCGTCGCGTCGGGCATGCCATCGTCGGCGGAGGGCAACTGAAAACGCTCGACGGCCTCTGCGTGCCGCGGCTTGCCGGCGCGGCGATCGCTGCGCCGCAGCGCCCACCAACCCAGAACGGTTGCCGCGGCGAGAAAACTCAGCCCGATCAGTGCCGCCAACGAGCTGCGCGGGGGCGGCGGCGGGGCCGGAAACCACGTCAAGTCTTTGGCGATCAACAGCGGCGCCCGCTGACGCATGCGGCCGGTTTTCGCCTCTTCATCGGCGCCGCGGGGAATATCGATTCGGTAGCTCCAAAGCTTGAGCATGAACCCCGAAATCCGGATCTTTTCGCCGTAGCGATCGCGGGCGCCGGACGGCATGCCCTCGGGCAATTCGAGCACGCAGAAGATGACCGGGTTGACTCCCGAGTCGGCGGTGAACAGGCTCACTTGGTAGTAATGATCGATGCCGTATCGCTGCCGGATTTCGGGTTCGTCAATCACCACCTTTTGCACTTGTCGGGCGATGCCTTCGAGTGTCACCAATCGGCCGCGACTCTCCGCGGCATTGTGAAAGAGCGGCACAACGGAGTAGAACCACGAACCATCGGGGGCGCGGCGGACAATCGCCCCCTGCTCTTTCGATGGCGGTTGCCGGCTTGCTTCTTCGGCCGCAAGCTGTTTCAATTGTTCGCGGGCGATTCGATCGATTTCCCCCGGCTTGCTGCGGCCCACTGCCGCCAGCATTTCGTGGAAAGGCTCTCGCTCCGGCGGATCACGATCGACTACTTGGTCGAACAATCCGTAATCGAAGCCGAGATCGCCCAGCGGCGTCGCCGGAAACCAAGCAACGCGAGCGGCCGCGAATACCAGTTCAGGCTGTTCTTCGGCGACGGCGGTTTTGAGGAACACGCCGGAGGCTTGGCATCTTGCCGGGAAGGTGCCGCCACCGGTCAGCCACGCGCGCGGCACCGACGCTGCATACACGTCCGCCTTTGCTCCCGAGGCGAGTTCGACGCGGCAACGGTAGTATTCCGGCGTTTCGAAGAGCGTCGCTACTTCGTCGGCGGGTTTGATCGCTTCCACCTCGATCGCTCGACCTACCAAACGGAACATCTCCGATTGATGCGTCTGCGGCCGTTGCGCCAATGCGGCGGGCGACCAGTCGCGCTGCGTCCATTTTTCCAGTTGTTCGGGAGTGAATCGCCGCACGCGGAAGATCACCTTCAGCAGCGGCTCGACTTCGTCCGCGTCGAGCGGCCGGCCGGAAACGAACTTGGCGAAATGGCTTTCGTCGAGCCCGTACAACTCGAACCAACTGCGCGGCGTGTCGGCTTGGTCGGCCTGAGCCGAACGATCTACGCCGGCGGGCGGCTGGGCGCCGGCGGATGAGGGCGTATCCGAGGGCAAAGACGAATCGGAGGACGTTGACGGGGCGGACGGGGAATCGCCGTTGCCGCGATCCGGTTTCGTTTGTGAAGCGGCCGACAGGTCGGAAGAACCCGTCGCGGCCGGTTCAGCGGCGTCGGACGATGTTGCAATCGCGATGTCGAACGCACATGCGGGCCTTGCCCCGCCGGCTATTGCAGCGAGACCAAGCAGAAGCACCGCCAAACCCCTCGGGCACGCGACCGATTTCGACCACTGAAGCGCACTATGCACAACGGCGACGGCCTTCGATTTCGGCGTGCGATTCTCGATCGTGGTGATCATTGCGGGCCTTGCTCCAATCGGTCTGGGATGTCTCGGCGGTTGCTCGCCTTGGTTCGTCGGTAAATCACGGCACTGACGGCCGCGCTGAACAGCGCCGCGACGGCAACGATGGCGCCAACCGCCCATGGCTGCACCACGGGGTCTTCACGGACCGGCAGCCTCGGTTGCCAGCGGACTTCCTTCGCCAAGAGGACGGGCGTGGTGAACAGTCCGCCCTTCCCTTCGTACACCCATCGCTTGAAGAACACGGCATCGACCTCGACATACTCCTCGATGCCGGTTCGCACCGGAAACCGTTCGGGAAGACTGAGGCAATAGACGAACATCGGGGTGTCGCGATGATCATTGGGAAAGAAGGTCAGGCGATAGTAGGCTTGAATCCCGGCGGAGTTTTGCGCGACGCGGGGATAGTGATCAACTTGCCGCACGACTCCGGAGGTGGAAACGACTCGGCCGCGATAAAGAGGCGATTGCCGGTAGAGCTGGGCGAAGGTGACGGCCCCGGCCGACTGCCGTGCGATGGCCGCAGCGTCAGAACGGTTGAGGACATCGAGAATGTTGAACCAAGCGTCTTGTTCTTCGGTGCGAAAGACGGTGTCGTCGCGGATTTGACCAAGGTAATACTCCGCCACCCCGGAGAGAACCGAAGCCACGGACGATGCCGGTGAAGGGGCGGCTCGATCGGTCGAAGCGGCTGCGGCCGAATTCGTTCCGTTTGTTGTTCGTGTTGCGCCTTCTGCGGCCGGCAATCCGGCGGCCGTTGCCGCGGAGTTCGCCTGGGCAGACGAAGGCGGAGGGGGTGCGGCGGGCGTTTCTGAAGACGAGGAGGAACGCGGCGGAACCTTCTGTGCTGGCGGCGCAGTTGTCTCAGACTCGCTCGGCCCGGGCTGGGGCGCGGCCAAATGCACTGCCTCGGCGTCGTTCCCTTCGAGGCGTTCGATTCGATTGTCGATCGGCGGCTCGTGAGTTTGCCCGGAACCGGCCCAGCGGTCCAGCCAACGCCATTGTTCCGGATTGGCGGCTTTGATCATCAGGACCACGGCCAGCCCGGCGGCAAACACAAGATAAACCAAACGGCGGCGGTCATGCGCGAGTTTTTCAACACGCCCTCGCGTTGGAGTTCGGAAGTCAAGCATGGGTGGTTCCCCATTGTGCAGCGAGATCGTTCGCGTTTGGCTGCCGGAGAAACAGCTCAGGGCTTCGTTCGGCGGAACCGTTTCGTTCGGCGCGGTCGGCGACGGTTCAGTTGCGTCGAAGCCGACATGCCGACGGTCCGCTCGGCTCGATCGCTGTGCGATTCCGCTCAAACCGCACGCACTCCGGTCTGCGACTGCGGTTCAGGAGACGGCCGAAACGGCCGCCTGGCTTTCTTGTGCAATTGCAACGATCGAGGCCAACTTAAGGATCACAAGTTTCGGGACAGGTCTATCCAATGATCGTCAATGATCTCCATTTTTATTCTAACGGTTCCCGAGAGCCGGCGAAGCGCTTCGACTGTTCTCCGCGAGCGAGGGATTTTGGAACGCTCGATCGGATTCCGTCGAAGCGATTCCGACCGTGTTGACAAACTGAAGACGAGCCGCCCGGTCTGTGCGTGTGCAGGCGGCTGTTTCAATGACCGCGGTGCGAACCGGTTTTCGGATAGAGGCCCGGCGGAGACGATCGTTGGCCCTCTGGTGGCGCGAACGTGCCGTTCGGTCGTCGGTGGCGGCTGGCACACGATCGGCAACAGGGTGTGCTCCTCGGGCCGGCTACGGTGCGATGGCCGCGATGAGCCTGGGCCAAGCGGTATAGGCGGGGGGCATGCGGTTTTGCCCCTGGGGCATGTGGTTCGAGCCCTGGGGCAAGCGGGTTGGAACCGGGCGAATCTGTTACTGTCGTTCTCGCCTCCCTACGGCTGGGGGACGCGCCTCGCCGGGGCGGGCGACTCCGCTGGGGCCGGCCTCGATGACGCTAAATAGTTCCATCCAGCTACGGAAGCGACCGCCAGCGCAGCGAAGCGGTCGATTGCCTTGAGATGCGACTTGAACCGCTTTCTGTTTTCCGCGGCTTTCTTGAAGGGGTTCTTTGCGGGCAATCGGCGGGAACGGGCGAAATGGAAGCGAGACGCGAAGCATAAGAATAGACGGCGCAATATGTTAGAGTGTCTCTGCGTGAGTCGGCTCATGGTCGAGGTGCGGTTGGTACTTCGAAGGGGGCAGCTCAGTGCGAGGCGGCAAATGCTCTCGTTCGGCCTGATCGGGCGGTAGAATGGGTAGAAAGAGAAGGAGTGGGGAATAGTTTTTCGTGGGCGAAGCGAACTTACCTTCGGCTGGAGCGGCGTGCTGAGAAAAGCGGCCATTCGCCCCTGTTGGCAGAGGAGCGCGGCGTTGGCGCTGTCGTTGGCCCGATTCAACCGCATGGTGGCTGATCACGCCGCCAGTCTCTATCGCATGGCGTACCGTGCGATCGGCGACCATCACGAAGCGCAAGACCTCGTACAAGAGGCCTTTCGTTCCGCTTGGAAGAGCCGCGCGACGTTCTCGGCGGATCGAAGCGAACGAGCCTGGTTGGTGTCGATTTTGCGGCGCCGCGTGGTGGACTATTGGAGACAGAGCAAGCAGCCGCAGCCGACGGAGGACGGGCAACTTGCGGTGCATCTGGCAGTTGGCGACGACGACCCGGTGCGCAATGAGTTCACCGACGAAATCCAGCATGCGTTGAACCAGCTTTCCGAGGAATTGCGAGAGGCGTTGCTCTTGGTGGTTGTTGCTGAATTGACGCATCAAGAGGCGGCCGAGTTGCTCGATGTTCCCTTGGGAACGGTGCTGTCTCGGGTGAGTCGCGCTCGAAAACGGATGCGCGAGCACTTGCTGGCGGCGCAAGGGCCGCCGGGCCGACGAATGCCGGAGTAGGCCGAAGGCCGTTGGGCTCAGCGGATACGATCTGTGAATAAGCGGGTCTGAATAGCTCCACACGAATGTGCAATAGAGCCGCGTTTTCCCGCTGGCGACCGCGTACGCGACTGTGTGGAACGAGTAAGGGAGCCTTGGGCCTTGCGACGTTCGCCGTTGGAGGGATTGTTCGTCCGCCCTTTGATCGGCCCGGGTGACCGGCTCGGCTGATCTGTTCGGTTTTATGTTCGAGTTCGATTCGTCGTGGGAAGACCGACTGCGCGATGTCCCCGAGCCGACCGATCTTCGGCGGCGGTTGAGGGAGATTGCGCTTCGGGATCTATTGAGCAGCGACGAAACATTCGACGAGCAGCTTCGGGCGGTTGCCGTGCCCGAGGGCTTGGCCGGGGCGATCCGTCGCGAGCTTGCGGCCGAGGACGATTGGCTGGACGCCGCGACGGCCGATGTGCCCGTGCCGGCACGGCTGGAAAGCCGGATTCTTTGCGCGGTGCTTTGCGACGACGATGCCTTCGATCAGCAATTGCGCTGCGTGCCGCCGATGACGCGCCGAATCGTTGCGCCGCGGTGGCCGAGGATGGTCGCCGTCGCGGTTCGCTCTGCGGTTGCATTGGTGCTGTTCATCGCCGTGTTGGGCACATTGGGCGGGTCGCTGTTGACGCGGCTGTCTCAAATTGGGCCGCAAACTCGGTCCGACGCGGTGGCGATGCTGCTGGCAGAGCAAGAGGACGGCCGGCCGGAGATTCAGTTTTCGGAACCGTTTGCCGAGGGGCCCACGGCGATCGCGAGTTTTTCGTCCGAGCTATCAATTGGTGCGGGCGAGATCGAATTGAGGGAAAGGGAATCAGCCGTCGGGCGTCGCGGTTGGGGGTTTGATGAGTTGGACGTTCTCCTGGCGCGCTGGCGCACTGGTGAGGGCGTTGACCCGTGGTTGAGCACGATTGCCCCGATGTGGGAACAGCAGGTTGTGGCCTATCGCGAAATCGACGCCCTGCCGGAGCTGGAGAAGTTGTCGCCGCCGCTGCCGATGGGGATGCAGCCGCCGCTGGTGGCGGCGTTTCCTTTCAGAGAATTGCGGGAAACCGGGTTCTTCCCGTGGATCGTGCCCGGGGCGCACCCTCTGCTGCGCACGTGGCACGTGCCCCTGGTTCATGCCGTTGACAGCTACGGATTGACGCAGCGTTACGTGGCCGGCGGCGAACTGCCGCCGCCGGAGCTGGTACGAACCGAGGAGTTCTTGGCGGCGCTCGACTATGGGTTGCCGCTGCCCACGCGCGGCGAGCTGCGATTGAGCGCGGCCGCCGGCCCCTCGCCCTTCGCGGGTGAAGGCTATTGGCTATTGCTGTTGGGCGTTCAGGCACAGTCGCCGATCATGTTGCAGCATCCGCCGAAGCATTTGATCGTCGTGTTCGACTCGTCGGGCAGCATGAACTGGGGTGGTCGTGCGGAGATGGCCCGTCGAGCGCTCGACCGGCTGTTTCGGATGATCGCTTGGGAAGATCGCGTGTCGCTGATCACGTTTTCTGAGAAGGCAACGGTTCAATTCGCCGAAGCGACGCGAGACGAAGCGGAAGCGATGTCTCGGCTCTTGGCGAATGTGCCGGTTGAAGGGCCGACCAATTTGGCTGCTGGCGTGGCGTCGGCGTTGCGTTTGGCCGCGACGGAACAGGAGGAACGGCGGGAACAGATCGTTCTGCTGCTAACCGATGGGGCCGTCGAAATGGATCAGGCTACTGCCGACCAGATGGAGCGGGTGTTGCGGCAGGCGGCCGACGACGGGGTGCGGCTCTGCGTGATCGATTTGAGCCAGGGGAGCGATGAGGATCGGCAACTGCGGCGGTTGGCTCAGGTTGGGCGCGGGCGGTCGTTGCGGGCGACGAGTCCGGCGCAGCTCGATTGGTCGCTCGCCGAAGTGGTCAGCGACCGGCCGCAACGACTGGCGGAAGACGTCCGGCTGTCGGTTACGTTCAACCCCTCGGCGGTTCGGGCGTATCGGTTCTTCGGCCACGAACCTTCGGCTCTGCGGCGGATTACCGATGCGCAGGGGCTGACTCGCGTGGATTTCCACGCAGGGCAGTCGGCCGTGGCGCTGTTCGAGCTGCAATTGTTCGGCAACGATCAGACGGTTGCGTCCGCAGAGCTTTCGTGGCGTTCGATCGGCGGCAACTCACCGCGGGAACAGGCGGTTTCCGTCCGTCAGCGAGACTTTGCGGCGACGCTGTCGCAAATGGCGCCGTCGTTGCAAGCGGCCGCGCTGGCGGCGCGGACGGCCGAGGTGTTGCGCGTTCCGCGGCCTCCTCGATCGCGGCCGATGGCTGAACTGCTTACCGTCGCCAAGCAGTTCGATCAGTCGTTGATGTATCGGCCGAGCTACGTGGAGCTGTTGCGGCTGATCGAGCAGTGCGACCGGGCCCGGCCGGCCAAGACCCGCCGCTGACGTTTTGGACGCTTTTTGCTGATGGGATCGAGTAAGTGGGAGGTGGAGAACGCGAGAAGTGGCGGGCGTCCGGCCTCGGCTCTTGCGAAGCGGGCAACGGCGGGGTACGCTGAAGGGATATCTGCCTTCGGACCAGCGGCTCCGGAACCCGCGGCCCGCTCTTCGAGGTTCATGCGTTTTGTCAGGGGGGGGCAATAAACGGCGCCGTTCGGCCGGTGGTCGGTCGGCTGCCGATGACGGACTCGAGTCAGGTTGCTCGAGAGTGATCTGATCAAGACCGCGAAAAAGAGAAAGCGGTTCAAACGGGGGCTGTATTCAATCGGCCGCTTCCGCAGTTGTGTAGAACGATGTTGTGTTTAAGGATCAACGGAGCATTCCGGCGGTCGGTGGGGGCAACACGGGGCGGCAGAGTCGGCGACCGCTCAGCGATACCGCATCCGACTGGGATCTGTTGCCGTTGATTGCCGGAGTGTCGGCCGGAAGAAGAAAAGATCCGGGGTTGTCGGCATCGGGGCGTGCGAATCCGGTTCGCGGCTGTGGTCGTACGGCCGTGGCGGCGGTGATGAGTTAGGAAGGACGCAATGAAGCTCAGCGGACAGATGTTCTTCGCACGGGTGTGTGTGTTTTCGCTCGCGGTCAGCCTGTGCGGCCTTTCGGCGCAGGCGGTGGACAGCTCGAAGGCGTTTATCGACGCCTTGTGCGAGAACCGGATGCACGATGTGGCCTTGGACTATTTGGACTGGGTCACGCAGACGAAGAAGTCGAGCCCGGAGTTCCTTCAACGGATCGATTACGAGGCGGGACTGATCCATATTCAAAACTCGATGTTGCAGCGGAGTATCAGCGAACGGCAGAAGTCGTTGGTTGACGCCAAGACCCGGCTCGACAAGTTCCTTGCGGCCAATGGATCGCACCCGCTCGCCCCGAGCGCGAAACGGATGTTGGCCGAAGTGGTCAGCAAGAACGCGCAGATCAAGACGGAGCAGGCCGAGCAAAGCGCAAAGACTCCGGAGGAAAAGGCGCGGCTGTTCGCCGAAGCGAGAACGCTGCTTCAGGAGGCGCAAAAAGTATTCGCGACGTTGGAGCAGCAGGCCCTGGAGAAGCTGAAAGCGATGCCCAACGTGCTTCCTTCCGACGACCCGCGGAAGGAGGAACAAGAGCAATTGCGGAAAGACCTGCTCGAGTCGCGGCTCGCTCAGGCGACGGCGATGTACGAGATTGCCAAGACGTTTCCGGCCGGAAGCAAGGAGCAGAAAGACAACCTGACGGCTGCGGCCAAGAAGTACAACGAATTCTACAAGAAGTACAACACGATGATCGCCGGGTTGTATGCCCGGAGTTGGGAAGGACGCTGCTACCGCGAGATGGGCGACGTGAAGCAGGCGTTTACTATTTTCGAAGAGCTGCTGGTAACGCAGCCGGACGATCCGGAGCCGTTTCGGGTGCTGAAGGATAAGGTTCGCGTGATGGCCCTGGAGACGGCATTGCTGCCGACCTCGAAAAAATACACGGCCGCAGTGGCCATGTATCAGGATTGGCTGGGGAAGGCGAAAGGACGGCAAGAGACCAGTCCCGACGGATTGGCGATTCGCTATTTGGCGGGCGAGGCTGCGTTGGAACATTTGCGAACGTTGAAAGAGAACGATGCGGCCCGTCGCGACTTCATTCGCACGGCGAAAGACGCTTTCACCTTTGTCGCTCGCTTTCCCGGAGAATACCAACAGAAGGCGCGGGCGAAGCTGAACGACCCGCTTTTGGGCGGTGGAGAGAAGGCCGCGGAGCCGACGAATTTCGTCGAGGCGCGCGACCGCGCTCGCG
Organism: uncultured Planctomycetaceae bacterium; assembly: GCA_964631235.1. Lineage (GTDB taxonomy): Bacteria > Planctomycetota > Planctomycetia > Pirellulales > Thermoguttaceae > JARKPK01. Next base: position 164,844 of record CAZVZX010000004.1, on the reverse strand, counting down.
ACGCGGTCGAGCGGATGTCGGCGGCCCAAGCCGCGCTTGAAGAGGCGCGGGCGAGCAACAATGCGGAAGAAGCAAAACGTCAGGAAGCGGCAGTGGCGGAAGCGCGGCGCGAGGCCATGCGCTATTTCGAAATGGCTTTGAGGATGGCGCCGCGCGACGTTTCGGTGGACGATCTGAATTCGATCCGCTACTTCTTGTCGTACTTGCACTACTCGGCCGACAACTTGCCCGAGGCGGCGATTCTGGGCGAGTTCTTGGCACGCCGCTACCCGTCGTCGGGGGGCGGAAAGTCGGGGGCGAAGATCGCCATGGCCGCCTACTCGCGCATGGCGAGCGAAAGCGAGGGCGACGTTTCCTTCGAGCGGCGCAAGTTGGTCGAGATCGCGCAGTACATTGCCGCCCGATGGGCGGGCCAGCCCGAGGCCGATACGGCCTGGATGACCCTGATCGGCACGGCCGTCCGCGCGCGCGACCTGAAAGTTGCGATGGATTATCTTTCGAAGATTCCCTTGGATGCACCGAAACGCGGCGACGCCGAGCAGGTAGTGGGCCAATTGATCTGGAGCGAGTATCTCCGCCGTGTTCGCTTGCCCGACGACGAACGTCCGCCGACCGAGGAGCTCGATCAGCTCAAGGCACAGGCGCAAAAGGTGCTGGCCGACGGTCTGGAACGGGTAAAGAAGGCGGGAATTGCCCAAATGACGCCGGCGATCGCGTCGTCGGTGCTCTACTTGGCGCAAATTTATGTCGAGACCAATCAGGCCGACGAAGCCGTCAAACTGCTGGAAGACGCCAAGGTGGGCATCAAGTCGCTGGTCGATAAGAAAGATCCCTCCGTGCAGAAGCCGGGGTTTGCCGTCGAGACGCTTCGCGTTGCGCTGCGAGCGTATGTCGCCACGCAGCAACTCGAAAAGGCCGAGAAGGCGATGAACGAGTTGGAACAGCAAGTTCGAGAAGAGGGCGACGCCGAAGCAGGTAAAAAACTGACGCAAATCTACATCCGTTTGGGGAAAGAACTGGAGGAGCAATTGGGGCGTCTTCGCAAAGAGCAGAAGACCGAACAGATGGCGAAGGTGGCTCAAGGCTTCGAAATGTTCCTGTCAAGAATCGCTCAGCGCGACAAAGGCAACAATTTCAACTCGTTGAATTGGGTGGCGACGACGTTTGCGGGTTTGGCCGAGGGGGTCGATACGGGAGGCGCCAAACTGACGCCCGAGGCCGAACGATATTATCGCGGGGCGGCCGAGGCATACGACAAGATTCTCAGCCGCTTGGGCGAGAAGGAGTTCGGCGCTCCGGAGAATGCAGCCAATGCGATGAAGATTCGCAAGGCGAGGGTGTTGCGGCGATTGGGCGAGTACAGCGATGCGATGAAGCTGTTGTTGGAGGTGCTGAAGGAAAAGCAGGCGGTGATCGATGCGCAGATCGAGGCGGCCTACACGATGCAGGCATGGGGCAGCGAGGATCCGCGCTACTACGATATCGCTATTTCCGGGTCGCGCAAACAGAAAGAGATTTGGGGTTGGGGGCAGTTGGCCCGAAAGGTGCAGACGGTCGAGGGCTTTCTGAACGTCTTCCACGAGGCCCGCTACAACTTGGCGTTGTGCCGTTTCAAGCAGGCGCAGCAAGAGAAAGATGAGAAGCGGAAAACAGCCTTGGTAGATCAAGCCATCAAGGATATCGAAATCATCTTCCGCCTTTATCCGGATATGGGCGGCAAGGACTGGGCAGAGAAGTACGACGCCCTGCTGAAGAATGTGCAGAAGTTCAAGGGGCTGAAGCCGACGGGCCTGGAAGGGCTGCGTCAGGCGGCGGCCGAGGCGGAACGGACCGCAGCGGCAGCCGACCCGCAGCCGTCGCAAAAGTGACGCCGGCCGCGTTGCGCCAAGAGAACTGGCGGTGTGTTCGAGACGAATGATCTGGGGCGGGGATCAGTTTCGAACGGGTGCGAGCGAAGACGACATATTCAGGAATCGTTTTATCCGATTGCGTTCGAGGGAAAGAGCAATGCGACACGTTGTCTTGATGGGCGCGACCTTGGCATGGTTGGCGGCGAACACTGCGGCCGAGGCGCTCGATTCGGTTCGTCTGCTCAAAGGCGGGACGCTCAACGGCCGAGTGACGAAGATGAGCCCGACGGAAGTCGAGGTGGAAGGGGCGGGCGGCTTGACCAAGGCGGTGCCTGTCAACGAAATCGATGTCGTTCTTTGGGACGACGAGCCGAGCCAGATCAAGACGGCGCGTCAGCATTTGAAGGAGGCGAACTTTCAAAGCGCGCTACAGACATTGGAGAAGATCAGCCTGCCGGCCAATGCCCGGCCGGAATTGAAGCAAGACTTGGAGTTCTACACGGCATTCACCAAGGCCCAAATGGCGTTGGCCGGCCAGGGCGAGATCCGCGAAGCGGGTTCTCAAATGGCGGCATTCGTTAAGAATAACCCGGGCAATTACCACTGGTTGCATGCCAATGAAGTCGTTGGCGATTTGCTAGTGGCGGCCGGGGCGTTCGATCGGGCCGTGGAATACTATGCGACCGTGGGCAAGGCGCCGTGGCCCGACTTCAAAATGCGCGCCGGGGTGGCGATGGGTCGGGCATTGCTGGCTCAAGACAAAGTGGCCGATGCGGAAAAGCAATTCGACGCCGTGCTGGCGATTCGCGCCGAGGGCGAAATGGCCGACGCACAGCGGTTGGCCGCGCGGCTTGGAAAGGCCCGCTGCTTGGCGGCCAACAAAAAGACGGACGAAGCGATCAAAGACATCGAGTCGATCATCGAACGCGCCAATGCCGAACAAACGGATTTGTTGGCGCAAGCCTACACCGCGTTGGGCAACGCCTATACGGCCGCCGGCAAGACCAAAGAAGCGATCTTCGCCTTTTTGCATGTGGATCTGTTGTACTATATGAATGCGGACGCGCATGCCGAGGCGTTGGCAAATCTCGTCTTGTTATGGAAAAAGGACAACAAGCCGGAACGGGCGCAGCGGGCGCTGCAAACGCTCGAGTCGCGCTATCGCAACAGTCCCTGGCTGAAGAAGGCCGCCGGCTGAAAAGTGCCGCCGGCTGAAAAATGCGGTTGGCTGAAGGCGCGTGTTGTTCGATTGAGTCGAAGCGAAAGGCGTTGAATGGTGCGGGCGGGGGCGATCATGGGGCGTAGGTCGGCCGCCCGAATAACAGTGCGACAAACGGAAGGCAGTTCCAGCGGGCTGTTGCACGTAAGAAGGCCGCATCGCTGCGCTGGCGGCCGGGTTTGCAATTGTGCGGAACTTGAGGGGGAGTATTCGTTCGAAAGAGGGATGCGGTGCGCGTGTCGCGTACAGCGTTTCGCCATATTGGTTGCGGCCGCAGGGCCGTGTTAAAGATCTCGCCACTGGTTGTTCTTGTATTTTCTTTTGGAGGTTGCTATGCGGCAACGACTCGCGTTGGGATGGACGGGTTCGGCCCTGTTGTCGGCTTGGTTGTTGATGGGAGCGTTCTCTTTGGCAACGACGGTATCGGTGGGGCCGGGGGCCGCGCCGGCCGTTGCGGCCGAGGAAGGCGAGGGCGAAGAGGCGGCGCCTGCGGAAAAGCCCCGCCAGAACATGCTGACCTGGTTCTATAAATCGTTGGGGCTTCTTTACAGCATCGTTTTTCTCTTTATCAGCTTCAATCTGGTGGCCTTGATCGTGATGAACATACTTGCCGGCCGACGCGATCAGATCGTTCCGGCCGCCTTGGTCGAGGCGTTCGAGACGCATGTCAACGAGAAGCGCTACCAAGAGGCGTACGAGCTGGCCAAGAGCGACGAGTCGATGCTCGGGCACGTGCTGGCGGCGGGCATGGCCAAGTTGTCGGGCGGATACGACGAGGCGGTCAAGGCCATGCAAGATGCCGGCGAGGAAGACAACATGAAGATCGAGCAGCGGCTCAGCTATGTGGCGTTGTGCGCGCAAGTCGGGCCGATGTTCGGTTTGCTGGGCACGGTGGATGGCATGGTGCAGGCGTTCAATAAGATCGCCAGCATGAACGTCACCCCGAAGCCGTCGGAACTGGCCGAAGGCATCGGAACCGCTTTGGTGACGACGATGGTTGGGTTGTGGGTGGCCATTCCGGCCATCGCGTTCCACCACTTCATGCGCAACCGCTTCCAGAAAATGGTGGCGGAGGTCGGCATGATCAGCGATGATCTGATGAAGCGGATTGCCGGTCCGGCCGCCGCGAAGAAGGCCTGATCGCCCCGTTGGGCCGCGAGGAGACATGGCTATGTTCGGCAAACCGAAAAAAACCAGCCGTGCAGTCACATTCGACATGACGCCGATGATCGACTGCACGTTTCAGCTCGTGATCTTCTTCATGTTGACGTTGAATTTCGCCAACGACGAACAAAACGAGATGATCCGGCTGCCGTCGAGCGAGTTGGCCAAGCCCACCGAACCGCCGTGGGAGTTTCCGATCACCTTGCAGGTGACCAGCCGAAACTTGGTGATTGTCGGTTCGGAGCAAGTGCCGATTTCCGGGCTGCGCAGCGTATTGCAGCGGGAACGGGCGGCGCTGGAACGATTCAATCGCACGCCTTCGCACGCCACGGTGATCATCAGGGCGGATCGATACGCGAAGACCGGGGCGGTGCAGGAGATAATCGAGATCGCGCAGTCGCTCAAGTTCGAACGATTCGTGCTTCGCGCCAAGGAAAAGGAGGTGTAGCTCATGCCGCGCATCAAATCCAAGGGCGAAGGCGAACAAGTAACCTTCGACATGACGCCGATGATCGACTGCTGCTTCCAGTTGATTATCTTCTTTATGCTCTCGTTGAAGATCTTCGCCAGCGAGGGCGACTTCAGCATCAAGATGCCCGTGTCGAAGAGCGAAGGCCCGGTCGATCCGACGCAGTTGCCGCCGATCAAATTGCGGATGAAGGCGGACGGTTCGGGCCGTCTGGTGGCGATCACGATGGGCACAAAGCAGCTTTCGTCGAGCGACCCGTTTGCCGAGCTGCGCCGCGAGGTCCGCGCGATCATCAAGGACGACATCGGGCCGGGCTCTTCCGGAAGCAAGCAAGAGGTTGAGCTCGATTGCGACGCCAATTTGCAGTACCAGTACGTGATGCGAGCGATTTCGGCCGTTTCGGGCTATGTCGATTCGAATCGTCAGATCGTCAAGCTGATCGAGAAGATCAAGTTTGCGCCCCGGCGCCAAGGCTGATGAGTTTCGCGGCGGCTGTTCGCGGCAACGGCGACTGCTTCCGCGAGGAATGTACGGAACAACCACGTTGGCTTGTGAGTGAGACGACAGGGCGGCACGCTGCGGCGGCCGCCCTGTTCTCGTTGGAGGACTGGGCCGATGCCGCGGGCGTTGTGATTCGCCGAGCGGCGCCTGCTGCCCAAACGCGGACGAACCGGTTAGAATCGATCGATGTGGCGCGACTTTGCGCCGGCCGCGACCGATCGACGTTCGGCCCATCGCAAGCGGCGAGCAGCCCGGCGGGCTAGCCGCTTGAACGTTCCGTTCGCGAGGATGGTCGCTGCGGTGCGTTGTTGGGCTGCCGTCGCCCGATGTTCATGGCGACCGGCTCTCGGCGCTTGGCGATCCTTTCCCGAACGGAAGACGCACGTCGCGATGGCGGCTGTTTGGAAGCGGCTCGAAAAGAAAGGGGAGTCTTATGCCCATTCGGTTTACCAAGATGCAGGGCATCGGCAACGACTATATCTACATCGACGGCTTCAATAATCCGATTCCCTCCGACCCCGCCGAGTTGGCGCGCACCATTTCGGACCGTCATTTCGGAGTGGGCGGCGACGGCCTGATTTTGATTTTGCCGAGCGAGACGGCCGACGCGCGGATGCAAATGTTCAACGCCGACGGGTCGGAATCGGAGATGTGCGGCAACGGTATTCGTTGCGTGGCGAAGTACGTTTTCGATCATGGAATTGCGCGCCGCAAACGGTTGACGATCGAAACGGGACGCGGGGTGCTGTCGCTCGACCTCGAATTGAACGAAGACCGAGTCAGCCGCGTCCGCGTCGATATGGGAGAGCCGATTTTCGAACCGGCGCGCGTGCCGACCACCCTTCCGGGAAACCCGAACTACCCGGGCAACGCCGCGGCCGATGTGCCTTTGGAAATCGGCAACGAGATGTTGATGGTCACCTGCCTGTCGATGGGCAACCCGCACTGCGTCGTGTTTGTCGATGAACCGACCGATCACTGGGTGTTGCGGTTCGGGCCGAGGGTCGAACGCGATTCGCACTTCCCGCGTCGCGTCAACGTGAGCTTTGTGCAAGTGCTCTCGCCCGGCGAAATCAACCTGCGTGTTTGGGAACGGGGCTCGGGCGAAACGATGGCATGCGGAACCGGGGCCTGCGCGTCGTGCGTGGCTGCGGCGATGACGGGACGAACCTCGCGAAAGCTGATCGCTCACCTGCGCGGGGGCGATTTGGAGCTGCTTTGGGGCGACGACAATCATGTGTACATGACCGGTCCGGCCGTCGAAGTGTTCTCGGGCGAATGGCCCGACCGTCGCGATTGAACGCGAACAGCCGGCGCGCGTGAGCGTCTGCCGCGCGTCGCACGGAAGAACGAACCGGGCTCCACCGCCGAGAATCGGCAAGCGGTCCGGCGGTTGAGAGCGACGGAGAACCATTGGTCCCAAGGCGGCGCGATCCGGCCGGCGTCGGAGTGGGCCGCGGGTTGGTGATTGCGACCTTGCCGGGATGAGGCTCCGGCAACGCACTCGGGTGTTACGTCTGGCAATGAAGCTCGATCATCCCCTGTTGCATCGTGTGGGCGGCTTGTTGGGCGCTGCTGTCGTGCAGGCATGGATGCGAACGCTCGACTACAAAGTGGCCTACACCGATCCGGCAGTTGATCCGATTTTCCCTGCGTGCCGCCGAAGGCGGATTTATATTTTTTGGCATGAGTATATTCTGTTGCCGTTCTATTTGCGCGGGCATTGCGGCATTGCGATGCTGCTGAGCCGGCATCGCGATGCCGAGGCGCTGTCGCATGCGGCGGGCCACATGGGGTTTTCGTTCGTGCGCGGATCGACCAATCGCGGCGGTGTGACGGCGCTTCGATCGATGCTCGACGCCGGGCAAACGCGACATCTGACGATCACGCCCGACGGGCCGCGCGGGCCGCGGCGCGTTCTGGCCCCGGGGTGCATCTATCTCGCCTCGCGGCTGCAAATGCCGCTGGTGGCGATGGGGTTCGGCTACGACCGGCCCTGGCGCATACAACGGGCGTGGGATCGTTTCGCCATCCCGCGGCCGGGGTCGCGGGCGCGGGCGGTCGTCAGCGGCGACATCTGCGTGCCGCCGGAGATCGATCGCGACGAGGTTGAACGTTGGCGCCGCCGTGTGGAGGAAGAACTCAACCGTTTGACCGCCGACGCCGAGCATTGGGCAGCGTCGGGCGGACGGCGAAGCGATCAACAGAGGCTTTACCGGGCGACGCGCCCCCGCCCGTTGCCGCCGCCGTGGTGAGCGGACTGCTGAAGCAGACGAACGCCGCTCATTCCGGCGAGCTGTTGCAGAGAGGCCGGCGCACGATCACGTATTGTTCCACTTCGCGGCCGCCGATCAGGTGTTCTTGGATGATCTGCTCGAGCACGGGCGGATCGCAATGGGCGTACCATGTGCCCTCGGGATAGACGACGGCGATCGGTCCGCCGCTGCAAATCCGCAAACAATTGGCCTTGGTGCGAAGCACCCCCCCTGCCCCGGTCAATCCCAACTCTTCGAGGCGATTCTTCAAGTATTCCCACGCGGCCAAAGACTGCTCGCGCGTCGAACAATTCGGCTTGGTCTGGTCGCAGCAAAGGAAGATGTGCCGCTTCGCTTGGCTCAACTTGAGCGCCTGGGCCTTTGCCCGTTGTCGTTCGAGGTTCGGCGGGGAAACGTCGGTTTCTTCGATTTCGTCCATCGCTGCCGTTTCTGTGTTGTTGCCGGCCTTGGCGGGCAAACGCCGTGTTCGTTTTCCGATTCGATCCGCGCGAACGGCGTTTGCCCATGCCCCGGCGCATTGCCGCGTTCGTTGGGCAGGGTCGATCCTGCTCCGGTTATGCCGTTGCACCGCGGGCACGGTTCAACAGCAAGATCATCTCTGCGATCTGCTTGCCAAGATTCTTTACCGTGTTCATGCCGAACTCATCGGCCGCAAGGTCGGCCCCGGCGCCCGACCACACGGTGCCGCCCCAATGCGATGTCGGCGGAGCGTCGCCGACGACGATCATTTGTTGACTCATCAGCGAGGTGTGAATGCTGCGAAGCGTCAGTTCTTGGCCGCCGTTGCGTCCGCCGCCGCAGGCGATGGCGCCGGCCACCTTGCCCGCCAGCTTTTTCTCTTTGTGGAACACGTAGAAGCGATCGAGCAACGACTTGCACAAACCGCTCATGTTGCCGAAATACACCGGCGAGCCGATCACGATTCCGCGGACCGCGGGCGAGTCGATCAGCGGGATCAGCGGGAGGAAGTCGTCTTGTTGGCCTTCGGGCAGATCGACGCCGGCAGCGACGCACCCGTTGATATTCTTGCCGCCCAGGTCGATCAACTCGGTTTCGATTCCGGGCGCTGTTGCTCGAATCGCGTCGAGGCACGCAGCGACTGCCTGCGCGGTCGTCTTCCCCTTTCGCGGACTGCAACTGATTCCCAACACCTTCAAACCTTGCGCTGAAACGGACGCTGCCTGGAGTTCGGCGGCCGAGACCAGTCCGCCGGCCAAAACGCCCGCCGAGGCAGCCCAAGGGGCTGTGCGGCCCAAGAATCCCCGTCGCGTGACTTCGAGGTGTTCCATTGTTGTTCTCCCGTAGCAAGGTTATCCCAATTGATCGAGCACGGAGACACACATCAACGCATTCGCAGCCGGATTCGGCGAGCCCACCGAACCCCATTTGCCGTACTTCTCTCCTCGGATCCGGAAAAAGCAGCGGCCGGAGAAGCCGAAGGAGCAGGAGGCGATCGGACGCATCTGCCGGCGACCGACAGCGGTAGCCGCCGGGCCGGCGGTTTTCGCACTGCTTTATGATTGTTGTCGCCGTGGCGGGACGATGCAAGTATGCAAAAGGTCGCGCGCCGCTTTTCTGCGGGATCGAGGCTCATTGTCCGGCATCCTGCGGCGCACGATGCCGCTTTGCGGCCATCAACTGTTGGGCATTCTTCATCCGGCGCGGCAGTGGGTGATTGTCGAAGCCGGCCGGGGCCCCCCTTCTCTTGCCGAACGAGGCGGTGGCCGGCGTTGTTGCCTTCGGCCATGGCCGCTGCACGAAAGCGACAAGAGCCGCTGCTCAGTCGGGAGGCGCATCTTCGGATTCGGCAACCGAAAGCGATTCGTTGCAAACGGGCAGTCGCAGGGTGCGACGGGTTTCAACCACACGCTGCTCGACGGCCAAACGAAAGACGGCCGCATCGCTCAAGTCCTTCAGCAACAGAGCCGCGTCGGCGGCCAATGCCTGATCGCGCGGGGTCCGCTGCGGTTCGGCTGCAATGCGGGCGAACAGATCGCGAGCGCGGTCTGCGTTTCCGTAAAGTCCGGCTGCCACGGCGGAATCGAACAGAGTGCCGATGTCGATCGAATGCTCAACGGCGTCGGCCGTCGCCGCGACGGCACCGGCGACGGACGAAATCTCGACTCGCTGTTTGAGGACGGCTTCGGCGGCGCGCTCGGCGAGCCGATGCGCTTCACGCTCGAATTGGCTCTTGTTGCGAAACGAGATGAACCGCTGCACTCGCCTTCCCAGATCGAAGCGGAAACGGTCGTGACGCGACCAGAGCCACATCACGCCGACCATCAGCGAGCATCCGCGCGTCAGGCCGTCCGCTTCGAACTCGACCAACCCGAGATGCCATCGCCGATCGTCAATCCAAAGACGAGTTCGTCCCCATTGAGTTAGCCCGAGCGGGCCCAGGGTGGTTCGTGCAGCTTCGCTAATCAGACGGGCATGAGGAGTGTGCTGAGCCATGAACGAAGCGTTGCGGCGAAATCGGCCCATCGTCTTGCCAAACAATCACCGGCATTATCCTCGGGCGAGGCGATGAAGGCAAGATTCCGCATCGTGAGCAGCGGCGCTGTGTGCCGGGGCCTCTGCCGCGGAATGCGCGATTGCCTGTCGGACGATGCGATGAATACGCGAGGAATCGGCCCGCGAATAGCCGCTGCCCACATTCGTTGTGGAAATAAGCGAAGCGCGATCGAGGCCGCGGCGCGATGCCAGACGAACACGGCAGCAGCCAGCGGCATCGGACGGATTGCACCACCGTCGGCCGCCAGATCGCCCGCGGGCGCAATGGCGCCGCGCCGGCTGCGCTTTCGCGCATTGGAAGGTTGGCCGTAAGCGACCGCTTTTGTGTCGGTCAGCCGTCAACGGCCTTGCTGACGATCACGACGTCTTGTTCTTGTTCGTTGAACTCGAAGCCGCGGCCGCGGAAGGTGGACAACATGCGGGCGTTGTCTTTCGAGACTTCGGCGACGACCTTGCGCACGCCCCACTTCTTGGCCACTTCGAGGCAGTAGTCGGTCAGAAGTCCGCCGAGTCCGTGTCCGTGCCAGCGATCGACAACGATGACGGCATACTCAGCCGCTTCATGATTCATGTCGGCAACAAGCCGGCCGACGCCGATGAGTTTTCGCTGCCCTTGCTCTTCAACTTCAGCGACGATGCCCAGTTCGCGATCGTAGTCGATAAAGCAATAGCGCGAGGCCATCTCGTGCGTCGTTTGCTTGAACAAATAGCTGAAGCGGAACCAAATCGACTGTGTGGAGCAGTTGGCCAACAGTTCGTGCCACATCGGCTCGTCTTCGGGTTTGATCGGCCGGAGGATGACGGGAGTGCCGTCCTTCATTTGGCGTTCGGCGACGAACTCTTCCGGATACGGGCGAATGGCCAAGTGGGCATACGGCCGCACCGACCGGACGACCAAATCGCGGTCGATCACCACGCGGGCGTCAAGCGCGATGACGTCTTCGGGGGTAACCAACAGCGGGTTGATATCAAGCTCTTTGATCTCGGGATAGTCGGCCACCAAGTACGAAAACCGCATGATGATTTCGATGAGCCGGTCGATGTTGGCCCCGGGCTTGCCACGGTAGCCTTGCAGCAGCGGCCAGCTCTTGAGCGATTCGAGCATCCGACGGGCCAGCGATTCGTTCAACGGGGGCATTCCCAACGCACGATCTTGGAACAATTCAGCCGCCACGCCGCCCATGCCTACCATGATCACCGAACCGAACACAGGGTCCTTTTTCAGACCCATGATTAATTCGTAACTGTTCGGATAGGTGATCATCTTCTGGATCGTGACGCCGCGAATCTCGGCGTCGGGGCGCTTTTGGGCGGCGCGGGCCGTCATACGCTCGAACGCACGGCGAACGTCGTCGTCGGAAGTCAGATTCAACGCCACTCCGCCCACGTCGGTCTTGTGGGTGATTTGCGGAGAGTGGATCTTCATCACCACCGGATAGCCGATGTGATGCGCCACCTCGACCGCTTCGTCGGCGGTGCGTGCCGCCTGCGGCTTCGTGACGGGAATTTCGTAAGCTTCAAGGAAGGCCTTCGACACGTTCTCCGAGAGGATCTCGTCGCCCTCGGTGAGTATGGTTTTGAACATGCCGCGCAGCCGCTGGCGATCGAGCGAGAACTCCATCGGGATGTCGCGCGGGGTTTCGTGCAAGATTTGCAGGTTCCTCGCATACGAAACCAGGTGCATGAAGGCGCGAACCGCTTGCTCGGGGGTGCTGTACGCGGGGATTCCGCGGCTGCTGAGGACTTGAACGCCTTCGTTGACCACGCGGCCGCCCATCCATGCGGTGAGCACCGGCTTCTTGGCGTCCTTCACGGCATCGGCCACTGCTCGGGCCGTGCCGGTCGGGTCGGTCATCGCTTGCGGAGTGAGGATGACCAGAACGGCATCGACTTCGCGATCCTTCAATACCACCTCGACGGCCTTGGCGAATCGCTCCGGTGGGGCGTCTCCGAGTACGTCCACCGGGTTGTTGTGCGACCAGGCCGCGGGCAGGAAGGAGTTGAGCGTTTCCATGGTTTCGGGCGACAGTTTGGCCAGCTTCCCGTCGCGGTCGATCAGCGCGTCGGTGGTCATCACGCCGGGCCCGCCGGCATTGGTGATGATGGCCAAACGATCTCCCTTGGGCGTTTGCTGCCGCGCCAACAGCTCGGCGCAATCGAACATGTCTTCGATTTGGAAGATGCGCTCGATGCCGGCCCGTTGGAACGCAGCTTCGTACACGGCATCGACGCCGGCCATTGCGCCGGTGTGCGACGCCGCGGCGGCCGCCGACTCGGCGAATCGACCCGCCTTATACGCCACGATCGGCTTGGTGCGGGAAAACGCGCGGGCCGCCGACATGAATTCGCGCGCTTCACTGATCGACTCGATATACAGGATGATCGACTGTGTTTCCGTTTGCGATCCCATGTAGTCGATCAGGTCGCCCATGCTCACGTCGAGCATGTTGCCGACCGACACGAAGTACGAGAACCCGACGCCCTGATCGAGGGCCCAATCGAGCACCGAGGTACACAACGCGCCTGATTGCGAAATGAAACCGACGTGACCTTTGGCGGGCGTGGCCGCGGCAAAACTAACGTTCAGGTTGATGCCCGGAACGATGATGCCCAAGCAATTCGGGCCGATGATCCGCATTCCTTTGAACTTGCGCTGTTCCTCGCGGACTTGCTCTTCGAGCTTCTTTCCTTCCGGCCCGACTTCCCGAAAACCGGCGGAGATGATGACCAATCCGCGGGTGCCCGCTTCGCCGATCTCGCGCACCAACGCAGGAACGGTGGGAGCGGGCGTGCAAATGACGGCCAAATCCGGGGCGTGAGGAAGGCTGCGGATATCTTTGTACGCGTGGATCCCCTGAACGGCCTCGCGTTTGGGATTCACGGGATAAACGACGCCTCGAAAGCCCGAGCCGACCAAGTTGCGCAACACCGTATATCCGACGCTGGTTGGGCTGTCGCTCGCGCCGATGACTGCAACCCGTTGCGGGGCAAAGATTTTGTCGAGGTTAAGAATGCTCACGTGCTATACTCCTGGCGATGCCGAATACGATCGAGACGGTTGCGCAGTCCTTGGTCCTACATCATGCTCATCGAAAAAAAAGGCGAAGACATTGAGTTGTGGGAAAAGGACGATGTATGCGCAGCATGTGCGGATGCGGTGGTTTATTCCTCTGAAAGCGATTGCGGGGAATAAATAAAACGCTCAGTTTATCGGGTCGAATTTCCCCCGGCAAGCTACCCGTTGCCGTACACCGCTCAACCGTTTCTCCGGTGGCGGTGTTGCCATCGGTCGCAAAAGCGTACAATGCCGCAGTCGTACATTGCCGCAGTCGTTTGACCGGTGTTCACCTCATTGCTCGGCGAAGGTAGGGCCGGTGCGATGTTGTCGGATCTATCGGACAGAACTGGGACTGACTTCGCGGGTACGTAAGGGACGACGGGCGGCGGAACCTATTGAGGTTCCAGGCGGGGTGCCTCGGCGGGCGGACCACCGCTGCTGATGACCAATTGTAGGTTACGCTGAGAGCGTTGGCCGCAGGAAAACGGTTGGCGGGAGCCTCAGTCGAGCGGGTCGCGGCGTGCCATTGCGAAGCCCGGTTTCGTCGGCCGGCTCGCCGTTGTCGGGCGGCGCGGCTTTGTCCACAATGCGGCAGGGGAGCGGCAAAGCGGCCTTGGTTTGCCCGGCGGAGTGGAACGGCAGGGCATGTTTCGACCGCCGGGCCATTGGCGAAGCTCGATGCCGGATTTGTTGACCGGTGTGGGCAGCGGCTGAATGTGTTGGCAAGAGTGGAATCCTACTTCCGGATTTCGGCACGTCAATGAGCGGCACGGACATCATCGATCCCGATGGCGAACTGGTGCGTCGAGCCCAAGCGGGAGACTACGCGGCGTTCGAAGAACTTGTCGGGCGGCACGAACGGCATATTTACGCCCTGGCGCTGCGAATGGTCGGGCAGGTTCACGACGCCGAAGAAGTGGTGCAGCAGACTTTTTTGAGTGTCATCGAGCACCTGAAGGAGTTTCGGGCCGACGCGAAGTTTTCGACCTGGCTGGTGCGAATCGCCACGAATCACGCGCTGCTGCTTCTGCGCAGGCGAACGCGGCGGAACGAACAACCGCTGGTCGCCGATCAGTCGCGATCGGACGATGATGATGACGCACCGCTGCCGCATCCGCAGTTTATTGCGGCTTGGCGCGAAACGCCCGATCAACTGGCCTCGCGGCGGGAAACACGGCAACTGCTGCACGACGCGCTGGCAGAATTGGGCGAAAAGCATCGGGTCGTGTTTCTGCTTCGCGATGTCGAGGGGCTTTCCACCGCGGAGACTGCCGAGGTTCTCGGCATTTCGGAGGCGAACGTCAAAGTGCGTTTGTTGCGGGCACGGCTGATGCTCCGAGAGCGGCTTACGCATCTGTTCGGCGACGAATCGACGCGCGTCGAGCCGCACGCCCATGACGAATCGGGTTGACTTGCGTCGGCGCGCCGGCGTCGAGAATCCCGCGTTGCCGGAAAGACGCAATTAGCCGAGATGATCGCGGCAGTGGGGCCGCGATTTGCGCTAACGATCGAAACAAGGTAAGGCAATCCGACGCGCTTGTGTCGATTGCTCGTCGAGGATGGGCATGGAAAGCTCGGAAGCGTTGATGGAGTCGCTTAATCCCGCTCAAAAGGCCGCGGTGAATCACGGTATGGAACCGTTGTTGATCGTCGCCGGCGCCGGGACGGGGAAGACGGCGACGCTGGTGCATCGAGTTGCGAAGCTGATTGCCGAGGGCGTCGATCCGTCTCGAATACTGTTGCTGACGTTCACGCGTCGCGCGGCGGCCGAGATGCTTCAGCGGGCGGGCTCGCTGATTGCGCGGTTGGGCCGGGGAAACGACGCGGCCGGCCGTGTTTGGGGCGGGACGTTTCACGCGACGGCCAACCGCTTGCTGAGGCAGTTCGGGCGCCGCATCCAGTTGCCGGAAGACTTTACGATTCTCGATCAGGGCGACGCCGAGGACTTGATGAATCTGGCGCGGTCCGAGGCGATCGGAAAGCAGAAGCACAGCCGTTTTCCGCGAAAAGGCACCTGTTTGGCGATCTACAGCCGTTGCGTCAACGCCCGAATGCCGTTGGGCGATGTTCTCGCGAAGAACTTTCCGTGGTGCGTCGAGTGGGAAGAACAACTGGCCGCGGTGTTCGACCTGTATGTGCAGCGGAAACAGCAAAGCAACACCCTCGACTACGACGATCTGTTGCTTTACTGGAACGCGGCGCTTGGCGACCGGGCGACGGGCGATCGGATTCGAGCATTGTTCGACTGCATACTGGTGGATGAATATCAAGACACGAATCTGCTCCAGGCCGAGATCGTTTATCAGCTTTCGCCGGAGGGACGGGGGCTGGCGGTTGTGGGAGACGATGCGCAGTCGATTTACAGCTTTCGCGCCGCGACGGTGGAGAACATCTTCGATTTTCCGAAGCGATATCCGAACGCGACGATCATCACGATCGAACAGAATTACCGCAGCACCCAGGCCATTCTTTCGGCGGCGAACGCTGTGATCGCGCAAGCGTCGCGTCGTTATCGCAAAGATCTGTGGTCGCAGCGCACCGAGGGCATCCGGCCGCGGTTCGTCGCGTGCGACGACGAGCATGGTCAGACGAGCTATGTGGTGCGGACCATTTTAGAGCGGCGCGAGGCGGGCGTCGAATTGCGCCGGCAGGCGGTGCTGTTTCGGGCCTCGCATCATAGTTTGGTGCTGGAAGCCGAGCTGGCCCGGCGGAATATTCCGTTTCGCAAGTACGGGGGATTGCGCTTCGTGGAAATGGCGCATATCAAAGACTTGCTGTCGTTTCTGAGGTTGGCGGAGAATCCTCGGGATTTGGCGGCAGGAATGCGAATGCTGACTCTTTTGCCGGGAATCGGGGCGGCGCAATCGCGAAAACTGCTGGCGATGCTGTCGGCGGGCGGCGGCTTTGCGGTTTGGGGCCAACATCGGGCCGCGGCGGCCACGCGACCGTGGTGGCCCGGGTTGGTCGATCTGATGTGCCGACTGTCGGCGGGAAAAGAGCCATTGCCGGCTCAAGTTCACGCCGTGCGCGAGTACTATGCGCCATTGGTCGATTTGTTGTACGACAACCCGATTCCCCGCAAGAGAGATTTGGAGCAGATGGAGGTGGTTGCCTCGCAATACCGCAACCGTCAACGGATGCTCGTCGATCTGGCGCTCGATCCGCCCACGGCAACGCAGGAGCTCGCCAGCCGGCCGCAGCTTGACGAGGAGTATCTGGTGCTGAGCACGATTCACTCGGCCAAGGGGCTGGAATGGGACACGGTTTTCGTTATCCACGCGGCCGATGGGAACATCCCCTCGGATATGGCCGCGCGCAGTCCGGAGGATATCGAGGAGGAACGGCGGCTCTTCTACGTCGCTTTGACCCGGGCGAAGAATCAGTTGCATGTGTGCTGCCCGATTCGCTATCATTTCGGCTTCGGCAGGGATGAACATAGCTACAGTCAGCGCACGCGGTTCTTGCCCGACAAGGTGCTGAAGCTTTTCGACGTGATTACGTTTGACGAGGAGCTTGACGGCGAGCACTGCGCGGCCCCGCTTCTTCGGGGCAATGCTTCGGAAGACGTTCGTTCAGGATTGCGACGCTTGTGGAATGCGAGCAACTCCCAGCGATCGAGCGGGCGTTAGCGCGGGCTGCCGATTTCCGGCGGTTGTTGATTGTTGCCGGCCTTGTGTTGTTTGTGCGGCGAGACAATCGGAGGGCGTGGCGGCCGTGGAGCGGTTTCATTCGGTGCGGAAGGGATGATCGGGCGATTGTTCGTAGCGAATTTCATCCACTGGTTCGCTACGGTTTCGGCCCCGATAGAGCCGATTGGGAGCGTTCAGAACCCAACCGGGCACCGACGAGACATTGCGATACGCATGCACGACTCCCTTGGGCACGAGGATACGCGAGGGATTTGATGCGCCGGCCGAGAGCCGCTGCCGCTTGCCTTGCGAGGGCGACGAAGGCCGAATGTCCCAGCAAAACAGTTCGAAATCGCCCGGGCCGAAAAACAGAAAGAGATCGTCTTGATCTTCGTGCTGATGCGGGCCGCGAAGAACGCCCGGCAGGGTCTCGCTCAGGTAGGCCATGGCAGGCAGATTGTCGGCCGGCAATTCGTCCGATCGAAACAACTCGACCAGCCACCCGCGATGATCGCAGATCGCCTTCAGCGGCCAAACGACCACTCCATCGACGGCGCCGTCTTCGAATTCGTGTGCGGTCGGTGCTGGTTCGTGCATGGAGCGTCTCGCGGTTGTCGGGTTGTCTTCGGGCAATCGATCGGCGGCGGGCCGCGATCTCCATCGAACAGATCGCAATAGACTTGGGAGCGTTGTGCGCAAGCTGCGACGTTCGGCCGATCGCGGACTCAATCCGGCTTCGTTGGTGTTGCGGCGTATCCGTTGGGATGATCGCGGAACCATTTCCAAGCGGTCTCGACAATCGCGTCGATTTCGCAATAGTTCGGGCTCCAGCCGAGTTCTCGGCGAATCTTCGTCGAGTCGGCGAAGAGCACGGCCGGATCGCCGACGCGGCGCGGACCGTAGGTGCGCGGGACGACGCGTCCGCTGACTCGCTCGATGGCGGAGATCACTTCGGCAACGGAGTATCCGCGTCCGATTCCGAGGTTGTACATCAGCCGGCGGCCGTCGCGCAGGGCCGTCATCGCCCGCAAATGGGCAGCGCACAGGTCGTCCACATGGATGTAGTCGCGGACGCACGTGCCGTCGGCCGTGGGATAATCTTGACCGAACACGGTCAGCGGAGGCCGCCGTTCGAGGACGCTGAGAATCGCGGCGGGAATCAGATGCGTCTCCGGGTGATGGTCTTCTCCGAGCGAGCCGTCGGCCGCAGCGCCGGCAACGTTGAAATACCGAAGCGCTGCGAAGCTGAATGCCGGCTCGGCGGCGGAATAGTCGTCGAGAATACGTTCGACGAACAATTTCGACCAGCCGTAGGGATTGATCGGACGCTGCGGACACGACTCGACGATCGGCACCGTTTCCGGCTCGCCGTAGGTGGCGCACGTCGAACTGAACACCATACGAAAAACCCCGGCCGCACGCATGGCCTGCAACAGACTGATCGTGCCCGCGGTGTTGTTCTCGTAGTAGTCGAGGGGCGCGGCTACCGACTCGCCGACATACGCAAGGGCGGCGAAATGCATGACGGTATCGATGCGGCGGGCCTTCATCAATTGGGCCAGCTCCGCCGTGTCGCGTAGATCCAGCGTAGCCAATTCGATTGCCTGCGGCACGGCCGCCGCATGCCCGCGGCAGAGATTATCGACCACGACAACGCGGTGCCCCGCTTCGACCAACTGCTTGACGGCGTGCGAACCGATGTAGCCGGCCCCGCCGGCAACGAGGACATTCATGAGTTCTTTTCCTTCCGAGCGCCAAGTAGTACCGCACCAGTACGATAGCGGCCGCAGGTGCAGTGAAGCAGCCGATGGCGTTCAATTCCGTTTGAACCGGTTTTCGTCTTTCGCGGTTTCGTTTCGAGTTGTTTCGGGCAGTGCATCGCAACGTGAGTCTTGCGGCCGTGTTGCGTTTCTCTGCCGCATGAGGGCGACGATCGGGCGTCGCCCGCTGCTTGGCGACATCGCCAGCGTTTATTTCAAGGCTTGAGCAGTAGCTTGTCAAAGGGGGGATCGACAACAGTTGACCGCCTCGCGGCATCGCGCGATCAATTTTCGCCGCGCCACGCGACACGGGTACATGCCGTTGCGCCGGGGATTGGAACCGTTGGGATCGGCGACGAGCGATCGAGAGGAATGGTCGAGAAGGCGATTGTGCGAGAGCGGCACTCAGGCCATCGGCAGGGTTGGAACTCTTATCGAAGCCGGCGGCGGAACGCAGTTGGAGCTCACAGTAAACCGTGCCGGCGATGGAGCAAACCGCAAATGGGCCGATCGCCTGTTGGCACGGCGGACGGGCGCGGTAAGATGGGACCGCGTCGGGGCCCGGCCTGGGCAGCGCTTCTCGGGTCGGGGAGGGCGGCGAAGGAAACGATGCAACCAAGCGAGCACGACGATGCGGGTGGTTGTTACCGGGGCCGCGGGCCAGTTGGGCAGCGAATTATGTCGCCGGTTCGGCGACGAGGCGATCGGCATTGATTTTGATACGCTCGACCTTGCACAACTCGACGCCATCGAGCCGACGCTGAGCGGACTCGATCCTGATATCGTGGTCAATTGTGCGGCCTATACCAATGTCGATCGCGCCGAGTCGGAGCCGTCTCTCTGCTACCGAATTAACGCCGAGGCCGTGGCGGCAATGGCCGACGTTTGCCGGAAGAAGAAAGTGCCGTTGGTGCAGCTCAGCACCGACTATGTCTTCTCGGGCCAGTCGCCGGGGCGTCCGTGGCGCGAAGACGACGCGCCGCATCCGACGGGCGTTTATGCTGCCAGCAAATGGGCTGGTGAGCAATACGCCCTGAACTATCCGCGATCGATCGTCGTGCGGACGTGCGGGCTGTACGCGCGGCGAGTGTGCGGGCAACACAGGAACTTCGTTCGCGCGATTTTACAAAAGGCCGAAGCGGGGCAGGTGCTGCGCGTCGTGGCGGATCAGCGGTGCTGCCCGACGTATGTGCCGCACTTGGCCCGGGCGATCGAGTTTCTTTGCCGCGCCGCGATTGAACACGAGTGTGTGGCGGGAGTTTATCATGTGGTCAACACGGGCGGAGTTTCGTGGTTCGAGTTTGCTTGTGCCGTGATCGAGGCGGCGGGCATCAAGGCGGTCGTCGAGCCGATTTCCACCGCAGAGTACGGCGCGGCGGCGCCTCGCCCAGCTTACAGCGTATTGGATGTTGAAAAGTATCATCGGCTCAATGGGCCGGCGATGCCGTCGTGGCAGGAAGCGATTGGAGATTATTTCTCGGACTGAAATAGAGGCTCGTCCGAGCGTGGGTCGCCGGCGTTGCGGGCAAGGGCTGCGGTGAGGTCGCGTTGGGACGGGCACCACCGCATCGTCGATCAAGCGATGGGTGATTGCAGGTGCGGGCGATGATGC
The DNA here is from genome assembly GCA_964631235.1 of uncultured Planctomycetaceae bacterium. GTDB lineage: Bacteria > Planctomycetota > Planctomycetia > Pirellulales > Thermoguttaceae > JARKPK01. Next base: position 144,792 of record CAZVZX010000004.1, on the reverse strand, counting down.
GAAGGTGGGAATCGATCGACCGAATGGTTCCGCAACGGCTCGACAGCAGATCGCAAAAGGAAGGGCAATGGACGGGGTTCGTCGCGTGGCGTTGGTGACGGGTTCGGGTAAGAAGCGGGTGGGCAATGTCGTTGCCGAGGCCCTAGCGCAGCGCGGTTTTGCGATTGCGTTGCACTATCGGTCTTCGTCCGACGAGGCCGCCGAAACGGTCGAGCGTTTTCGGGAATCCGGGTGGCTGTGCCGCGCATTTCAAGCCGATGTCGCCGACGAACGGCAGGTCGCGGCAATGTTCCGCGGAGTGATCGAATGGGTCGGTCGCTTGGACGTGCTGGTGACGTGTGCCTCGGTGTGGGAGCCGGGCGATTGGAAAGAGGCGACCACGGCCGAGTTGCGGCGGCAATGGGAGATTAACACCTTGGGAACTGCGTTGTGCGGCCTTGAAGCCGGGCGGATCATGGCCGCGCAGCCCGAGGGCGGCGTAATTGTCACCGTCGGCGATTGGGCGATCGAACGGCCGTATCCGAATTACTTCGCCTACTTCGTTAGCAAGGGAGCGATTCCCACGCTGACGAAGGCCCTGGCGGTCGAGCTAGCGCGAGCGAATCCGCGAATCCGGGTGAACGCCGTGCTTCCCGGGCCGGTGATGCTGCCCGAAAATCTGTCGCAGCCCGAGGTCCAGGGTGCTGTGGCCGGCACCTTGCTCAAGCGGCCGGGACGCCCGGAGAACGTTGCCCAAGCGGTGTTGAGCTTTATCGACAACGACTACGTGACCGGCGTTTGTTTGCCTGTCGATGGCGGAAGGACCATTGGCGGAACAACATAAATGATGTCTTTCCATCTGCGCGCAGTAGTGAATTATCTGGCGGTGCATGAGATAGCCATAAGGATTGATTCAATGACAGCTTCAGCCTACCTCAATCGCATTGTTCGCATGAACAACACTTCGGAATACGGGAAGTGGTTGATGCGGGGACAACCTGCAATCGGCCGCGTTGCCGCGCTAGCGGCCGTTTTCGCGATTGTGATGAGCTTGGCACCGTTTTCGTACGCGGGCGAGCAGGCGGCCCCTGCGTCGCAGGGCGCGGAGCGTCAGCAGGCGGACTTCGAGACGATCGTCGGCCGCACCGACGGCGTATCGCGCTATTGGCGATTTGAGGGCGAGTTGAAACCGTCGTTGGGCGAGGCCGCAACCGAGGCAAAGGGCGAGGTACGCTTTTTCGAAAGCCCGACCAAGGGGCAGGCCTTGCGGTTGGAAAAGCGGGCGTTCGTCATCCTCGGAGGCGACGATAGCGATTTGCGCGGGGCCGAGACGACGATCGAACTGAGCTTCTGTCCGGATGTCGCGGACAATCTGGGGTACAACCCGTGCCTGATTGCGGTGCGCGGCGAAGGCGATCATCGCAATACGATGTTCAGTGTTCATCTTTGGCAAGACTATTCGTGCATCGGCGTTTGGAACGGGCGAAGAGTTATTCGCTTCGAGCCGCCGGCCGGAACGCTCAAACGCGGCCGTTGGCATCACTTGGCCGTCATCTCTCGAACACAGCAGCCGCAAATGCATCTTTATCTTGATGGGGTGCTGCTGACGCCCGATGTGCCCGGCGAGAAGTTCAACTACGCACAAAAAGGTCATCCGCTGCTGCTCGGTTCTTCCACGGCGAAGGGACAGGAGTGGTTCACCGGCGCGATCGATGAAGTTGCGATCTACCGTCGGGCGCTTTCGGCCGAGGAAATCGCCCACCGGGCCGACGCCCTCTTGGGACGCCCGCGGCGCGAGTCGTTGGCAAAGGCCGTGGCGGAAGAGGAACGCCTGCGCCGAGAGAGACTTTTGGCGGAGGAGAAGCGTCGAGACGCGCTAAAGGCGGCAATGCTCGCCGCGCCGCAGTTGGTCGAGCGAGGAACGATGCCCGAGTATCGCGGTGCGTCGCTCGAAGCGATCAGCATGCCGTTGGGCGGCATCGGCGCCGGCTGTATTCAGATCAACGGCAACGGTGAATTGGCCCGTTGGCAGATCTTCGGCAATCATGAACCGCAGCGAATCCCCCATTGCTTTTTGGCCGTTCGTACCGGCGGAGGAGACGGCCGCGGCGTTGTGCGTGCGTTGCAAACGGTGCGCGTTGGTCCGTTTGCCCCGATGGCAGGCGTTGTTTTTCGCGGGATCTATCCGATCGGCTGCCACGAATATGTGGACGACGGACTTCCGGTTCGCGTGCGGGTGGAATCGTTCAATCCGTTGATTCCCTTGAACACGCGCGACTCGTCGATCCCGTGCGCTGTGTTTCGCGTCGAGGTGGAAAACCCGACATCGCAGCCCATCCGCGTCAGCCTGTTGGCCTCGCAGCAGAATTGCGTGGGCTACCGCGGCACGGGCGCCATCGATGAACAAAAGCATCCTGACTACGGGGGCAATTGCAACCGCGCCGCGCGCACGGGGCAATCAACGCGGATTCACATGACCGCCCTCGCTTCAAATTCGGCCGCGGCGGAGCCGGGCAACGCGGCAGAGCGCGGCGCTGCTGCCGATGCGGCAAAGGGAGCAGCGCTCGGCGCGCGCGGCGCAATCGCAGATGACGGCGACAGGGCGCGCAAGCCGGGCGACGTGGTGTTGGCGGTTCATGATCCCAGCGCTCGGGCTTTGGCCGGTTATGTGACTTGGGATTCGTTGGCGCAGTGGTGGGAATCGGCCCAAGATGCGGCATCGCCGGCGCCCGTTGCCGCAGGTCCGACGAAAACGGGCGAAACGCTTAACGGTGCGGTGGCCTCCGATTTTGAACTCGGCCCGGGCGAGAAGCGAACCACCGCCTTCGTGCTCTGTTGGCACTTTCCCGAACAGCAGTTGGGTAGCGGCCTTTGGGGCGGACGGGGCGTGATGTATTCCCAATGGTGGGACAACGCCGCCGCGGTGGCTGACTACGTTGAAAAAGACCTTCCGCGATTGACTCGGGAAACGGTGCTGTACCGCGACACGCTTTGCGACTCGACGCTGCCCTATTGGCTCATCGAACGGATCAGTTCGCAGGTGGCGGTGCTGCGGACGCCGACTTGTTTTTGGACGGCCGACGGCTACTTCGGCGGCTGGGAGGGGTGTTCGCCCGCCAAGGGATGCTGCCCGGGGAACTGCAATCACGTGTGGCACTACGCACAGGCGCACGCCCGGCTTTTCCCTGAAATCGCTCGGCTGATGCGCGCGCAGGAGTTCCGACACCAAGAACCCAACGGGTCGATTCCGCATCGGCAACCGAAGAGCCATCCGGCCTGCGATGGTCAATGCGGTGCCGTGCTCAATTCGTATCGGGAACATCTACTGAGCAAAGATGATCGGTGGTTGAAAGAGAACTGGCCGAAGATCCGCCGCGCGATGGAGTTCGTGATTGCGCAATGGGACCGCGATGAAGACGGCTGCCTTTCCGGTCCGCAGTGGAACACGCTCGACGGCAACTTGGGCGGCAATAGCTCGTGGTTGGGCAGCCTCTATCTGGCGGCGCTTCGCGCGGCGGAAGAGATGGCCCGACTCGAAAACGATGCCGCGGCGGCGGAGCGATTTCGGGCGATCTTTGTTCGCGGCAGCGCCGCGCAAGATCGGCTGTTGTTCAACGGCGAATACTATATTCAGATTCCCGAGCGACAGGCCTATCAAGACTACGGCCAAGGCTGCCACATCGATCAGGTGCTGGGGCAATGGTGGGCCGACCAGTTGAACTTGGGCGACATCTATCCTCGGGCGCGCGTGCAGTCGGCATTGCGCGCGATTTTCGCGCACAATTTCCGCGCCGACTTTCGCGGCGTCCGGCAGGCCCCGCGGGTGTTCGTTGCGACGGAAGACCCCGGCACGCAGATGATCTGTTGGCCTCGGGGAGATCGTCCGGCCGATCACATGCAATACGCCGACGAGGTGATGACCGGCTTCGAATATGCCGCGGCCGCGGCGATGATCGGCAACGACCTGCTCCGCGAGGGCCTGACCACCGCTCATGCGGTTCATGTGCGTTACGATGGACGGCGCCGCAGTGGACTGACCGGCGGCGACTACGCTTCGTGGGGCTATAGCGGCAATCCCTTCGGCGACGACGAGTGCGGAAAGTTCTATGCCCGCGCGATGAGTTCTTGGTCGCTCTTGTTGGCGTGCCAGGGATTGTTTGTTGACGGTCCGCGCGGCGTGTTGGCGTTTCGGCCCGTTTGGCAGCCCGAGAACCATCGGTCGTTCTTGGTCACGGCCGAGGGCTGGGGAACGATCGAGCAAGAGGTCAAGGACGGTCGAGCATTGATCGTGATTGATCTTCGCTACGGCACCTTGCGGCTCAATGAACTGGAGTTGAAGCCGCAAGTCAAGTCGCAGGAAGTGCGCGTTGCGGCAACGGCGGCGAATCGCGAGATCCTCTGTAGAAGCGAGTTGGCGGACGGCCGGTTGAAAATTCGCTTCACCGAGCCGCTTACGATCGCGGCGGGCGAGCGATTGACTGTTGCGGTCGATTTTGCTGAGACAGCGGAAAAATGATTGCGGGCGTCCGGGTTTTCGGGGAGAATACGGCGGTCGGCTCATGCTAAGCTGGCGTTGCCCGCCCTGCCCTGCCCTGACCTACCCTGTGCGGCCCGATGCCGCCCTGCCGCGGGCGTTCGAATTGTCGTCTTCTTTGCCATGCGTTGGTTTCAGTCAGTGCGTATGTCGGCAACTCACACGGAGAAACACGATGAACATTGGCTATTGGAATCGTCGCGATCTGTTGCGATTGGGCGGTGCCGCCGCCGCGGCGTGGTGCTGCTCGGGCGTCGGCCGAGCGAGCGAGGGTAGTACGCTGAAGCGGGCGTTGATCGGCAAGCCGACAAAGGAATACTTGGAGCGCCTGAAGGCCGCCGGTTTCGATGGCATGGAGTCGGAATGGCGCAATTGGAAGCCCTCGGCGGCCGACGCCGCCGCAGCCAAGGCGGCCGCCGATGCGATGGGGCTACGCATCCACTCGGTGCTGTTCGGTTGGGCGAACTTCAATAAGGCGGAGTCGTTTGACGCCGACATCCGCGACGTGACTGCGGCGTTGAACGATGCAGCCGCGTTGGGCGCCGATGCCTTGCTGCTGGTCCCGTGTCGAATCGGCGGGATGAAAACGCCCGAGGCCTGGGATTTCGACATTGAATTCGACGAGAAGACCGGGCACCTTTCCCGAGTGGTCAAGGGCGACAATAGCCCCTATGCCGACTATATCGCCGCTCACAACAAATCGGTCGATGATTCTCGCCGGGCGGTTGAACTGCTCATTCCGGCGGCCGAGAAGGCGGGTGTGGTCATCGCGTTGGAGAATGTGTGGAACAACATGTGGGTTAAGCCTGCGGTGTTCGCCCATTTTGTTCGAATGTTCAAGAGCCGGTGGGTGAAGGCCTACTTCGACATCGGCAACCATGTGAAATACGCTCCGCCGCAAGAGTGGTTGCGGGCGTTGGGAGACCAAATCGTCAAGCTGCACGTGAAAGACTTCAAACTGAACGCGGACGGCAAGGGCGGGAAGTTCGTCAATATCCGCGATGGCAGCGTCGATTGGCCCTTGGTGCGGCGCGAGATCGATGCGATCGGCTACAAGGGCTGGATGACGATCGAGGGAGGCGATCTGTCGATGGAGGAGCACCGGCGTCGTTTGGATGCGATCATCGCCGGCCAGTGAGCCGGTGCTGAGTTTGCGTTGAGCCGGTGTTGGCGCGGTTGTGAAGCGGAAGGCGCCTTTTGGTCCGCCGCCGACGAACCAGCGGCGGATCGGCGGCCGAGAATAATACGAAGTCGCGTTACGGGGAGGTTTCATTGATGACCGTTGCATTTCCAGTAGGGCGAGTTCATTTCACCGGCCTCACCTCAGCACAGAGTGGCAATGCGAGTGGGCGGAGGCCCGTGATGCAGTTGGGGCTTATTGCTTTGTGGCTCTGCTCGACAGGCATTGGTTTCGTGATCGCCGCGAATGGGGCGAGCGCGGCCGAGCCTCCGCCGGAGGTCGAGAAGGTGATTCGCGTGGGGATCATCGGTCTCGATACTTCGCATGCAGTGGCGTTCACCGAGATTCTCAACGCGAAGAACAACACGGGCGACTTGGCCGGCGTTCGGGTGACGGCCGCGTTCCCCGGCGGAAGTCCCGATGTGGCGTATAGTCGAGATCGGTTGGAGGGATACACGGCTAAAATCCGGGAGATGGGAATAGAGATCGTCCCTTCGATCGACGAGTTGCTCAGCCGTGTTGACGCGGTGATGCTCGAAAGCGTTGACGGTCGTCCCCATTTGGAGCAAGTTCGGCCGGTCATCGCGGCGAAGAAACCGGTTTTCGTCGATAAACCGTTCGCCGGCTCGTTGCGCGATTGTTGTGCCATTGCCCGCTTGGCGGCTGATGCCCGGGTTCCGATCTTTTCGAGTTCGTCGTTGCGGTTCAGCAGCGGGTTTCAGGCGGCGCGCCGCGGGGAATCGCCGGCTGGCGTCGTTAAAGGGTGCCATGCCTGGAGTCCGTGTTCGCTTGAGCCGCATCACCCCGATCTGTTTTGGTACGGGATCCACGGAGTGGAAGTGCTGTACACGGTGATGGGGCCGGGCTGCACCTCGGTAACGCGCACGAATTCGGCGGGCACCGATGTGGTGGTTGGGTTGTGGAACGACGGCCGCATCGGGGTGTTTCGCGGCATTCGCGATGGCAAGGCGACGTACGGCGCACTGGTTTTCGGAACGAAGGACGTTGCCCCGGCAGGCAATTACGAGGGATACAAACCGTTGGTCGTCGAGATCGCTCGTTTTTTCAAATCGGGCAAACCGCCTGTAGCCATGGAGGAAACGCTAGAGCTTTATGCGTTCATGGAGGCCGCCGACGAAAGCAAACGCCAAGGCGGCAAGCCCGTGTCCGTCGCCGACGTGTTGGCCAAGGCGGAACAAGAGGCCCAAGCGTTGCTCGGCAAATAGTGGCATTCTCAAGGTGTTTTCTCGCGCGATTCGATTCGATGCACAGTTCGCTTCGAGTTATCGAAAGGATCGGACCATGAATACGGCAAAGATTTCGCGGCGCGCGGCGTTAAGTGCGGGAGCGGTGGCAGTAGCGGCGCCGATGGTGGTCGATTCCGCTGCCCTTGGACTGGGCGAGGCCCCGCCCAGCGAGCGATTGCGGATCGGACTGATCGGCTGCGGCGGGATGGGGCGCTCGAACTTGGCCAATTGCGCCAAAGGGGCCGACGTCGAAGTAGCCGCCCTGTGCGATGTATGGCAGGGGCGGCTTGATGACACGGCCAAACAATACCCGAAGGCGGAGAAGTTTCACGACTACCGCAAACTTCTCGAGCAGAAGAACATTGACGGGGTGATCATCGCCACTCCGCCGCATTGGCATTGCCGGCAGGCCGTCGATGCGTGCGAGGCCGGAAAGGACATCTATCTTCAGAAGCCGATGACCTTGCACTTGGGCGAAAGCCTCGCGGTGCGCAATGCCGTGCGGCGGCACAAGCGGATCAGCCAAGTCGGCACTCAAATTCACGCCAGCGAGAACTATCGCCGCGTGGTGGAATTGGTGCGAAGCGGACAACTGGGGCCGATCGGCTGCGTCCGCACGTTCAACGTGCAGAATCAGGGAATCGAAGGGCTGGGACGCGAGGCGGCTCCGGCCGTGCCGTCCGATCTCGACTGGGAGCTTTGGATCGGTCCGGCCCCGATGAGGCCGTATTGCACCAATCTGGCGCGCAGCTCGTTTCATCATGGTTCCTTCTTCGCCTATTCGGGCGGTTGGACTCCCGGCATGGCGCCGCACATTATCGACCTGCCGGTTTGGGCCCTGGATCTTGGCTACCCGACAATGATCGCCTGTTCCGGCGGCCGCTACATCATCAACGACGAAGGTGACGTGCCCGACGTGCAGGAGATCCTTTGGCAGTATCCGAAGCTGACGATGACGTGGTCGCAATCGTTGGTCAATAGCTACGGCTTCGACCTGCACGGCGAGCCGCAACCGCGACGGCGGCTGGGAATCTATTTCCACGGGGTCAACGGCACGATGTATTGCAACTACGGGATGTTCAAGGTCGTTCCCGAGGGATCGCGGATGGACGGCATGGAGCCGCCCAAGCCGTCGATTCCGCCGTCGCCGGGCCACGAACGACAATGGCTCGACTCGATCAAGTCGCGCGTCGAGCCGGATTGCTGCGTCGAGTATCACGTGCGGGTCGATGTCCCGTTGGTTTTGGGGAACCTATCGTACGTTTTGGGACGATCGATTCGGTTCGATCCGGCCACAGAAAGCATCGTCGGCGATGAAGTGGCTGCCCGTCGCGCCGTGCCCGAATATCGAGCACCGTGGAAGTTCCCGGCAGAGTACTTGAAGTCCGTCTGATCGATGGGGCGGCCTCTGCCGGTAGGCGGCATTTGCAACCGCAACCAACGTTGTTGCCGTTGTTTGCGCCGGCGAACAGGTTGCCGATGTTATGGGGCGCCGAGGCATACCGCTCCCGCGGCTCGCCTGCAACGGCGCGGCTCGGCCGTCGGTTGCGTTGGGGGACGGACTACCGACCCACCCGCCTGTCTCGTCGCTGAGAAACGGGGTACAATACTGGTTTTCGTAGCACGGCCCATCGGACTGCCGGTCCGAGCGATTTCTGCTTGGATAAGCCGGCACCGTGGCGTTGCAACGGACGTGGGCAGCGTTGCGCGCAGGCACGCTGAATCCAGTCGGCCGGCCGTGTTTCGTCCGTCACTCCTTTTGATCGATGGGACATCGAATAACAATGGCAGAAGCGAAAAAAGGCAAGGCGTTGAGAATCGCGGTCATCGGCGGAGACGGCACAGGGCCGGAGGTGACGGCCGAGGCGGTCAAGGTGCTCAAGGCGGTCGGACGGCTGGAGGGTATCTCGTACGAGATGAAGGATTTCGATCTGGGCGGCGATCGCTATTTGAAAACCGGCGAGATTCTTCCCGAACCCGTCTTTGAGGAACTGAAGACGTTCGATGCGATTCTGCTGGGAGCGGTGGGACACCCGGACGTGGCCCCGGGCATTCTCGAAAAAGGGCTTCTGTTGGAGCTGCGATTCCGGCTCGACCAATACATCAATCTTCGGCCCGTGAAGCTCTATCCCGGCGTCGAAACGCCGTTGGCGGGCAAGGGCCCCGACGACATCGACTTCGTCGTTGTCCGCGAGAACACGGAAGACATGTACGTGGGGATGGGCGGGTTTCTCCGCAAAGGTACGCCCGACGAAGTCGCCATGCAGACCGCCCTTTACACCCGCAAGGGCTGCGAACGCTGCATTCGCTGGGCCTTCGAATACACGCGAAAGCGCAATCGCCGAAAGCGATTGACGCTGGTTGCCAAGACCAACGTGCTCACCTACGGCCACGACCTGTGGTGGCGGACGTTTCAGGAGGTCGGCAAGGAGTACCCGGACGTGGAGAAAGACTACAACCACGTCGATGCCTGCTGCATGTGGATGGTGAAGAACCCCGAATACTACGACGTGATTGTCACGACCAACATGTTCGGCGACATCATCACCGATTTGGCCGCCATCCTTCAGGGCGGTATGGGCGTGGCGGCCGGCGGCAATATCAATCCCACCCCGGGCGGTGTCAGCATGTTCGAGCCGATGGGCGGCAGCGCGCCGAAATACACCGGCAAGAACATGATCAACCCGATCGCAGCGATTGGCGCCGCCGCGCTGCTGCTCGAACAAAGCGGATATGAGAAGGCCGCGGCACGGGTGTTCAAGGCCATTCAGACCGTCACCGGCACGAAAATGAAGAGTCAGGCGGCAGGGAAGATGGGCTACAGCACGACGGAAGTCGGCGATTTGGTGTGCGAGGCGCTCGGCTGATCGGGAGAGCGGGCGATGTCGAAGCTGTTCGATCTTTCGGGCCGCACCGCATTGATTACCGGCGGCAGCCGCGGCTTGGGCAAGGCGATGGCGCTGGCCTTGGCCGAGGCCGGCGCCGATCTCTTCCTGTGCAGCCGAAAGGAAGACGAGTTGCGTGCCGCGGCGGAAGCGATTGCCGCTGCGACCGGCCGTCGCGTGTTGTGGCGCACCACCGACATGACGCGCCGCGCTGACGTTGCCGACCTAGCCGCTGTTGCACAAGCCGAACTAGGGAAGATCGACATATTGATCAACAACGCAGGGTTCAACATCCCGCAGCCGATCGACCAGATCAACGACGCCGATTGGGATCGGCTCGTCGAATTGAATCTCACCAGTTGCATGGCATTGACCCGGGCGTTGGCGCCCGGCATGAAGCAGCGCCGCTGGGGACGAGTGATCCACATTTCGTCGATCATGGCGTTGGCGAGCACGGCCGGCCGCAACGCTTATTCGGCCACGAAAGCGGGGTTGATCGCCATGGCGAAAGCCAGCGCGTTGGACCTCGGCCCGTACGGAATCACGGTCAATTGCCTCGCGCCCGGGCCGTTCGCCACCGAGATGCCCATGTCGATTCTTTCGCCGGAGCAACAGGCGGCGCTGGGCGCGCGCACGGCATTGGGGCGTTGGGGGCGGCCGGAAGAATTGGCCGGACCGGCGTTGCTGCTTGCGTCGGAGGCGGGCAGTTACATCACCGGCACGGTGATCGTCGTCGATGGCGGGGCGACGTGCCGGGTGTTTTGATCTCGGCCGGCGGCTGCGCGGCGTTCAGGCGACCGCGCGGCTGATCGTTTCGACGAGCAGCGGTTTGGCAAACGGCTTCACGAGAAAGTCGCACGCGCCAAGACGCAGTGCTTCGCGAAGGGTTGCCTTCTGATTCAGAGCGCTAACGATGACGACGCGCGCCTCGGCGTCAATACGTCGGATTTCTCGAAGGGCATGCAAGCCATCGAACTCGGGCATCACCAAGTCAAGGGTGACCAAGTCGGGTTTAAGCGATTGGTAGAGTTCGACGGCTTCGCCTCCGTTGGTCGCTTCGCCGACGACCTCCCAGCCGGCCTCGGCCGCGGCGTCGCGAATCATCGCGCGAATGATCATCGCATCGTCGGTGATTAGAAGACGCTTGGGCATGGTCGATCCTTTTGACCCGAAGTCTCACGATGCGGCGGCAACTGGGCGTCGCGGCAAACTGCCAGTCGATCGTGCCGAAGGCGGCCGCCGGCGGATGGTACTCGCTTCGATTGCGAATGGGGGGGGTTAGATGGTTCGGGATGGTTGATTGACGCATTCGATGGTTACTCGGCCATCGGTACAGGTTACGGTGATTCGGCGTCCCACTCGCCCGCCGACATCCTGAGCGACGATCGGAATGCCGGCCGCGGCCAGGGCTTCTCGCGCGGCCGCAATGTTGGCGTCGCCGATTTGCATCGGGCCGCCGGCACCGAACATGCAAGCGCCGCCGGTCAGCTTTGCCGTCAATCCGGCGCGGTTGATTCCCAGCCGTGCCAACTCGCTGATCATGGCGGCGATGGCCGTGTCGGCGAATTTGCCCGGCGCGCCGTCGCGACCGTTCGAGGCGGGCAGAACGACATGGGCCAGCGCGGCCGCATGCAGTCGCGGATGGAAAAGAACCACGCCCACGCAGGAACCGAGGACGGCATTCAGCCGATCGTCCTTCGTGCCGACCGCGATTTGCCCCATGCCGACTGTGGTCTGCGTCGGGATCGATACCGCAGCGAGGGTCATACCGTTTTGTCCTTCCTCTGTCGCGACGTTGGTCCGAAACCGGTTCGGTCCATTGAGGTCGGCCGCAAGCACAACCGAGCGGCCGACCGACGGGTTATTCCCGTGCGAACCGTTGATCGTGTTTAGCGGTTTCCTTCGGGAAATCGTCGCGTGCGTTCATACATCAATCCGGGTAAAGTCACGGAAATCTGGGGGTGCTTTCCGCGGCGCGGGCCGCTCGAATCGCATTTGTTGCTCACTAAATTGTTCCACACAATTTCGGAAGCGACTGCCGGCGCAGCGAAGCGGCCCATTGCGTAGGGATGCGATTTGAATCGCTTTCTGCCTTCCGCGGTTTCATTTAGTTTAGTGGTCCGTTTGGCGCGGATTCCATCGCCCGCGAAGTTATCTCAATGCCCCTTCCAACGCGGTTCGTAGGCGGTTCGAGGGAACGAAAATCACATGCCAATTCAGGTTTTCGCCTTGCCGTTCGAAACGGGTGCGGCACACCAGCACATCGTCGCCCGAGTCGATTTGCGCGAGAATCGCCTGTTGGAGGACGCTGGCGCCGTAGTCTTGGACGAAATATGGCGGCGACGGCACCAACTCGCGGTCGATCAAACGCGACAAGGCGTTCATGTAGGCGCAGCCGAGAATGTTGCCTGTTTCGGTGAGGGCCGATTTCTCCAGGTCGCTCCACGGTTGATCGGGATCGACCTTGCGATTGAGCAACGCAGCGGCCAGTTGGCGGCCGTTGACTTCGTCGAAGGCGAGAATCATTGCGCCGGACAACTCGCCGAACAGCTCGAGAACGACCATGGTCAGCAAATCGTCGCCGACATTCAGCTCGCAGCAGACCTCGGGCAAGGGAATTTCCCGCACCTCGTCGAGCGCGAGCCGGATGAGGCCGTCGGTCCAGCGACACATGGCGGCCGAGGCGTCGTGAGTGGCGCAACTGAACAACTGATTGAGAAGTTCCAATTCAGTCGTCTTGTCAAGCTTTGCAGGCATGCTTCTCTTCCTTTCTCGGTGGCCCGATCGCGACGAGGCCTAGCGGCATTCGCCGACCGCCTCGATCGGCATTCAGACCGAATTCGATCGTACGCCTCGTTTTGCGGCCATATCAATCAGTGTCGATAGGTCGAGGATCAACGATACGCGGCCATCGCCCAAGATGCTGGCCCCGGCGATGCCGGCCACATTGCGATAATTCTCGGCCATGGATTTGATCACGATGTCTTCCTCGCCGATCACGTGATCGACGATCAAACCGACTTCGCGCCCGCGCTCGCCGACGACGACCAGCGTTACCTCTTCTGCGGCACCACGATCGCCGCGGCCTTGCGCCCAAGTGAATACCTCGCCCAAATCGACCACGCCGATCACGCGGCCGCGAACGCGCGCGACGCGCGATTGCTGAATCGTGAACAGCTCGTTCTGCGTGGCACGCACGATTTCCTGCACGCCTTCGATCGGCATGGCGAACACGTCGCCGTCGATCATGACCATGAGACTGGGCAAGATGGCCAAGGTGAGCGGGAGCTTGATGGTAACTTGCGTGCCGCGGCCCGGCTCGCTATCGAGCTCGATCGTGCCGTTGAGTTCTTCGATCTTCGAACGGACGATGTCCATTCCCATGCCGCGACCGGAGATGTCGGTAACCTTCTCGGCGGTGCTCAGCCCCGGTTCCCAGATCAGTTGGAAGACCTCGCGGCGCGAGAGTTTTTCGGCATCGGCGGCGCTGATTAAGCCCTTCTCGATGGCTTTGGAACGGATTCGTTCGACATCCAATCCTTTGCCGTCGTCGCTGACGCGAATGACGATTGTATTGCCGCGGTGGAATGCGTCGAGGGTGATCGTCCCCTGCCGCGGTTTGCCGGCGGCCTCGCGCACGTCGGGAAGCTCGATGCCGTGGTCGGCGGCATTGCGCACCATGTGGATCAACGGATCGCTCAGCTCGTCGATCATCCGCTTATCGAGCTCGGTTTTTTCGCCGTTGATCACCAAATTGATCAGTTTGCCGTTGCCGCGGGAGATGTCGCGCACCACCCGTTTGAACCGGCTGAACAACGGTCCGATCGGCAGCATGCGCGTATCCATCACGCTTTGCTGCAAAGCGTCGGTTACGCGATCGAGCTGATGGATCGTTTCGAAAAGGTTGTTGATCGTCGGGCGGATTTGGCTCAATACGTCGAGGTCTTCGCGCAATGCGTCGAGCTCTTGCTCGGCACGGCGCGCCAAAGCCGAGAGGGCCTGCTGCGCATCGCCGTTGCCGCCCGCGTTGCCGTTCGAGGAAACGCGTTGCAAAAGATCGGAGAGACTTGCCAGCGAACGCTCGGTTCGGCGGCTGGTCGTTGCAATGCGCAATTGTTCGGCGATTTTGGCGAATCGCGCCTTGCTGATGACCAACTGGCCGGTGAGGTTCATCAGCTGATCGAGTCGCTCGATATCGACGCGCAGTGTTTCGTTCGGTTTGGCTTCGGCCGCCCTCGCCTTGCCGGCCGTTTGGTCATCGGCGTCTGATTGGGGCCCATTGTTCTTGGCGGAGGTTGGGTGGGGCGGCTTGGCGGCGGTCGGCCGCGGCTGCTCGGAACAGGCTGCGGCCTGCGCACTCGCGGCGTCGGCCGAGGCAACAGCCTGTTTGGCGGCGGTCGGCGAGGGAGCGTCCGCCGATCGTTCGAGCTTGAGCGGCGCGACGTGAAACTCGCACAGTCCGGCGACTTGCGATCGGCGCAGCACTTCGTCCGGTGAATAGTCTGTCGTGACGGCGAATCGCACTTCGTCGATCGTCTCCATGTCATCGACGGTGTCGATGCTTGGGCTGAACTGGACGACCTCGCCCAAGCCGGCGAGTTTTTCGTACACCAGTCGGGCCTTTAGGCCGACCAACGCCAGGCCCGGCTGGAAGGTCGCCCGGCCGATCAGCGTGCGCTCGATGTCTTTTGTCGCCGCGAGGACCGCCTCTCGCCAAGTGTCGGTAGAAGGTGTCTCGCGGGCCGGCGAGGCGGAGGAATCGGGTTCGCAGCCTGCGGCGTTGCTCGCTGGTGTTTGCGAGCCGGATGGTTCCTCCGGGGCGACGCTGTCGGCAGCCTTCATCGCCCGCAACAGTTCGGCACCGAGTTTGGGGAAGCTTTCGGTGGATGACACCCCGTTTTTCAAGCCGGCGACATATCCGCGGAGCCCGTCAACGCATTGCAGCAGAGCGTCGGCCAACGGCTGGGTGATCGGCCGGCCGGTGTCGAGCAGCTCTTGCATGGCGTCTTCCATCAAGTGCGCCAGTTTGGCCCCGCGAATCAGCCCGACGGAAGCCGCCGCGCCCTTGATGCGGTGCGAGACGCACATGAGCTGTTCGACCGACTGTGTTTGTCCGCCTTCGGCTGCCAAGAGGATCTCAGTCAGTTCATCGAGCGATGCGGTTGCCTCGTCGGCGAAGAGCGAGAGGTATTTCGATCCGGCTTCGAGGTCGTCGCTCAGGTCGGCAAACGGATCAACGGAGTCGTCGCCGGAGGCCTGAGTGGTGGTTTCGGGGGGCGGTGCGGCAGCCTGCGGCGGCGCATCGGTCGTGATCACCGCTGTCGGCGGTGGAGCGTCGCATGGCGGCAAATTGTTGCACGGTGCGGAAACGTCACTCAATGCCGGAGCCGTCTCGGCCGCCAAATCGGCCAGCGCGCGTTCGGCATCGGCCTGAGTGGTCGTTTTGCGTTCGCAGTTCGATTTGCGAAGCACCTCTTGGATTTGAGCCACCACGTCGGTGCAGTCGATCGGCGGGGCGTCGGGGTCTTTCAACTGTTCGACCATCCCCACCAGACGATCGACGGATTGAAACACCAACTCGACAACGGAGGCATTGAGCACCAGTTCGTGCTTTCGAGCGGCGTCAAAGACGTTCTCGATCTTATGCGTGAGCGTGTTGATATCGCTCAAGCCGAGCATGGCCGACAGGCCCTTGAGGCTATGAGCGGCACGGAACATCTCGTTGAGCAGTTCCGGATCGCATGGTTCCTGGTGCTCGTCGCCGAGCTGTCGGATCCATTCGTCGAGTTGAAGCAGATTGCTGTTCAGGCGATCGAGCAATTGGCCCGACTCGTCGAGAAAATCGCCGAGCATCGCTTCGAAGAATTCGTCGCGAACGGCAGGTGTGTCGGCCATAGGTGTTCTTAGGGGCAGGTGGGAACATCGCCGTGCGGCGTCGGCCGCGGGCGATTGAAGTTGGGGGATGAATCAGGCGGGTTTTCGGTAGAGCCAGGGTTGCAGGCGGGTAAAGTCTTTCAAATAGTCGCCGACTCCTTCCGCCGCACCGGCCACGAGCAATCCTCCGGGAGTGATCGCCGCGCGCACGTGATTGAGCACGGCCCGCTTCGATTCGGCGTCGAAGTAGATCAACACATTCTTCAGGAAGACCAAGTCGAACGGCTCTTCACGAAGCGGTTCGAGCAGGTTGTGCTGCCGGAAGACGATCATTTGGCTGAGAATCGGCTTCGCTTGCCAAATCTCGCCTTCTTTCGCCTTGGTGAAGAAGCGCGTGCGAAGGTCTTCGGGAACCAACCGCATGGCGCGCTGACCGAAGACAGCGGCCTTCGCTTGTTCCAGGGCGCCGACGCCGATGTCGGTTCCGAGGATGCGAATGCGCCATTGGCTGACATTCGGCAGTTCGGCGGCAAGGCACGCCGCGATGGTAAACGGCTCGTCGCCCGTGCTGCACGCGGCCGACCAGATGCGGAGCGACATCCGCTTGGTTTGCGCCGCCCGTGCCGCGCAATCCGACAAATACGATTCACGGAACCAAGCCCATTGCGCCTCGTCGCGAAACAGATACGTTTCGTGCGTGGTGATCTCTTGCAGAAACGCATCCCATTCGGCGTCGTTCGAGGGCAGCTTTCGCAGATGGTTGTAGTACTCGGAGAAACTGGCGATTCCCGTTTGCCGCAGACGCCGGCGCAAACGGTTCGACAGAAGCATCTTTTTTTGCGGCGAAACGCGAATGCCGGTGCGCGTGTAGATCAACTCGGCGAACTTGTTCAGCTCGTCATCGGTAACCTGAGTCAGGCCCGAGATCGGCGTAATCGGCAGGGGCATTTCGGGTATCGAGGGCATCGTTCGGACTTTCGTAAAGCGGATCGCAACGGCGTTGTCGGCTCGCGGGCAAAGGGCGATGCCGGCAACGCGGCACAACACCGAAGCGGTTGGGCGGCCGACGCTTGCTTACTGCCGCTCGCTCAACCGACCTCGCTCTTGGGCGGAAGCGGCCGGCGGCACGCAATGGGCGTCTTCGCCGATTCGGCTATTGCTATTCCGTTATCTTGTATCTTGCTTAGGCCATTGCGGCGGCAACATCTTCCTCGCTGAACAACCGATCGATGTGGAGCAGGATCAGGAGGCGGTTCTCCAACTTGACCAAGCCGGTCAGGTAGTCGCGTCCCAAGCCGGAAACCGTCGCCGGCGGCGGAGCGATCTGATCTTGCGATACGCGAAGCACTTCGCTTACGGCATCGACGATAATGCCGATCGTCTTTCCGCCGACATTGACGACCATGATTCGCGTGTCGTCGGTCGGGTCTTGCGACGGCAGCCCGAATCGCAGGCGAAGATCAACAATCGGAATGACCGTGCTTCGAAGGTTGATCAGGCCCTTGATGTACGGCGGTGTTTGCGGCACACGGGTGATCTCGCCCATCAAGATGATCTCTTGAACCTTGGTGATCTCGATGCCGTACTCTTCCTGCGCCAAGCGGAAGCTGACCAGTTGCATGGTGCTGGCGGTTTCAGCCAGATGCGTCTTGTTCGGGGATTCGAGAGTGGTAGCCAAGTGTGTGCTCCTTCAAGCAACAGTGAATGGAATTGACGGTTTCGTCGGCGGCTTGCGCCGCTCGCTCGTCGGCCGACGCGACACGTTGCCCGCCGTCGGGCACCGCGCGTTGCCTGAAAACTATAGGTTGCAACTGCGACAATGCAAAAATGTCGCTTGCCATCCCGCGCGGGGGGCAGTCCTATTTTTCGGCGGTGAATTCGTTACGTTCGTATCAATCGATTCGGCGGGAATGGCCGAATACTCGGCGTGCCTCGGCCGTGCGCGTTTTACTGGCCGAGACGGTCCGTGGGCGAAAGACGTTTCTTCCGAGAGCCGTCGGCGCGAACCAACTTGGTCGTCTTACAGAAGCAGTTCGCGCGGATTTCCGGGGCAGGTCGGACTGAGCGATCGACGTTTATCGGTGTCGTACGGGGACGCATGTTGTCGGATGGCGGAGGGCGGCCGTCTGCCTTTTGCACGATGAGCGGGTTTGCTTGACCGCGGGCTTCCGCAAGCTATTCTTTCTTGATTTCCGCGGAGCTCGGCTGCCGAGGCCGCGCGATCTTATCGATTTTCGCAGAACCAAGCGATGCGTTCAGCCGTCGAGTGTGCGGCAGAGGAACGCAATGCTTTTTTGCGAAGATTAGATGAAACCACGAAATGCGGAAAGCGGTTCAAACGGGGACTGCACGCAAGCGCGCCGCATCGCGGCGCCAGCGTTCGTTTCCGCAATTTAGTGGTACGACTAAAGGGCCACGGTTGCGGCAGCCCGCCGCTTCCATTCGGGAGCGACGGTCGGTCGGATAAAAGCTTTTTTCTCGGCGTCGGCCCGCCTCGGCAGGCAGAGTCGCCGCATTGGTTGAGTGAACTGAGGTTTTTGATTTTCGGAAGGACTAGAGCATGTCCGCACGCGTTCTTGTCGCTGACGATTCGAGCACGATGCGCAAGATCATTCTCCGATCGCTCCAAGCGGTTGGTGTGACCGAGGCGACAGAGGCGGCTGATGGAATGGAAGCAGTCGCTTTGTTCAAGCCGGGCCAGTTCGATATGGTGCTGACCGACTGGAATATGCCGGGAAAGACCGGCCTGGAAGTGATCCAAGAGATCCGCGCACAAGACGCCAAGGTGCCGATCATCATGATCACGACCGAGGCTGAAAAGAGCCGCGTGATGCAGGCGATTCAAGCCGGCGTAAGCGATTACCTGGTCAAACCGTTTACCGCCGATACGCTCCGCGAGAAGCTGACGAAGCACGGCTGCTGAGCGGCGTGGAAAAGCGTTCGGGCCGCACCGACCGGCGGCGGCGGTACTCGGCGCTGCGCGCGATCGATCGGAGGCAGTTGCGGTCAACCGCGACGATGTCCGATATGATCGGCCTTCGGCTGAGGCCTACTTAGCCGGCTTGACTTCGAGCTTCATGCCGTTGCGATTCGGCGTCAGCCCGACCGGCTTAAGCATGGCCGAAAGCAATTCGTCGATGGTCGCCTGCTCGACCTCGAATGAGACGCGGCGTCCCAAATCGATGCCGGCAGCGGTCAATTCGCGTTCGTCCAGCGACAACTCCATCTTCAAGTGCTCGCACAATGCGCGGAGCAACGGACCAACCGGCTGCTCGGCCACTTTCAAGTTGTATCGCTGATCCGCCAACGGATCGTTTGCGGGCTGCGGCTTCGGACCGGTTTCAGCATGTTTGCCGCTAATGCGGTCGTGATCTTCGAGAGAGCCGGTGACCAGCACTTTGTCGCCCACCACTTTGACTTGCGCCTTAGGCGCCAACGAAGCAAACCGGTGAGCCGCCACGTTCGGCTGTTTTCCACCGGGATAACTCCGGGTGAGTTCAACCGTCGCCGGAATCGGTGTGAATCGGATCGTTCCGTTCTGAACGACGAAGGTTAGATCGAACTGAGCCAGCACCAACGTCATCCGGTCTGTCCAACACAATGACGGGAGGCTTGCGCCCGCCCAAAGATCGTGCGGCACAAGTTGCGGGTCGGCTAATGTCATGCGCACCTCGGACGCGAGCTGTTCGAGCAACTTGCGGGGTTCGGTCAGCTCGGGCCAAACGAGCGGCTTGTGTGCCGAGGCAAGTCGGCGCACGTCGTCGGGCAACTTCAGCATCTCGTCGGCCCGGACTGCCGCCAACGTTCGGAGTTTGGATGCAGTCGCCGGCGGGCCGACATAGACAACGCTGCCGACCAGCGATGTCTCGGCGCCGCACTGTTGCGCAATCTGTTTGATCAACTCGCCGATGGGAAGCTGTCGGGCGCGAAGGCGAACCGACTGATCGGGATCGATGCGGCGATCGAGCAGAATGGCCACCCGATGGAGCTTTGCGATCTGCCGCAAACCTTCGCGCACCGGTTGATTCGACCAAACGAGATCGGCTGGTTGGGCAAGCTGTCGCTGCAAGGCCGGCCCTTCGTGCCACGAGATCGGTTGTCCTGCGTCATCGGCCGGTCGCGTGTCGGCCGGCGCGAGCACCAGCGCCGCGCCGATGCAGGCGGCGCGATAAAAAAACAGCCTGATTTGCCGTGGCATCATGGTCAACATCTTCGATCGGCTTTCAAGGCGTTCGATTATCTATTGAGCCGGAAAGCAGGCTGCATTCCCGGCAAATAGATCCCCTTTCGGAGGGCGACGAGAGTACTGTCGTCGTCCGGTTATTGTGCCCGATCGCCCGACAGAAGAAAAGGTCGCCGTCTGGTAGACCCCGCGACAGAGCCTCGAAGGCCGGGCCTTCGGGAACAGCGGCGCGGATGTTGCGGAAGACAACGACGGGCGGTTCAGCCGTTGCCGCGGGCAGGCGGCGTGTGTTTCGATGGCGGCCGCTTTACGCCATGCTGGTCAATGGTCTTGCGGGAGGATAGACTACTGGAGCGTGGTCGAGGGGGCGGCATTTGGCGATTGAAAAGCAGCCTGCTCGAGCTCGGCTTTGGTTGAGGTGATTGTCCGGAATTCACTTCCGTTTTCGACTCGGGAGGATCGCAATGAGAACGTGCCGCTGTGAGATCGTGATGGGTGTGGGAACGGCAACGAGAATCACAGAAACGGGAAAGCGGGCTTTAGCCGGACAACACGCGGTTGGCCGCTTCGCCGCGATTGCTTTCGCTCTTGCCGTTCTGTCGGGCTATTTCGCGGCGGCGTCGGCGCTTTGCGCCGAGTCGCAGCAGATCAAGTATCGCAAGCTCGTGCTCTCGGACCAGTTTTATTCCGAAGGGGCCTATTACGGCGATTTCAACCGCGACGGCACGTTGGATGTCGTCTCGGGGCCGTTCTGGTTCGAGGGGCCCGATTTTCAGAAAAAGCACGTGATCTACGAGCCGAAAGCCTACGAGCCGAAAGCGTACTCAGAGAACTTTTTGGTGTATTCGGCCGATTTCAATGCCGATGGTTGGCCCGACATTGTGATCATGCCTCATCCGGGACGCGAGTGCTTTTGGTACGAAAACCCCAAGGGCGGAGACTCGATGTGGACGAAGCACTTAGCCGATCCGAACGTCGGCAATGAGTCGCCCATGTGGGGCGATGTGACGGGCGACAAACAGCCCGATCTGATTTTCAATCGCGATGGGTTCCTCGGTTACGGGGTCTTTGATTCCTCGCGGCCGGGCGAACCGTGGAAGTTCCATCCCGTATCGACGCAAGACAAACGGTATCACAAGTACACGCATGGCGTGGGATACGGCGACATTGACGGCGACGGACGCGTCGATCTGATCGAAGCAGTCGGGTGGTGGCGGCAGCCTGAGAAGGCCGGTTCCGACACTCCCTGGGCATTTCATCCATTCAACTTTGCGGCCGCCGCGGCGCAAATGCTCGTGTACGACGTTGATGGAGACGGCCGAAACGATGTGATTACATCTTGGCATTGCCACCGTTACGGATTGGTTTGGTATCGGCAAGCAAAAAAGGCAGACGGATCGATCGATTGGGAGAAGCACGAAATCCTTCCGGTCGAACCCGACTTGAACAGCTCGCAGCTTCGAGTAAGCCAATTACACGCCTTCGACACGGCCGACTTCAATCGTGACGGTTTGACCGACTTCGTCACGGGAAAGCGGTTTTGGGCGCATGGGCCCAAGGGTGATGTCGAGCCGGACGCGCCGGCGGTGGTCGTTTGGTTCGAGCTGAAACGCGATCCTCAGAAGGGGGCGGAGTTCGTACCGCATCTGATTGATAACGATTCGGGTGTCGGCACGCAGGTAACCGCAGTGGACCTCAACGGCGATCAGACTCCGGATGTTGTCGTGGGGAACAAAAAGGGGATATTTGTTCACCTGAGTGTTCGCTGAAGGTCTGATGTTGAGTTCGAATTGCCGTCGCCACCCCGGCTATAAGGGGCAGGCCGCGCGAAAAACAGAACCTGAAGGGCCGACCGGCGGTTGCAGGGGCAACTGCACCTTGACGTGTTTTGAGTGCCGAGCGGCCTTTTTCCATTGATGCCGACCTGGGCCGGAATCTTCAAAACGTTGTTTGGTAACGGTTTATGGCATTTGGCGATGGCGAGGATGGCACTGGTGCGCGGAATCGTCCTTCCGTTGCGGAGGCGCATGCGGTAGAATCCGGAACCAATCGAGATACCCTTTCGATGGTGGGCATGGAGGCTTCAAGGACGCCCGACCCGGCTGGGTCGGCGAACGGAATCGGTTTTCGGAAGAGGTGGAAATTGCGTCCGGTCAAGGTGTTGCTGCTGTGCGCATTGGCGGTTTCGCTGCTGAGTGTTGCTTCGGTTTACCGTCAGCGGAGCAACGGTTCAGATGCTCCTTCGGCGACCATTAATCCCCCTGCGGGCGAAATGCCTGAATCGGCCGCCGGCTTGACGGGTTCCAGCGGCGGGGCGTTTTCGTCGGGAACAAGCGAGGCGGCGCGGCCTTTTCCCGCAGTGCCGCTGCCTCGGATCGAGCCGGGCACGGTGATTGGCGATGGGCCGCCGACCGGTTGGTCGCACTTGATCTTCAAGTCGCGCTCGCGCCTGGCATCGGGCGCGATCGATTCGCTGCCGGAGTTCGCCCGCGAGTTGGCCGAGTTCATCTTCTACGCGATGACGGCCCGCGTTGTCCGCGATCGTGACGGCGTGTGGGGATTCGACCAAGTGGCCATCGGGTTGGGCACGCGAATCGGGGCCAACGACGTCATTATATCGAGCGCCAGCTATAAGAAGCTGGGCGCCGAATTGGGGCCGATCAAGGCGATTGTTTTGAGCTATGCCGAACAGCGGCTCGACAAGATGGTCGTTGCTTTTCGCAGCCGCTCGATGGCGATCGTCGATACGCCAACCCTGCTTCACATCGACGGGCGGAATCAGGAAACGCTGTTTCGTTACTTGTTCTTGGTCGAGCCGAACACGGGCGGACTTGCCACGATCGTATGGCGGATTGAACTCGGGGCCAATGGAGAGTATTTGCGATTGGCAAGTGAACCGGTTCTGATCGAGCCGAATTTGGTTAGTGTTACCGCTTTGCACGTGGACGGCTCGAAGATTACTGCGGGGATTCCGTCGAGCCAGGCGTTTGCCGGGACGGAGCTTCCTCGCGGCGTAGCGTTGCGATTTCTGCCCGAGGCGGCCGAGCCTGCGCTGGCGAAGCCGCTTACGAGCGCCGCAGCGGAAAAGATCGATCGGGCGTTCCGCAAAGTGCTCGCGGAAATGCAGGGCCATTGATGGCATTGCTCGCTTCGGGCAGACGCCTCGCATCGGCACGGTCGCCGTGCCTTGCGTTGAAGAACCGCGGGGCGCCGCGTTCAGGCCGCACGTCGCAGATCGGCGTTTTTCTTGAGCCGGTCAAGCTGAAGTTGCCCGAGCCGTTCCCAGTGGGTTTTGTCGCCGTGATCACGGTGCTCGACCAGCAGGATGCTCGACTCGGACATCAGCCGCGGCACGAAAAACCAAAGGCGAGGGGTCTGCTGCCAGCCGCCCGAGTTCGACAAGAGCAACAAGTCCACCGGCCCGATCTCGTTCGACCGCTGGGCAAGCGCGGTCAGCGGTTCGCCGGGCAGCAGGCGCACCTGGGCGCCGCCGGAGCGGAGTAGGCGATACACGTCCTTCAGAGCCGCTCCGTTGCCGGCCTCGAATAGATCGATGCCGAGATACTCGACAGGCGGAAGATTGTCGAGCCCGTTGAGCCTTCGCACGGTTGCAATTGCTTGAAGCAACCGCTGTGCCCGCCGGGCCCCATCAAGGCCGATTTCCAGTATGCGTCGGCAGCGGTTTTCGCAGGCGATTTGGTAGATCAATCGCTCGCTGGAAGGCTGCGAGAAATGCAGGAGATGAAAAAGTTTGAGCCGTGAAGCAATAGACAAGGCCGCCCTCCCTGGCGATCCAAAGTCAACGGTGCTGTCCCTTGTAGTCTGTTCGGCCGAAACCGGGGTGTGGGTCCAACGATTTCGGCGAGGTGCGTTTCGGGGCCGATGCGTGCGAAATCTTGGTGGTTTTGGGCAAATGGGGCGCCTTGGGCGCGACTGTTGCAACCCGGCCACGCCCAGTTTGCCGTGTGCAGAGATCCAAGCCCGCCCCAAATAAAACAGCAAAAAACGGAAAGCGGCTTGAATAGGGTCAGCACGAAGAAGGAGGAAACACCACTCCGCTGCCATCGCAGATGTTTTCGCTGTTCGATGGAACGGTTCACATCGCCGACGGCCGAAGACGGCCTCTCTTTTGCATGAGGATACCGCTCAGTCGGCGCGTGCGCTTTGTTGGTTTTCGCGAGCCGGTCGGATCGTCATCCCGTTCGGCCTTGGTTTCGGCGGGGGGGATGAGTGTCTCGGGGTGGCCGAGCACCGAAGCCGCCGTTCCGCAGGCGGGTGGACGGCCCGTGGTCGGACTGGCCCCCTACAATGCCCGGCGATAGCGTTTCGAGGGACGGCCGAAGACGGGCTTCGCCGGTTCCGGGCCCTCGGCGGGTTCATCGAGTTGTTCGTTGGGTTTCGGTTTCTCCAGCGCGACAAAGCCCGGGATCTCATCCCGCTTCAACAGGCGATTGATTCGCATTTCGATCCGGGTCAGTTCGTTTCCCTCTTCGGGGGTGACGAACGTGAACGCGACGCCCTCGCGGCCCATGCGTCCGGTTCGGCCGACACGGTGGACGTAGTCGTCGCAGAATTGAGGCACGTCGAAATTGATGATGTGTGAAATGCCGCTTACGTCGATTCCCCGGCCGACGACATCGGTTGCAACAAGGATTTTCGACTTGCCCTCTCGGAACCGGCGCATAACGCGGTCGCGGGCGGTTTGGGCCAAGTCGCCGTGGATGGCGTCCACCGCTTGGAACAATGGGGCGAGTTTTCGGAAAAGCCGATCGGCGCCGCGGCGCGTTCGCACGAAAACGATGGCCTGCTGCGGCTGTTCTCGTTCGAGCAGTTTGATCAACAGGTCGAACTTGCGTTCGGGATCGACCGTGAAGTAGAACTGCTCGATGGTTTCGACGGCCACATCGCCGGCCGAAAAGTCGAGCACTTCGGGCGACCGCATGTAGCGTTCGGCCAACCGCTTGACCGGCGGCGGAATCGTCGCGCTAAGCAGCAGCGTTTGCCGTTCGGTCGGGCAGCGCCGCAAGATGCGCTCGATGTCGGGACGGAATCCAATGTCGAGCATTCGATCGGCCTCGTCGAGCACGACGATTTGCAAATCGCCCAAGCTGAGCAGTCCGCGGTTGATCATGTCGATCACTCGGCCCGGAGTGCCGATGAGGATATCAACTCCGCGGCGCAACTGATCGGCCTGTTGCCGAATCGGTTTTCCGCCGTAAACGGCGGCCACACGGTGCTCGGTAAAAAGGGCGAGCTTTTGGCATTCGTCTCGAACTTGGACGGCCAACTCGCGGGTGGGCACTAACGCCAGGGCCCGAGGGGCTGCGCCCACCTTGCCGGGCGCCACCCGCTGAAGGATCGGAATGGCGAAGGCCGCTGTTTTGCCTGTTCCGGTGCGGGCTTGACCCATCACGTCGGCCCCGGCCAAAGCACGCGGAATGAGTCCGGCTTGCACGGGGGTCGGCTCGAGATAGTCGGCCTTGAACAGCGCGTCGAGCAGTTCGTCGGAAAGCCCCATCGCGGCAAAGGCGCCGGCGGGTCGCCCTTTGTTCGGCCGGGAGGTCTTGACCGAAGCGGTTGGTGTGGTGCCGCCGGAGACGGCGTTGCTTTCTGTTGTCGGCAGAACCGGCGATTGTTTCGGTTCGGCCGGCGGCTTGCCGGCGGCGCGGCGCTTGCGTTTGCCTCTCTTCCCGCCGACGTTCTGTCCGGCCGCCGGCGGCTGGTTCGGCTGGGCGGTCGCAGCCGGCGCAGATGCCGCCGGAGTTGCACTGGTGCGGTTTGGTTTACCGGTTGCGCCTGCTTCCGTCTCCGGCGGTGTCGAGGGCTTTCGGCCACCGCCGTCGCGAGGGCTCTTCTTGCGGCGCTTGCCTACAGTTCGCTCCTGCGAGACGGATTCATGTTCATCGCGCCGGCGGCTGCGCTGCGATTCGGCGGCCGCCTTCGGTTTTGCAGTCTGTTTGGAAGGAATGGCTGCGGCCGGAGCGACAAGCTCGTCTTGGTCATCAAAAACATCGTCTTCTTCATCGAACGCGGCGGCCAAGTAGCCGCGCGGTACGGGAGGCGTTCGATTATCGCGGTCGCGCACGGCGGTCGAACGCGGTTGATCGGCCGACCGTCCGCCGGTCGCCGGGCGACTGCCGGACCTCCGACGCGAGCGACTCTGCGATGAGCCGCGGTTGTCGCTACGGGTTTGTTGCGAGGCCGAGGCCGGCGGGTGCGCGGCGGTTTGGGGGATTTCGTGTTCGGCGAGCGACCGCGGCGTGCCGCCATGAGCGTGCGCGCTGGGCTGCCGTTGGTTTTGTTCTCCCTGTCCCGGTCGAGCCGGGGAGACAGAGGATGTTTCGTTGCCGCGCGTTTCGTTTGCGGGAACGGCCGAGGACTTTCTCTTGTCGCGACGAGGCCGCCGACGGCGACCCGATGAATGCGGCGTTATTTGGTTTTGTGCGTCCGTATCCGTGCGGGAACGGCGATCGTCATCCATTCGTTGTTTATCCTTTGATATTGCATCAATACGGCGGTTCGCGTCGGATCAGCGCGAGTCCGCCTGGGCGAGGCTTTGTTCGGCCTCTGCCGCCCATTGTTCGAGTAATTGAAATTGCCGATCGAACGACTGCTCGCGCACTCCCAGAGGGCTTTTGAAGTACGGAGCCAGGAACGTCAGTCGGCCCGTTTGTCCGCAACGTTCCGCCAGATCGGCCAAGCGCACCAGGTCGAGTACCAATGGGGCTGCCAGAACCGAATCGCACCCTTGCCAGATGAATTGCAAGGTCATGGGAACGCCGAGGAATCCGCGGAAATGAATATGATCCCAGGCGGTTTTCCAGTCGCCGAGGCTGGCGATGTACTCGATGGAAACATGCGTTTGCGGCTTGTAACCGAGGATGTCGCCGATCAGATGATCCTTGCTGGCGATTTTGCTTTGTTTGTTGGCCGGGTCGGCCAGTACGACCCCGTCGGTATTGCCGAAGATATTGTGGCCCACCCAACTAAGGACTTCCAAATTGCGACGGGCGAACATCGGTGCCAGCACGCTTTTCATGAGCGTTTCGCCGGTCTTGCCGTCGCAGCCGTAGTGACGCGTACCTTGCTCGATACACAGCTCGTCTAACGCGGGCAGGCTTGCACCCAACGATGGGGTGAAGTTGATATACGAGGCGCCGGCCATGAATGCCGCAATCGCATACAACGAACTGGCCGGAAGCGGGCAACGATCGTCGGCAAGGGTTGCCCTCAATTCGTTCCATCGAGGCGGTACGTCGGCGTCGATCGGCGGTTCGGTGGAGGCCACGTTAACGACCACCAAATGCCGCAGCTCATGGCGTTGGGCGAAAGCGCGCAGGTCGCCCACCAGTCGTTCAACAGCCCGGATCGGCGACTCTTGGTCCGGCAAGCGAAGCGAAACAAGTTTGCGGACCGACGGGTTGGCATTGAAGGCAGTGCCCGGCCGGATTTCGCGGTCGATCTCATCGAGCGGACGGGCGATGGCATCGAAAACGCGGTGATCGAGCGAGCGCGTTCGATCTACCAGTTCCGCAACCGACTCGGAAAGCGGGAGTTCGCGGATTTCGTGACCGCCGACGACCAGTTGCTCCCAAGGCGTCCAGGGCAGCCGGGAAAACGGCGTAACACCTGATAGCAAACCAACTTCCGGTACCAGACCGCGCTGCATCGCCAGCAGCCCGGCAATCGCCGTCGATGCGACACCGCCTTTTGCGCCGATTAGCCAAACGCCAAGTGGCCGTTTCTTTGTCATATTAGTGATTCTGCGTGGCCGAAGCCGTTTCGTCAACGGGCCATGCAAAAGATACCGTTTGCGAGCCGCGATGCCCGAATTCCGACCAAGCGACGACTGATTTCACCTTGGCTCGTCGTCGGGGCGTCGTGGTTGCGATGAACGTAGGCGCTGGGCCGATTGATTCGAGCGGACCGTTTGCGGCAGATGTTCGGCGGCTTGGCCGATCGCGCGGCACCGCAGGCTGATGCGGAGGCACCGTCGGACTTGCAGGTGCTGTTCGACCTGAAGACGCCGTTTGGCTCGTAAACGCCGTCTGATTTGAGGCGCGGACGCACGCCACCGCGCCGTGACGGCCGCGCGGCACCGCTGTTTAACGCATTGCCGCAGGATAAACCGGCATTAGTCGGCATCGCGATAGAACCGGTTGGCCGTCAGGTATTCGGCCGCCAGAACTCCCGCCAGGATCACCAAGATCAGGCCGAACAGCTCTCGCCCGACCCGGTTGCCGCTGACCGCGCGTTGGATTTGTTCTTGGGAGCGTGCGGGCGGGTGAAAGGAGAATGGACCGAAAACCTCTTTTAGTTGATCGAGCGAAATCCGATCCAGTTCCGTTTGCTCGGGCGCGATATTTGCGCTGAAGCCCAGATCGACGGCATCATCGCCGCCGCCGGCCACCACGCGATAGTTGCCCGGCTGCTCGGTCGCGGAGACGGCAATACGGTTTCCCGAAGACTCGCCGGAAAGCGGCATTCTCAGATCGCCCGGGGCGATCAGCAAGAAGCTGCGCCGCGACGGAGCCGACGGCCCCAGATTGAGCACTGCCGTTTGACCGCAGATGTAATTGAGCGTTTCGTCGGTGGCACCGACAAGGTAATCGGCCATTTGATGGCAGAGCATGACAAAGGGGGCAGCATTGTCGATCACGCCGACCGGCAGGAGATTCCAAGCCTTGGCGTCGGGGCGGTCGGACAGCGGAGAGGCCAAGGTGAGCACGCGGCCGGCGCCCAGCGGTCGCTCGTAGAGCAGCGGACTGCCGTCGTTGCCTTCGAGAACGACCGTAGTGTTCGCCGCCAGCTCCTCAAACTGCCAAAAACGGAACACGGGAAAGGCTTGCCAAGGCACGCTTCCGGCGACCGGACGAAACACGGCGAGGACCGGATGCTCATAATCGCGAGGAGCGAAATAGAAGTCGCCGTTGGGACGGCGGGCTTGAAGCGAAGGTCGTCCGGGGAGCAATTCCAGCGCGGCGGTGCTCGCAAAGGCATCGACGCGACCGACATTGCGCCCCAAAAAGATGCCCACTCCCCTGCCCTCTGCGGCGAAATCGGCAAGGTTCTTCCACGCCACCGGATCCAAAGGGGCCGGATCGAGCAACCAAACCGACGAATACGATTGCAGGCCATGATCCACCAAACGCCGCTGATCGAGAACAACGCAAACGAAACGCGCCTGCCCTCGCAGCCTGGCCGTGTCGGGCGCCAGGGCGTTTCGGACGAAGTAGGCGTATTCGTCCGCCGGCGCGGGCGCTGCCAGCAGGATCGTCCACGGTTTTTGCACGGCGACGGTGAAGAATCGCTCGTCGTCCGCCGGCAACCCGTCTTGTCCGAGCACCCGAATCACTCCCTGCTGCACTCCGAGCGGCAGACTGCCGATGCGAAACTCTACCTGCCGCGTTTCGCCCGGTTTGAGTTCGATCGTTTCGACGCCGGCGCGCCGCAGTTGGCGCTGATCGTCGAGCAGGTACAGTTCGACAGCGCGGGTTTCCGTCGCCTCGGCGGGACTGATCAAACCGAGTTCGGTGTAGGCAATCAACGAACCATTGGTTGACATTACCTGCGAGGAAAGCCGCGGCAGGCCGAGGAATGTGTTTGTCGGCTGTTCGATGCCCACGTCGATCAGATAAATGCCCACGTCGCGGAGGTCGGCCAGCCGCGCTTGCATTCGGGAGGCGGCCGCCGTGGGCCAAGCCGCTCGACTTTGATCTGTAAAAACATAAATCTCTTTTCGATCCAGTTCGCTTTGCCGGAGCAACTGCGCCGCCTCTTCGACTGTTTCGGTCAGCGAGCGGGCGGCGGGGGGTGTTTCCAGTCGTTCGATTCGTTGGCGGGCCGTCGAAAAATCGGCATGAAACGCGCCGGGACCGCCGCGGCTATCAATCACGGCTACTTGGCTTTCGGCCGGCAATTGGCCCAGCAGCCAGAGGGCCATTTCCCTCGCGGCTTCGATTCGGGTTTGATTGCCCTGTCGATATTGCATGCGCGGCGCGGTGTCGAAGACGAGCACCGCGGCGACCGGCGCCTCGCGGCTTCCGACGCCCGATCCGAATTGGATGCTCGGTCCCGAGAGCGCAAAGGCCAAGAGAACAATGGCCGCCGCGCGCAACGCCAACAGCAGAAGATGTCTTAGACGAAGACGGCGTTGGTTTTTTTCATGCCGTTGCTCGACGAACCGCAACGCCGGAAATTCGAAATAGCGCGGCTTTCGCCGCATTATTAGGTGCAAGATGATCGGCAACGCTACCAGGGCGGCGCCGGCCAGCAGTGCAGCATTGACGAACGTCATCGTTCGGTCCTTCCGTCGCGGCGCGTCGCGAACCCGGCCCGATGATCGGCGCACGGCCCAAGCTGTTCGACCATCGGTCGCCCTGAACAAAAGAACCTGAACACGCTTTGCATCCTCTCCGAACAAACGCGGGAACAAACCCTGGTGCGCTTTGGCGGCGACACGCAATCGGCCGTTTCGATTTGCCCGGGATCGCCCTCCCCGCTGAGCGGGGCAACGGCTGGGGACGGCGGATCGGGGGCGGAAACAGTCGGCGTGTTGCCGCGCGCTCAACTGCGCACGCTGCGTCGCTGCAAATACTCCATGAGGGCGCGATCGAATCGCATGCTGGTGTCTAGGGGCACGTAGTCGATCCGTGCCTGCGAACATTCGCGGCGGAACCGCTGCCGAAACGATTCCAGCGCCGAGAGGTAGTCGGCCCGAAAGGCATCGGCGTCGAGCGTCAGCCGTTGTCGGCTTTCGGGATCCTCCAATTCGACCATGCCGTCGAAGGGAAATCGGGCCTCGGCCTCGTCGATCACATGGAAGACGATCACGTCGTGTCCGCCGTGCCGCAACCGGTACAGCGCCTGCAAAACGCCCTCCGGGTCGGCGAGCAGGTCGGAAAAGAGCATCACCAAGCTGGCGTGCCGGAGCATGGCCGCCAATTGGTTGAGGCTTTGGGCGATATCGGTTTGTCCGGTGGGACGAATCGACGCCAGCAGCGAAAGCACGTGAGCCAGTTGGCTGCGGCGCGCTTTGGGCGCCAGGCTGCGGCGAATTCGAGTGTCGAAGGCGACCACGCCCACCGGGTCTTGTTGGTGAATCATCAAGTAGCATAACGCCGCCGCCAAGCACACGGCGTAGTCGAACTTGGTCAGTTCCTGCCGATAGGTGTACGCCATCGACCGGCTCAAATCCATCGCCAGGTAGCCGGTGATGTTGGTTTCGGCCTCGAACTTCTTAACGTAGTACTTGTCGGTCTTGGCGTAAATCAGCCAGTCGATGTCCTTCGGGTCGTCGCCGGGGGTGTACTTTCGGTGTTCGCTGAACTCGACGGAAAACCCATGAAATGGACTGGCGTGCAGCCCGTGCAAAAATCCCTTGACGATGAACTGCGCCCGCAGGTCCAACCGTTTGATCTGGTTGATGACCGACGGCTGCAAATACCGTTCGACACTGTTCATGCCATTGATTTCCTGAACGACCGCGCGATCGGCTGATCGCGTTTCCAACGTCCGTATCGGTTTGCACCATTCCCCCGACGACCGGCCGCGCTCTGCGCGACGGCGGAACGAATCATCCGGTGCTTTTTTCGTATTTAGGAATGGCCGGCGGCGGGATTTCGCGAACAAGGCGCAGAATGATCTCTTCGGTGCTCAACCCTTCCGCTTGGGCTTGGAAGTTCGTGCTGACACGATGCCGCAGAACGGGCACGGCGATTCGCTGGATGTCTTCAATCGCGACGGAAAAACGCCCATCCATCGCCGCCAGCGACTTGCCGCCTTGAATCAAGAACTGCCCGGCGCGCGGACCGGCTCCCCAATCGACCAGTTCTCGCACATACGCCGGGGCCGTTGGGTCTTTCGGCCGGGTGGCGCGAACCAGCCGGGCCACGTACTGGACGATGTACTCGCTGACGGCAACTTTGGACACCAGCGTTTGCAAATTGACAATCGCCTTGCCCGAAAGAACTTTGCGGACTTCGACCTTCTCGCTGCGGGTGGTTTGCGCCAAGATGCGTTCTTCTTCCTCCGGCGTGGGATAATCGACCTTGATGTTGAACATGAATCGGTCGAGTTGCGCCTCGGGCAACGGGTAGGTGCCCTCTTGCTCGATGGGGTTCTGCGTGGCGATGGTAAAGAACGGGTCGGGCAAGGGATAGGTCGTTTTGCCGACGGTTACCTCGCGCTCCTGCATGGCTTGCAATAGCGCCGCCTGTGTCTTGGGCGGGGTGCGATTGATTTCGTCGGCCAACAGAATGTTGGTGAAGATCGGCCCCTCGACGAATCGGAAATTGCGGCGGCCCGAATCGTCCTCTTCGAGGACGTTGGTGCCCGTAATGTCCGAAGGCATCAAGTCGGGCGTAAACTGGATTCGCTTGAACTGGATGTCGAGGATTCGCGCCAGGGTGCTGACCATCAGGGTTTTGGCCAAGCCGGGTACGCCCTCCAGCAGGCAATGGCCTCGGGTGAAGATCGCCGCGAATAGCTGCTCGATCACGTCGGCTTGGCCAACGATGACCTTCTGCAATTCATCCTGCATCAGTCGGCGATGCTGACTGAACTCCTGCAATACGTCGCCCAAGCTGCGAGGTTTCGTGGACAAGCTCGATCCTCCTGCTTGCTTCTTGCCGATAGTACGCGGCGGAATCCTAAACCAACCATTGTAACGGCTGCCCCGAATTCAACCCACCCCCAGGGCTTTCCGGTTGATCCGGGCAACTCGGTGGTGGCGGGCGGCTGTCCATCCCGGCCGGAGTGAATTGACCGGAGGTGGTGAAGCTCGATACCAGCCAATCGATCCCGGCGATGTCCTGATTAATCGTCTGCTCCGGTGTTGTCAGCCGAATCGAATCGGTGGCGACGGAACGACCGCGCAACGTGCCTGCCGGAATGAATTCGCGTTTCGATTGAACGGGCATAACGGGAAAAGGGCGCGAGGGATCGATCGGTCTCGCGGTCGGTAGCTGGCCGAGACAAAATTACCGCAGGGATGGCAAGAAAACGAAAACGGCAGCCGCTTTGCGAGCGACTGCACGTTTTCGCTCTCGAGTTGTCAGTTTCTCAATCGACGGAGCCCTCCTTTCTTTTTATCTAAGGGCGACGGCATTCCAGCGGTGCTGATCGAGGGGAAGAAGTCAGCGGGCGCCGCTGGTCATGACGAAGCCGGGGTAAGCCTCGTTGCCGTGCTCGCCCAAGTCCAGGCCTTCGCGTTCTTCTTCGGGCGTAACACGGATGCCGACCGTGTACTTAAGGATCATCCACGCGATGGCGGTTGCCACTACAACATAAACCGCACAGGCAACAACTCCGGTCAGTTGAGCGATGAATTGGTCGAAGCCGCCGCCGTAGAAAACCCCGGCCTTGGCGGCCGAGTTGCCCGATCGGCCGATTCGGTCGGGGGTAGCGAACAGCCCGACGGCCAAAGTGCCGAACACTCCGTTGAGCAAGTGAACGGACGTGGCCCCCACCGGATCGTCGCAGCGGATTCGGTCGAAGAACAAAACTCCGACTACGACCAGCGCCCCGGCGATTAGGCCGATGATGACTGACGCACCGACGGTAACGAAGGCGCACGGGGCCGTAATCGCCACCAGTCCGGCCAAGCAACCGTTGAGCGTCATACCCAAGTCGGGCTTGCCCAGAAGGAGCCACGCAACAAGGGTCGCACTTAGGGTCGCGGCCGCCGCGGCAGTGTTGGTCGTAACGACGATTTCGGAGATGGCCGCCGGATCGACGCCCATCGTGCTGCCGGGATTGAATCCGAACCAGCCGAACCAGAGAACGAAACACCCAATCGTGGCCAAGCTGAGGCTGTGGCCGGGAATCGCATTGATTTTTCCGCCGGGCCCATACTTTCCAATTCGAGGACCGAGGATCATCGCACCGACCAATGCGGCCCAGCCGCCGATGGAGTGAACCTGCGTCGAGCCGGCGAAGTCAACAAAGCCGAGGCTCGAGAGCCAGCCGCCTCCCCAAATCCAGTGGCCGACGACCGGATAGACCGCGATCGCCATGATAAAGCTGAAGATGATGAAGGCGTGATACTTGATGCGCTCGGCGACTGCTCCAGAGACGATGGTCGCCGCCGTGCCGCAGAACACCAGTTGGAAGAAGAACTTCGCCCAAAGGGGAATTCCCGACCACGAAATGGCTGCGTAGTTGCCCCAATAGAAATCCGTGGCCGAGTACTCTTTCTTGAATTCACCTTTTTCCGGGATGTTCAACACGACCGGGAATGTGCCGGTCGCGGCGCCATCGACGACCTTGAACTCGGTAAGGCGAGCCTTCTCGCTCAAGGCACTGATTTCGGCAATCAGTTTGTCGTGTTTCTTGGCGGTTTCTTCATCGTCGAGGTCGATGCCCACGGCGTCCTTGATATCGGACTTGATCAGGCTTTCCAGCGAAGCCGTGGCCGGGCTGTTGTCGGCGCCACCGACCATCAGCAGGCCTTCGCTACCGACATACGGCGAACCGTTGCCGAACATCAATCCCCAGCCGATCAGCCAGAAACCAATGGCGCTGATGGCGAACACAATGAAGTTCTTCGAAAGGATATTGACGCAGTTCTTCGCTCGGGCAAAACCGGATTCAACGCACGCGAAACCCAAGTTCATGAAGAACACGAGCATGCCGGTGATAAGAACCCAAACAGTGTCGGCCATGATCTTCAGGTCGGCCAAGCTCGGACCGGCCGGCGCGGCGACGGCTGTCGGAGCGGAGTCGCCTCCGGCCGCACCCGCCGCCGCGGTGGGTCCCGCCGCTCCGGAGTCTGCCGAGGCAGGGGCCGGAAGCGGCTCGCCGGCCAGAATCTCCCAGCCAAGGCCGCCGAAAATCAGCGTTCCCAACAGAAGCACGAAACCAGTTTGCTTGAAGAGTCGCATCATCGATTTCACCTATTTTTTGTCTTGTTCTTGGCAGATAAGCCGCTCGGGACCCATTCCGCCGAGCGGTTAGATTGCGGCATCGCCCGACTCGCCGGTGCGGATGCGAACCACTTCATTCAGATCCGAGACGAAAATCTTGCCGTCTCCGACTTGGCCGGTCTTGGCGGCTCGGGAGATGGCTTCGAGAACCGCAGGCAGATCCTTGTCTGCGATAACGACCTCGACTTTGATCTTGGGGACGAAGTCCACTGTGTATTCCGTGCCGCGATAAACCTCGGTATGGCCCTTCTGGCGGCCGAACCCGCGAACCTCGGTGATCGTCATACCTTTGACACCGGCCTGAGCCAGCGCCTCTTTGACATCTTCCAGCTTGAAATGCCGGATCAACGCTTCCACTTTCTTCATGGCGTCTCTTTCAACAGGAAACGAGAGTTGGATAGAACGACACTTGCCCGAAAACGAACAACCGCGCGAGCGATGACGAGCTGCATTGCAATCTGCGTGCCCGCGAAACGTCCGTGGCGCGATTCTTTGGGCACGGCCACGTTGGGAAAAATGCGGAAGTCGTGTGCTGGATATATGTTGCGAGATTATCAGGAAATTAATGCCGGGTGATCGTCTGATCGAATCACGGACGAGGAACCGACGATCGCCTCTTGAAAAAGCATATTCTGTGTGCAACTGATGCGCGCTAAGCGTGCGTTTGCGACCAATTCTTGCATGTCGAATGCGTGATCTAATCAGTCGCCCAAGAAAGGCCGGGTTTGAACGCCCCGGCAGCCGCAATTCGGCCGCATCGCTGTGCGACGACATGCTTGGCGACTGGGCAGCGCGATCGTTTGCGCCGCGTGTCGGCAAGGCATGGCCGCGCAGACGGTGAGCCACCTCGGCGAGCGGAGAAAAACGCCAGGCCGTCCAAACAATAATCGCGGCAGCATTTCAGCCAGATGGAGTAGCGGAGTAGCCGGGAAGATCGCTCGGCAGGGCGATTGGCGCACGCGATGAAACGGGTTTGATGACGCGAGTCGTTTTGCCCGATCGTCTTGTCGCGTCGGCGTCGGAGGGACTCGCTCTATCGTGGCCGCTCTCTGTCGCTCCACCTGCTGGGTCTCCGTTGCGGCCGTTTCGCCGACTCCTGGCCACAAGGGAGCATGGCCCTTGAGGGCTTCAGACGGCTGATTAGATACGAAACGCGAAAAATTGAACGAGTCGTTACTACATTCGCGGCCGAATGCGTTCTTTGCGAAACTCTCGTGCTGAATTCGGCGGAAGCGTTTTTTCGACGGGCTGTTTATGGTTCGGCTTGGCAACGCGGGCAGAAGAAGGTGGAGCGTTGTGCCTGAACGATTCTTACAATGCGCCCGGTACGGCACTGGAGGCACGGCTGTCCGTGGCGTTGGTACACGCGAAGGTGATGCTGGTGGTTCCCAGGCTCGTCCGCCGCAATGCGATACGTGCCGTCGCGCAGGGTGGTTCCCTGGTGGGCGATTGCTTCGGCAAGTGCCGCTTGCATGGCCTTCCAAAGCCTCGCCCATTGGTTCGCGGTAATCTCCCTGCATGCGGTAGCGGGATTCGCGCGCGATGAAGCATTTCAGAGGCATAAAGATTGCCAATGCCGGCCAGCCTCTTTTGATCGAGCAAGGCGACTTTGATGGGGCGGCTCGAGTTCCGAAAACAGGCGGGGAACTCCTCCTTGGGTACCGTCAAGGCGTCGGGCCCGATTCGCCTCGGCCCGAACTGTCGGGCGAACGCCGTTTCGGTCAGCAAGTGGACGACCCCAAGGCCCCGTTGATCCCAAAAAAGCAATTGCCGTCTGGCGGAGCCTCGGAGGTTCAGCACGAGTCGCAGATGATCGCGATCGGGCGGGCGGGCCATCATGACCAGGCCGGTCATTCGCGGCTCGATCACCAAACAACTTGAGTTGTCGAGGTGGAGAACCAGCCTTTTGCCGAGTCGGGTTACCTCGGTGATCAACCGCCCTTGCAATCCGGCGCAAACAGTGCGCCACGACGGGAGAAAACGGATCGATTGCAGCATGCTCGGCGGCCGCCAGACGCGAGCGACCCTCAAACCGGCAACAGGCGCGATGCAGCGACGCATCGTTTCAACTTCGGGCAACTCGGGCATGGCGACGGATAACGGCGTTTCAAGTTGTTGGCGATCGATCTTCCGCGGTGGAACGCGGAGGATTCTTTTGCGTCGGACAGTTCGGCGTCGGGCGGCAACCGGCAGAATCCCGCGTTGCAAAACGCATCGCGTTCCTCACGGAACTACGACTCTGCGTCGAGCACCTTGGCGACGACCATCGTTGCGTCGTCTTGCGGAGGCCGACCGTTCGTGAAGCGATTGATTTCGGCGAAGACCTCATCGAGAATCGTTTGTGCCGATTGCTCGCGAACGCGGCGGACTGCGGCAAAAACGCGATCGATCCCCAGCCGTTCCTGTCGAGGAGATTCCGCTTCGTAAACGCCGTCGGTCAACAAAACGACTAAGTCTCCGGTTTCGAGGCGAATCGGCGGACTGGCAGAGACGATCGAATCGTCGCGAACTCCCAACGGCAGACTGGCCGTATCGAGCAGATCGAGTCTGCCGTCATTGCGGAGCAAATAGCTGCGTTGTCCCGCGCCGGCATAGACGAGAGATCGTTCGTTCGGACGCAATTGAACCAGGGCCAACGTGACGAAGTGAAAGTCGCTCGTATCGGCCGAGAGCAAGCGGTTCGCTTTTGTCAGGATCGCTCCGATATCGTCGAGCGTTTGGGCGAGAATCCGCAGGCATGCTCGCGTTTCCGACATGAGCAGTGCCGGGCCCATCCCATGGCTGCTGACATCGCCGACGGCAAGCGCGATCGATCCGTCGCTCAGCGGGAAGTAGTCGTAGTAGTCGCCGGCCGCTGAGTTGGCCGGGAAGATTGCCCCGGCGATTTCAAACCCCGGTACTGCCGGCGCCGACGCCGGGAAGAGGCGTTGTTGGATTTCTTGCGCTAGTCGGAACTCCTCCTTGGTTTGTCGCAGTGCCTCTTCGGCGCTGCGGCGGCGCGTCCGTTCAATCGCGTATCGGATTGATCGCACAAGCGAGTTATCGTCCACCTGCCCCTTGACCAGGTAATCTTGGGCGCCCGCTTGCACCGCCTTGATGGCCATCCCCTCGTCGGCATAGCCGGACAGGACCACGATCGGCACGCCCTCGACCGCCGATTGCATCCTCAAAAAGGTGCCCAGGCCGCGACTATCAGGCAGGCCGAGATCAAGCAAGACGACATCGAACGCTTGCTTTTGGGTAAGGTCGATGGCCGCGGCAAGCAACTCGACGTGAATCAGTTCGAATGGGCCATCCCATCGATCCCCGAGCAGATTCCGCATCAGCCAGACATCGTCGGGATCATCCTCGACCAGGAGAATCCGCACACGTTGCTGTTCCATGGCGTTCGCCGCTACGCTTCGGATAGGCCGTTATCTGTTTTCTTCTATCGAGCATATCAGAAATCGGCGCCTTTTCGAGTCGCCCCCCGAACCAGCGGCCGGGTTAGTGTTCGCAAGACGGGATTGACCACAGGCGGAACCGTTTTCGCGGGGAACAAGCGTCGAACCGGCTCACGGCCCGTTGAAGAAGTGATTCTTCGATTCGCTGCCTTTTCAATTTCCGCCGAATTCGCGGGCTGAATCCG
Source organism: uncultured Planctomycetaceae bacterium (assembly GCA_964631235.1). Taxonomy (GTDB): domain Bacteria; phylum Planctomycetota; class Planctomycetia; order Pirellulales; family Thermoguttaceae; genus JARKPK01. The sequence continues at coordinate 106,358 of CAZVZX010000004.1, read as the reverse complement.
CGGGAATCGTGTTTTTCAGCGGGCCGCTAGCGGAACTGCCCGGTCGTGACGCACCGCCGATCGGCCGCAGCGGGCGTGCTTTTTTCGGGACACAAAACGGTGCTGTCATCAACTGTTTGGCCATTGGTCGAGGGCAAGCAGCATTTGCGGCGACGCGGTCGGTCGGGCCCGCATCCAATCGGCGAATACGGCCACCGTTTTTTCGGCGGCAGAGCGAAAGTGCCTGTTGTCGGTCTGGTTGTACAGATTGACCAGCAGCGTTGCGGCCAAACCGTTTCCGCTCGGCTCAGCCGTGTCGATGATGTCTTTCTTGCGAGCAAACAACGGCTCGTGGTCGTTGGGCGTGTAGAAAAAGCCGCCCGCCGGATCCGAAAAATCGACAAGCACGCGGTCGGCCAGATCAAGAGATGCCCGAAGCCATTTCTCCTCGGCGGTTACCTGTGCGAGGATCGAGTAGCCGAGAGCCACTGAGGCGTAGTCGTCGAGAAACCCCGGCGGATCGCAACGGCCATCGCGCCAGCAACGCCAAAGCCGGCCGGAGCCATCCGTCATTCGTTCATGCACAAACGAAGCGGCCGCAGTTGCCGCCGCGACATAGTCGCCCCGATCGAACATGGCACCGCAGTTGGCCAGTGCGGCAATGGCCAATCCATTCCATGCCGCAATCATTTTGTCGTCTCGCAACGGCCGAACTCTGTTCGCCCTCGCGGCAAGTAGTGCGGCCCGATCGTCGGCCAAGCGGGCGTCGCTCGCATCGGCGGATTGAGAACTTGCCATTTCCCGACTAGATGAGTGCCGGCGATGCAGGATCGAACGGCCTTCGAAATTCCCGCCGGGAAGAACTCCGTATTCGCGGCAGAACTCAGCGGCCCGCTGCGATTCGCCCAGCACGGCGGCCACTTGTTCCGGCGTCCAAAGATAGAAGCGGCCCTCTTCGTGTTCGCTATCGGCATCTTCGCTGCCGAAGAAACCGCCGTCGGCCGATCTCAGGTCGCGGATCAGATAGTCGCAGGTTGCCTCGGCCACTAAGCGCCACAGCGGCCGTCGAAACGCCCTCCACGCTTCGGCATACACTTGCGCGAGCATGGCGTTGTCGTACAACATTTTTTCGAAGTGCGGCACCAACCATTGGGCGTCGGTGCTGTACCGATGAAATCCACCGCCGAGATGGTCGAAGATGCCGCCGCGGGCCATCTCGTCGAGCGTCTTGCCCAAGATCGATGCAAGTGCGGCATCGCGCGTCGCCGCGGCTCGGCGGACCAGCCAAAGAAGGAGGACCGCCTGAGGGAACTTCGGCGCACGACCGAAGCCGCCCCACTGCGGATCGAAAATCTCCTTCAGGTCGGCTTCGGCGGCCGCGAACGCTTGCTCGCGGAGCAAAGTCAGCGATTCGATCTGATCCGGTTGACCGCGATCGAGACGCGAGTCTCGGACTGCTTTGCTGACCATCTCGGCCTGGGCTTCGACCCGTGCCCGCTGGTTCCGCCACGCATCGTCCACGGCCAGCAGGATGTCGCTAAAGCCCGGAATGCCGTCGCGGCCCTTCAACGGCCAATAAGTCCCGCCGAAAAAGGGCATGCCCGACGGGGTCAGAAAGACGGAAAGCGGCCAACCGCCGCGGTTGGTCATCAGTTGCACGGCTTCCATGAACACTTGGTCCAGGTCCGGCCGCTGCTCGCGATCGACCTTGACGGGAACGAATCGCTCGTTGAGCAGAGCGGCCACCGCGGCATCCGAGAAGCTCTCGTCGGCCATCACGTGGCACCAGTGACACGAGGAATAGCCGATCGAAAGGAAGATCGGTCGTTGAAGCTCGGCGGCATGCCGCAGAGAGTCGGCCGACCAGGGCCGCCAGTTCACCGGGTTTTCGGCATGTTGGCGGAGGTAGAGGCTCAATTCACGGGCAAGTTGGTTCGGCATGGTTCTCTCGTTCGCGCGATCGGTCAGGGGGTATTGCGAGAAGGGCGATTGTTTGACGAGGCCCCACAGAAGTATATGCGTTCAGTCCAACGGGTTTGCGTGTTCTCCGGCTTCTGAAGGCCGGCGGCATATTCTTCGGTCGCGTTTTTCCGCGTTCGGCGGCCACGAGCGGATCGTGAACATGCTCGTCGTTTTCTAATCGGACACTCACGAGAGGGTAACCGACCGCGTTTAGAATCGGGCGAAGGATCGAATTTCGCGGGGCAAGAGGGGCAAAACGATTGTGCCTATGCCCTGTGTCGCGCGGCAATCGGGGAGTGCGCTCCGGCCGATCCGCTTGCTTAGAAAAAGCTTGCTCAGAAAAAAAGAGAATCGTCTTGCCGCCCAGCCAGTCGCACGGCATCGAGAGACGCAAGCCATCAGGTTGAGGACATGCTCGGAATAGTACGACGGAGCGACCGATTGTCGTGTCTTCGCCTGGCGGTCTTCATTCCGGCAGCGTTGTCGGTGATCGTATTGTCCGGTTGCGGCGGATGCGGCAGCGAGGAAAGCGGCGCGTTCGGCGGCCAAAGCCAAGAGGAATTCGTCAAGGCGTTGAAAGAGAAGAAACAACGCGAGCAAGAGGCGGATCAGGCCGCGATGCAACCAGGCAAACGCCCCACGGCAAAAGGTGTTGCGAAAGCTGTTCAACCTCAGACACCGCAGCCTGCGGAGACGAGCGGCGAGGCTCGATCCGTTGGATCGCGAGAGCCGGAGAAAACCCGGAATGCGAACACGGAATCTTCCGACGGCCCGCCGCCGCCTTTGCCGCCGCCGCTTCCTCCCCCGGCGGATTTGACCAAATGGGACGAGCACGATTTCCATGTGGCGCGATTGATTTCAGACCGCCGCTTGGTCGATGCGTTGGCGGCGCGGGCGTCGCGTCCTCAAAAAACCGATGCAGAAGCGAGTATGCTCATCGACTTAATAACGGTCAAGCCGACGGGCCCGGCTGCGACCGACCGCAGAGCCTCTGGCCCGCGACGCGACGGTGCAAAGCCGGAAGATGCCACGATGCTGGCGAGGGTGGCAGAGGCGTTGGCCGCCAATGGGACGGCAACGGCTCGGCAAGCGCTCGTGGCAATGATTCAAGCGGCGATTCCCGTGGCCGACGCCAAGGCCGCCTCGGAGGCCGCGGTGGAAGCGGTTGCGCGCCGGCGAGCGGCTTGGACCGACACGCTTCTTCTCGAAATCGTGTTTCAGCCGGAGCGATTTATCGGGCCGGCCGGGGGATGGGCGTCGCCCGATAGCCTCCGTCAGCGCGTGTTGACGTTGCTCCGCGGGCAAGAGTCATCGGAAATTCGTGAGCAGATGGCGATTCGGCTTGCGCAACACTCTTCACAATCGTCAGGACATTCGGCCCCAGCAGCGATTATGGGCCTGTTGAGCGAGCCGGTCTTGGCCAATTTGCCGGCGCAGTTGGTTCTGTATCGTGCGGCACGGCTGCCCCAAAACCAACTGGTGCAGTTTGAAAGTCATTTTGCGGCGTGGAGTCGTCGGGCTCTTTCGCGATGGCTCGAGTTGCCGCCCGAGGGCGATGAGCCTGCGTTGGATGCTTCCCAAGCGGTTGCGGCAGCTCGCTTATTGTGGGGCGATGAGTTTTTTTCAATTCTCGATCTTCGGCATCGGTCGATCGGCGCGTTGGCCGAGGCTCCGACCCTGCTGGCCCTAAGCGCGACGATTCCCACCGATGCGATGCGCAAGCGATTGATGCGGACGTTGGATCGGCATTACTTGGACGGCCCGGGCGTCTTGCGTCAGGCAACACTGGCCGGTGGGGGAGTGTTTGATCCGGCACTTTCTCTGACAGTTCGGGAAGTGATTCGCGACAACACCCGGAGTTCCGCACGGCCTGCGGTTCGGCCGACGGCCGGGCGCCCGACTCAGCCCGTTACCGCGTCGCGCTCGCCGCCGAACGATGAATGGGAAACGTTTGTCGCTGATTTGGTGCGGCAACAGTGCCGCCGTTATTTTCAGGCCGGCTTGGCGCAGATGGCGGCCCAACGCAGTCGCGGTGTGCAGGCTGCCGCGGCGACGCGCGAGCGACCTAGCGATGTGCAGGCGGTCCAGCAGTTGTCATGGCCGTTCCCGTTGCATGCAGGCGTCGAAACGCTGGTGCAGTACCGGATCGATCGAGAGACGATCAGCCCGTCGCAACGCGGTCCGGAGGCGCCGTTGCGCTTGTGCTACCTTCGCATGGAAGAGAAAGGCAGGCCGAGCCGGCCGCTGTCGCACTACCGGCGTCAGCTTCGCAATTTGACCGAGCGCCGCTACTCGGGCGGCTACTGGCTTTTCGGAAGGATTGACGCAGAGGCCGGCAAGGTGTGCTTCGTCGATCTGTTCGTGCTGCCGGCAAAGGCGGGTATTGAATTGGCTCCTGAGGATGAACAGCAGCTTACCGTCGAATTGCTGGCCATCCAAACGACGGACCTGAGTGACACGCTGAGAACGGTTTCGCGGGAGCCATAGGCCGTCGTGTTTGAGGGGGAATTCATGAACAAGAGAATCGCACTGGTGGCGTTCGTTTTGGTTGTCGGGGCCGGGGCGATCTACGCAGTCCATTTGAGCAGCGGCAGTTCGCCCGCGGAGAGCGAGAACCCCGAGACGGCAGCGGCCGCGACCGGTTCGCCGCGAGTCGTCTTGGACGCGGAAGAACACGATTTCGGCGATTTACAGCATGAAGAACAAGTCAGTCACACGTTTCGCATTTTCAATCAGGGCGACGGACCGTTGCGGCTTCAACGCGGGCCGACAACCTGCAAATGCACGATGAGCACCCTGCCGGAGCAAGAGATCGCTCCCGGTCAAGGGGCGGAGATCATCCTGACCTCGAAGGTCGTCGAGCGTCGCGGATTTTTCTCCCACAGTGCGACGATTTTCACGAACGATCCGCGGCGCCCCGTGCTGACTTTGAAGATCATCGGGGCGATTCGCGAAACGCTCGCCGCCAAGCCCAATGAGGTGACGCTTGCCGGGACGCTTTCCGGCAAGGTGTTCGACGTGTTGGTCTTCTCTCAGGTGTGGGATCGAATGAAGATCGTTGCGGTTGACTCGGGGATCGAAGGTCTGCGCTGGGAAGAGCTGCCGCCCGAGCCGAAATCATTGCGCGAAAACTCTGCGGTTTCGGGCCGGCGGCTGCGCTTCACGCTGCCCGAGTCGTTTTCCGGGGCCGACCTTCACGACTCGCTGATCGTCAGGGCGGTCCACGCGGAGCAGCCCGAGGCGGTCCATCAAACGGTCGTCGAGTTGCGCGGCGAGGTCCGTCGTGACGAGGTGGGACTGTTCGGCGAGAAGATGTACACCGGCCGCATTCTGCGACTGGGGACATTGCTTTATGGCAAAGGTGCGAAGGAAACGCTGGTGCTCAAGTTTCGCGGCCAAGACCGACCGGTGCGGATCAAAGAGATTTGCGCCAAGCCGGGTTTTGTGCAGGTCTCTGTCCGGCCGTTTCAGCCCGATCAGCCCGACAACGGATTGTTCCGAATCGACATTGTCATCCCGCCGGAGACGCCGGCCTGCGATCACATGGGAGTGCGAATGGGCGAGGTGCTGATCGAAACCGATCATCCGACCCGCCCCACCGTGAAATTTCAGATCGAGTTTTCCATTTTGAGCACTCCACGGGCGTGATTTCGGATCGATGCGGGGCGATGCGCATCGCCTACCCTGTCGGCCGAAACACACAGCGACGCTTGCTGCGGCGGATCGATCCGCTGTCGGCGCGGTCGAACGAGAACGGCCGACGGTGTCGTGCCGGTGTGTTGCTCGCAACCTACCGTTGAATACTGTCGGATGCCTGACTATCCCCTTGCCGAAATCGATCGGCCGATCGGATTCGACCCGTATCGGGCGTGGCTAGGGGTGCGCGAATTGCGGCGTCCGCTGACTGCCTATCAGTTGTTGCTTTTGCCCAGTGGAGAAGAAGACTTGGAGGTCATTCATGCCGCCGCCGCTGCGCAGCGTGCGGCGTTGCTTTCCCATCGTCATGAGGCGATTCCGGAAGTATGGCGACAGATTCGCGAGGAACTGGAAGAAGCCATTGAAACGCTGACCGATCCGGACCGCAAGGCAGCCTATGACACGGCACTTCGGAACGCGCCTTCCGGCGGAGCTGCTCAACAGCTTGCTGCCGACGCGGCCGAGCGCGGAACGACGCTTCGGTGTCGCCGCTGCCGCAGCCCGAATCCGGCCACGCGCAAGTTCTGCGCCCAATGCGGCTTGCATCTGTGGGAGCCTTGCATTCGCTGTAATACGATTATCGCTTCGGGAGAAAAGTTTTGCGGGGCGTGCGGGGCCAATATCGAGAGCGCGATTGCGGCGGAAGAGGAACGCATCGAATCGCTATTCGCGTCGATTGCCGCCATGCAAGCCGATTGCCGATTCGACGAGGCGATCGACCAACTGGCGACGATTTCGCGGATCGAGCATCCTCGGCTCGTCGATTGGGCGAAACGAGCCGGCGAAATGATTCGGCAATTGGCCGCGCAGCGAGATCGTCGGAAGATCACCGCCGATGAGAAGCTGGCCGAGGCGGAGGCGATGATCGCCGCAAACGACTATCTCGGAGCACTGACGCTGCTGCGGACCGTGCCTGAGGCCTTGCGAACAGATTCCGTACGGACGCGGATCGCCGATTGCCTTGCCAGGATCGAAGAGATCGATTCCTTGGAGCGCGACTTGCAGACCGCGGTGGCGTCGAAGCGATTGGACGGTGTGCTGCCGAAGATCGAACGGTTGCTGAGCCTCAAGCCCGACCACGCGCGCGCCCGACAGTTGGCGGCCCGCATCCAAGATCACCTTTGCCACGGCGCCGAAAAGCTGGCGGCGGAGCGGCAGTTTGAAAAGGCGCTGCAATGGCTCGAACAGGTGCCCGCGGCGCTGCGCAGCGAGAGACTGTCGGCTTTGATCGATCGCGTGGCCGAGACGGCGTACATGCTGAACGATTTGCGAAATGCGCCGTACATCGACGAGACGCTCGTGGAGATGGCGGCTCGATGTCGCAAGCAGATGCCCGACGATGAAAAGCTGGCGAAGATTTGCGCCCAAATGACGGCGCGTGCCGCAGCGGCGCGGCAACGTCCCTTCGCTCCGATCGCGTGGGCGGCAGCGCCGGCCGAAACGCCTTTTCGAATGCCCGTAGATTGGCTGTGGCGATTGGCGAGCGTGGTTCCCGCCGAATCGTGCGACACGGCCGCGCTGGAGCTGAATCCGGGCGGTTTCTTGTCGGCCGTGGGCATGGCGCTTCAGGTGCTAGGAGTCGGGCCGGTCAAGATCAATCTGCTGCCGGCAGATTATCATTCGGTGTTCGGTCGGGTGAAGCAGTTGATGCGGTTCCGCGGCCGCTCGGCATGGGGGATCGACGTAAGCCGATCGGGGATCAAAGCGGTCAAATTGGCGTCGGCCGAGCCTCCGCATGCGGCAACGATCGAGGCCGCCCTGAGTGTGCCGCATCGAAAGCCGCTGAATCAAGCGGTTAATGATGCTGAGGAGGAAAGGCTGATCGATGATTCGCTGAAGCGGTTGTTTTCGTCGGCCGCGATCGGCAACGACCGAGTAGGCGTGGTTTTTTCGTCTCGTTGGCTTTTGTTGAGGCAATTCAAGCTCCCGCCGATCGATGTTCACAAGTTGCCGTCGTTGGTCGAGTTCGAGTCGCGCGTCCAGGTGCCGATTGCCCTGGAAGAATTGGTTTGGGGCTTTCAGACGACCGACGAGTTCGCCGCTGTTCTGAGTGATTCGAAGGCTTCGGAAAAGCCGACAACGCCGCGGCGAGAATACGAAGTGGTCGTGGCTGCTGTGAAGCGCGCGCTGTTGACGCGGTTGCTGGCTCGCTTCCAGGCGTTGAACGTGTATGTGGATGCAGCGCAGGCCGACTCGTTGGCATTGTACAACGCAGTATTCGTCGATCGTTTCGAACGGGGCGGCGAAGGGGCGGCCGCCGGCAAGTCGAATGGAGAACCGCGCGGCAGTCAACGTGGCGATCTATTGGTTGTTGATCTCGGGGCCGATTCATCGAATGTGATTGCCTGCGGGCCGAAACTGCTTTGGACGCGCAGTCTCGGCGCCGGTGGCCAGACCTACACCCGGGCGCTCGTGCAGCAGTTCAACCTCACCTTTCAGCAGGCGGAAGAGCTAAAGCAGCAGCCGTTCAAGGCCCCCCTGCTCTATCCGGTATTCAAGGCGATGGCCTCCGTTCATGCGGACCTGATGGCGGAAATCAACCAATGCATTGAGATGCTGGGGAAGTTGTTCCCCGATCGCCTCTTTTCGAGAATGCTCGTCACCGGCGGCGGCGCGCGGCTGCACGGATTGTTGCGTGTGCTGCGCACCGGGCGATAGACTGCGGCTCTCCAGATTCGCCGAGGCGGCTCTTTCCCGTCGGCCCTGTTGTCTCACTTGTCGGCAGGGTGATAATGGAATGACGCGTTTCGATCTCTTGTTGCAGCAAGGGCCGTCGCCTTTCCTGGGGGGCAGTTCCATGCGCATTCTCATTGCCGGTGCCGGTGGATTGATTGGGAGGCGGTTGGTCGGCCGCTTTTCAGCGGCCGGGCATCATGTGGTGCGGCTCGTGCGGCCGCCCCGCGGGCCGCAGCGCGACGAGTTGCTTTGGGAACCGGACGCCGACCGGATCGACCCGGACGCGATGCGCGATGTCGATGCGGTTGTCAATTTGGCCGGTGAGAATATTGCACAATCCCGCTGGACCGAGGACGTCAAGCGGCGAATCGCTTCAAGCCGACTGCGTGCGACCGATCTGTTGGTTCGGGCGATCGGGGCCGCTCGGCCGGGCCCCCGGGTGTTCCTCTCGGCGTCGGCGATCGGTTTCTACGGGAGTCGCGGCGACGAGCTGCTCACCGAGGAAAGCCCGCCGGGCGACGGCTTTTTGGCCGACCTTTGCCGACAGTGGGAAACGGCTGCTCTGAAGGCCGCGACACACGGTTGCCGGGTTGTGTGCCTGCGGATTGGGATGGTTCTCGATACCGCCGGCGGCGCGTTGGCCAAAATGCTGCCCGTGTTTCGTTGGGGCCTGGGCGGCGTGTTGGGCGATGGAAAACAGTATGTCAGTTGGATCACCAACGACGATGTCGCGGCGGCGATCGAATGGATTCTCAATGACGATCGCATGGTCGGTCCAGTCAATCTGACGGCACCGCACCCGGTGACTAATCGGGAGTTCACTTCTGCGTTGGCCGCGGCCTTGCGGCGTCCGGCGGTTTTCCGCGTGCCTCGTTTCGCCCTTTTATTTGCGTTGGGAGAAATGGCTGAGGCCCTCCTGCTTCGCGGGGCCCGCGCGGCGCCTCAGCGGCTAACCGAGGCGGGATTCCGCTTCGGCGACGAGGAAGTGGGCGCAGCGCTGCGTCGGTTGCTGCGCGGTCGGTAGGCGGAAATCGCATCGGTGTTCGGGAAGCAGGGGCGAACACCGGTCCGCTGCCGGCCGTGGCGGATTGCCCTTATCATCCCGTGTTCGTTAAGCCGCCGCTTTGTGCCGCGCCTTTCATTCGACGCGATCAAGCCGTATAACTGAATCAACCCGCGAGAACTGGAAGGCGGCTCAAACGACGACCGCACGCAATCGGCCACTTCGCCGCGCAGGTGGCCGCTTGGGCTATTGCGCGAGACTAGTTGGCACCGTGGTTCGCGGCTTGTCCGGACGGCATTGCGCGGAAGATAACGGCTAGTGCGAACAGTCAGAAAGAGGCGTGGTGCCCGCGAGACATCGCGACATCGATGTCCGAGGTTGTCGTCGCAAGTTGGCTGTTGTTTGCATCCACCGAGCGTGGATCTCGCGTCAATCGGTGATTTGGGACCAACGGGAATTGGGAGAGAATCGATGGCCTGGGATCGTTTGTTCGTCGGATTGATGTCGGCATTGCTTTTTTGGGCACAAGTCGGGGCGACTGAAGGCGGAGAAGGAAAGCCGAAGAGCGAGCCGCCGCCGCGGACGGTTCGCACCGACGGCGGTTTGACCCCGCCGGGGTCGCCGTTGGTGGCCTGCGATCCCTATTTCAGCATTTGGTCGATGGCCGATCGGCTAACGGACGACGCCACGCGGCATTGGACGGGCAAAGTCCATCCGCTCACCTGCTTGATTCGCGTCGATGGCAAGCCGTATCGCATGATGGGCGATCAGCCGTCGGATGTGCCTGCGTTGGAGCAAACGCGCCTCGAAGTGTTGCCGACGCGCACGATCTACGGCTTTCGCGGCGCAGGGGTCGATGTTGAATTGGTATTTCTCACGGCGACTCTGCCGGAGAGCCTCGACTTTGTTTCGCGGCCGGTGACCTACCTCATCTGGAATATCAGGGCAAGCGACGGGAAGCCTCATCGCGTCCGGGTGTATTTCGATGCAGGCGCGGAAATTGCCGTCGATCAGCCGCGACAACAGGTGGAATGGGCCGTGGAGAAGGCCCACGGATTGTCGATTGCCCGCGTTGGTTCGCGCGAGCAGGCCGTCTTGGGAAAACGCGGCGACGATCTGCGGATCGATTGGGGCTACTTCTATCTTGCCGCGCCGCAGTCGCAGGTATCGGTGGCGGATCGGGCCGTGTGCCGCTCGGAGTTTGTCGCCGGCGAAAAGCTGCCCGAATTGGATCAGCGGATGCCGCGGGCGGCCGACGACGCCGGACCGGCCCTGGCCGCCATGCTGGCCGAGGGCAGAGCAGCCGCTGACGGCAAGCCGCTGAGCCGTTGGCTCATGCTGGCGTACGACGACCTGTACAGCATTCAGTATTTTGGCGCGAACCTGCGGCCGTACTGGCGACGAAAGGGCGCCACGGCCGACGACCTGTTGAAGATCTCCGCCGAAGACCTCGATTATCTGAAACGCCGCTGCCCCGAGTTCGACGCCGAATTGATGGGCGATCTTACCCGATACGGCGGGGAACGCTATGCCCGCTTGGCCGCCTTGGCCTATCGGCAGTGTTTCGCGGCACACAAGTTGGTCGCCGACGCTTACGGGCAGCCGCTCTTCTTCAGCAAGGAGAACTTCAGCAACGGCTGTATCGGCACGGTGGATGTGATCTATCCGGCATCGCCGTTGATCTTGCTGACGAGCCCCTCGTTGACCAAAGCCATGCTGGTGCCGGTGTTGGACTACGCTTCGTCGCCTCGCTGGCGTTTCCCGTTCGCACCGCACGATTTGGGCCAGTATCCGTGGGCCAACGGTCAGCGATATGGAGGCGGAGAACGAACTGAAGAGAACCAGATGCCCGTGGAAGAAACGGGCAACATGCTCATCATGCTGGCCGCGCTGGCTCAACTGGAAGGGAACGCCGACTTCGCCGGCCGGTACTGGCCGCTGTTGGCCCGCTGGGCGGCCTACTTGGAGGAGAAGGGGTACGACCCGGAGAATCAGCTTTGTACAGACGACTTCGCCGGTCACTTGGCGCGAAATGTGAATCTGTCGGCCAAGGCGATTGTCGCCCTCGGCGCGTTCGGCAAGTTGGCGCGGATGCGGGGGGATTTGAAGGCGGCCGATCACTACGAGCAACTTTCGCGGCAGATGGCGGCGCGGTGGGTCAAGGAGGCCGACGACGGCGATCACTTCCGTTTGGCGTTCGACAAGCCGGGAACGTGGAGCCAGAAATACAACTTGGTTTGGGATCGTCTGTTGGGGCTGAACCTGTTCCCGGCTGAAGTGGCCCAGCGCGAGATGGCCTATTATCGAAAGGTCCAAAACCGCTTCGGCCTGCCGCTCGACAACCGCACCACCTACACGAAATTGGATTGGATCCTCTGGACGGCGACGCTGACGGGCAAACGGGACGATTTCGAGGCGTTGGTCGGTCCGGTGTACGATATGCTCAATCACACGCCCAATCGGGTGCCGATGACCGATTGGTATTGGACCGAGAACGCGCGCAAGCGAGGCTTTCAGGCCAGAAGCGTCGTCGGCGGCGTGTTCCTCGGGCTGCTTTACGACAAGGCAGTTTGGACGAAGTGGTCGCGGCGCGATCAATCGCATTTGAAGCCTTGGGCGCCTTCGCCGGCAAACACGCAGCCGGCCCAACCCACGGGTTGAAATCGGCATTGGTTCACACGAGCTGCGCCGCGGGGGCAAGTCGTGAAGTTGCCCGATCGGATTAGTCGTTTTCGTTTCCGAATCGAACGTGGAGGGCGCGACGATGCGGTTGTTGGTTTCGTTGGTTATTGCGTTGACGCCGGCGTTTGGTTTGGCGGCCGACGCCAGGCCCGACGCCAACATGCAGGCCGTCACCGACGCGCAAGGCAGCGCCGTTGCCAAGCCGATTGCCGATGCAAGGCCGAATGTCGTCGTCTTTTTGGCCGATGATTTGAGCTTTGCCGATTGCGCACCGTTTGGCGGAAAATGCGTCGCAACGCCGAACATGGATCGTGTGGCGAAGGCCGGCATGTCGCTGAGCAATGCGTTTGTCGCATCGCCGAGTTGTGCGCCGAGCCGTGCCGCCCTGCTGACGGGTCTGTACCCGATTCTCAACGGGGCGATGCTCAATCATGCCCGGCCGCGGGCGGAACTGAAGAAGTGGCCTGCCTACTTCCAGGAGCTCGGCTACGAGGTGGTGGCCATCGGCAAAGTTGCGCATTATGCGCAGGTGACTGAGTACGGATTCGACCATGCGAGCCACTTTAAGTACCACGAGGATGTGTGTGTTGCCGAAGCGGTCCGCTGGCTGGAGAGCCGGAAGTCGCAAAAACCTCTTTTCTTGATGGTCGGCACCAATTGGCCGCATGTTCCTTGGCCGAAACAGGGCGTTGCGTCGAAGGACGGGCTGCCGCCGAACTTAGTGGATACGCCCGAGACGCGCCGTGCTTGGGAACGGTATTTGGCGGCAGTGGCCGAGGCCGATCGGGATCTGGGACAAGTGTACGATGCGGCCATCAAGCATCTCGGCGACGATGTGCTGTTCGTGTTCACCAGCGACCACGGCTCGCAATTTCCCTTCGGCAAATGGAACTGCTACGACGCCGGGGTGCGAACGCCGCTGATCATTGCTTGGCGCGGCCGCATTCGGCCCGAATCTCGGAGCGATGCAATGGTCAGTTGGATCGACCTGTTGCCCACGCTGGTCGATGCTTGTGGCGGGACGCCGCCGGGCGACATAAGCGGATCGTCGTTCCTGCCGGTGCTGCTCGGTCGAAAAGACAAACACCGCGAGATGGTTTTTCTGACCCACAGCGGCGACGGCCGGATGAACCGCTATCCGATTCGGGCGGTTCGCACCGCTCGCTGGAAGTACATTCGCAATCTTGATCCTGGGGCGGTCCATTCAACGCATATCGATCGCGGGAATGAGGGAACGGACGGGCGGTCGTACTTCGATTCGTGGCTGCGCAAGGCCGAAAACGACGCTTCAGCGGCGGCCGTGGTCGCACGGTATCGCACTCGTCCGGCCGAGGAGTTGTACGATGTGGCCAACGATCCTTGGGAACTGCGCAACCTGGCCGAAGACCCGCAATGTGCCGAACAGTTGAACATATTGAGGACGGCATTGGACGAGTGGATGAAGAAATGTGGCGATCGCGGGCTCGAGACAGAGCGGGCCCTGCCCGACCCGGCTGCGAAACCGAAAACGTGACGGCGTTGCGGCAAGACGGTTCCATCAGTCGGTGGAATCGGCGGCAATGTCGCAACGCGCCGCAACGGTCGCAACATCGGGTGGGGCTGGTAGTTGACACCGTCGGCAATCTGGCCTAAACTGCTTCGTTTCGTTGAGAATCGTGCGGTTTGTGCGCCTGGCGGGACGTTTCGTAGTACATTGCGCGGTCGAGAATTAGCTAATTGTTCCTGCCGGGACAGTTAATTTCGGCTTGCACCGAGCCAAAGAGCACGGAACAGACCGCAAGTGAACTGAAGCGGGCCGATCGTGTGTCGTCGGCGATCGGCCTGTTCGCACGGCTGGCGGCCGTGTTGCCGATAGTGCGGACAATTTAGGGCAGGACGTCGAAGTGGAGTTTGACCATGGCTGTCCCGAAGAGAAGACAAAGCAATTCTAAAACCGGTCAGCGCCGCGCGCACGACCATAAAGAGCCGAAGGCCGTCGTTACGTGCCCCGAGTGCAGCAGTCCCGCCCTTTCGCATGCAGTCTGTCCGAAATGCGGTTATTACAACTCGCAGAACGTGGTTGCACCGAAAGAGAAAAAGTCGAAGGGCAAGAAGAAGCTCTAGTCGCTTTGGCTTGAATTCGCCGGCAAGCGACGGCTGGGCCGCGTGGGTGCCAACTTGGCTAAGGCGTGCCGTTGGGGCACGGTTGCCTCGCAGGACGGCCGGTCGGATTTCTGCGTTCGTTGGCGTCTCGCGGCGCTGACGGCAGAGGGCGGTGCGGCCTGCTGGCCATCATTTCGGCGGAGAATCGGGGCGTTGTGCCGGCCTGCGAAACCGCTTGGCCGTTGCGCTGTGTTGGCGGTGCCCCTAAGATGCTCGTTCGGCCGTGAGGCGGACACCATCTGAAACGCGAGGCGTTTTGGCGCGTCGACGGGGGACGTTCGCGTTGGGCGTGTGCGCTTTTCGCGAATAGGAGGCAGGAGCGGCTCGGCTTTTGGGGGCCGGCTGGGTGCGGTTGCCATCTGTGGAAACGAAACAAAGCGAGGGGGATGCTCGCATCGAAATCTCCAGCGAAGACGCGGTCGGCCGAACTAAGAGCCGACACTGTCGACGGGCAGTTTGCGGCGTTTAGCCGGCGGTTTGACGCGGAAGATGCTTTTGGGAACCCGAGACGGCATCGTACTGAATTCAGGAGTATTCCGACGTGACGAGAATCGGCTTCCTCTTCCCGGGGCAAGGGGCACAAACAGTCGGCATGGGGCGGCGGCTTGTGGAGAATTTCCCGTCGGCCCGGGCGATGTATGATCGCGCCAGTGAGATTCTCGGATACGATTTGGCGAAACTCTGTTTGGAGGGACCGGCCGAAGACCTCGACTCGACGATCTACAGCCAGCCGGCGTTGTTTGTCACGAGTTTGGCGGCGGTCGAATCGTTGCGGGCGGAGTCGCCCGACGTCGTGCTTTCGTGCGAAGCAGTGGCCGGTCTGAGCTTGGGCGAGTACACCGCCCTGGTTTTCGCCGGGGTGCTGAGTTTCGAGGACGGGCTGCGCGTGGTTCAGCAGCGCGGCATCGCGATGCAAAAAGCGGCTGATGCGACGGCCGGCGGCATGGTGAGCATTTTGGGGCTGGAACGGAGCGAGGTGGAAAAGCTCTGCCGAGAGGCCCGCGGCGACGAGATTTTGGAGATCGCCAATCTGCTTTGTCCGGGTAATGTCGTCGTGTCGGGCGCGGTCGGGGCGTGCGAGCGTGCGGCCGAATTGGCGCCGAAAATGGGGGCGATGAAGGCCATTCCCTTGGCGGTGGCCGGCGCGTTCCATACGCAGATCATGCGACCGGCCGATGAAGAACTGGCGGCCGCTTTGGCGAAAGTTGAGCTTCAACGGCCGCGAATTCCGGTGATTTCCAATGTCGATGCTCAGCCGCACGACGACCCCGAAGAGATTCGCCGTTTGCTGATTCGCCAAGTGATTTCGCCGGTGCTTTGGGAGGACTCGATGCGTTATTTGATTGCGCACGGGTTCGATCATTTTTACGAAGTTGGGCCGGGGCGAGTCCTTTTGGGACTGCTGCGGCGCATCGACCGCAAGCTGCCGTGTCACTCCGTTCCGGTATAGTGCGTGCCGGCCGGCGATTTTGTCGGCTGGGATTGCCGGTGAAGATTGCCGGCGGAGATTGTCGGCACCGGGGAGCAGGAGGTTCTGTTCGGCCTTGTCGCCGAGAGTGATTAGCGCGGTGCAGCGGATGGAGATGGGGAGTCTCGCCCTGCCGCAATCAAGAATTATCGGGAGATGGATTCAACGATGTCGGAATTGACGAAGCCGCGATTAAGTGTCGATTTGTCGGGACAAGTTGCGCTGGTAACCGGGGCTGCCCGCGGATTGGGCCGCACCATCGCCGAGGCGTTGGCGCGCTGCGGAGCCCGCTTGGCCTGCATCGACATCAACACCGAGCTGTTGAGCGACACGATTGCCGCCATCGGTGCGATGGGCGCTGAAGCACATCCCTGGGCATGCGACGTTACCGACAGCGAACGGGTGTCGCAGGTCGTGGATGAAGTGGTCAAGCATTTCGGACAACTCGACATCCTGGTCAACAACGCGGGGATCACGCGCGACGGCCTATTGATTCGTATGAAAGACGATCAGTGGGACGCAGTGTTGAACATCAATCTCAAGGGAACGTTCTTGTTCACGCGGGCGGCGGCGCGGCCGATCATGAAAAGCTCCCGCGGCCGCATCATCAACATCGCCAGCGTTTCGGGGCTGATGGGCAATCCGGGGCAGGCGAACTACTCGGCGTCGAAGGCCGGGGTAATCGGCTTGACACGGACCGCCGCTCGAGAGTTGGCCTCGCGCGGGGTGACGGTCAATGCCGTCGCCCCCGGGTTCATCGCTACCGACATGACCGCCAAGCTGGGCGAGGAGACATTGGAACTGATTCGCAAAGAGATTCCGCTGGGCCGCATGGGGCAACCCCAAGATGTCGCCGATGCCGTCCTCTTTTTGGCCAGTCCCGCGGCTGAGTTCATTACCGGCCATGTATTGACGGTGGACGGCGGGTTGACGGTCTGATCGTCGGCTGCCGCGTCTTCGTTGTCGGCGTTCGTTGCGATTTCGCAGCACTGCGGCGACTGCCCGCGGCCTGCGGGCACGCGGTCGATCAACGGTGTTGTGTCGCCCCCTCTGCCCTGCGCCCGACAAGCTGTTCAATGGCTCCTCGCTATTGCGCGATCGGCCGCACAAACGGACGATCGCACGTTGGTCCTCTGTTGGCCCGCTGCCGTTTTATGCGCTTTTCTCGGGCGATCGCGGTTGTTGTCGGTCGAAGGCACGGAACCTGAAATATGTGCGCGGCGTGCTCGTGTGCGGCCTCCGTTGAGGAACGCGATCGGCTCTATTTTGGGGCGACGGCCGCGGGGGGCGAGAGCCATTTGCGGATCGGCTCGACAACTCGGTTGTTGATTTGAATCGCGGCCCCGACGACCGACATTACCACGGCCACGGCGAGAATGACATTCACCAGCGCACGCTTCCAGCCGCGGCCGACAGCGTCGCCCAAATAGCTGCGCTTATTGTTCATCACCAAGAATGTGATGTACGCAATGGGCAGCATCGTAAAGGCGATGGCCGAGGCGGCAACCGGCAGCCAAAGCGGTGTGGTAGTGACGACGCCGAGCAAACCGATGGACGGAGTGAGGGTGAAGATTCGGTAACGCCAAACGGTGTATTCGAGGCCGAGAAGCTCGCACATCGTAAATCCGCAAACGACCATGTGCGCGCTGACGGCTCCGCACGTCATGGCAATGAAGCCCAGGTCGAAGACGATGCGGCCGAAGTTGTCGCCCATCACCGGCACGAGCGCTTTGGCGGCATCGAGCGGCTTGAGGTTGTCGCGCACCGTATTGCCGAGCGAGGGATCGTACACCGTGTTGGCCATGGCGATGATGATCAACGAGGTGGCGATCACAAAGGGCAAGAACATCGACATCACCAAATCCCATCGGGAAAGAGTTTTGTGATGTTCGCCCCAGCCCTTGGCCAACAGAGAGTAGCCGTAGAGGAAGGTCATGTTGATTCCAACAGCCGCACCGATGGCGCCGAGGACCGTTTCAATTCCCTTTTGATCTTTGGGCAAATAGAAACCGAACAGCCCGCGGAAGAACTCCGACCATTTGATCCCGGTGAAAATGACCACGAGGGCGAAGGCGACGATCACAGCCGCGATCGTGCAGCGGAGGAACCATTCGTAGACTTTCGTGCCGCGCGTTCGCCCGCCGTAGTTCCAGGTGGTGAAGATGTTCAATCCGAGGATGAGGAACCCGATTCCGAAACTGACCACATAGCCGATCGTCGTCATCCCGGTGGTTCCGTCGGCCGCCGTCTGAGTGACGACTAATCCGGCCATTTCGGCGAGGTCGCGTGCCGCGCCGGCGGCCAAACCGTACTGGGGGAAATGCCAGATCACCGACGAGGCGATCGTGGCAATCGCCCAAAGCAACGGGACAATCGGATGGATCTGCCGGCCGAAGGAGTAGTACGGTCGCTCGCCCCTGGTCAACACCACATTGCCGAGGGCGCCCAGCATGAAGATGCCCAACAGCATGGCCACCGGCTGCACCCACAAGAGCTGGTAGCCGAACGACGCCCCGGCGACCACCGAGGCCACGGCGCTGCCGGCCCCCAGCGTCATCGCGCTTTGCAGCAAACCGGGCCCGGTTCGCTTCAGATAGCCCAGCGTCTTCGCCGGAAGCGGAAGACCTTCCAACGCCTTAAGCTCGGCAATCTCGCGCGCGATCGCTTCGGGATCGCGGGTTTGCGTCATCGGCAGGCCTTTGGTCTCGGCCATCGAAGAATCTCCCTCGGACTGTTGAAATGTGACGGATTTCGAATGGCCGAAATCGAACGGCCTCCAAAAAAAGCAGCCTCGCCCCGCGTGCCGGTGTTGAGCACGGGCCGGCCTTACTGCCGCAGTCGTTCGGCGTCGTCAGTCGCGCAATTCCGGGTCCGGCGGTAGCGGACCAGCTTCCGGCGGCAGCTCGTAGGGCTGATCGGCTCCCTCCACCTGCGGCACTTCAAAAACGATTGTTCCCAAGTCTTCCGTGTCGATCGACGGTCCGCAACCCGTCAACAACGCGGTCAACAGAGCGATAAGAAACAGCGGGCGATTCGACATACTGCACTGACTCGAACGACGCGCCGCGGCGATTCTGTGCCGCAGCGGCCTCACGGTTGAGCTTTGTCGATCACTCGGCGGCAAGGCATTGGGCCCTTCAAGAGGCGTCCGGCTTCTTGGGTGCCTCCGACGCGGCGGGGGGCGTCGCCTCCGGCAACGCAGAAGTGTCGGACGTGTGGCCCGACGGCGTCGGGCGTTCGACGGCAGCGGCTGCCGATTCGCTGCTCGCCTCTTGGGGCGTTTCCGCCGGCGTTTGCGGCTCCGGAACGGCAGTCGAGGGAGCATCGCCCTCGCTCCGATCGGCATCGAGGAAAACCTCGTCCATCTCCGTTGCGTCAACATCTCGCCGGAGCAACAAATAGACCGCAGCCGCGCCGCTCCAGAAGAACCCGTACACGAAGCCCACGCCGAGCGACTTGGCCGCCGTCGCCCAAAAGCGAATGATCACTGCGCCGGCTCGCTCGATTCCTGCAAGATCGCTCACTCGCGGAGTGATTGTTGAAACGACGGCTTGGCCGCTGCCCCAACTGGCCGACCAGTAGGCCATGCCGACGACGCCCGAGGCGATGGTGCCGACGACAAGCCAGCCGAGCCAGGCCAATAAGGTGGCGACAATCACATAGAACAAGAAGTGAACAGGTCGTTGGAAGAGATAGGCGTAGGCCCTGCTGATCGCGTCGAAACTATCTGAACCCTCCGTGGCGATGGTTGCCCACATCAGCGGCCAGGCGAAGAGGAGTCCCAGCGCGAGCAACGCCATGACTGCTCCGAAGATCAACGCTACCGGCCAAACCAGTGACGCAAGAAACATCCCAACGCCGCTGCGGAGCAACAGCCCCAAAACCCACAACGGCACGCCTGCGGCGACAATGCCGCAGGCGGGAATCAACGGAGCAGCGAACAAAGAGAGCCATTTCTGACACGCGAATCGCAATGCGGCGACCAACCCGACATGTTCGTCGCAGGTGAGTTGCACCGCGGCAATCCGGGCCATGGCTCCGCCGAAGAACGCCCAAATCGCCAATGATCCAACTGCCGCTAGCAGCATAACCGCCACGTCCGAGACGGAGGCATCGAGGGCAAACATCGCCATCATCGGGGCCGAAAGCTGCTCCCACGCGCCGATGAAGCTCGTATCGAGCGCACCGTCCGAGCCGGGGACTGCCAACTTTACGCTGCGGTTGAGTTGACTGGTCCAGTGGTCGGCCACCGCTTGGTCGATGGCCAGCCAGGGGCATCCGTCGGCCGGCGCGAGCCAGGGGCGATCGCGCTCAGGTACCGTGAAGACAGTTGCCAACAGTGCCCAATAGTTGAGCATCAGCAGCATTCCCGCAGCTCCGAGAATGAGCATTCGGGCGCTGACGGCAATTCGGAATACCCGGGCGATGATCAGCCAGGGGAAAACCTGCGTCCAGACGACGCTTCGCAACGCTTGTTCGCTCGCAGACATAGTCATTCCATTATGCTCACGGTGATCGAGCCGGCGGTCGGCACCTCGCGCGATGTCCGCACAATCGCCGGTTGCGGCTGACGGGCATCGAACGCCTGTTCAATAGCGCAGCGCAAACAATCGATGGATGCCGCAATTCGGTGCGACCAAACGCCGCCTGTTGGTCGAGCGCTGCGCCGCCTCGGGCCGCGCGGCGGCACCAGCCCAATATGGTCAAAAAAGCAATAACACGTCACCACTGCGGCACATTATAGAAGCATGGAACGACGGGATGCAACAGCGCGTCGCGCTGGCGCCGCTCGCTGCTGAGCCTACCAGCCGGCAAGATTCAAAGAAGCCGTTTGGGAATTGGGGACCTTCCCGCCCCCCTGCCGGCCTTGTGCGGCCGCGGACGCACATTCGCAGTGCCGATCAAGAATCGCTGTTCCGGCCAAATGGCAGTCATTTTCAAATGCTGAAGTCTCGGCGATAATGATTTGCTTGCATGGCAGGTCGTATGAAATGCCGGTGCGTGTGCGCTTTCCCCGCCTGCAAGATGAGTGAACGGCCCGACCTCGCGACGCGCCGATGTACACCCATCGCAAGCATCGGGCGGTGTTTCTCGGGCATTTGAATTGGGATTGCTCATGGCCGAGCGATTCGACCGTGTTTCGTGGCCTCAAATTGTCCGCGACAGGCGACCAATCGCTCGTATTGTTCTTGCGGTTTCGCTGTGCTTTTCGGCTTTCTTTTGTGGATGCCGTCGCGCGGATCAACGCGTCGAGCCGATCCGCCGCTGCCCGATGCACGTGGTATGCACAACGGGAATGGTGGCGGATTTGGTCCGCAATGTCGGCGGCGAGCACGTTCGCGTTTCGACGTTGATGGGGCCCGGCGTCGATCCTCACCTCTACAAGCCGACGCCGGGAGATGTGCGCCGACTCACGGCGGCCGATGCCGTGTTTTACAGCGGGCTGCACTTGGAAGGCCGCCTAGCCGACCTATTGGGCAAATTGAATCGCTGGAAGCCCTCGATTGCCGTCACCCAGGGGCTGGTTGAGGAACACACGGGCGGACGGCTCGGCGGTTGTTCTGAAGGGGCTGAGTCGTTCGAGAATGCCGATGCGGATGGCGGCTCAACGAGCATGGATGCTTCTCATCACGATGCCGCCGGCTTGGCGCGCCGATCGCGTTTGATCGAGACCGACGGCGCGTATGATCCGCATGTGTGGATGGATGTGTCGCTTTGGGCGGAGTGTGCCCTAACGGTGGCCGACGCGCTGGCGCGGCTCGATCCCGAGCGAGCGGAAGAATATCAGCGGAATGCCGCCGATTATCGGGCGTCGTTGTCGGAGCTTCACGAACAGTGTCGTCAGATGCTTGCCCAAATACCGGCGCGTCGGCGAGTATTGGTGACCGCCCATGACGCATTCGCGTATTTTGGAAAAGCCTACGATGTCGAGGTGCGCGCGTTGCAGGGCATCAGCACGGTGGCCGAGGCCGATTTGGGGAATGTCAATCAAATCATTGATCTTTTGGCGGAACGCGAGATTAAGGCGGTTTTTGTCGAAAGCAGCGTGCCGGTGAAGAATATTCGCGCGCTGATCGAAGGCTGTGCCGCGCGCGGCCATCGCGTCGTCATCGGCGGCGAGCTTTTCTCCGACTCGTTAGGGCCAGTGGGCAGTCCGGGCGAAACGTATCGGGGAATGATCGAGTACAATGTGGAAACGATTGTTCGCGCGCTGAAGTAGCCAATGCGCTGAGGATAAAGGCGATGTCAACCGCTCCGGCCATCGAAATTCACGATATGACCGTTGCTTATCAACGGAAGCCCGTACTTTGGGATATCGACTTGATTTTGCCTGAGGGCAAATTGATCTGTATCGTGGGGCCGAACGGCGCCGGCAAGAGCACATTGATTAAAGCCGCACTGGGCTTGGTGCCGCTGGCCAGCGGCAAGGTGGAGTTTTACGGTCGGCCCTTTGCGCGGCAGCGGCACCTTGTCGGTTATGTGCCGCAGCGAGAATCGGTGGACTGGGACTTCCCGGTGACCGTGCTCGATGTGGTGTTGATGGGCACCTACGGGCGGCTCGGTTGGTTTCGCAGGCCGGGCAATGCCGAGCGGCAATGGGCCATGCAATGCCTTGAACAGGTGGGCATGGCCGATTATGCGGCGCGGCAGATTCGCCGTCTTTCCGGCGGACAGCAGCAGCGGGTGTTTTTGGCCAGGGCCTTGGCGCAAGACGCCAAAATCTACTTCATGGACGAGCCGTTTGTCGGGGTCGATGCCGCGACTGAGCAAGCGGTCGTTCGCCTGCTCCGCCGTCTGCGGGCCGACGGCAAGACGGTCGTCGTCGTTCATCACGATTTGCAGACCGTGCGGCTTTACTTCGATCACGTGGTGCTGATCAATATGCGGCTGGTGGAGGCGGGGCCGGTGGACGAGGTGTTCACCAACGAAAATCTGCAACACACCTTCGGCGGACGATTGACCATCTTGGAAGAGGCCGCCGAAGCCGTGCGAACGGGGAATCGACCGTCGTGAGTTATTTGACGTGGTTGGTGATGATCGGCACCGCGTTGTTGGGCGGCACGGCCGGCGTGCTGGGCAGCTTTGCCGTGTTGCGACGGCGCGCGCTGGTGGGCGACGTGGTGGCGCACGCGGCCCTGCCGGGCTTGTGTATCGCCTTCCTCGTCATCGGCGGCCGGCATTTCGTTGGCATGTTGGCAGGTGCCTTTTTCACTGGTTTGGCGGGCATCGCGCTGATGACGATTGTCTGCCGTTGGACCCGCACGAAGGAGGATGCCGCGTTGGGCCTGATTCTCAGCGGCTTTTTCGGTGCGGGAATCATGTTGTCGTCGTACATCCAGAACCTTGAAGACGGCGGAAGCCGTGCGGGATTGGAGACCTACATTTACGGTCAAGCCGCGGGCATGCTGCGAGAAGACCTTTATTTGATCTGCATTGTGTCGGCCATTGTGCTGGCGGTGTTGGCGGCGTTTTACAAAGAGTTCAAACTTCTGAGTTTCGATCCCGGTTTTGCGCAGGCGCAAGGCTGGCCGACCCTCTCGCTGGACTTGACCTTGATGGGCAGTCTGACGCTTGTCACCGTGATGGGGCTGCCCGTGGTGGGAGTGGTGCTGATGGCGGCCATGCTGATTCTGCCGGGGGCGGCGGCCCGATTTTGGACCGATCGGCTGGAACGGATGCTCCTGCTTTCGGCGGTGTTGGGTGCGGCAGCCGGAACGATCGGCTCGCTGATTTCCGCCGGCGTGGTGCGGTCGTGGTTCGGATTCGATCCGTTAGGCTTTGCCGAAGGTCAGACGGCGCCGACCGGACCCGTCATTGTGCTGTGCGGGACGGGCGTGTTCCTTTTTTCGATGTTGTGCGCGCCGAATCGAGGCCTGTTGGCGCGCTTGTGGCGCTGGTGGCGCTTGCGGACGAAAATCGGCGACGAGAACCTGCTGCGCACCTTGTATGAGTATGCCGAGAGCCGCGGGGGCGGGGCGCTGCCTGCGACCGCAAGAGACGTGGCCGCAGCGCGCTCGTGGAGTTTGCGGCAAGCGAATCGGCGATTGCGCCGCGCGATGGCGAAGGGATGGGTGCGCCGCGCTGCCGATGGAATCGAATTGACGCCCGCCGGTCGAATCGAGGCCGAGCGGCTTGTGCGCGCACATCGTCTGTGGGAGTTGTTCTTGATTCACGGGGCCTCGATCGCGCCCGATCATGTCGATCGTGATGCCGACACGATGGAACACGTGCTTGCGCCGGAGATTCTCGTTGAATTGGAAAAGCGGTTCGGAGCCGAGGCGGCGCGCGACGTACCGCGGTCGCCGCATTGAATAGCTTTTTGCACCAAGGGAATCGACGCGATCGGCAATCCGGCTGAAGGCGAAACAACACGATGGTGGATTGGTTCAACAGTCTGAGCTTGGACAGACAGAACGACCTGTGGGTTGTCGCTGTCGCTGCGCTGACCAATTCGGCCTGCGCGCTGGTCGGATGTTACTTGGTGCTGCGACGGATGAGCTTGTTGGGCGATGCGATCTCGCATGCCGTGTTGCCCGGTTTGGTCGTGGCGTTCGTCTTTTCGGGCAGCCTTAATCTGTGGGCGATGTCGCTCGGTGCGCTGACTGTGGGTTTGCTTACCGGCGCGCTAACTCAAAGTTTGCACCGTCAGGCCGACGTGCCGGAAGATGTGAGCATGGGCGTGGTGTTCACGTCGTTGTTCGCTTTGGGTGTGGTGTTGATCAAACGCTATGCGCATCGGGTCGATCTCGATCCGGATTGCGTCCTCTACGGATTGCTGGAATACACGGCGTTCAATCTGGTGCAGTGGGGCGGATACGAGTTCCCCGAGGCGCTGCCGCGGATGGGCGTGGTGCTGCTGGTGAATGCGGTGTTCATCGTTCTTTTTTGGAAAGAACTGTTGATCAGTTCGTTCGATCCTGCCGGCGCAGAAACGATGGGCATTCGGGCCGGACTGATGCATTACGCTTTGCTGTCGCTGGTCGCCCTGACGACCGTGGCATCGTTCGAACAGGTGGGCTCGATCTTGGTAATCGCCATGCTGATCGTGCCGGGAGCGACAGCTCATTTGCTGACGGATCGGCTGGGACGCATGCTTGCCTATTCCGTCATGATTGCGACGGCGTCCGCCGTTCTCGGGCATCTGCTGTCTGTTCGGCTCAATACGAATACCGCGGGCACGATGGCTGTTGTGGTTGGCGGACTGTACATAGCCGCGGCGCTGTTTTCGCCCCGTTACGGTGTGCTCGCCTCGCTGGCGGCGAACATCGCCGATGCGCTTCGCGTTGTTCGAGAGGATTTGCTGGCCCTGCTCTATCGTTGGGAGGAGATCGGGGACAAGCGGCCGTTGGGCGCGCGCGAGGCGATTCAGTCGTTGGGCGGCGGCTGGCGTGCCGCGTTGGCCCGCTATTTGTCGGTGTGGCGCGGCGAAGTGTGCCGCGAGGGTTCGGCACTGGCGCTGACCGATCGGGGGCGGCAGCGGGCCCGCGCATTGGTCCGATCGCACCGCTTGTGGGAGTCGTATCTTTCTGCCAAGCTTGGGCTGCCCGCCGACCACGTTCACGAGCCGGCGATGCGGATGGAACACTATATCGCTCCGGAGCTTGAAGCGAAGTTGACTGCCGAGCTGAGCGATGTGCCGCAGGATCCGCACGGTCGCCCGATCCCCGCGCCGCCGGCCCCCGACGATTCCGCCTCGGCCTCGCGGGAATGATCGTGGCGACGGCACCTGCGGCCGACACGCGATGTGATCACGGTGGGCAACGCGATTTCAGCCGGAGCATCGCATGCGATGACGCAACGAGAATGGATTTGGTCGGCTGCGGACGGAACACGTCTTCACATCTGCACCAGAACGCCTGAGTGCGCACCGATCTCGCGCGCCGACGTGATCATCGTCCACGGAATCTTCGAGCATGGCGGTCGGCATGCCTTTTTGGCCGAGGGATTGGCCCGTTGCGGTTATTCGAGCCATGCCGTTGATCTTCGCGGGCACGGCCGATCGGATGGGCCTCGTGGGGCGATCGATCGATTCGATCAGTATTTGGCCGATTTGGCCGCGTTCGTGAGCCACCTCGGCCGAAGCACGTCGGCTGGCCCGCTCTTTCTCTTCGGACACAGCATGGGCGGGCAGATCGTGCTGCTCTATGCGCTGGCGCGGTGTGCGGCGGCGATCGTCGGCGCACGCGAGCCAACCGGCGTGGAACTGCCGGCGGAATGGATCGGCCGTTTGAGGCCGAAGGCCGCCAAGCTATTGCGAACATCGGCGGCCCGCGCGGTGCTTGCACATTCGAATGCGGAATCGCCGTCGCCCGCGGGGGTGATTGCCAGCGCCGCAGGAATTCGACCGGGCAGTGCGTTGTTTCCGGCCCTGAGGGTTTTGGCTGCTCCGTTGAGTGTGCTATTTCCGCGATTGCGGCTTGTTCGCATGGGATGTCGGAATCTGTCCCGCGATCCGCAGGTGGTGCAGGCCTTTCGCGATGATCCGTTGGTGTATCACGACCGTTTCGAGGTTCGCATCGGCGCCGAGGCCTTGCGCGCGGCATCGCTGATTCGCCGATATGCCGAGCTGCTCTGTTGGCCCGTCTTGGCGATTCACGGAGACGCTGACGTGGTGGCCGACCCGCAAGGAAGCCGCGAGTTGATCGATCGCGCGGTGGCGGCGGACAAGCGATTGTTGCTCTATCCCGGGCTTTGGCACGAGTGCTTAAGTGAGCCCGAACGCGACAGAGTTTTGGCCGACATCGTTCAGTGGTTGAATGAGCGGACAACCGATCGACCGGCAGGCCGGAGCAAATAGAACGACTCGCCTGCGCAACGGCGACGGCATCGTTGTTCCGCTTGGGATTTGCCTCGAACAAGAGGATGGGCGGCGCGCTTATCGGACGCATTGATCCGCCCGACACCGATTGACCGCGCGAGTCCAGTGCAGTACGATCGTTCGCCGCAATTGCAGCGAAGCGGGCGATTGCATGTTGCATTGGGTTGTGCCGCCTTCCGTTTCTCGCGGTTTTGTTCGGCCTACGGTTGATTCGGTCTTGTGTTCGTGTTTCGTCATTTTCATTCTTGTGAAAGATGCTTGACCGCGAAAAGCTCATCGAACTCGATCGCTCGGTCGTTTGGCATGCGTTTACGCAAATGGCCGAGTACGAGCCGTTGATCATCGAGCGCGCCGAAGGATGCGTGCTAGTCGATATCGACGGGCGAGAGTACATCGATGGCGTGAGCAGTTTGTGGTGCAACATCCACGGCCATCGGCATCCGCAGCTCGACGAGGCCATTCGGCGCCAGTTGAACCGCGTCGCCCACGTTACATCGTTGGGATGCTCGAATCCGACGACGATCGAGCTGGCCGGCCGGCTGGTGAAGATTGCGCCGAAGGGGTTGAATCACGTCTTCTTCTCGGACGATGGAGCCACGGCCGTCGAGGTCGCCCTGAAGATGGCTTTTCAGTATTGGCGCCAATGTCCGCGGCCACGACCGGAGAAAACCTGTTACATCGCCCTGGGTGACGCTTATCACGGCGACACGCTGGGAGCGGTCAGCGTGGGCGGCGTCGAGCGCTTTCATGCCATGTTCTCGCCTTTGTTGTTTGAAACGCTGCGATTGCCGACGCCCTCGATGCACCCGCCGGGCCGCCGGATCGAGCCCGAAGATGCCTGCCGCGAGCATCTCGGGCGGCTCGAAGAGCTGCTAGCCGAGCAGCATCATCGCATTGCAGCGATGATCGTCGAGCCGCTTTTGCAGTGTGCCGCAGGCATGGTGCGACATCCGCCGGGCTACTTGCGCGGCGTGCGGGAACTGACTCGCCGATACGACGTGCTTCTGATCGCCGACGAAGTGGCTGTCGGCTTCGGCCGCACCGGGACGATATTCGCCTGCGAGCAGGAAGGGGTGGTGCCCGACCTGATGTGTTTGGCCAAGGGGATTACCGCAGGCTATCTGCCGTTGGCTGCCACGTTAGCCACCGATGAGATCTACGCGGCGTTTCTCGGACGTTACGAGGAGAGCAAAACGTTCTTCCACGGGCACACCTACGGCGGAAATCCCCTCGGGGCCGCCGTCGCCTTGGCCAACCTGGATCTTTTTGAAAGCGAGAAGACGCTCGCCAAAATTCAGCCGCGCATCGCACAACTGGCCGAGCGGCTGCGTCGGTTGGAGAGAGCGAGCCATGTGGGCAGCGTGCGGCAATGCGGGCTGATCGCCGGAATCGAACTGATGCGCGATCCCGCGTCGGGGACTCCGTTTCCGTGGGAGTGGCGGATCGGCGGCCGTGTGTGCGATGCCGTCCGTCGTCGCGGCGTGTGGCTTCGACCTCTGGGGAACGTGATCGTCGTCATGCCGCCGCTATGCATTACCGCCGAGCAGCTCGACCGGGTGATGGATGCGATCGAGTCGGGCATCGACGAAGCGATCGAGGGCTGGAGGCCGTAGCGGCCCGCCGTGCCGAACCGAAATAGTTCCACACAATTACGAAGGCGGCCGACAGCGCAGCGAAGCGGCTTTCTTGCGTCAAGATGCGATTTGAGCCGCTTTTTATTTTCCGCGGTTTTGTTTAGATCCTCGTCCCGCACGACGAGCGGAACGGATGACGATGGACTTGCTGGAACTGACACTCTCCGACCCGTTCGCCGATGTCGCTTTGGACGAAGCATTGCTTTGCGAAGCAGAAGAGCAAGACGACATCGGCGAGGTGCTGCGCCTGTGGGAGCCGCGTCGTCCGATGGTGGTGGTCGGACGCGGATCGAATATTCCGCTGGAGGTGAATCTTGAGGAGTGCCGGCGGGCAGGCGTTCCGGTCGTGCGCCGCAGCAGCGGCGGCGCTGCGATTGTGGCGGGACCGGGCTGTTTGATGTATTCGCTGGTGCTCCGTCGCGGCACCAGGCCGGCTCCGGCTGACATCGAGCAAACGCACCGCTTCGTGCTCGGCACTTTGGCCGAAGGACTGGCAAAGCTGGGATTCGCCGTTTCACGCCAGGGCACGAGCGATCTGACCTATCGGGGGAAGAAGATTTCGGGCAACAGCATGCGGTGTCGCCGAAAATGTCTGCTCTATCACGGAACCCTGCTCTATCGGTTTCCGATCGAGTTGATCGACCGATTGCTGCTGATGCCGCCGCGCCGACCGGCCTATCGCGGCGATCGATCGCATGCTCAATTCGTCGCCAATCTCGAGATTGAGCCGGCAGCCTTGCGCACAGCCATTGCCTCCGCCTTTCGAGCAGAGACCGTGCGAAGTGATTGGCCGCGGGAACGGACCGAGGCACTGGTGCGCGACCGCCATTTTGACAGCCCGTTGAAAAACACGATTCCCGCGGACTAGGCCCGCGAATTCGGTGGAAATTGCACACGGCCGCCAATCCGAGAACGAGTTTTTCAACGGTCCGCTAAAGAAGACGGGAACCGATAAAACCGGCTTATCCCTGCGAAGAACGGTTCCGTGGTGCGGCGGCCGGTCTGCGTCCACGTCGGCGGCGTTTTTCCGCGAGTCTTTCCGTTTGCTTATTGTGCGGCACCGGGCATGCGCGACCCCGCGGACGCGCTCTGGAAGCTGTTTTCCTCCGTTTTCTGGCCGTGACACAGGCATTGCTGTTCCACTATAATCGCGGTTTGTGGCTCGGCCGGTTCGAGCCGTAATAGCCGGTTGAAAGAGTCAGGTTTGCTAGCACTGCCAGCGGTGTTTTTCCCTAGTGTTTCCTTGCGAGCATCTGCCGCCTTTGGGGATTGTTCAACGGGCTGTTAGGGCGCTGCGGGGCTGGCCGTTGGCGGTTCTGGCGAATGTTTCGGGTGAGAAATCATGAGAAGAGTCTTTGCGACGGGTGCGGCTTTGCTGCTGGTGTTCGTGGTGTTTGCGGAACAATCGTCGGGACAACGGCCGCGACCTCTCGGCCCGCGCGATCCGGCACCCGGCGACGCCGCCGCTGAGCCGCCGGCTCGGCCGCGACTATTCGGCCGCGATCCGCGGCAGGATGGGCCGGGCGATCCGCGGTTGCGCGAGGGCGGAATCATCGAGGCACGGCCTGAAGTCGAGGTGTTCAACCAAGCGATGGCCGCGATGCGGAACGAGAAGTTCGAAGAAGCGGAGGCGGGGTTTTCCAAGGCACTGTCGATCAATCCGGCATTTGCCGATGCGCTGATTCAGCGCGGCCTGCTTCGCGTGGAGATGGAACAGACCGAAAAGGCCCTGAGCGATTTCAACGAAGCAGTTCGCGTGCAGCCGCAAAGCGCGATCGCAAGATTTTATCGAGGATTTTGCCACTATCGTGCCGGAGAGATGGAGAAGGCCATCGCAGACTTTGATGAGGCGATTCGGCTTGATCCGCGCTATGCTCCCGCTTATCGAGACCGCGGATATGTCCGCGCGCTGATGGGCGACATGGAGCGGGGAATGACGGATTTGAACCAGGCTGTTCGGCTGGCTCCCGAAGACCCGTCTGTTTATGTCAGCCGTGCGGAAGCGGCCAAACTGATGGGCGATGTGCGGCGCGCGATTGCGGACTACACGACGGTGATCAAGCTCGACCCGCAAGACGCAGACGGTTGGAACGAGCGCGGATATTGCCGGGCGTTGGTGGACGACTTGGACGGGGCACTGGCCGACGTGAACAAGGCGCTCGAACTGGCGCCTCAGGGCAGCGTCGCATGGTTTCATCGCGGCTACGTGTACGCACGGAAAAGCG
Source organism: uncultured Planctomycetaceae bacterium (assembly GCA_964631235.1). Taxonomy (GTDB): domain Bacteria; phylum Planctomycetota; class Planctomycetia; order Pirellulales; family Thermoguttaceae; genus JARKPK01. The sequence goes on along the minus strand of CAZVZX010000004.1, from coordinate 76,072 downwards.
ACTACGATCGCGCGATCGACGACTACAACAAGGCGATCGAACTTTCTCCCGACTTGGCCGAGGCCTATCGCGAACGCGGGTTGGCGTTGGGGCGCAAACAGCAGTTCGACAAGGCCGTAACCGATCTCGACCAGGCGATCAAGTTGATGCCGCGGGATCCGATGGCCTGGTTTTACCGCGGATGGGTCCGTTTGCGAAAGGGCGAAACGGATGCAGCGTTGGCCGATTTGGACGAGGCGCTGAAGCAGGACGATTCGCTGGCCGAGGCCCGTTTTCATCGGGCGCTGATCCGCGCCGGAAAAGACAAGATGCCCGAGGCAACCGAAGACTACGTTTACCTCATTCTTCATGATGCCCGGCCTGTCGAAGAGTACAAGAGCTGGGTTCAAGACGACGCTGCGGCCCAGAAGCTGATCGATCGGCTCGAACAAGCGATCGAAGCGCGCCGCGAAAAGGCCAAGGAAATCTATCGCCAAGGCGTCGAGGCGCATAAGGCCGACAAATTGGACGAGGCGATCGCGGCGTACAGTCGCGCGCTGGAGCTTTATCCGCGATATGTCGAGGTGTACTACAATCGAGGATTGGCGCTGCGGAAGCAGAACAAACTGACGGCGGCGATCGAAGACTATACGCAGGCCATTCAACTGAACCCGCGGTTTACCGCGGCATACAGCAATCGGGGATACGTTTATTACAAGCTGGGCGATCTCGAATCGGCCATTGAGGACTTCGACGAAGTGCTCAGAATCGATCCGCAAAATGAAGACGCGCTGAAAAGCCGGGCCGCCATCATCGCCCAGCAGCGAGGCGGCAATTGATTGTGCGGCCGCGCATCGCCTTGCGTTCCGGGCAACTGAGTCATTTTCTCCGTCATCGGCGCGCAGCCGCGGGCCTTGCGTTTACGCTATTCGGAGGCTTGACGGCCGCTTGCACCCGCCGGGCAGGAAGCGAATGAAATTGCCGCAGGCGAATGACAGTTGCTGTTCCGCGGCAGCGGTTGCGATCGGACGAATCTGAGAGCGCGCGGATCGCAGAATCATGCGATCAGTTCGACTCGTCGCGCGTTGTGCTGCCGCCTTCTTGAGTGAGATAGCGGTGCAAGAACCGGGCCCGCTCGATGTTGCGATCGGTGCTTTCCAGTTCCCCGCCGGCGAGTTTCTGTAAATGAGCCGGCTGCGTGCGGATGAAAAGCTCGTTGACCGAAGGGATTTTCAATTCGGGCAGCAGGCCGAGGTTGACGCCCATTCGCACACTGGAAAGCAAATGCATCGTCTCTTCCGAGCTGATCGTCTGAGCGGTGCAGAGGATGCCCAGTGCGCGGCTCACGCGATCGTGAAGGCTTTCGTGGCTTTCCTTGATGAGAAAATCGCGAGCCTGTCGCTCGTAGTCGATAATGACGGGTACGACCTCGCTGACTTGACGAATCAGTTCTTCCTCGCTTCGCCCGAGGGTGATCTGATTGCTGATCTGGTAGAAATCACCCATCGCCTGCGAGCCTTCGCCGTAGAGCCCGCGAACCGCCAAGTTGATTTTTTGCAGACTGCGGAACACCTTTTCGATCTGCCGCGTGATGACCAGTGCGGGCAAATGCAGCATGACGCTGACTCGCAAGCCGGTCCCCACGTTCGTCGGGCAGGCCGTCAGGTAACCGAGGCGCTCGTGGAAGGCGTAAACGACTCGCTCTTCGATGATATCGTCGATGCGAGTGATTTTTTCCCAGACCGATTTGAGATCAAATCCGCTTTGAAGCACCTGGAGCCGAAGATGATCCTCTTCGTTGATCATCAGGCTGAACGTTTCGTTCGGATCGATGGCGACGGCCCGGGGACCGCGGCCTTCGGCCAACTCGCGGCTGATCAAGTGCCGTTCGACGAGCAAGTGGCGGTCGATCGTTGACAGCGAGTCGAGGTTGAAATACAGCAGTTGGCCGTCGTCGTGCCATTGCCGCACGACATCGCTCATCAGCTTTTCGATTTGGGCCCGCTGCTGGTCGTCGGCGCGCGAAATGAAGGGGAACTCGGCGAGATTGCGGGCCAAGCGGATGCGGCTGCTGATCACGATATCGCACTCGGGACCGGCGCCGCGGAGCCACTCTCCGGTTGATTTGGTCAGATCGTTTAGATCCACAGCCTGCTCTCCGAATTCCCTCATTCGACGGGCTCTGATTCAATCCGCCGAATCTCGTCGCGCAGTTCCTTCGCTCGCTCGTACCGCTCTTCGCTTACCGCTTCTTTCATCTCGCGGCGGAGGCGAATCAACAGCGTGCGCCGCTCGCTAATTTTGGGGGACTTCCGCGGACGCTTGCCGGCGTGTTCCACCTCGCCGTGGATGTTGAGAATCAACGGCTCCAGTTGCGGCTGAAAAGCCGTGTAATCGTGCGGGCAACCGAGCCGCCCTTGATTGCGGAACTCGAAAAACGTGATTCCGCAGAAGGGGCACGATTGCTGATCGAGTTCGGCCAGCTCCTGCGCCGTCTGCCCGACTTGCATCTTTTGGGCCATGATGTGCTGAGCCAATAGCGATGCCATGCTGCCCGGCGCGGTGCTTTCGTTTCCTGAGGCAGTCAGGTATTCGCGCGCGTGGTCTTCGCACAGATGCAGTTCGACCGGCTTTCCGCTGGTAAGCTCGGTGATGTGAAACGTCGCCGGCTTGTCGCATTTCTGGCATTTCATGAGGCGCTGACCCTGTGGCGAGCCGGGCCGATCGTATTGATCGCCGAACCTGAATCATTCTCATTCGGATTGTATCAGTGAGGCGAAGTGTGTCAAGGCAAGCATCTGCCGCCGAAAACCCTTGGCCGAAAAGTGCTTGTGTGCGTTGTGCCCCCGTCGCGCCAAACACGCTCGACTCGATGACGCCCGCGAAGCGGACTGCGCTGCCGGGCGGTTGCGCGGATAACGTCGGGCACGGACCCCGGCTGTTTGATGGGAGTCGCAGGTCGGCGCTGCGCCGAGCGGGAAGCCTTCGAGCCGGCGATGGGGCACACGCAACGTGCGACGAGGATCAGTAGCGGTGAAGCAGCCGGTGTTGGCGGGGGGGGCGGGCGACCGAGCGACCGCGCCGCCGCGCCACCCACTGATCGGTACCCCAAACAGAATCGCGGAAAACGGAAAGCAGTTCCAACAGGGGCGGCACGCAGGAGGGCCGCTTCGCCGCGCCCGCGGCCGCTTCCGCGATTGTGTGGAACGACTTGGACGCTTGTTTGGGCGGGCGAACCGGAAGGCGGTTCGTGCGGAAAATCAGGGCGGCTCCTGCGAAAAAAATGGCAACAGAGGCGTCGTTTTTCGGGCGGGCGACTGACCGCGGCGCAGGGCGCAACTTGCCGGGGCGACGGTCTTTTCGGCACGAGAAACGTTTGCAATCCGTGGGCCCAACGGCTAGACTGACAAGCATGGGGTTAGTCTGTCGTGAGCGAAACACGACGGCCCGGTCGCGTTGCCGTTTGGCGACTGCGAGAATGCCTTGCGCGCGGGCGGCCTGTGGCAGATGGCGGTCTGTTGGGATAGAAACGCAGTAAGCAGCAAAGCGGAAAAGGAAGGCCAAGACGTTTTGCGAACACGACGCGAGCCTATTGCAACGGTTGCGAATAGCGCACGGGCAACGATACGTGCAGCGGCGGACGGTGTCCGAAACCTTCGGTCCGCAGTAGCGTTCGTGCCCGGGTTGATCTCGGGGAAATACGTGGCTGTCGATTTTTGCCCCGCTGGGGCGGATGTGCGTCATTAGTTTTGACGAACAACACAACCTAGTACCGCGAAAGGCGGAAAGCGGTTCAAAGGGAGATGGCATGCAATCGGCCGCGTCGTTACGACCGCGACCGCTTTCGCAATGATGTGGAACTATTTAGGTGGTTGGAGAGCCATCGATGGCGATTGCTACCGCGGACGACTTCTTCACGTTGCTGGAAAAGAGCAAATTGCTTTCGGCGGAGCAGTTGGCCGAAGCCCGAGAGCTTGTTGAATCGAGCGGCGGGAAGGCCGACGACGCCGTCACCGCAGCCAGGCTGCTGACGAAGCACAGCCTGCTGACGCGGTGGCAGGCCGGCCAATTGCTGGCCGGACGAAGCACCTTCTTCTTGGGGAAATACAAGCTGATCGAACTGCTCGGCCGCGGCGGCATGGGCAGCGTGTTTCTCGGCGAGCACATCATGATGAATCGCCGCGTGGCGATCAAAGTGCTGGGCAAGCAGTTGGGGCGGGAACCCGGCTCGCTGGAGCGTTTTCTTTCGGAAGCCCGGGCCATCGCCGCGTTGGATCACCCGAACATCGTTCATGCCTACAATGTCGATCAAGAGGGCGATCGTTACTACATCGTGATGGAGTACGTCGATGGCGTGAACTTGGAACAGATGGTCAAGCGCAACGGCCCGCTGGACTGCGCCCTTGCGGCCGAGTTCGTCCGGCAGGCAGCCGAAGGGTTGGCCCATGCCCACAAACAAGAGATTGTTCATTGCGACATCAAGCCTTCGAACTTGGTGGTGAACAATCAGCGGGTGCTGAAGATTCTCGACATGGGATTGGCGCGTTTGGTGGGGCGCGCCGAGTCGGCGAACGAGAAAGCGGACGAATCGATTCTCGGATCGGTCGATTATCTGGCGCCGGAACAAGCCCTCGAAAGCGAAGAGTTCGACCATCGGGCCGACATCTACTCATTGGGCTGCACGCTGTACTTTCTTTTGACGGGAAGGCCGCCGTTTCCCGAGGGAACATTGCACGAGAAGATCCTCAAACATCAGCGCGTCGATCCGACGCCGATCAGCGAGTTGCGCGAAGATGCCCCGGCGGGACTGATCGAGATTTGCGAGCGGATGATGGCGAAGGATCCGGCGGAGCGATTCCAGTCGGCGGATGAAGTCGCCGAAGCGATTTCCGCCCTTGGTTTGACGCCGCGGCCTAAGAAGCGGCCTGCCTCGCTCAAAAAGGCCGAGGCGATCGACGACGAGGAAGCCAATCAGTCGAGCGACAGCAATGGGGAGTTTCCGGTGTTGGATTTGTCCGTCGCGACACCGCGAAGCAAGGCAAAGGCGGCGGCGAAGAAGCCCATCAAGAAGCCGTCGGCGGGGGATGATTCCGACGAAGAGAAAGAGCCTGGTGACGAAGGGCCCCGAGCTGCTTTGCCGGCTCGGATGTTGGCACTGTGGCGCACCCCGCGCGGGAAGATGATCATCGGCAGTGTGGGGGCGGTCGCCGTGATGCTTTTGGTGGGGATCGTGGCGGCGGCCTTCGTCTGGCTCGGCGGGTCGTCGGATAAGCAAGCAATTGCCAAGAAACCGTCATCGTCGGCCGTCAAGAGCGGCACCGTAGTGATCGTTGCCGACGAGCCGACAACTCCGCCGACGGAACAGCCCGCGACGAAGGATTCGGCAAAATCGAACGATGGTGCGGGCGAAAACAGTGGTGCGAAGGACGATGCCGGCGGGACGAAGTCGCCGAGCGATGAGCCGAAGAAAGGCGAAGGTGACACAAAAGCGTCAGACAATGCTCAGGGGAATTCGGGCGCGTCGCAATCGACGCCGACCACGCCCGCGGAAGAGCCCGGGAAGCCCTCAGAGAAACCTTCCGAGCCGACAAAGCCGGCGGAGAAACCTGCCGAGCCGTCGAAACAGCCCGACAAACCGGCCGAAACGCAGCCTGCGCAGCCAAAGAAACCCGATCCGCCCAAGCCGACGGACAAGCCGAAACCGCCGCCCAAGTACGAGCCGTTCAAAGAGTTGCCGAAGGCGATTGAATTGCCGAAGGTACCTAAGGAGGAAGCGGAGTCGGGCGTTGTCGGCGAGCCGAAGGAGATCGCTCCGTTGAAGTTGGCGGCGGACAAGCCGCTGAGCGTTCAGTTGCTCGGCGGGCAGGCATTCAAAGCGTTTGACTTCGAGCTGGCGCCGGATGCCTCTTCGCCGGGCAAGGCGTGGACCATTGCCGAACAGACAAAGGGCCAAAAGGCCGAACGCGTTGAATTGGCGCGGGTGAGCCTGGACGGGGAAAAACTGCTTGTGCAGTGGTTGGCCGGGGCGGTGAAGGCGCCGGCCCGGGCCAATCAGTTGCGGAACTGCGGCTTGAAACTCGTCTCGGGAGGTGCGAACCACTTCGTGGCGTTCAATCAGCCTCAGCCGGTCGCACCGATCTTGCTCGATTTCGATCGACCCAAGCCGATTCCCGTCAACGTACGACTCGATACGCAGCCTGAGCCGAGCATGGTGCGGGTGCAAATCAAGAAGCCCGACCTGCCCAATATGAAAGTGGAGATTTCGCCGGCCGACGTGATGCTGCCGCCCGTCACCGAGCGGGGACGGGTGGATTCAAGCAAGTCGGAACTATTGCTTGTGGTCAATGAGAAAAGCGACAAGGTAAAACGAAAGGTGGGCGACAAAGACGAAGAGTTTCTGAAGTTCCCCTTGGTGCTTCGTTTCCGCCTGACGCTTCAGGGAAACCAGTGTCGCATTCTTTGGGAGCCGAACTTCCGACGGGTGGAGACGGGCGCCCCGGAACCGCTCGGGCGATTGAGTGATGCCCAAAATCAGATGGCGTTGGCGCGAAGCTCGATCAAGCAAGCTGATGAATTCGTCAAGAAGCAGCCGCCGGGAATGAGCAAAGATCAGGCGGAACAGTTGCGAAAGCTGGCACATGCCACTCATGAAGGATTCACCGGCTTGGTCGGCGTGCTTTCCATGCTGAACAAGTCGACGAAGATCGGTTTCACTGTGTATGTCGAGGCGGACGGCGAGCGCGTGGAAATCGCCTCGACCGAAGTGGAAGGCGCTCCGCCGCCGAAGGGGGCCGAGCCGGAGACTCCCGAGCCGGTTATCGATACGCCTTCGGTGCCGAAGCGCTTCTTTACGGACGACGAGCCGAAGAAGAAGTAAGAAGAGAGAGCAGTCTTCTTTCGCGGCACGACGGCACAGTCGTCGGCCCCCGCGGACAATGGGAGTGTGCCGCGCCCGGCGCCGCGGTCCGACTGAGCTGAGGGCGATTTCCGCCTACCGGCTGGATGCCGTATGTCGGACTTTTTTGCTCGTCACATGCCGCCCGCGATTCTCGCCCGTTCGCGCCGGAACGCATCGAGAAACCGCATCGCTGCGGCGCAACAGAGTTCTCAGCGGAAGACTCTTGCCCCATCGCGAGTCGGCAGGACTACGCGACGGCAACGCTTTCCTCGTGGAGGAATTCCACGATCGACTTGGCCGGCGTGCTGAGCTTTAGCACAGGCGCGAACTCGCTGAAACCCGTATCGACGGCGGAAAGCAGCTCTTCGGGCTGGGGTTTGCCCGGGCGATCGATTCGAGCATAGTAGTCGAGGAAGAGTGCCCGCTCGTGCCAAACGGAATCGACCACCGGCGGCAGCAATGCAGATAGAGCAACGGCCAAGCCCAACGGATCTTGCACGGCTTGGGTCATCCAGAAGTCGATTTCTTGATGGCGTTCCACCAGCCGGGCAAAGGCGTCGGGCAGATTCCATGTTCGGGCCATCAATCCGGCGGCGGTCGCGTGAGTCCAACCGAATACGCGTTCTTCGAGCGCCGAAAGCCGCAGACGCCCGTCGTTTCGCGCCTCTAGCAGCTTCACGTAAACTTGGGGGGCTTCTTTCGCCAAGATGGGCACCGCCATGTCTTGCAGCAGTGCCGCGGCGAAGGCCTCTTCGCATTCTTTCGCCCCGAGTATGCGGGCCATGTCGCGCGCGAACAGGGCCCGCCTCAGCGAGTCTTGCCAAAGGGTCTTTAGCTCGAACGGTCCGCATTTCGGGTTGGGCATCAGGCTGAAGACGGCGCTCCAGAGAGCGAAGTTCTTGATAGTCCTCATGCCCACCAAGCTGATTGCCAGCTTGACGCTGGATATTTCGCGGGAGAAACCGAAGTACGACGAGTTGACGAACTTGAGCACTTGACCGGTCAGGCCAGGGTCGGCCTCGATCGGCGCGGCGAACTCGGCCGCACCGATTTCCGGGTTTTGCGACAGTTCCAACAGCCGAATAGCACTTTGCGGCAACGCCGGGAGTTGGGCCCCGGCGATTATGCGATTCAAGTCGATCACCGATGTTGGTCCTGACATCTGCACACCGTTGCCGTTGAAAGCGGGATTCTCTTCAGTTGCTTCGCCTTCTCTGCCCCGCGACGAATCGATCTCGGTTTGCGGCAGCTCTTAAATCGGTTTGTCGTCGGCAGACAAAGGAGGTGTCTTCGGATGGCCATGCAAGTATAGGTCGCATCTGCGCTTCAAGCAAAAAAAGAGCTCTTCTCGGCTCGGAGCCGATTTACAGCAGGGAACCAGCCTGCTTAGGGGTGAGATTTGGGCAACAAACGATCAACACCGGCTTCGCATTGAAAGACATTCGCTTGCTTCTCGGTACGACTTTCGGCGGAAATTGGGTGAATGGACGCGCAGCGTCTTAGTTCGCATTGCCTTCCCGCCTGGGTGACTTCGTTCGCATTTTCGGAATCTTCCTTCGAATCGGCGCATCTCCGAGCCGTTTGAGGTCGTGCAGCGGGTAGAACTCGGGCCGTAGAGTCCTCGGGCACAGTCCGGGGGCTTGGAAAACCATTTGGTGCGGAACATTTTTTGTCGCTCGCCGCCCAATCGGCGCGAGCCGGATGTTGGCGAAGCTCTTCGTCACGTTTCGAAAAAGCATCAACGGTCGATCGGTCTCTGCGAAACAGAATTCCATGCCTTAGTTTCAGTTACAACGATGCAACACTTGGCATGAGGCGTTTGGCCCAGCGGTTGCTCCGAAGTCGCTTTCGATGGCCGATCCACCGAAACGCGATTCTGCTGCCCGGTCGCCCCGTTCCCGCACGCGATTGCTGTGCGCGGCATTCATTCTGGCGTTCGCCTCGCTTGCCACGGGGGTGCTGATGGGCAAGAGCGACCCTTGGCGACGCACGGTCGATGGCTGGGAACGGTCCGATCGGTGGTCGAGCGTCCACATCGGAAAGACAGAACCAGCCGTCCCCCATCCCGCCCTGACGGCGACCGCTCAGGCCTTGCTTGCCGTCGGTTTGTTGCTCGGGCTTCCGAACGGAAAGTCGCGAGGCAATTGAAGTCCGACACGATCGGATAAGCCCCGTCTTGGGCCGTTTCTGAACAAAACCGCGAAAAACGGAATGCGGTTCAACCGGGGATGGCGCGCGCGAGAGCCGAGTTGTTGCCGCCGCGGCCACGTTTGCGTTGATGTGGAACTGTCTCTTGGCTCAGACGGTGCGTCGCCACAGAGGTTCCCCGATGCATCGCGACTGATCGCCTGTTTCGCCTATCTCGCGTTTCAGCGCCGACGAAGACGCCGCCGTCGCCACGCGCCTCGCAGTGACTCAGTCGCGAGGCCTTCTCATCGCGATCGACTCAACTGGGCCTGCGAAGAACCCAACCCGGCCGATCGAGCAGCCTTCAGTTGTTCCTGATTCGCAAGTGGTTTCCGGGAAAAGGGTTGTGAAAAAACGTGACGGAATTGCCTCCGCCGTCCCACTAATAATACGGCGGCCGACCGAGATGGCGATCAGGCGGTTGTCGCACCAGTGGGCTCGCTGCCCCGCGGCGCTCGATCGCCTGCAACGGAACCGGTTGCCAGGGATTTGCCCGCGAAGGATGCGGGTGAAGCTCACCGCGTCGTTGAGCGTCGGCGTTACGAGAATCGGTCGATGGTTGCGGCCCGGCAGGATCACATAGAGATGGCTGGTCGCGATCGGCCATGAGGCCGTTTGCGATTCACTGCGGTGGCTTCGGCGGCTGCGGAGGACCGGCGGTTTGGGGGGGCTCGAATTGTCGAGGGTTCTTCATCAGTTATCGGTGCGGTCATTTTCCTGAGTAAGTCCACACAGTTGCGCAATCGGCGGCGGCCCCAACGGGGCGGTCGATTGTGCGCAAACCTCGGTTGAATCGAGTTCCGTCTTTCGGCTTTTTGGGGGCTTGTTTCGCTGTAATCACATTGGTGCAATCATGCGACTGACACTTCGAACGATGTTGGCCCAGATGAACGGCTTGCTGGAGCCCGACGACGCCTCTGACATTGCCAAGAAGATCGAAGAGAGTCCTTTTGCCAAGGCGTTGGTTCAACGGATCCACGACGTTTCTCGGCGGATACGATTGGCGGCGCCGCCCTTGAACGAACGCGGCCCGAATCTGGATCCGAACACGGTGGCCGAATACCTCGATCACGTGCTGGCGGACGACCGAGTGCCGGACTTCGAGAACGTTTGCCTCAAATCGGACATGCACTTGGCCGAGGTGGCCTGCTGCCATCAAATCTTGGCGTTGGTGCTCGGTCATCCGGCGGAGGTGGACCAGCAATCGCGGCGACGGATGTATCAGCTTCCCGACGTAATGGCCGCTCGTGAGGCTGCCGAGGGGAAGGTCGAGTTGCCCGAGGAACTGGCAAACGCCGCCGTTGTTGCCGAGAACGCGACGGTTGTGACGGATGCCGGGTCGGCGCCGTCGCCCAAGTCAGTTGCGACGATGCCTGCCCGCGGCCCGAAACGGAGTCTGTTGCGATGGGCGGTTGCGACGGCGATTGTGGTCGGCGGGCTGGTCGTTTTAGCCTGGTCCACGGGGCAGTTCGATCCCGACAAGCCGCTGGGGCGCTTGGTGTGGGCACCCCAAGAGGCGGCGGATCCGAACGGGAAAGAGGCTTCGACCGATGCCCCGGCAACACCGCCGTCGAAGTCGGAAGAAGTGATCCAGCCGCCGGCGGCCGTTTCGGAAGAGCGGATTGCTCCCCCGCCTGAAGAACCTGCCCCGCTGCCGCCCGTTAAGCCGGCGGCAGAAGGATCGACGGCACCGCCGGCGCCGCTCCCGCCGAAGGCCGACGAAATGCCGAAGGAACCGGGCGAGTCGAAGCCGGCCGACGCGACGCCTGCACCACCGAAGCCTTCAGGGGATTCACCGGCCTCTCCCGCGGACGGATCGCAGCCGCCGGTTGTTCCCCGGGTCGAGTCGATGCCTCCGGTAGCGCGGATGGTGTCGGATACTCAGGTGCTCTTGAGATACACCCCGGAAGACGATGCATGGCGTCGGCTGCCGGGCAAGGCCGTGTTGATGGCCAAGCAGGTGTTGTTGGCGCTGCCGACATACCGTCCGGAGATCGCGATGAATTCGGGAGTAACCGCGCGGCTGATGGGGCCGACGCGCGTGGTGTTGCGATCGCCGGCGGAGGATGAGCCTCCGGGCATCGATATTGATTTCGGCCGGGTCTTGCTGATTCCGGCTGCGAAGGCGGGTACTCAGATTGTCGTGGGATTTGCCGGCGGCCGCGTGGCCGGCACGCTTACGTTCGTTCAGCCCGAGTCGGTCGCTGCCATCGAGGTGCTCCCGGTGCGTCATCCGGGGAGCGATCCGGAGCAGGCCCCGGCGTCGTGGGCGGTTTCGGTGTACGCGGGCAGCGGCGAACTGACGTTGGAGATGCCCGCGCGGCCGATGGTACGGATGTCAGCCGGCAGCAAAGCGTCGCTGGGCACTGCCGGATGGACGGTTTCGCCCGTCGAGATTCCTCGCTGGCTGACCAGCGAACCGCTGCCGCTGCTCGACGAACAGGCTTCGCGCTTGGCGGAACAGGCGCTGACCGCCGATCGTCCGGCGTTGCAAACCATGCTCGAGCTAAGCGAACATCGCCGCCGCGAAGTCCGTTGGCTGGCGGCACGCTGCTTGGTGTTTTTCGGCTATGTCGATCGTCTGTGCGCCGCCTTGAACGACGCTGAGGCGAAGAACGAATGGGCCGACGCAGCCGGGAAACTGATGGAGGCCGTAGCGGTCGATCCGAAGATCGCCGCCGCGGTGCGAACAACGCTTCAGCGTCAATACGGAGCGGCCGGCGGCACCGAGCTCTATCGCATGCTTTGGGGCTATACGGAATCCGATTTCGCCAATGGTGAAGCTGCCAAATTGGTGGCTGCCCTCGATTCGGAGTCGTTGGCTCATCGCGTGCTGGCGTTTCAGGTTCTTAAGGAACTGACCGGGCTTGTTCTTTCGTACCGTCCGGATATGCCTGCCAATCAGCGGAAAGCGGCGATTCAACGGTGGAAAGAGAAACTCGATGCCGGTGAATTGCGTATCGGCGGCGCTGAACCGAAACCGGCCCGCCCTGCCCCGTCCGCCGAGCCGCCTGCTCCGACGTTGCCGGCGTCGCCGTAGGTAAAACTGCGCGAAGCAGAAAACAATTCGACCGACAGCCGGCACGTCGCGGTAATCTTCCGTGGCCGCGATCGGTAAGACTGCGCGAAACGAAAACCGGTTCGACCGGGGACGGCACGCAAGCGTCTGCTTCGCTGCGAGGGGGCATTTCCACTTCTGTGAGCCGTAAGTCGCGAGGACGGAGCCGGATCAGCCTGTTGCCTCCGGCGGGCGAGAAGGGGTAACCTATAGTGCTGCGGCCCGGCGACGGCGAACGGGCCTGGGGACGACATCGGTGAAGCGTTTGCGGCGAGGCACAATATGAATCGGCGAGAGTTCTTCGGCGGATCGGCGGCAGTGGTATTCGGCCTGCACTCGGCGCTTGCGGCAGAGCAGCCCGCGACCGGAAACGCACGCGACGAACTGTATGCTCAGCTGGTCGGCCTGTACATGAACGCCCAATGGGATGAGTTGAATTCCGAATTGAAATCGGCAGCCGCCAAGCTCAGTTCGCTTCCAATGGCGAGGCGCAATGATATCGTGTACATCCGTCAGGCATTGAGCGAGTGCTGTCCCGCATGGTGGAAAGAGGTGAAGGCGGATCGTCAAACCACCTTCTCGCAACAGGTGTTCGGGCAAGAGCTGCGGATCACGTTCGATCCCAACGCTCAGCCCGGCGTGAACATGAATCAGGTGGGCAGCGAACGGCGGCTGACCGTCTCATGGCGGGCTGCCGACATGGACAGTCCGGAACACGCCGAGCACAGCTACACCAAAGGCGATTTGGCCAATTTGGGCGTTTGGCAGGCGATGGGCATGGCTCGGGTGTGGCAGAATCTGCCCGTCCAGGCGTTGATCAATCCGACTGAGGCCGATAAGAAACGGCTGCAATTCTTTTTCGACTATTGGGCGGCGGTCACGGCACTCTATTATTGTTCGCCGCCAGCGCGGCATTGGGCGCTTTGGCTCGATCTGGCCGCGTTTGAAGAGAAGTATCGCAAAGCCCTGTTTGCCGGGCCTCGGCGCGTGGCCGGCGAGTTGTTCCTGCTGGAAGTGCTCAACAACCCGGAAAGCTATCCCTCCGTATCGCTTCCGACAGCGCCGCTGGGCGAACCGCTGATCGAGAACTTGGCGCTGCATTGCAAAAAGCAGTTCTCTCGATCGAAGCATTGGACCGTGCCCGAAGAGAAGCGGTTCCGTTTGGCGGTGAAGACTTTTGTTACCGCCAATGAACGCGCCGTAAAAGACGGCGGAACCGTGCGTCTGCCCAACGGACTATCGGCGTCGATCGATCCGGACGCAGACGCAGCGCTTCGCGGGCGCCGCGAGGAATGGATGGCGGCACGACTTTTGAAGATCTCGGAACGAGCGGCCGCCCGTTCCTCCTGAGTTCTGACTCTCCGCAGAGAGCTGCGACGATTTCACCAAACGGTCGTCGCGTTCGACCACCGCGGTCGTGCCGCGCGCAGCCTTGTCGGAAAGTCGCCTTCTATCGCGGCCGTCTCCGATCGCATCGGCCCAGCGGGGGCGGCGTCTGGGACATCGGCCCGAATGGTGCGACGAGGCCGTCTCACGTCGATGCCGTGGCGTCTATTCCAGTTTCCACGGCGCGCGGTATTCATAGTGCAACAGGGAATTTGCCTGTTGGTTGTTCGTGATTCGCTCGGCCTGTGCATCCCATTCGAGCCGGATGCCCAAGGCCAGCGAGATGTTTGCCAAAAGGCTCATCGTCGTCGAGCGGTGGCCGATTTCGATGTCTGCGTGCGGCAGGTCTCGCGATTTGACGCAATCGAGAAAGTTGCGCACGTGAGCGGCCGTCACGTCGTCATGCTTGACGATCTGTTCGAACTTGAACGGCTCGCTGCGCGGTTTTCGATCGGCGAATTGGCCTCCGCGTTCCGGAATGAATTCGTAGCCGCGGTCTCCGACATAGGCCGTGGCGTCGGTGCCTCGCAGCTCCAATTCGCCTTGGATCAAGACGGGATTTCCATTGGCTTCGTACTGCCCGAAGATGGCCAGGCGTCCTGATGCGAACTGGAAGGTAGCTTCGAGCGTATCGGGAACGGTTCGATCGTCATCGACGGCGAATCGGCCGCCCATCGCGCAAACAGAAGCAGGCGCGAGTTCGCCGGTGAGCCATCGGATGGCATCGAGGTAATGGACTCCCCAATTGGCCATTTGCGACGAGTACAAATCCCACCAGCGAAACTTGTAGGGAGCGATATTGGCTTGATACGGCCGCATCGGTCTGGGGCCGAGCCACATGTTCCAGTCCAAGTCGGGCGGCGGATCGGTTGTCGGCGCCCGACCGATCCCCGAGGGAAACATATTACTGAGCCGATATGCGCGCGAAACGGTGACTTTTCCGATTCGGCCTTGGGCAATCTCGGCCGCGAGTTTCATGTATGTGGGCGAACTTCGGCGGTGGGTGCCCACCTGAGCGACTCGTTTGTTGCGGCGGACGGCCTCGACCATCTTTCGCCCTTCGACGATGGTCACCGACAACGGTTTTTCGACGTACACGTCTTTGCCAGAGTTGCAGGCCGCAATGGTTTGAATGGCGTGCCAGTGGTCGGGGGTGGCGATGACAACGGCATCGATGTCGTTGCGATCGAGGACCTTACGAAAGTCGTGCTCTGCGTCAACCTTGCCATCGAGTCGTTGTTTCGCCTTCTCGACGTGCGGTTGGAAGATGTCGCACACGACCACTGCTTGGCAGTCATTGTGCCGCAGGAAGCCTTCAAGAACTTGCATCCCGCGGTTCCCGACTCCGATGAACCCCACGCGAATGCGCTCGTTGGCTCCAAGGGCTCGCGATGCCTGTAAAGCCGTGAGTCCGGCTAACGAGGCCGTGGTTGCATGAAATGACCGGCGGGAGATTCTTGTTGCCATGATGAAACCCCAGTTACGAGAGATGGTTCAGTCGGAGAGTCCGCCATTGTATCTTGGTCAGGTCGAGAATGGAAAGCAATTTTGCCGGCGGGACGTTCGGGTTTGGACGGTCCATTTGGCGACCCGTTGGGCGGTACGTCGGGCGTTTGGCGGCAAGCAATGCGAGCGAATGAAACGAAACAGTCGCGCCATGAAAGAAAATGATTGCATTCTTTCGCGGTCTGTGGCATAATTTAGGTGGGTTTTGCAGGCACCAGGAGACATGGAAATGGCCATGCTCGCGGAAGAGCGACGAAGCAGGATGCTCGAAATCGTTCAGCAGAAGCGATTTGCGTCGCTTGGAGAGCTCGTCGAGCAATTGGCGGTCTCAGAGTCAACGGTGCGGCGTGATTTGGAAGTTCTTGAAGAAATCGGTGCCGCAAAGCGAATCCACGGCGGGGTGCTCTACACCGGAGCGTCGCCGCAGATGCCCCATTTTCAAAGCCAAGAGGCCCGTCAATCCAACAGCAAGCGGGCGATTGCAGAGCGAACAGCCGAACTGATTGCCGATGGAGAAACCGTGCTGCTCGACGGGGGGAGCACAACCTACGAGGTGGCGCGGCGTCTTGTCGGTCGGCCGTTGCATATTGTCACAACCTCGTTGCCGGTGGCTAATCTGTTCGCCTCCGACGCGAATAGCGACCTAGTGTTTATCGGTGGGAATATTTGTCCGCGGTCGGGGGTGGCTCGAGGGCCCTACGCCAATGCCATGCTCGAACGGGTGCGCGTTCGCAAGACGATCATGAGCGTGGCCGCGGTGAACGACGAGGGATATTTCAACAACGATTTGCTGCTGGTGGAAACCGAGCGCGCCATGATGCGCGCAGCCGACGAGGTGATCGTTGTCGCAGACAGCACGAAGTTCGGACGTTCGAGCTTGGCGCACATCTGCCCGCTTGGCGGTGTCGGGCGATTGGTTGTCGATTGCGCGTTGGACGATCGCTGGCGGCAGGCCTTGCGCGAAGCGGGCGTAACAGTTGTCGAGGGATAGTGTATGCCGAGCGGGGGCGACCGCCTTCACAGGCCGCCTCCGTTGGAAACGGGAATCGAACGGTCTTCGACGAACCACGCGATGCATTCGCGTTCGATTGTTCGGCAGAGTCGCGGCGACGCGAACTCCGAAGATCAAGAGAACATGCGGACTGAATGCGCGAAAGACGGAAAGCAGTTCAAACAGTGCGTGCGCAGTTGTGCGGAAATATTTAGCGATCAGAGCAGCCTATGAGCGTTACTACCCCTTTGAAGCCGAGAACGATCTCCCGCGCTGCGATTGAACAGATTGTGCGAGAGATCGTTTTGCGACAGGTGGGCGGCCCGAAGGACAAGCCCAATCTGGTGGTCAGTGTTTCGGCGCGGCACTGCCATTTAAGCGATGCCGATGTGGAGACATTGTTCGGGCCGGGGCACAAACTGACGGTGATGAAAGACCTGTATCAAGACGGTTTCTTCGCCGCGGAAGAAACGGTGATGGTCGTCGGTCCGAAACGGCGGATGTTGCCGACGGTTCGCGTGCTCGGGCCGACGCGGCCCGAAAGCCAGGTGGAGCTTGCGTTCACCGACGGCATTTCGCTGGGCATCGACCTTCCGGTGCGCCCCAGCGGGAAGATCGAAGGCACGCCCGGCTGCGTGCTCGTCGGTCCGAAGGGGGTGGTGGAGTTGAAAAAAGGGGTGATTCGCGCGGAACGGCACGTTCACATGGGGCCGAGCGACGCGGAGCATTACGGCGTGAAAGACGGCGATAGCATGGCGCTGCGCGTTTACAGCGGCACATGCACGACGACATTTGAAAACCTGTTGGTGCGCGTGGGCCGAAATATCAAACTCGAAGTCCATCTCGACACCGACGAGGGGAATGCGTGCGATATCGATCATGCGACAAAGGTCGAGTTGTTGAAATCCCGTTGATCCGGTGAGGCTTTGTGCATCGGCAGTTCGAGCGATTGCTTGCAGTGAGCGTGTGATTGCTCAGCGCGTGATGCGCGAAGAAGCAGCGGTCGGCGGCAGCGTGTTTTAGGTTTTTTGGTTTCATTTTTCTGCGGAGATTCCGGATCATGGCGAAGCGACCCATGGAAGCATTGGGAATGATCGAGGCCAAGGGATTTGTCACCTTGGTTGAGGCGACCGATGCCGCGTTGAAGGCTGCCAACGTCGAGTTCCTCGGTTGGGACAAGGTGGGCAGCGGGTTGGTCAGCGCGTTCTTTACGGGCGACGTGGCGGCGGTGAAAGCGGCGACGGACGCCGGCGCAGCGGCCGGCGGACGGATCGGCGAGATCGTCAGCGTGCAGGTGATTCCTCGCCCGCACGACGATTTGGGCGTGGTGCTGCCCGCACCGGTGAAGCGGTCGGCAGCCGACTGAGCGATGGCCGCGGCGCACTGTGCGCCGAGCAATCGCGCCGATGCGCATTAGCGGTGGTCGGTGAAAAACGCCGACCGAGTTGTTCGAACAGTGTCCGGCGGGCGGATCGGCCGGCGGACACGCGGGCGGCGAAACCGGGAGTCCGGAATTCGCCGGGCAACGACGAATAGATTTGATTCATCCTGTCAGCAGAGAGTTCCAATCATGCAAGACGCTTTGGGTTTGGTTGAAACGAAGGGGTTGGTGGCACTGGTCGAAGCGACCGACGCGATGGCTAAGGCGGCCAACGTGGCGATCGTCAAACGCATCCAAATCGGCGGCGGTTTGGTGACCACAGTGGTGCGCGGCGACGTGGGCAGCGTTCGCGCGGCCGTCGAGGCTGGCGCCAATGCGGCCTCGGCCGTGGGCGAACTCGTGGCCAGCCATATTATTCCGCGGCCTGCGGACGGCGTGATTGCCGCATACTTGGATTAACCCGCAACACGGCGAAGGATCGGATGGAGCCATGAAAATCCTGGTGGCCAATCTCGGGTCAACGAGCTTCAAGTATCGCCTATTCGATATGGCGAGCGGAAATCAATTGGCGCGCGGCGGGGTCGAGCGAATCGGCGCTGCCGAAAGCCGCGCGTTCGCAGAGATTGGCGGACGGCGGCGCGACGAGACGGTTTCGGCGCCCGACCATGCGGCCGCGGTGCGGCTTTGCCTGGCGCAATTGACCGACCGAGAGACGGGCTGCTTGAACGACGCCCGCGACGTGGCGGCGATTGCCTTCAAGGCCGTTCATGGCGGGCGGGTTTCGGGCGTGCAACTGGTGACGGATGACGTGCTGGCCTGCATGGACGAGATGGTCGATGTCGCTCCGGCGCACAATCCGCCCTATTTGGCTGCGATGCGGTTGCTGCACGAAAAGCTGCCCGAAATTCCCTTGATTGCCGCGTTCGAAACCGACTTTCATCGCACGATTCCGCCGGCCAACCGGTACTATGCCGTGCCCTATCAATGGGCGGAAGAGTATCTGGTGCGCCGGTGGGGGTTCCACGGGGCGAGCCACCGCTACATTGCGACGCGCACGGCGGAGCTGACCGGCCGAAACGATCTGCGTTTGATCTCGTGCCATCTGGGAGGATCGAGTTCGCTGTGTGCGATTCGCAACGGCGAAAGCCAGGCGGCCAGCATGGGCTTCAGCGCTCAGACCGGGTTGCCGCAGAACAATCGATGCGGCGATTTCGATCCGTTCGCGCTGCCCTTGCTGATGCGGCGCACCGGCAAGTCGCTCGACGAGCTGTTGCGCTGTTTGGCCACGGAAAGCGGATTGCTCGGCTTGAGCGGGATTAGCGGCGACTTGCGCGATATTGAAAACGCAGCGGCCGCCGGCAATGCCCGCGCGAAGCTTGCAATCGATGTGTTTGCGGCGGATGTGCGCCGTTACTTGGGCGCGTACTTGGTGGAACTCGGCGGGGTTGACGCCATTGTTTTCACCGGAGGCATCGGCGAGAACAGCCCGACGATCAGAGCGGCAGTGTTGCGCGGCCTGGATGAACTGGGAATCGTGCTCGACACGGTTGCCAACGGTCAGGCGCGCGGCGAGGCACGTATCGACTCGGCGCACGGCCGCGTGCAGATTTGGGTGATGCCGACAAACGAAGAGTGGATTGTTGCGCAACAGGCCGCCTCGTTGCTCAACAAAGGCGCTTCGTGAGAGATAGCGGCCGCACGAACACCGAAGCGGTTCGAAGATGCGTTGTCGCCGTTTGGGCTGCTTTTGGTGCGAGACGGCTTTTGTAACGAGGACGGAGAGATGTTGATCGCCAAGGTCACCGGCTCGATGGTCGCCACCCAGAAAGTGGACGCGATGAAGGGCCACAAGCTTCTCGTCGTCGAGCCCTACCGTGTGGACCCGCAGAACCGGGACCGATTGGTTTCGACCGGCAGATCGATGGTTGCCGTCGATACGGTCGGCGCCGGCGAGGGGGAGATGGTTGTCATCACTCAGGGGTCGAGCGCGCGGCTGACGCCCGAGACGAAATCGCTTCCGGTCGATACGGTGATCATCGGCATTATCGACTCGGTGGCCGTCGGGGCCAAACGAGTTTATCAGAAGGATCAAGAGAAGGAATCGTTGTGAACGGTGCGGGCGTCGCTCGGCCGGCGAAACGGCGACTCGGCAGTTGCCGCAATCGCAAAAGCGGCCGGCGGCGCGGCGAAGCAGCCGATTGTGTGCGGTCCTCGGGAGAACCGATTTCCGTTATTCGCGTTTTTGGAAGCACTTCTTTCTGTTTTGCGTCGTCGACTTTCCCGCAACGGTGCGGGACGTTTTGAATAGGTTGTCAAACCATGCAAGTCAGCGAATCATTGGTGCGGAGCGTGGTCGAAGAAGTGTTGTCGCGGCTCAATGGCAAGGTCCATGCCGCCGGCGGTTCGTACCAGGGACGGTTCGGGCTGTTCACCGATGTGGATGAAGCGGTGGCGGCCGCGCGCGAGGCGTTCGAGCGGTTGTCGCGGATGACGTTGGCCGATCGTCGCCGCGTGATCGACCATATTCGCCGCATTGCCATCGCCGATTGTGTCGAACTGGGCACGATGGAGATGGAGGAAACGCGAATCGGCCGATTGGAGCACAAGATCGAGAAACTCAAGACGCTCGGCGAACGTTCGCCCGGCGTTGAGTTTCTTCGGTCCGAGGTCTTTAGCGGCGATCACGGATTGGCGGTAATCGAACACGCTCCCTTCGGCGTCATTGGCGCTGTAACACCGGTTACCCACTCGTTGCCGACGATCACCGGCAATGCGGTGAGCATGATTGCGGCGGGCAACACGGTCGTGTTCAATCCGCATCCCAGCGGCAAGAAAGTGGCTGCAGCCGGGGTCAGACGGTACAACGAGGCGATCTACCGCGATTTGGGCGTTGACAATCTGCTGTGCCTCATCACCGAGCCGACGCTGGAAACGGCCAACGCGCTGTTCAAGCATCGCGATGTGAACCTGTTGTGCGTGACGGGCGGCCCTGCGGTGGCGCGGGCGGCCATGCAACAGGCGAAGCGGGCGATCGTCGCCGGTCCGGGCAATCCGCCGGTAGTTGTGGACGCGACGGCCGACCTTGATCGAGCGGCACGCTGCATCATCCAAGGGGCGGCCTACGACAACAACCTTCTGTGCATTGCGGAAAAGCAAGTGTTTGTCGTCGAGAAGGTGTTCGACGCGATGATGGCGGCCATGGAACGCGCCGGCGCGATCCGACTGGATGCTCAAGAGGTGGCGGGCCTGACTCGTGCGGCGATCACGACCGTGGGCGAAGGCGAGCACAAGCACGAGGTGCCCGTGAAGGAGTTCATCGGCCAAGACGCCGCTGTTCTCGCCCGAGCCGCCGGCAAGAAGATCGATCCGAAGACGGAACTGATCTTCGGAGAAACTGACCCGAAGAATCCCTTCGTCGGCGTAGAACAAATGATGCCCTTCTTGCCGTTCGTCCGCTGCCGAGATGTCGATGAAGCGATCGAGCGCGCCCGAGAAAGCGAACACGGCTTTCGTCATACGGCGATTATTCATTCGCACGACGTGACGAACATGACCAAGATGGGCAAGATTTTGGATACTACCTTGTTCGTCAAGAATGGTCCGAGCATGGCCGGGTTGGGGCTGGGCGGCGAGGGCTACCTGTCGTTCTCGATCGCCGGACCGACCGGGGAAGGCGTAACCACTCCCCTGACGTTCACTCGAGAACGGCGTTGTTCGATGATCGACAGCCTGCGGATTCTGGGAAAATAGCCGTTAGTCTGCGGCGGGAGTGGCACTATGTATTACGGTCGGGTCGTCGGCAGCGCCACGGCAACGGTGAAGCATCGGTCGATGACCGGCGCAAAGCTGCTGTTGGTGATGGCGTTGCAGGCCGACGGCCGCACCGTCGAGGGAGACCCGATCTTGGTGGTGGACACGCTGGGCGCCGGTTGGGGCGAGCGTGTGGTCGTCACCAGCGATGGCATCGGCGCGCGGGAAATGATGCACGACAATACCTCGCCGGTTCGATGGTCGGTGCTGGCGATTCCCGATGCGTACGAACCGCGGCGCGAGTAACAGCTTTGGGAAACGATGTTGTCGGCAGCAATGGCATTGTGTGGTTCGATTCGACCTGCTGCCTAGATGTTCGCCTGCCCGTGATGGGGTGAACACCGCGGGCGGCCGCGAACGCGGCACGGGCAACGGGGGCAATCACGGCCGCTGTGTTCAGAAGACCTTCTCGAACCGAGGTTGTTGGGCGGCGATGGGAAATGGTGAAAGACGCCTTGTGTCGGTTGTGAATCTTGTGTCGGTTGTGAATCGGCGCAAAGGCGTGGCGCGACTCGACGTTGAGCGGTTGACGGAAACACGCGGATGAACGAGTTGGTGGAACAAATCGTTCGCGAAGTAATGTCGCGGCTGGCCGCAGACAGGACTGTCGCATCGTCCGCACTTGGAACAATGGCGGTGGGTGTCGGCGACTCTCGACCGGAGAAGGCTGCTGCCGGAGGCAATAGCGGCATTCAGATGGAGAATTCAGGGGCCGCAAATGCCGCACAAGGCCGGCGCGAGCTGGTCGCGGGCCATCACGCGGGGGCTGCGTTGCCGCCGAATTCGACGGTGGGCGAGGCAGCCCGAGCCGGCGATCAGCTCTTTGTTCCGGGCAAGGTCGTTGCTCTGGCGGACCTGGCGGATCGCCTCGGTGCCGTGCGGTGCGTGAGCGTGGCGGCGGGCGCAGTGGTTACTCCGGCACTGCGCGACGAATTGCAACGCCGCGGAATCGCTCTGCGTTTCGTCGCAACCAACCGGAGTGATCCCTGCACGTCAGCGGGCGCCGCGGCCGAGCTTCGGATTCGCATTATCATTCATCAAGGTTGCGTTGACGATCGCGCGTTGCAAACGCTTCAGCTCGACGGAGCGTCGATGACCGTGTCGTCCCGCGAGTGCGTGATTGAGGCCTGCGATGAGGCGGCCCGAACCGTTATCGGCAACGAGGCGTTGGCCGTGGTAATGACGCGCTACGCTGCCGCTGCGATATGCCTGGCGAATCGCATTCCTCAGGTTCGGGCGATTTCCGCTCGCGACCCGGCGGAATTGAAAGCGGCCATGGCGATGGTGGGCGCCAATGTGTTGGTGATCGATCCCGAGGCCGTGGGGGCATACGGCGTGCGGCGATTGCTGCGCGAGGCGGCGATCGTGGGATGCCGAAAATGCCCGCGCGCGTTCGGTTCGCGGTTGAATTGAAACAAGGTTTATCAGGGACAACGCAGCGGAAGGCGAAGGACAACGAGCGACGGGGGGGCGAAAACCGCTCGGAGAGCATTCGATTGTTGCGGCGGGCAATTGTCTCGGCGGTGAGCGAATGCGGCAAGGTGGGAATTCATGCGAATCGCTGAAGTAATCGGCACCGTAACACTCAGCCACTGGCATCCGAGCATGGGCGGCGCGCAGTATAAGCTGGCCGTGCCGCTCAGTTGGGACAATTTATTGAAACGTAGTGACGATCTTTTGGAAGAAGTGGTGGTGTACGACGAATTGGGCG
>CAZVZX010000004.1:52929-53150 GCA_964631235.1 uncultured Planctomycetaceae bacterium | reverse complement strand
TGCTTGATCGCACTGAGCGAAGGGCGGGAAGCAGCCATGCCGTTTTATCCCGACGTGAAACCCGTGGACGTGTACAACGCTGCCATTCTCGACAATCTCCACGTGCGATTGCCGAGCGACTTGCAAGAGGACGCGGGCTGACCGGTGATCGCCGCAGACAAATGAAGACGGCGGCATGTTTCAGGAGGATCCGCAGGACTCTAAGACCGTTTGCGATCACA
>CAZVZX010000004.1:47343-52919 GCA_964631235.1 uncultured Planctomycetaceae bacterium | reverse complement strand
CGTTGAACGACATGCGTTCCGCGGCTGAACCGATGCCGGTTTTTCGCGGCTTTCTAAAAGAATTAGGGAACGGGTATGCGCAACATTCATCAGCTCAAGCAAGAGATTTGCGATATCGGCAGGCGGATCTACCAGAAGGGATTCGCGGCCGCCAACGACGGCAACATTAGCTATCGCATCAGCGAGAAGGAAGTGCTCTGCACGCCGACGATGATTTCCAAGGGATTCATGAAGCCCGAGGATTTGTGCATCGTCGACATGGAGGGCAAGCAGCTCTCTGGCCGCCGGAAACGCACCAGCGAAATCATGCTCCATTTGGCGATCATGAAGGCGCGGCCGGAGATCAAGGCAGTGGTTCACTGCCATCCGCCTCATGCAACGGCGTTTGGAATCGCCCGCGAGCCCGTTCCGCAATGCGTTTTGCCCGAAGTGGAGATCTTCTTGGGCGATGTGCCGATCACCAAGTACGCGATTCCGGGCGGGCAGGAGTTCGCCGATACGATTCTGCCGTTCGTTCACAAGACGAATGTGATTATTCTGGCGAATCACGGCACGGTGAGTTTCGGCGAGACCGTGGAGAAGGCCTATTGGTGGACGGAGGTGCTCGATGCGTACTGCCGCATTCTGATGCTTTCGCGAAGCCTGGGGCGAGTGAACTACTTCACCGAGCCTGAAGCCCGAGCGTTGCTCGATCTGAAGACGAAATGGGGGTTCGCCGACCCGCGGACCGAAATGAAGAATTGCGACATTTGCGCGAACGACGTGTTCCGCGCGAGTTGGAAGGAATCGGGCGTAGCGCCTCTGGCCTTCACGCCGCCCTCGATGAAGAAAGAGGGAGACGGGG
The DNA here is from genome assembly GCA_964631235.1 of uncultured Planctomycetaceae bacterium. Taxonomy (GTDB): domain Bacteria; phylum Planctomycetota; class Planctomycetia; order Pirellulales; family Thermoguttaceae; genus JARKPK01. The sequence continues at coordinate 52,075 of CAZVZX010000004.1, read as the reverse complement.
CGGCGCCCGCCGAGTCTTCGCCGGCCGCGCCGGGCGCGAGTGCCGATTCGGTCGAAACGCTGATCCAATCGATCACCACGCGCGTAATCGAAGCACTCAATCGAGGCGGTGTTGAAGTCGTGTGAGTTCGTGCGCGAAAGGCGTCCGACGGACGGCGACCGATGCCAGGGTGCGACTCCTGTGCCAGGGGCCGATTCCTGATCGGCTGCCGATTGCTCGGCCGCCCATTTCGCTGTGCAGGCGACAGTCGCCGTCGATAGTCGGATCGTCGAGGTATTATTGCTCCGAGTGTGATCTGTCTTTTTCGTTTTACTGAGGCGAGGCAGCGTATCGCATTGCCGGGACCATATCTTGAGCGGTGAGGAATGAGCCCTCTCGTGGAGAGAGACCGCTGTCATTTCCACACGCTAATCGGATGGATTTGGTCCGCATCCGGGAATGCCGCCGGCGGCGGAGTTCGGCTGCCGCATTGGCGAGACGCTTGCGTTCTTGGTGCCTCGGTTTGCTGCCGGAAGCCGGCGGCTGCTCGAACGGCGGTGCGCAGTTCGATGTTCGGCCGGCGCTGTTTCGCTTGTTGCCGGTTGTGCATTGTGCGGCGCAGAAGTATTCTGGCCGTTTGGCAAAGGTCTGTTTCGCGATGGGGCGAAAGCAGAGATTCTGCCTGTGGTTTGCTGCCCTGACAGGTGCTGTGGGCATCGCTGCGACGGCTGAGCGTTTCTCCCCTTCAACGGCGTTTCGATCGTTTTGTTGTGCGGCATGATTTGCCGAGGGCTGCGCGAGCGGCCCGCGGTGTGGCGGCGAGCGTTTGTGTTGTTCCGCTCACGGGAGTTGATGTTTTTATCCGCATCGGGAGGTGCTGACATGAGCGTAGGGAGTACTTTGTCGCGAAGGAGGTTTCTCCAATGGACCGCCGGCGTCGGCGGAGCGATTGCGGTGCCTCAATTCGTGCCGGCTTCGGCACTGGGCAAAGACGGGGCCGCTGCTCCGAGCGATCGCATTACGCTGGGCGCGATCGGCATCGGCAATCGCGGGACATATGTGTTGAATTGCTTCTTGAACGAGCCGGACGTGCGTTTCGTGGCCGTCGCCGAGGTGAAAAAGGCTCGTCGTGAAGCCGTCAAGAAGATGGCGGACACCAAGTACGGCAACGATGAATGCAAGACGTATCGCGATTTGCGAGAATTGTTGGCCCGGCCGGATATCGATGCCGTGCTGATTGCGACCGGTCCGAACTGGCATGCCACGGCGGCGATCATGGCGGCCGAGGCCGGAAAAGACGTGTATTGTGAAAAGCCGTGTACGAAGAACATCGCACAGAGCTTGGCGTTGGCCGATGCGTTTCGCCGCACGGCGCGCGTGTTTCAGGCCGGCACTCAACGGCGCAATTTGCCGCATTTCGAGTTTGCGGTTCAATTGGCGCGGACCGGGAAGCTCGGCAAGTTGCAGACAGTGTACGCGCATCCTAATGGAATGGCGACCGTTCAAAGCGGTTGGGAACCGGCCGAGCCGGAGCCGGATAAAGAAGACGTGGATTGGGATCTTTACCTCGGCCCGGCCGCATGGCGGCCGTTCAATAAGAAGCTGCTCAATGGGTTCCATTTCGAAAAGGGCGGCGGTTTGGTCGGCGGCGGTATTTTGGAATGGGGCTCGCACTGCGTCGATTTGTGTCAATGGGCGAATGATGCGGACAACACCGCGCCGGTGGAATACAATCCGCCCGAGGACGGCATCATCACGGCGCGTTATGCCAACGGTGTGAAGCTCGTTGTCCGCGAGAAGGATTGGTTGCCCCTGGGATCGTGCCCTGTTCGCTTCGAAGGGGATGCCGGATGGGTCGAGGCGGGCGACAGCGGCAAGTTGGTGCTCAGCTCCCCGGCGCTGTTGGCCGGCCGCAAAGTGGCCGAAATCGGCGGCTACCCGGCGACCTTCCATGTCCGCGAGTTTCTCGATTGCGTGAAGACTCGGGCGAAGCCGAAGGCCAATGCCGACGTGGCTTGCTACTCGCACATCGCGTGCCATGCGGTGAACATCGCCTGCTTCTTGGGCCGAAAGCTGACCTACGATCCGGTGAAGAACGAATTCCCCGGGGATGACGAGGCGAATCGCTTGCGTTCGGAGGCCCTGCGCGAACCGTGGAGGATTTAGCGGCCCGTTGACAAACAGAACGGGAGCGAGTTCAGCCCGCGAATCGTGCGGATAACGCACACGGGCGCGAGTCCAATAACGACCTTTTCGACGGGCCGTTGGGTTTGTCGCGCCTAGGCATGAACACTGGCGTGAAGAGATTTGATTCTGCGAACAATTGCAAGGGAGCTTTCGGTTATGCACGATCACATGATTTTCTTGAAATGGGCGGGATTGGCCCTCGTCGCGCTGGTTGCGACCGTCGGCGATCTGTCGGCCGCGCCGCCGCCGAAGTTTGACGAACAGCAGCAAATTGCGATATTGCAGAACGGGGCGCCCGCTGAGAAAGCACTGGCCTGCAAACGATTGGCCGTTTCGGGCACCTACAAATCCGTTCCGGCGCTTGCCCCCCTGTTGGCCGACGAACAGCTTGCATCGTGGGCGAGGATTGCATTAGAGGCGATTCCGGATTCGGCGGCCGACGAGGCGCTTCGCGGTGCCGCCGTGAAGTTGAAAGGGCGTCTGCTTATCGGCGTGATCAATTCGATCGGAGTGCGTCGTGACGCCAATGCCGTGGAGTTGCTCGTTTCGCGCCTTGGCGATAGTGATGCGGAAGTCGCTGCGGCTTCGGCCGTGGCGTTGGGGCGAATCGCCACGCCTGCGGCGATCAAAGCCCTCGAGTCGGCGCTGGCACAGTCGCCGGCGGCCGTTCGTCCGTCGGTCGCGCAGGGGTGCATCCTTGCGGCCGAGCGCTCACTCGCCGCCGGCAATGCGGAGGTCGCCTCGCGGTTGTACCAGGGTGTGCTTCGCGCCGAGGTGCCGAAACCGTACCGCTTGGCGGCGATGCGCGGGGCGGTGCTGGTGCAAAAGGCGGGAGCGGTTCCGATCATTATCGGATACCTCCGCAGCGATGACAAAGACGTGTTTGCCGTCGGCCTGTGGCTCGCCCGCGAAATCCAAGGACCGGAGCTGACCACGGCGCTCGTCGCGGAGTTGAAGAATATTCCGGAAGCGAAGCAGGCGGCCGTGGTTTCGGCACTGGCTGATCGCAATGATCCGCTGGCCTTGCCGGCGTTGCTCGACGCGGCCAAGGCCGGGCCGGCGCCGGTGCGCATCGCCGCCATTGGAGCATTGAGCAAAGTGGGCGGAGCGGCGGCCGTGCCGGTTTTGCTCGCGGCGGCAACGGATTCCAACGCGCAAGTGGCCGAAAAGGCGATCGACGCCCTGACGGACGCCAAAGGCGACGGGATCAACGAAGCGCTGGTTCAACAACTCGGCACCGCAGAAGGCAAGCTACGGAATGTATTGATTCAGTTGGCCGGGGCGCGCTACATTACCGCGGCAAAGCCGTTGTTGCTCAAGGCGGCCGACGACGCCAATCCCGAAACTCGCTCCGCGGCGGTTATCGCCCTGGGGGCGACCATTGATCAAGGCGAACTGCCGTGGCTCGTCGCCCGAATGACAAAACCGCCTCGAGCGGAAGACGCATTGCCTGCGCGGACCGCTGTGCAAATGGCCGCGGTCCGCATGCCTGATCGTGAAGCGTGCGCCCGTCTGATTCAGCCGGCCGCTCAAACGGGATCGTTGGAGCAACGAGTCGCGGCGTTGGAAATTCTCGCGGCCGTGGGCGGGCAGGTTGCGTTGGAAACGGTGGCGGCGGCCGCCAAGGACTCGCAGCCCGAGATTCTCGACGCCGGCAGTCGGCTGTTGGGCGAATGGATGAGCGTTGATGCGGCGCCGATCCTTCTCGACTTGGCGAAGTCGGCCTCTGACAACAAGTACAAGATTCGCGCGCTTCGCGGCTATATTCGGCTTGCCCGGCAGCTTGATCTGCCCGGTCCGCAACGAGTGGCCATGTGCCGCGAAGCTCTGGCGGCCGCGCAGCGTCCAGATGAGAAACGGCTGGTCCTCGATATTTTGCGCCGTCTATCGGGCAAAGGACCGGTCGATTTGGCCGTCGGGCTTCTCGACGATCCGGCGTTGAAGAAGGATGCCGCCCAAACGTTGCTGGCCATTGCCGAAAAGGTCGGCGATAACAACAAGCAACTTGTGATCACTGCGACCCAACGAGTGATCGATGCCGGGGTGGATGCAGACTTGACGGCACGAGCGAAGGCGTTGCAGAATCAGGCGCGAGGATCGCGCTAATTCGCTCTTTGGTCGGATGTGTGTTCGCCGGCGGTTGCATGGCGACCGCAGGAATCGCAACACGTTTCGGCCGCCGAGATCGCAAGCCAACAAGGTTCCGCATCGGCGCCGGTTGTACGCAACCGTCGCTGTGTGTCGCGTTTTCGGTTGCAATAGCCGATTTTGGCCGGTTACCGGGCAAGGGCGGCTGCCTGAGGGCAGTTCCTCTTGCCTTGTAACCGGCTTTGTTTTTTTGCGGCCATGGTCGATAATTCAGCGATGATGGAGCCGTTATCCGGAATCAGCATCGGTCGAATCGAGCGGGCCTTCTGGCCCGACGCGGCTCGTTTGTTCGTGACGGTGCAAGGTCCAGCGGCTCAGTGGGCCGCCCGCGCGCTGGTCGATCGTTGGTCAGCGGATCGGGCGGCTACGGAGCAATTGGTCGGCGCGTTTGCCGCCGGCCGGCTTGTCGCAGCGGCCT
>CAZVZX010000004.1:0-47333 GCA_964631235.1 uncultured Planctomycetaceae bacterium | reverse complement strand
GATCGAACCGTTGTCGAGCCGATCGGCCATTCTCTGGCCTCCGCGAGAATCGGGAGGATGCGGCCATTCGGTTCTGCGGGCGGTTCTCGGGGCGTGCCGAAGGACGATGCTCTCTGGCGGCATTTCGTGGGCCCAATCTTTGGTCCAATTGCCGACACCGATGGAGCACGCCTTGCTTGTTGAGATCGGCTTCTCGCGACTAAACGATCTGTTTTATCTATTTCGCCCGGTCGGTTCGGATATCGACGCAGAGGCGGTTGCCGCTGCCGGCAGCGACGAATCGGCACGTGGAGCAGAGCGCGTTCCGGTAAGTGTCGAGTGTTGCGGCGAAGCGGGGCTTCAATTTGTTGAGGTTGCCGCGGGCGACCGGATGCGTTTGGCGTCGATTGTTGAAGACTCGTATTGTGATACGTTGGACTATCCCCAGCTCAATGGACTGCGCGCGGTGGATGAAGTGCTCGAAAGTTACGAGTCAGTCGGGGCTTCAGGTTGTTCGCTTTGGCGGATTGTTCGTTTTCAAAATGAAGATGTCGGCTGCCTTTTATTGGCAGACCACCCCGAGGACGGGAACTTGGAATTGGTCTATATGGGGATTCGGCCGCGTTTTCGCGGTATGGGTTGGGGAAAATCGCTTGTGGCTCATGCGTGTCGCACGGCGATCCAACAATCGCGGCAGCGGGTGGTGTTGGCGGTCGATGCCGGAAACGAACCTGCGCTGCGAATCTATCGATTGTCGGGGTTCTCCATTCTCGAACGGCGGGCGGTGTACTTTTGGCGCAAGCCCAACTAAAGCCAAAGCCTGCGCACGCGTTCCAAGTCGTCGCGGGTAACCTTTCTGCAAGCATGCTCAGGCGGCGGTCGATCGAACAGCGTGGGGCTGAGCGGAGCCCACTGATTATCACCGAGAACAACGGAACGCGGGTCAAGCGCGAACTACGCGCGATCGGCCGATTCGCTGCGCCCTCGGCCGCTTTCGCAACTGTGTGGAACTGTTTGGGCAGCTCCCCGAGAGGCGGGAAATCGGAGAGCCACGGACACGCCGGAAGCCGTTGATGCCGCGGCATGGGCTGAATCTTGGGCTCGTCGGCGGCATCGACGCTGATCGTTCGCGGCGCGGCCGCCCGCTTGCACCGGGACGCTTGAAATAAGGTGATTCGCTCGCGGCAAAAAGCACATGTGCGACGCCCGACCGATGGCCCTGTCCGACGGCACGCCGCAATTCTTCGAAGCCGGCCGCCTTCTCGTCTTCTGGACTGTCGAATCGTTTGTTTGAATGACGAATGGTTTTCGGTGTTGCACGCTCTAAGTTCGTCAGGCATCGGTCGCAAGTCGAAATGCGATCGACGATTCGTGTCGGAGGCGGGCAAGGCGAACGCCTGCTGTCGAACAGGTTTTCCACTTCAATTGAGCGCAGGCGGCCGCGAGTCTATATCCGCGTTGGAGGCAAGGCTGCGGTTTTTTCCGTTGATTTGGAGGCATGATTGCCGAGCGGGATAAATTTTGGGGGGAGCGTGCTGCGGTGCCTTTGACATCAATGCTAGCACGGCTAAAATCACGCTAACACGGGTGACACCGACAGAACGATCGGGCGGCAATCCGCTTCGATCGACAACATCGTGATGCTGGACTCTGCGAGCGGGCCGTTGCCGACAACCAACGGCCGCTTCAAGGCCGAACGAGCCGATGGCTTGCGGCCTTGCAGTGCTCTCGGGTGCATTGCGCGAGCGCAGAGCATTAGGCGTTCCAGAGTCGGCACGGCTGCTCATTCACGATCTGATCCGTCTGTTGGGCGTGCTTTGCGCGCGCCGGGGAGTGGCGAAGGAAGTGACCACGCGCGAAAAGGACGTCGTCTCGGCCTTGCGATCTCGCCTGGCCGACCGGCTCGGACAACATCGCTTCGATCTTTGGTTCGGTGAAACCACCGAACTGGTGCTCGATGCCGAGGGTTTGTCGGTGGTCGGGCCAGAGCGGATGCTCATTGAATGGATCCGCTTGAACTTCCATTCGCAGATTGCCTCGGCTGCGCAGAGTCTTCTCGGTCGAGACGTGCCGGTCCGTTACTTGGTTGCACCGGGAAGCAACGGTGTCAACGGGAATCAACGGCAACAGACGGTGGGCGTATCGTCCGTTCCACGGCAACCGTCGGCTGAGGGCGATGCGCTCATCGAAAGCGATTCGAATAAGGAAAACGTCGGCGCCGACGCGGCAGGCCGGGGCGAGTTTTCCGTTCAGGGAGCAGGCGGGCCGAATCATCGCCAGCTCTCGGGCGAACGCGAGACGATCGTGCGGCGGCCTGCGGCCAACGGTAGTCGCCGTTTTGCGGATTTGCGGACGTTTGTGCCCGGCCAGAATAATCGGTTGGCGTTGACGTCGGCGGAGATGGTCGTGTCGCAATCGCGGCACATGAACCCGATGCTTGTTCACGGTCCGACCGGGGTCGGAAAGAGCCATCTGCTGGAAGGCATTTGGCGGGCGGTGCGCGGCAGTGTGCCGCGGCGCACGGCGATCTATCTTTCGGCCGAGCAGTTCACCACGCAGTTTCTCGACGCCTTGCGCGGGTCCGGATTGCCCGGCTTTCGGCGGAAGTATCGCGGGGTGGATCTGCTGCTGATTGACGATTTGCAGTTCTTCATCGGCAAGCGAACCACGCAGATCGAGCTGTTGCACACCGTTGACACCTTGATGCGCGAAGGCCGTCAATTGGTGTTGGCCGCCGATCGGCCGCCGAGCGAGCTGCCGGAGCTGGGGCCGGAATTGACCACGCGGCTTCAAAGCGGCATCGTCTGCCGACTCGAACCGCCGGATTGGGAAGCACGGCGAGGAATCGTCAAACGCTGGGCCGACGAAATGGATATGGCCGTGCCTGAAGAAGTGGTCGATTTGATTGCCGATCGAGTGGCGAGCAACGCACGCGCTTTGAAAGGGGCGATGTGCCGTCTTCAGGCCGGTTGCGCGGCCCGAGGCGAGCCGATCACGCCGGCGCTGGCCGCCGAATTGCTGGCCGATCTGTTCCAAGAGTATGCTCGGCCCGTTCGACTCGACGACATCGAAAAGGCGGTCTGCGAGACGTTCGGGCTTTCGCCGCAGAGCCTCCAGGCTGATGCGCGCAGCCGCCACGTCAGTCATCCGCGGATGTTGGCCATGTGGTTGGCACGAAAGCACACCCGCGCCGCTCTGAGCGAAATCGGTCAGTATTTCGGCCACCGAAGCCACAGCACCGTGGTTGCCGCGCAGCGGCGGGTGGACGATTGGATGACTAAAGGAGCGAACCTGCGATTAGCGCAGCGGCTGATGCCGGTGGACGAAGCCCTTCGGCAGGTCGAGCGGCGATTGAGCATTGGCTGACCGCCGTTGGGCAGATTCTCCGGTGCCGGCGCAAGACGACGGGCGCATTTGGCACCGCCGCGTCGCGCGGCCGAGCTTTCTCGTTCGAAGGAATCGGACAAATCCGCGCCCAAGGCCAAAAAGCCTTAGCGTGCCTGCATCCACGCCGAGAAGCGTTGCCCCGTTCGGCGTTCGCTGGCAATCGCTTCGATGATTCGCTCGGCGGCTTGATCGAGCGGGATGGTTGTTGGGGCAGACTCCCACCGCCATTTCAGCTCGATCTTTCCTTCTTTCAGCCCGCGTTCGCCGATCACAACGCGCAGGGGGAAGCCGATCAGATCGGCGTCTTTAAACTTCACGCCCGCGCGAACGTCGCGGTCGTCGATCAGCACTTCGATCCCCGCCGCTTCGAGGCGATTCCCGAGTTCCTCGGCGGCTTTCCGCGAAGGCTCGTCGGTAATCTTCACCGGGCAGATCAGCACTTCGTAGGGTGCGAGGCTGACCGGCCAAACGATTCCCTGATCGTCGTGCGAAGTTTCGATCAATCCGGCGATGATCCGATTGATGCCGATCCCGTAGCAGCCCATGATGATCGGCTTGAGTTTCTCGTCGGAATCCAGGAATCGGGCATTGAGCGCTTCGCTGTACTTGGTGCCGAGTTTGAACACGTGGCCCACCTCGATCGCATGCCGCATCTTCAACATGCCCGAGCAGCGCGGGCACGGGTCGCCGTCGATCGCGTTGCGCAGGTCGGCGTAGCACTCGGGCTGGAAATCGCGGCCCGGATTGACGTTTACCAAGTGCGTGTCGGCCTGATTCGCCCCGGTTACTCCGTTGACGATGGCCTGAACGTCGCGGTCGGCCAGCAGACGAACCGGCTGCTTCATCCCCACCGGGCCGGCGAACCCCACCGGGGCGCCCGTAACGGCTTCGATCACTTCGGCCGGGGCTAGTACGAGCGTTTGGGCCTTCGCTGCCCGTCGCACCTTGTTCTCGTTGGCATCGTGGTCGCCGCGGATCAGTACGGCCAGCGGCTTGCCGTCGGCCAAGTAGATCAACGTTTTGATCAGTTTTTCCGGCCGGCAATTAAGAAAACTGCTGACCTGATCGATCGTGGTCGCCCCCGGGGTGGGCACCGGCTTTAGCTCTCCCGGCGCTACCGGCACGGGAACGGTGTTGCGGGCGCCGATCTCCGCTTTCTCTTGGTTGGCCGCGTAACCGCATTGTTTGCAGTGGAGAATCGAATCTTCGCCGTTCTCGGCCGGGATCATGAATTCATGGCTGGCGTCGCCGCCGATCGGGCCGCTTTCCGCTTCCACCGGCAAATACGGCAGCCCGCATCGGGTGAAAATCCGACAATAGGCGGCATACATGGCGTCGTAGCTTCGGCCCAGGCTTTCGACGGTTGTATCGAAGCTGTAGGCGTCTTTCATCAAGAACTCGCTGGTGCGCAGCACGCCGAACCGCGGGCGCTCTTCGTTGCGGAACTTTGTTTGAATTTGATAGAGCGTGATCGGCATTTGCCGATACGAAGAAATCTGTTTGGAAATCAGATCGGTGATCACCTCTTCGTGCGTCGGACCGAGGACCATCGGCACCTTGCGGTTCTGACGCTTCACCGAAAACTGAATCAGCACATCGCCGAAGGCCGACACGCGTCCGGTTTGCTCCCACAGGCTCAACGGCGAGAGGGCCGGCATCAGCAACTCGATCGCTCCGGCCGCGTTCATTTCCTGTCGCACAATGCCCGCGGCCTTTTGCAGCGCCCGGAGTCCCAACGGCAAATACGTATAGGCCCCGGCCATCACCTGATGGATCAAGCCGGCCCGCAGCATCAGCACATGGCTGGGGATTTCGGCGCCCTCGGGCGTTTCCTTCATCGTAGGGATCAGCGTTTGCGTCCAAAGCATTGGGATCAACACTCCTTCAACGGTCTTGTTCTGGGGAGAGCCGAGGGATGTCGGGCGATTGCTCGCCGCCGGGCGAAGGCGAATCGGCACCGGCCGCGGCTGCGCCCCGGCTTGCATGATTTCGGCATCCGAACGAGGTGGCAACGAAAACGCACATTGTAGGGAGGCTGCCCGGATTTCCGCAACCGGAGTTGGATGCTGATTTCGCCCGTCGAGATGCCCTCAGGCGAATGAATTAGGCGGCAATGGACAGATAACCGTGCGGGGCGAAGCCGCCAGTCGCCCATCGTTCCACGCGTTGCGAGCTTGAAAGCGCGCGGCAGGCAAGCCGCGGGCCGTCGCCGCTTGAAAAGCGATTCATCCGGTGTTCCAATGCACGGCGACGTGGCTCAGGAAGGCTCTGGTCTTATGCGGGAATCGGGAAAACAGGCGTTCGGCGTCGCTGCATCTGATTCGCCTTGGACCGGAACGGGGAAGTGATCGCAGTTATTGGTCGCAGCATTGCAGCTCGTGCTCGAAAGGGGTTTGCCATGATTAGTCTCGGCCGTTTTTGGGGGTGGAATGGCCTCTGCCGATGCCCCTTGTTGCTTATGCTGGTCGCGTTGGAATGCTCTGCGAACGTGGTCATTGGGGCCGAATCACCCGAGGAAGCACCGAAACGCCCTGCCCTGCCCTACACGGTGTCGAAAGAAACTACCTTCGTGACCGAACCGTTGCGCCCCGACGGCTCGGTGGACTATGCCGAGGCGATCAACCAGCGGATGAGCAAGGGCGTAACGCCCGAAAACAACGCGGCCGTGCTCATCTGGCGGGCGGCCGGGCCAAAGGAAATCCCTGCCGGACTCCGGGCCCGCTATTTCGCCCGAATCGGCATCGAACCGCCGAGCGAGCAGGGCAACTATTTGATCGACCTGGATCACTATCTTGAGAACCGTAAGCCGCCTATCACCGAAAAGCAACGTGAGAAGGTTTGGGACCAATTGGACATTGCCGCAAGCCGGCCGTGGTCGCGCGATGAGTTCCCGCTGATTGCTCAATGGCTGGCGGCCAACGAAAAGCCGCTGGCCCTGATTATCGAGGCGAGCAAACGGCCGCGACGGTTCGATCCGCTGATTGGCGATGGCGGAGACAACAGCACGTTGATTGCAGCATTGCTGCCCTCGGTGACTATCTATCGAACCGCGGCGCGGCTGTTGTGTGTGCGTGCGATGCTCAAGGCGAAGGCAAACGACATTGCCGGGGCATGGGATGACGTGATGGTCTGCTATCGTCTTTCGCGGCTGATCGGCCAAAGCTTGACGCTGATCGATTCCTTGGTGGAGGTCACAATCGATTCGATGTCGTTTGCCGCAACCGTCGCCCTGCTGGAAAACGTGGACATCAGCGGCGAGCAACTCGAGCGAATGCGGCAAGACATTGCGACTCTTACGCCTAGGCGGAGACTGGCCGAAATAATTGACCAGGGTGAGCGATTGTTCTTTCTCGATTGCGCGGCCGTGCTGGCCCGGCAGGGGCTGTCGCAGATCGGGGCGTTTTTAGGTCTTGCATTCAGCGGCCAGTCGGAGCCGAAATGGAAGGGCTTTTTCGTGGACCTAGTGGGCAAAACCGCCATCGACTGGGATCATCTGATGCGCAAGGGCAATCGGTGGTACGACCGGATCGTAGCGGCATTGAACAAACCATCGCTCGCACAACGGCGAGTCGCGATGATCCAATTGCGCGACGAATTGCGAGAGTTGGGGAAGTCTGCAACGGATTTGAAGAGCCTCTTGGCCGACGGGCTGCTGCGCCCGCGGCAGGCTGTTTCGGACCGAGTGGCCGACATCCTCATCGCGTTGCTGGTGCCGGCAATAGACACTTGCGTTCTCGCGGAAGATAGCTGGGTTGTTCGGCACGAGGTTCTTGCAACGGGCTTGGCCGCGGCGGCCTACGCGCACGAGCACGGCCGGTTGCCCGAGAGCCTCGACCAACTTGTGCCCAAGTACCTGCCGAAGGTTCCGGAAGATATCCTCAGCGACCCGCCCGGGGTGAGCCTCCGCTTTAAGAAGACGGACGCGGGTTGCATCATCTATAGCGTGGGACGGAATCGCCGCGACGACGATGGGCGAACCTGGGACGATGCTGCGAAGGCGGAGAAGGCCGCGGAGGCCGAGGAAACGAACGGGGACAACCGGCCCGCCTGGGACGATATCGTTATTCGGCTGAAATCATCGACTCCAGTGCGATGATCGGCGGGCGGCACTTGATTGCGGGTGGTCGATCATGAATTTTTCCGTCCAAGCGATTATTCGGGCGGCCATTTTTCTGGGTGCAGGCCTTCGGCGATGGTTGCCAGTCGGCAGAAGGTTTCCATGTCGAGCTCGATCGAGAGGAAATTGACCGAGCCGTCGCAGAAGGCGAATTGCAGGCCGTTAGGGTGGAAGCTGCCCCAACCGCGTTTGCACGGGTTGTCGCCGCCGGTGCCGCCGGCCGCAATGCAGCGATCGTAATCGACCCAAAGCGTTCGCGGTTGCGGCACGGCGGCCGAATGGATGTAGCAGCCGTAACTATAGGCCCAAAACGTGCGGCGCTTTTGGCGAGTGTAGGTACTCGTTTCGCCGATCATCAGGGTGTTCGACAGCCCGTCGGTAATGTTCTTCACATTTTCGGGTTGCAGACCATTGGTGCCGACGGTGTGCAGCACGCCGCGGAAGCGCCGATCGATGCCTTTGTTTTCGTCGGTATCCCACCAATAGCTGCCGGTGCTTCGCCCGGTCATTGCGCGATAAGATCCCCGACGGTAGAAGATGCCGGGCTGTCCGTTCCATGTGCCGCCCGGGCCGCTTTCCGGCTTGTCGAGCATATCGACGCCGATTTCGCTCGGGCATTGATACACCGGCACCGAGGCCTCGCGAACCGCTTGGTTTTCGGGATCCTCGTTGAACTTGTCTTGCCGATATTGCTTGTAGAGCGTTCCCTGTTCGAGGAAGGGCAAAATCTCGATCGCCCAATTCGTATAGCTTTTCGTATTGCAGCATGGTCCTTTGGTTACATTGCCGGGCGGGAACTTCAGTTTCGAGTCGTGATGGGCATGCAGCGCCAACGCAATCTGCTTGAGGTTGTTCGTGCAGTGCGATCGACGAGCGGCCTCGCGAACGTGCTGGATAGCCGGCAACAGCAACGCGATCAAGATTGCGATAATCGCGATCACCACGAGCAGTTCCACCAACGTGAAGCCTCGATGGCGGACTGGCGCGGACGAACGAACTTGTCCCAACAAGCGGACACACGAAAAGACATCGGCCGTCATCAGCGATTCCCCCGAAATCCCCGGCGCTCTGTCCGAGAGTCGGCCGTCGCTTCGACCGTTCTCGAAAAGAGCGTTTGCCGGCCATTGCTTGACGCACCCCCGGCGGATTATAAACAGCATAGGAAAATTTGCAGAAAAAAGAAAGCGTTTTTTCGAAACGCAACGGCCGACCGGGGCGCTTTGCGTTGTTCTACGTGGCGTGGGCGACCGTTCCGCCGAGTTGCGGCGATGACGGCTGCGTGTTCCCGACCGGGAGACTGCATTTATGCTTACCAAAGTGATTTGTTTGGCCCTCATTAGTTGTCTGATGGCGGTCGCATGGCAGAGTTCTGCGGGCACGCCCTCGGGCGGCGCGCCGGCCGAGTATCCGCAAGGCATCGAAGGGCAAGTGGTCGCCTTGGAAGGCAATTTCATGCCGGGACCGGTGGCGCCCGGCCAAGTGCCCGGCGGCACGAAAAAGCCGCTGAGCGTGCCGGTGCATATCTTTCGCGGAAAGATCGAGGTGCGCGAGCGGCCCGATCCAAAGCATCCCGCGTTGCTTGCGGTCGTCAAGAGCGATAAAGAGGGCAAATTTCGCGTTCCACTTCCGCCGGGCGAGTACACGGTGGTGGCGGAGATCAGCGGGAAGTTGTACCTGAATATCTTCGAGTTCGACGCGACTACCCGCAAGTCCGTTTGGCCCACCGTGGCGGTCGAGCCGAAGAAGTGGACCCGATGGGTTATTGAAGACACGTCGAAGGCGGCTTTCTGACGGTCGTGGCTTTCTGAATCTTCGATCGCGGTGGCAGGAGGCCGCATGGATTGGTCGGGCAAGCGGGCGGTGGTGATGGGGCTGGGCCATTTCGGCGGGAACGAGGCCGCCGTTCGGTTTTTGTGCGGGCATGGCGCGAACGTCCTGGTGACTGATCTGGCCGACGAAGCCGCGTTGCGGGAGCCGCTCGATCGGTTGTCCAATCTGCCGGTGGCATCCTACCGCTTGGGCGCTCACCGGATCGAAGATTTCCAAGATGCCGACTTGGTAATCGTCAATCCCGCGGTCCGCCCGGGCAATCCTTTTGTCGCCGCCGCGGCCGAGCGGGGGGCGACAATCCTCACCGAAATCGAGCTGTTTTGGCGCGGGTGCCCGGCGAGAATCGTCGGCGTCACCGGGAGCAACGGCAAATCGACCACCGCGGCAATGGTTGCGGCAATTCTGCGTGCCGATGGGCGCCGCGTGCATTTGGGCGGCAATATCGGACGCAGCTTGCTCGACGTGTTGCCCGAGATCACGCCCGACGATTTCTGCGTATTGGAAATCAGCAGCTTCCAACTTTGGTGGATGACCGATGCGGTGATCGGTCCGGCGGTAGCGATCGTTACGTCGTTCTCGCCCAACCACCTTGATTGGCACGGCAGCATTGCGGAATATCGGGCGGCCAAACAGAAGTTGCTGGGATTTCAGCGGGAAGCGGACGCTGCGGTGATCGATTCGGCGGACCCGGAGCTTTGCCATTGGATTCCGTTGGTGCGTGGACGCTGGATTCCGCCCGTTCCCGGCGATGAAGTACCCGAATTGGCTGTGCCGGGAAGGCACAATCGGTTCAACGCGGGTTTGGCGATGGCTGCCGCTCGCGAACTGGGATGTTCGGACGAAACGTTGCGGCAAGGGCTGGCGGGGTTTCGCGGACTGCCCCAGCGATTGGAGTGGTTTGCGGTGGTCGAAGGGCGACGTTTCTACAACGATTCGGCCTCGACCACTCCGGAATCGACAGTCGCCGCCCTTGAGTCGCTCGACAGCCCGGTCTGGCTGATTGCCGGCGGAAAAGACAAGGGCTGTGACCTGAAGCAAATCGCTGCTGCGGCGGTGCGACGAACTCGAGGGGCCGCCTTCTTCGGCAGCGCGGCTGGCCGGTTGCGTGACGAAGTCGCCGCGATCGAGCGGGCTTTTGCGACCGCAGCCTTCGACACAGCGGCCGCGGCGCTGCGATGGTGTTTCGAGCGGAGTCGGCCCGGCGAAGCGATCGTCTTTTCGCCCGGATGCGCCAGCACCGATCAGTATCGCAACTACCGCCGGCGCGGCGAGGAATTCGTTGCTTTGGTGCAATCCCTGACAGGGAGAGCCGACCGCCGCAACCTCTCCGCACAGCCGACTTCGCTTGATTGAACTCTCCTGCGCGATTGTGGCCGCGGCCAAGAGCAGATGTGCAAACGGCCATCAGAAGGACGGGCGCATTCCAGAGCGACGCAGGGCTTGACAATATCATTGCCGCACGTCTCAATGAGCAGGTGGCAGTCGCGGCGATTTCGGTCGCAGGGCTGCCCGGCCTCGGGGCCGACGGCCGTTGAGTATCCTCGGGGGATTCTGCACGGTGCTGGGAGTCGCGCTCCGAGGTTTTTTCTGCGCAGTGTGTCGTGTTCCTCGAACGAGCCGGAGAGGTGTTCGATTTCGAGGAGCCGTTTCTGCCTTGTCCGTCCATTGAGCGGTCATCCGCGGGATACAACGATGAAAATCGTCCATTATGAATCAGTGCCGTCAGAGGATGTGCGTCTGGAAGGCGCCGCGGGCTGCCGAGTGCGCTGCTTGATCGGGCCCGACGATCAGGCCCCGAGCTTTTCGATGCGTCAGTTCGAAGTTGCCCCGGGCGGACATACTCCGCGGCACTCGCACGGCTACGAACACGAGGTGTTCGTGCTCGAGGGAGAAGGCGTGGTGCTCGACGGCGATGACGCTCACGCGATTCGGCCCGGCTCGGTGGTCTTCGTGCCGCCGAATCGTGTTCATCAATTTCGCAATTCGGGATCATCCCCCCTGAAATTCCTCTGCCTCATTCCGCATCCGATGCGGGGCATGGTGGGCGATTGCGTGGCGGCGTGCAGTTGTCAATGATCGCGTCGACTCAGCGCGCGGCTATGCAATGTTGCGCTGCGCTGGGCTTAGGGACGTTCGATCTGCCATCCGAAGAGAGCGGCCTCGATGACGGACTCCGGTATCGCTGACAAGATCGCCCGCCTCCGCGAGGAGATTGCCCGCCACGATCGCAAATACTACGTGGAGGCGGCGCCGGAAATCAGCGATCAAGACTACGACCGCCTGATGGCCGAGTTGAAGCGGTTGGAGGCGGAGCATCCCGAACTGATCACCCCCGACAGTCCGACGCAGCGGATCGGCGACCAACCGGTGGCCGGGCTTCGGCCGATCGAGCATCGCGTGCCGATGCTTTCGATCGAAAACACGTACAGCGAAGCGGAATTACGATCGTGGGCGGCTCGAACCGAAAAACTTTTGGCCGGCGAACCGATCGAGTGGGTTGTCGAGCTGAAGATCGATGGGGTAGCGATTTCGCTGCTGTACGAAGACGGCCGACTCGTTTACGGCGCCACCCGCGGCGACGGCCGAGTGGGCGACGATGTAACGCACAATGTGCGTACGATACGCGATATCCCCTTGCGGCTTCGCGGCGATTCCGTGCCGCGGTTGCTCGAAGTGCGCGGCGAAGTGTTCATGACCAACCGCGATCTGGAGGTTCTCAATCAAGCGCAACAGGCGGCCGGTCAGCCCGTGTTCGCTAATTGCCGCAATGTGGCGGCCGGCAGCATTCGCCAGCTCGATCCGCGCATCGCGGCATCGCGGCGATTGCGATTCTTCTGTCATGGGATCGGGGCGGCCGAAGGACTTCGCGCGGCCACACACATCGAGTTTCTCGATCAGCTTCGGCAGCTCGGATTGCCGCCCACGCCTTGGGCGGCCGGCTTCGCAAAGTTCGATGACGCAGTGGCCCATTGCAATAACGTCATCGAACGATTGCACGAACTCGATTTCGAGATCGACGGGTTGGTGCTGAAGGTCAATCGGTTCGATCAGCGCGAACGGCTGGGGGCCACATCGAAGTCGCCGCGGTGGGTCATCGCCTATAAGTTCGAAAAGTACGAGGCTTCGACAACGTTGCGCGCCATCTCGGTGCAGGTCGGAAAGACGGGGGCGCTGACTCCGGTGGCCGAACTAGAGCCGGTGGAACTGGCCGGAACGATCGTCAGCCGTGCCAGCTTGCACAACGCGGATGAGATCGCCAGGCTCGACATTCGCGAAGGCGATACGGTGATTGTCGAAAAGGCCGGCAAGATCATACCGCACATCGTGCGCGTGGAAAAACATCTGCGCACGGGTGAACCGCCCGCCTATCGTTTTCCCGAACGATGCCCCGAGTGCGCATCGCCGACGGTCCGAGATCAGGCCGAGGTAGCGATTCGCTGTCCGAACCCGAATTGCCCGGCGCAGTTGCGAGAGCGGATTCGCTTCTTTGCCGGCCGAAACGCGATGGACATCGAAGGGCTCGGGGAGAAACTGGTCGAGCAGCTTACGGCGTCGGGCCTGGTTCGCAGCTACGGCGATTTGTACCGATTGACGCGGGAGAAGCTGCAATCGTTGGAACGCATGGGCGAGAAGTCGGCCGACAACTTGCTTCGCGCCATCGAGGCGAGCAAAGAACGGGGGCTGGCGCGGTTGCTTACGGCCCTGTCGATTCGGCATGTCGGCACGCGCACGGCTGCGGTGCTGGCCAGTCACTTCGGCTCGCTCGATGCGTTGATCGCGGCCGATCAAGCTGAACTGAGCGCCGTGCCCGAAATCGGCCCGGTCATTGCGGAAAGCGTTTACAACTACTTCCATAGCGACGAGGGCCTCGCAGTCGTTGCCGACCTGAAGGCGCTCGGCGTCCGCATGACGGAGGATCAGCCGAAACAGACGGCACAATCGCTTTCCGGCAAAACGATCGTGGTGACGGGAACGCTCAGTCGATTCACTCGCGACCAAGTAGAAGAACTGATCGCCCGCCACGGAGGCCGCGCGGCATCGAGCGTTTCGAAGAAAACAGATTTCGTGCTTGCCGGCGACAACCCGGGGAGTAAGCTGGAGAAAGCCCGCCAACTTGGGATCCCGGTGCTCGATGAGGCCGCGTTCGAGCGGCTGCTCAGCGAGGGCGGGATGCAGCCGCCCGGCAGCGCCGAGTGATCGGCCGGAGCCTCTGGCCCCGATCCGACTCGGGGGCAGTCGTTCGATACGACATTTCGAAAAACATCCGTGCAACGATCGGCCGCAAACAGCCGAACCGTCTCGCAATTGGGAGGTGCCTCATGAGATCGCTTGCGACAGTGCTTGCTCTTGCGATTCTGTTTGTCAGTGGGGCGTATGTTGATCGCGGCGGGACCGCGTCGGCGGCGGAAACGCTTACTTATCCCATGTTGGTCAAACGCATGATCGATCTGGAGCGGCTCAGTGTGCTGCCCGCCGAGGGCGAACGTTGCGCGCAATGGTCGAGCTACGATCGCGCCAGCCGCTTCGATCCCCAGTCGGGCAAATACGTTCGCTGGGATGCCAATGGCGACGGCAACGGCATCATTCGCCGCGAGGGCGATTGGGAAGTGTTGGCCGAGATGGATGGACCAGGCTGCATTTGGCGCATTTGGTCGGCGTTGGCTCAGCAAGGGCACGTGAAGATCTTTCTCGACGGCGCGGCGCAGCCCGCGGTCGATCTTCCGTTCATCAAGTATTTCGAGGGGAAGAATCCACCCTTCGACTACCCGATGCTCTCGTACGAAATGAAGACGCTCGGCTCGCGCGGCGAGAACCTTTATTACCCGATTCCGTACCGAAAATCGTGCAAGATCGTGGCCGAAAAAGGCTGGGGAAAATACTACCATTTCGTTTACACTACCTTCCCGCCGGGAACGGAGGTGCCGACGTTCACCGGGCAGTTGTCGCCGGAAGACGCGGCCGCACTGCGCGAAGTGAACGACTTTTTGCAACGCCAGCTGGGTGATGATCCGGCCGGAGAACGCACGGGATCGGCCAGTGAGAAACGAGTCGTTGCCGCCGGCCCCGGCCGCGCAACCGCCGTAGCGGAGTTGACCGGGCCAAGGGCGATTACCGCGATTCGTGTTGGGTGGCCGCGGTTTGCGGACCGGGCGGAGCAATGCCGCGTGCTGAGGAATGTCGTGCTAAGAATCTCGTTCGACGATCTTCAGAAGCCCGCGGTTTGGTGCCCGCTGGGCGATTTCTTCGGAACGGCGCCCGGCGTGAACCCGTATAAGACGTTGATTACCGGGATGACCGAACAAGAAGGATACTCGTATTGGTATATGCCGTTCGCCCGAAAGGCAAAGATCGAACTGGTCAACGATGATTCGGCGGCGCACACATTCACCTTGTCGATCGAACACGCGCCGTTGACCCGTCCCATGGAGCAACTGGGATATTTTCATTGCCGCTGGCATCGCGATGTGTTTCCCTTGCCGCCCGACCGCTTTCCCGATTGGACGATGCTTCGCACCTCGGGCCGCGGACGATTTTGCGGGGTGATGTTGCACGTTTGGAACCCGCGGGGGGATTGGTGGGGCGAGGGTGATGAGAAGTTCTTCGTTGATGGCGAGAAGTTTCCTTCCACCATCGGCACTGGTTCCGAAGACTATTTCGGTTATGCGTGGTGTCATCCGGGACGATTCGAGCGGCCGTATCACGCCCAGTCGATGACGGAGAACAACGCCGGGCATCAATCGGTTTTGCGATGGCATATCGGCGACAACATCCCGTTCCAACGCTCGTTCGAGGCCGTGATTGAGAAGTATTTTCCCAACGATCGACCGACGCTCTACGCCTGCACGGTTTGCTGGTATCTCTCGGCCGACGGAGAGAACCCGTTCGACGATGTTCCGGCGACCGATCGCTGGGGATACTGCATCGTGCCGCCCTTCAAAGCCGAGGGCGGAATCACGATCGAAGGCACGCCGCCGGGCAGCGTGCAGGTTCAGAAGATGGCCCATTTCGGCGCTGATCGCTGGAGCAACAACGATCAAATCTGGTGGACCAAGGCGAAACCGGGCGACAAACTGACTTTGGTGTTCCCGGTGGAGAAGACAGGCTCCTACGAACTCGCGGTTACGCTGACCAAAGCCCGCGACTACGGCATCGTGCAGTTTTACTTAGACGGCACGAAGCTCGGCGAACCGATCGATCTGTTCCATGCCGAAGTCATTCCCACAGGTCCGGTCCCCTTGGGCAAGCACGTCTTGAAGGCCGGACCGCACAAGCTGACGGTGGAAATCGTCGGAGCCAATCCGCAGGCGGTCAAGGCATACATGTTCGGCCTCGACCGGATCATCGCCCGCCCGGTGGAATGACCGACCCGGTCGCCCGTTAGGCGACTTGCTTTTGCAGCTTAAAGAACTCCGCGCAGAGCAGGTTGCTCGCGTTGGCGAGCGAAACACAAGCGCAGACAGCCGGCCGATTGCGATCGCGCACCCTTTGATGCAAGTTGTAACATCTTTTCTGGCAATGGCTTATTGCCAACCGGGCGCGCTCGGCGCCGGGCTTGATTGCCCAATGTTGCCGCTGAATTGGCCTTTGCCCGCTCTGTGGGATTGGGTATGGTTCTAACGATTGTGTTTGGCGAGACTGTGTAATGGTGCGGCGTTGGTGAAGGCGGCGAACCGCATTGCTTAGTCCGGGGTTGTGGCTCTCGCGGCAAGAACCCCGGCGACCAACGGGAGCGGGTTCTCAAGCTGGTGCGGAAGCACCGGTTGGTCGGCGGCCCTGCCGCCCTGTGTTGTTGGCCCGGGAGTTGTTATTTTTCTGGCAGGGACTCTAGCGACCAACGGGAGCGGGTTCTCAAGTTGGTGCGGAAGCACCGGTTGGTCGGCGGCCCTGCCGCCCTGTGTTCGGGGATGGAACGCGGGTCGAAAGAGTTGCGTTTCGGCCAAGGAAGGCACGATGGCAGGTTATCGCACGCATCTGACGGTAAGCACGTTGACGGGAATCGGGTACGGGGCGGCCGGGTTCGCGCTGGGCGAAATGCCTTTGCCAACCTGCTTGCTGGCTGCCGGCCTGTGCAGTGTGGCGGGAATGGGCCCCGATTTGGACAGCGGGCCGGGCGTGCCGCTGCGGGAAAGCATGGCCTTTGCGGCCGCTGTCGTTCCGATGATGCTCGTGCCCCACTTCCGCGAGCAGGGATTCGGTTACGAGTCGATTATTCTTGCCGCCGCCGGCTTGTACCTGCTGATTCGGTTCGGCCTAGCTGAGTTACTGAAGCTCTATACGGTGCATCGAGGAATGTTCCACAGCATCCCGGCCGTGCTGATTGCAGGCCAATTGGCATTCCTCCTCGCCTCGGGCGAAACGGTGGGAATTCGGGCGTTCAAGGCCGGCGGCTTCGCTCTCGGCTACCTTTCACATCTGGTCCTTGATGAGATTTGGGCGGTGCGCTGGTATCGCGGGCGGTGGCATTTCAAAAGCTCGTTCGGCACGGCATTGAAGTTCTTCGGCCGCGGTTGGTGGCCGAACGTCTCGGCCTTCGGCAAGCTGGCTGTCGTAACGGCCTTGGTGTTGATGCAGAGCGATGTTTCGACGATGCTCAGCGATCAGGCACGGCAGTTGACCGGCCGAAAAGCGGAAACGGTGGGGCGTGTGGCGACCGATCCTTCGCCGCCGCCGTCCCCGCTTTGGCGCTGACGAAGCCGCGCAACGTCCACCGGCAAACAGTCGGCTTTTCGGCTATCCTTGCTTCCAGTCGGCCGTATCGAGAATGAGCGTTACCGGCCCGTCGTTGATCAATTCGACCTGCATGTGAGCGCGAAACCGTCCGGTAACCACTGGCAGCCCGGCGCGACGAACGCCTTCGCAAAAAAGCTGACACAGCGGCTCGGCAGCCTCGGGCTTAGCGGCGGCGAAAAAGTCGGGGCGACGGCCGCGGCGGCAATCGCCCAACAGGGTGAACTGGCTGACGACGAGAACCGCTCCGCCGACCTCGGCCGGCGCGAGGTTCATCTTCCCCTGGGCGTCGTCGAAGATGCGTAAGCCCGCGACCTTTGCGGCCAATCGCTCGCAGTCGGCGGGCGTGTCGTCTTCCGCCACGCCGAGCAAGACGAGAAGCCCTTGTTCGATTTGGGCGATTGTCTTGCCTTCGACGACGACCCGGGCACGCGACACTCGTTGCACGCAGGCGATCATTGGACGGTTTCCGTTCTGAAAGAGACGATGCGGCCGCCTTCTTCCGAGAGCCTGTTTTTCGTCGGCCTGCTGCCTGTTGCTCGGCGGGCCTTGTCACCCCAGCACATGAGCCGGCGACCGATGCACGTCGGCTGATGGGCGTTTGAATGGGGGAGGAAAATGTCCCGTCAAAAAGGCGATCTTTTCGTCTTGGCTCACTGCGGGGAATTTGATAATCTACCGCCGTTGTCGCTGCGGGGCTACCAGCCCCCAGCCGGCACAGCGAGCGGGATGCTCGCGATTGGTGGTGCGAAGACGGGCGTGCGTTGTCTCGATTGCTGGGCCGACACGGAAGGAGGCCGACATGCAGTGCCAATCGAAGCCGGAAGTGAGCGTTCATATCCGCTGGATGATCCGCCGCGACATGCCGGAGGTTTTGGAGATCGAACGGCAGAGTTTCGAGTATCCGTGGAGCGACGATGAATTTCACCATTGCCTGCGGCAACGGAACTGCGTGGGAATGGTGGCGGAACACCAGGGTCAGATCGTCGGATTTATGGTGTACGAGCTGCACCGCACCCGAATCCACGTTCTCAATTTCGCCGTGGCACCCGAGTTTCGGCGGCATCGTGTCGGCTCGCAAATGATCGCCAAGTTGATCGGCAAGCTCTCCTCGCAACGCCGGAATCGAATCGTATTGGCGGTGCGCGAAACGAACCTTGCGGCCCAACTCTTCTTCCGAGAGAACGGATTCCGCGCGGTTTCGATTCTGCACGATTTCTACATCGATACGCCCGAAGACGCCTATTTGATGCAGTGTCGGTACCGTCCCTCGGCCGCCGACGCGCAGCAGCCCTACCGTCGTTTGGCGGGCTGATGGGCTCAGTTGGCGGCTTGCTTCATTCGATCGCTTGATCGAACCCGATGCCGCAGGCCGATCGGTTCACTGCGATTCGTTTCGTTGGACCGTTTGAACCGCGCCCGGATGGATTCCGGCTCATCCCGATGCTCTGCCGCGATCATTCGCGCGTTGGGCGGCAATACGCGCTGCCGTACATTTGCGCTGAATGAACCATCGAAAGCGCGAAGCGGTTCCATCGAGGGTGATAATCATTCGGCCGTTTCGCGGGGCTCTCGGCGGGGCTTTTGCCCCAGTCGATCTTCTCCGGACCGCCGTCGATGCGATGCCGGTGCATGGTTCTTCGCGCTTTGAACCGAAGAGCTGCGGTGCGATCGGCCGACGAACTTATCAGCCGGGAGGCGTGCCTTGGAGGTTATCGTCGCGTATGATGTTCGACGGGGGCGTCGGGCTACGTTGCGTGTGACGGACGACCGAGGCTTATGGAACATGTAGCAGTGTGTTTGGCGGCCGTTCTGGCGGCGACGATTGTTCTGGCGGCCGTGCGCCGCGTGGCTGCATTGCCGCTTCGATGGTCTCAGGCGGTTCTTTGGTGGTTTAATTATCTGGTCGCACGCATCTGGTGGCGCGTTCGGATTGACGGCCGGCTTGTTCTGCCGAAGGATCGCGGCGCCGTGATCGCCGCGAATCACCGGTCGTCGATTGATCCGAGCTTTATCGAAACGCTGATCCCGCGGGTTGTCCACTGGATGGTCGCACGCGAGTATTGCGAATCGAAAGCCTTCGGCTGGTTCCTTCGGATTTGCGAGGTAATTCCGACCAATCGCGGCGGAATCGATACGGCGGCGACCAAACAGGCAATTCGGTTGGCGGCCCAAGGCGGATTGATCGGGATTTTTCCCGAAGGGCGAATCAACACGACCGCCGAGCTGCTGCTGCCGCCACGCCCGGGGGCCATCGTCGTGGCGTTGAACGCGCGGGTGCCGATCATCCCGTGCTATATCGAAGGTTCGCCCTATCGCGGAACGGTATGGAGCCCGCTACTGACGCCCGCCCGCGTTCGCTTGGTGGTCGGACAACCGTGGGATCTGAGCGAATACTACGGGCAATCGGACGACCGCAGTGTGCGCGAGCTTCTCGCACGCGAGCTGATGGAGCGAATCGCCGCACTGGCTGCCCGCCCTGCCGCCCGATGAGGGGGCGGTTCCCCGTTTTCATTTTCGTTTGCGGATGACATAATAGAAAGATTAGCCGGTTGGCGCTCGCATGCGTCGGGGGCTACAACGCAAACGGCTCGTTGGCGCTGCGCTGGATAATTCCAACCATCCGGCTGCGATTTTCGGTCGGCGAGTGAGCGCAGTAGTGGTTTCGAACGTGCCGGCGAGAGGTCCGTTTGATCGATCCCGGAACGAGGGGCGGTGATCGCCTTCGACATGTCGAAGTGAGCTCGCGATAAACGCAAAGCGGTTCAAACGGGATAACATGCAATCGACCGCTTCGCTGCGTCCGCGGGCGCTTTCGCACTTGTTTGGAAGTATTTGGACGGCCTGCCCGTGCAGGTGGTTTTGCGTCTGTCTGCCGCAACGGGAACGCGCGGCGTCAGGAACTCGGAAGAAGGTAGAGTCTGTCTGTGTCAACGACTTTTGACCCCTATTCTCAGTGGCTTGGAATCGCAGAGGGGCCGCGTCCGCCGGATTTCTACAGTCTGCTGGGGCTGCTTCCGACCGAGCGAGACACGGCGGCGATCTCCCGTGCGGCCGACATGCAGTTGGCGCGTCTTCGACAGGTTCGCCCGGGCGAGTGGGCCACCGTTTGGAGTCGACTGATTGACGAGATCGCGGAGGCTAAGCGATGCCTGACCGACCCGCACTCTAGGGCCGTGTACGACGCAGCTATCGCGGCCCGTGTTGCGTCACTACAGTCCAGCGAACCGTTCGCGCCAGCGGTTGGTAATTTGGCGATGCCGCTGCCAGTAGCGGCAGCCGTGCCGCCGTTTGTCGCTGCGGGCGAGTCGCCCGGTGGACAAGGCGTGCGAGTACCCTTTCCGGTCGGCTACTCTCAACCGGCAACGACGGTTTCCGCCAACGGGACGGCCGATCCTCCGCCGCTGGTGCCCGTTGCCACCGCTCTGCCGCCTTGGCCGGGGCCAGGGGGGCTGGCCGGGGCCTCAATGGCCGCCACCGCCGTTGCCGATCCGGCAATCAAATGGCCGAACGGACAAACGGTTGCGAACGGGACGACTGCCCCGACTTCTCTTCCGTTGCCCCAAGCGGCCGCGGATGGCGGCGGCTTTGGGTTGCCGCCTTTCCCCGGAGCAGCGCAGCCGGCCGTTGTGTTCCAGCAAGCCGCGTCGGCCGCCGCACCGCTTGGCGGTGTGATGCCGCAGTCACCAACGCCGGTGCCCAATTCCATGCCCAGTCTGCCTGCGAGCGTTGGCGCCGCTAATCCAGCGAGTTCCGCCAAACAAACCGTATCTCGGGCTGCGCGGTCGTCTGCAGGACTATTTGCGGTGTTGCGCTGGAGCGTTGTCGGCATCTTGCTGGTGACGTTGGGTGTGCTCTCGGTCATGCTTTACAACAAATTGAACGACGAGGCTGCACCGCGCGATCTCGACGGCAAGAAAACCGAGTTCGCGCGAGCGGAGAACGGCAACAGGCGAACTGACAACGCCGCAAAGCCGGCCGAGCCAACGGAAACCAATCATCGGGCGACGAGCAAGAACGGCTCGGGGCCGGTGGCGACGGCCCGAGGCTCGAAAAGCGACAAAAGTGACAATGGTTCGCCGGCGAAGGCGGTGCCCGTCTCGGCGCCTTCGGAAGAACCGGCTCAACCAAGAGGTACTGCCGGCGGTGCCGGCCCCTCGGGCTTGAAGAACAGCCGGCCCGACGATCCGCCGCCTTCCGCAGCGCCGGGCAACGGGGGCCGCCCAACCGGCGCGCCGCCGACGGGCGACGATCCGCAAAAACGCGCGGCGTTTCGGAAAGCGCTCGGCGAGGCACGCGTGGCGATGGCCGAGCGCGAATACGCCGACGCCAAGAAGGCGCTGTCGGTCGCCGCGTCGTTGGCGCAATCGGCCGACGACCGGAAAGAATTGCAGCGGCTCGAACAGTTGGAGGCGCACCTCGATGGTTTTTGGAAGAGCATCCGTGATGTGATGCCGAAGCTCGACGGTACGGAAATGCCGATCGGCAACACGTTCATCTCGATTGTGGAGGCCGACGATCAACATGTGCTTGTCAAGGCGGCCGGACAGATGAGACGCTACGGCGTGGGCACGCCCGATATGCCGATCAAACTGATTACGGCCATCGCAGAACAGCGATTCAAGTCGGATCCCACATGGAACGCTTTGTATGGGGCGTTTCATGCGATGGATCGCGATGGCGATCGCGCGAAGGCACGGCAGCTTTGGGAGCAGGCAGGCAAGCTCGGGGCCGACGTGCTGGCGGAGCTTGATGTGCCCCGTCAGAGTGCGATCAGTCCGGGAAGCAGTGTGAGCAACAGCGGGAGCAGCAATGACGGCGGGACCCGACCGAGTGCGGAGAAGCCTCCGGTTGCGGCAGATTTCGCTTCGACGATCGCCGAGCTTCAGCAGCAAGCCGAGGCCGCCAAGGCCCTGGCGCAGCATAGCGAAGTGGCGCGCAAGGCGTTGGCGGAGTGCCAACGGGCGTGCGCCGCCAAGCGATGGGATGAGGCATTGAAGTTGGCCCAAATCGCACAGGGGGCGGCTCGGGAGTCGAAGAGCCCGGCATTGCTTCGGCAGGCGTATGCGGCCGTCCAACAGATCGAGGCCGTTCAGAAGGACCGTTAACCGGCTGTCGTACCAAAGCGTGCAATCGTCTGCCGACGATCATCTACTGCGCGGTCGGCGGCGCATCCGATGCGTGCTGTGGGCGGCCGGTTCGCTGTTGGCCGGTAGCGGATGTTTCGGGCGATGGCCGAGTGCCGTTCGCCGCTTGAACTTTGATGAGTAACACCGTTTTCTAACGAGGTTCGATTATGCCGCTTGATCCGAAACGCAGTTATGGGCTTGGCACGTTGGCACTGCATGCCGGCCAATCGCCTGATCCGACAACTGGGTCGCGCGCCATGCCGATTCATCAAACAACCAGTTACGTTTTTCGCAGTGCGGAGCATGCGGCAAATCTGTTTGCGTTGAAGGAACTCGGCTGGATCTACACGCGTTTGATGAATCCCACGACCGATGTCTTCGAACAGCGGATGGCGGCTCTCGAAGGCGGGATCGGGGCGTTGGCGCTGTCGAGCGGGCAACAAGCGATCACCGTCGCGCTGCTGAACCTTGTTCACGCCGGCGGACATATCGTCTCTGCGGCGGCTTTGTACGGCGGCACCATTACGCTGTTGGGGCAAACGTTCCGTCGGTTGGGAATCGATGTAACCTTTGTCGATGCGACCGAACCGAGCAATATCGCGAAGGCCATTCGGCCGAATACCCGCGCGGTGTATATCGAGTCGCTTGCCAACCCCAAGAATGATGTGCTCGACTATCGCGCGATTGCCGAGGCGGCGCACGCGGCCGGACTGCCGGTGGTGTGCGACAACACGGTTCTCACGCCCGTTCTCTTCCGACCGTTCGACCACGGCATCGACATCGCCGTGTACAGCGCGACGAAGTTCATCGGCGGTCATGGAACAAGCATCGGGGGCGTGATCATCGATAGCGGAAAGTTCGATTGGTCGGCCGAGCCTGACAAGTGGCCGCAGTTCACTCGGCCCGACCCGGCCTACCACGGCCTGGTGTTTCACGAGGCGCTCGGCCCGCTTTGCTACATTATCACCTGCCGAACGCACTGGTTGCGCGATTTGGGCGGGGCGCTCAGCCCGTTCAACGCATTCTTGTTCTTGCAAGGGCTCGAAACGTTGCACCTGAGAATGCCGGCTCACTGCCGCAATGCTCAGAAGGTGGCCGAGTTCTTGGCATCGCATCCGGCCGTGCATTGGGTGAACTATCCGGGGTTGCCCGATCACCCCAGCCGCAAACTGGCCGAGAAATACCTTCCTTCGGGGGTGGGTGCTATTCTGGGCTTCGGCATTCGGGGCGGCCGCGAGGCCGGCAAACGGTTCATCGAAGCCTGTCAGTTGGCCTCGCATTTGGCCAACATCGGCGATGCGAAAACGTTGGTTATTCACCCGGCCAGCACGACCCACAGCCAACAGACTACCGAGGAGCTGCAGGCTGCCGGCGTGAGCGACGACTACATTCGCGTGAGCGTCGGATTGGAGGATGTCGAAGACATCATCGCCGATCTCGACCAGGCGCTGCGAGCGGCCGCGGTCGGCAATTGACCGTTATCGGCCGCAACCGCGGTAGTTCTTTCGACGCGAATGTGAGAAGATATCGGTTTCGACATCGTTTCCAGACACGGTCGTTGCCGGCCGGAGGACTTTGGCGTATTTTCGGGCGGGCTGGCGAAAACGGACTTGCTATTGCTTGAAAGTGGGTATGACGGATCTATTCGACAGCAGCGATGCAGTGCGCACGGCGGAACCGTTGCGGTTTGCGCAATCGGTGACGTTCCAAAAACCGCTGACGTTGGAACACGGCGGCGAATTGCCGGAAGTGACGGTGGCCTACGAGACCTACGGAGAGTTGAATTCGGCCCGCGACAATGCGGTGTTGATTTGTCACGCGCTGTCGGGCGATTCGCACGTCGCAAGGCACGGCGAGGACGACTTGCCCGGCTGGTGGGATATTATGGTCGGCCCGGGCAAGCCGATCGATACGAACCGCTGGTTCGTCATCTGTCCGAACATTCTCGGCGGTTGTCGGGGCAGCACGGGGCCGAACAGCGTGAACCCGCGCACCGGTCGCCGCTACGGCAGCGAGTTCCCGCTGATCACGGTCGGCGACATCGTGCAGGTGCAGCGGATGCTTGTCGAGCATTTGGGCATCGACCGCCTGAGGGCCGTGGTCGGCGGTTCGCTCGGTGGGCACATGGCGCTGACGTGGGGGGTGCGTCACAGCGATGCGGTGCGCGGCATCGTCGCCATCGCAACCTCGCCAAGGCTGACGAGCCAGGCCCTCGCGTTCGACATCGTCGGCCGCAATGCGATTCGCAGCGATCCCGATTTTGCCGACGGCCGATATTACGAGACGGGCAAAACGCCGGCGGACGGCTTGGCGATCGCACGCATGCTCGGGCACATCACGTACTTGTCGCGCGAGTCGATGATGCAGAAGTTCGATGCTCATCGCTTGCAGCCGCGGCATCTGCAAACGCAATTCGAAACGCGGTTTTCCGTGGGGTCGTATCTGGCTCATCAGGGAGACAAGTTCGTCGAGCGGTTCGACGCGAACAGTTACATCGCCCTGACAATGGCGATGGACCTATTCGATCTGGGAAGCTCGCCGGAACGGTTGGCGGAATCGTTCCGCCCTTCGCGATGCCGCTGGCTGTTGCTAAGCTACACGAGCGATTGGCTCTTTCCGCCGTTTCAATCGCAGCAGATGGTCCATGCGCTTCTGAGGAACAACCAGCGCGTCAGCTATTGCAATGTGCGCAGCGAATGCGGCCACGACGCGTTCTTGCTGCCCAACGAGCTTCCGTTGTACGGCGGGCTTGTGCAGGCCTTTTTGGAGAACATCGATGCCGCTGCGGGAACGTTCGTTTTCAACGGCGATGCCGTGGAGGCATCAGCGGCGTCGGCCTGCTCCAACGCCGGCGGCGGAGTCGCCGCGGCATCTTCATCGGCCGCTGCGTCGATCACCGATCCGATTTCCGCGGGCGCAATCGAAGGAAACATGCAGTCGGGCGCTGCCGCGGAAAACGGCAATGTCTCAGTCGAGCAAAGCATGTTTCATCATCGGCGGCTCGACTATGATCTGATTCTCAATCTGATCCCGGAAGATGCCGCGGTGCTCGACTTGGGGTGCGGCACCGGCGGGCTGCTCGCTCGTTTGGCAGCTCGAGGTCATCGGCGGCTGGTTGGGATCGAACTCGACGAAAAAGCGATTTTGGCGTGCGTGCGGCGCGGCCTCGATGTCGTGCATGCCGACCTGAACGACGGATTGCAGGCCTTTGACGACGCGCAGTTTGACGTCGTCGTCCTTTCTCAAACGCTTCAGGCCGTGCGCGATGTAGAACGCTTGGTGGCGGAAATGCTTCGCGTGGGGAAGCGGGCGATTGTCAGCTTTCCCAATTTCGCGCACGAGCCGTTGCGGCGACAGTTGGCCGAAGCGGGCCGCGCTCCGCGTGTTTTGCCGATGCAAGGCTACTATTGGTACAATTCGCCCGATGTGCGGTTCCTTTCTATTGCCGACTTCGAGGAGTTTTGCCGAGAACGGTCGATCCGCGTCCATCAATGCGTGGCGATTGATACACAGCAACGGCGGCAAGTGTTCGAAAACGCGAATCTATTGGCCGACGTGGCGATCTTCGTGATGAGCGCGCAATAACCCTGACGGACGCACTGCGGAAAGTGGTGCGGAGCGACGGACGCCGGAAGCTCAATCCGAAAGATGGGCGGAATGGTCGGCGGCAGCGCAGATCAGTAGCGGAGCACGCGCCGCAAGAGCCACCAGCCCCAGAGCCCCAATAGTGCGTTGCCCGCCCAAACAGCGTACGGAGGCAACGTGCCGTTTTTGGCTCCCTCAACTCCGTAGGCCAACAACGGGTAGTACACGACGAGGATCGGCAGGAAGCAGAGGAAGAAGCTCGTCAAGATGTCGCGGTTTTTCAGGCGGATTGCCATTGGCGCACCGACCCAAACGAAGAAAAGACAACTGAAGCCTGCCGACCAACGCCGATGCGGTTCGGTGAGCAAGCGATGCAGATGGTTGTATTCGCCTTCAATTCGCGCACGCCGTTGCCGCCAACTTTCGTCGGCCAGCCCGGAGAAGTCGCCGGAGAGCATTTGATAGGCGGCGCGCGCGGCATCTTCCTGTTCTAAACGTCGGAGCATGTCGCGCTGCCGCAGTTCTTCTTCGGGGATTTCGTTGAGAGAAAGCCAAGAGGGAATTCGTTTTGCGGCCGCGTTGGTGCGGCTTGCGTCTTGCAACGGAATCTCCTGTTCCCAAGCGTCAGGGATTTGGAACTTGGCTTTTCCCTCGATATCGAACGTGCTATTGAGCAAAATGATCTTCAGCACGCCTTTTTTCAGATCGGCGCGAATTTCCGCCTCGTCGGCGTCGATCGTCATGGCGGGCGTCCCCTCGCTTCCGCCGATGCTCACATTCGGGCCGATCAAGCGCCGTCCTTCGACCCGGCGGACCGCGATTGCCAGGCTTTGGGTGCTGTACCCCTTTTGAGCGCGGAGCATTCCGTAAACGATTTCTTCCACGGCCTCCAAGACGACGCGGCGGGCGCCGTCGCGCCCCCATGAGACGGCCAAGTCGTTGAGATACACTGTGGCCAAGCTGGCCAGGGCCGCCATGAATAAGGTCGGGGTGAGAAAGACCATCGGCGAAATCCCGAGCGACTTGGCGGCAATTATCTCGTTGGCGCCCGACATCCGTCCATAGACGCTCGTGGCGGCCAACAAGAGCGTGACCGGAACGGCGACGCGCAGAGCGTCGGGCAAGATGAAGGGAATCAGCCGCGCGATCTGCGACGCCGGCAACTGCTGCTGCGCAGCCTCGCGGACCACGCCGACGACGATCATCAGCATCGTCAGCCCGAAAAGACAAACCAAGAAGATCTTGGTGAGTTCGCCGAGAATGTATCGCGTAAGGATTCGCATGATCAGCGGTAATGTCGCCCGATGCGTTCCGAAGGTCAAGGCCAGTTGTCTGCGGAGACACGGCCGACGAAAGGCGGCAGACCGCCGCCGGCGAAAGACGCTCACGCGCGCAAGGCAATGTGGTCGCCGCGGGGCGGCAGGCACCGGCGTGCGCGAACCGCATTTTCGGTTGCCCCATCGCGGCCGTGCAGCCCGACGGTCGCGCCGCACTGCCTGAGACAAGAAGGTCGTGCGTCGTAACGCTTTATCTGAAAACGTTTTGCGAATCAAATAAGAGCTATTGGGAAAATACCGGCTCGTTGCTATAATCCGCCGCCGACTTGCGATTGCTCCCGAGTAACGCGCTCGTGTTCCAATCCTTCCCCAAGCACTCTTTGCATTCCGAAATGAATCGTCTTCAGTTGAAGAATTGCCCAAGAAAAACGGCGAAAGTCGGAAAGCGGTTCAAACGAGGACCTCATGCCGGAGAGACGCTTTGCCGAGCCACCGGCCGATCGGGCAATTGCGGGGAACCATTTGGTTGCGAGCGCGCGAAGGAGGAGCAGATTCTCGCCGTTCGAAGGACGGCCGCTCGAAAGGCGATGCGGCTGACTGCGCGTTGTTCCCGCTTCGATTGCTGTTGATTCGTCTGGGTTCAATGAGATCATCGAGCGACACGCCAGAGATGCAACGCGATAGCTATTCCTATCACTTGTTTTGCGTCCGATCTTGGGGTGCCGTGATTGCATTGGCATTGGCGGCGGCCGTCGGATGCGGAACAACTCGGTGGTCGGACACCGCGCGGACCGCCACGGAACAGTTGCTGCTTTCGGACGCTATGGATCGGGCCGTCAGCCAGCTCGACTTCAGCATGTTCGCCGGCTGCACCGTCTATCTCGATGCCGGGCCGGTGAAACAGTCGCTCGATTCGGCGTATCTGATTAGCTCGGTGCGGCAACGGTTGATTGCCAGCGAGTGCATCTTGAAAGACAAGCCCGAAGAAGCGGACTTCGTGGTCGAGCTGAGGGCGGGTACGGTGGGAACCGATCGGCACGAGCTGCTTTTCGGCATTCCGGCCACTACGTTGCCCGCCTCGACGCCGGGCGCCGGGGCCCAAATCATCCCCGAGTTGCCGCTGGCCAAGCGCACGGATCAGCGCGCCGTGGCGAAAATCGCGGCCTTTGCCTACGACCGCCGAACTAGCCAGGCCGTTTGGCAGTCGGGCACCATCCCCGTCGAAAGCAAGGCGCGCGATCTGTGGGTGTTCGGCGCCGGCCCCTTCCAACGCGGATCGATTCACTCGGGCACTCGCTTCGCCGGGCACAACGTGCCGGCGCTGCTCGACTTGAATCGATCGCATACAGGTCCGCGTTCGACGTTGCCGGTAACTCAAGAGGCACTGTTCTGCGAGCCGGCGGAACTGGCCGCTCAGCATCGCGCGAACAAGGCCGAAACCGCGAAAAAAGAGTCTCAAGATTCGCCATCGCCCGCTTCTTCATCGCCGGTGGCGGCTTCGTCACCGCCGGCAACTCCACCACCTCCGCCGCCTTCCGGACTGACCAGCGGCTTGGGAGCTACACCGATCGGCGGAGCGACCGTTGCCCCCACATCGGGAATGACCAATGGCCTTTCCGGCCCGAGGATCACTCGCTTGCCCGAAATCAAACTGCCCTGGTCGCACGGCAGTCAATCGCCTTCTTCCAATTGAGCGCAGGATCGCCAACTCAAATTGCCGAAAGAAAACTCCGAAAAAGGAAGAAGCGGTTCGACGGGAAATGCACGCAAGAGGGCCGCTTCGCTGCGCCCGCGACCGCTTTAACCATTGTGCGGAGCTGTTCAATTGAATGCGAGCGGTGACAGAGATCACCGTTCGCGGAACGTTGTACGCCAAAAAAACGGCGGAGCATCCGAAGTCAGCAACAATTCGCACGGCCGGATTCGCCTTGCTGCGGAAAATAACGGGATTATTTCCGAAGAGGCTTTGATCCAAAGGCTCAAATCCGATCGAGCGAGTCGATCCAGCGAGCGACAGCGCGGCAATCGTCGGCCGTCAATGCGCGCGATTGCTCGCCGAGCGACCAAACTGTTACCGGTATTTTGCGCGCACGCAGCGCCGAAATGGCCTGCTCCAAGGGCCGATTCTGTCCCGGCTTGCCTGCCGAAACGATCATCGCGGCAAAGCGATGGAGCGGATCGACCTCGGGCGCTGGGCCCATCGGAAGGCCTTCGATCAGAATCGCCGCGCGAACGCGATCATTCAACCGCTGTGCGGCAGTCCACGCCATCGAGCTGCCCTCGCGTAATCCGCAGACGGCGAATCGCGTGGCACTAACGTTGTAGGTCTCGGCCAATTGCTCGCACAGTTTGCCCACCAAGTTCAGATCCATCGGCGTCCATCGCTGCGGATCGGCCGACTTGGGAGCGATGAAGATCAGGTCGTAGCGATCGCAAATGGGCCGCCAAAGCTCGAAAAGCTGTTGCTCGTCGAATCCGCCGGCTCCGTGAATCCACACGCACACGCCGTAACTGAACGCCGGATCGTACGACTCGGGGACGTAAGCAGTTGTCTCGCCGGCCACTTCGGGAATCCGAAGGGTTATTTTGCCTACCGCGGGCCGACCTTCGGAAGCCCCCTGACGCTTTCGCGCGGCCGGAAAATCCTCGGTGGGCAGTTGATCGGGGATCGGGGCCAGTTCGGCGGCAACAGTCAGGTCGCGACCATCGCGGCGGATTTGCAGCTCGACCTTCGTTCCCAGTTTCAGTGCGCCCAGTTCTTCTCGCAGTTCATCGGCGCCCTTGGTCGGCTTACCCGCAGCGCCCAAGATGACATCTCCGCTTTTCAGACCGGCCTTGGCCGCCGGGCTGTCGGGGAACACGTAGCGGATGGGCGTGCCGTTGCGAGAACCGTCGCGCATCGGCAACACTCCGAGAAACGCATGTTGAAACGGTTCGAGCTTGTCAACGAGAACAAGACTGACATCGATCCGCCGGCCTTTCCGATCGACGACAAGCGAGAGCTTGTCGCCCGCATAGCGGCGCGAAATCGCCATCTTGACATCGGCCGCTCGCTTAACGGGACGGCCGTCGATTTCGACGATCCTGTCTCCCGGGGTTAGGCCGGCCTCGGCCGCCGGCGAGTTGGGCTGCACTGGTCCCAACACGGCATCGCCGGTGTAGAGATTACTGCCGAGGTTGATTCCCGCTAGCCCTGGCTTCAGGTCTTCGCCCTTGATGAGTCGCGGCAATACTTGGAGAATCGATTCGATGGGAACCGCAAAGCCGATGCCCGAATCGTACCATTCCACGCCGGCCACTTCGCTGCCGGCCTGCGGCGAGAGCGGCACGAGCACGCCCATGACGCGCCCGCGGATATCGACCAACGGCCCGCCGTAGTTGTTCGGCGAGACCTTGGCATCGGTTTGAATCGCCTTGCCCCAAATCCGCTCTCGGGCGCTGACGATTCCGACGCTCAGGTTCGGCTTGTCGCTGTCGAAGGTGCGCCCGACGGCAATTGCCCATTGGCCGACGCGAATATCCTTCTCCGGGACGGTGTCGGCGACGGGAAGCGGCTTGTCAACCTCGATCTTCAAGAGCACGATCATGCGGTTATGGTCGGTGGCTACCAGTTGGGCCGGCTTTCGACTGCCATCGGGCATGCGTACCAAAATCGAGGTCGGCTTATTGCTGAAGTTGAAGGCGCTTGAGACGATGTAGCCTCGGGGATCGACGATCAGGCCGGTGGTCGGTCCCGTGCCGAACAACACCTCGTTCACCCGTTCCAAGCCGCCGACCGTTTCGATGCGGACGACGGCAGAAGCTACCCGGGCCGCTGCCGCTTGGAAGGCCGAATCATGTCTCTCTTCGATGTCGGCCGACGGAGTCGAAGGCTCGGCAGCCGCAACTGAAGCCCCCCAGGGCGCCATCGCGGCTACGAGCACGGCGCTCAACAGGCTCAAATGCCACAGCGGCCGTGCGGCGCAATCGGCAAACGCGGCGCGAACCGAGCGCGCAAGGGTGAAGGCAAGTACTCGGAAACGAAAAGAGGTGCGATTCATGGGAAGTCGTTCTCGACGCAATTTGGTCGCAATAAGGAATGAAACGGCATTCAACTGAACGCGGATCGCATCGCCAGGCCCCGAAATGTTCGCTCCGTTGAGATCGGCATCGCGCTGCCTTACATTCGGGTTCTATCTGCATCTATTTCACGTGTCGCCTTCCGTTGCAAAGGCTTGCCGGTAATCACGGCTTACCGCGATCCTCAGGGGCGATTACGATTTCGAGCAGTTCATGCCCGCGGATCACCGTCAGTTTCACGGGATCTTCGTGGTCGATATACTCCAATTCGGAATGCAGATTCTTAATCGATTGAATCAGGCGGTCGCCGACCAGAACGATCAGATCGTCGGGCTGAAGCCCGGCCCGCGCCGCCGGCGACTGTTCCTGAACGTGATCGACAAAGGGCGGCGTTCGTTCAAGGACATCGGGCACCAAGAGCACGCCCAAGCCGGCCAGCGTATGGGCACGAGCGGGTTTCTTTTCCGTTTCGCTCGGCTGTCGCGTCACAAACTTGCCGGCGCGGATCTCTTCGACCGATTTGCGCAACTCGCCGATCGGCACCGCGTAGTTCAGCCAAGTGTTGTTCAGCGAGTTCTTCAATTCCTTGCCGATCATCGCCACCAACTGACCGCGATAGTTGATGATCGCTCCGCCGGCGGCCCCGGGGTTATTTGTGACGGCATCAAGCACATACACTGGTCCGCGATAGGGTGTTTCGAAGACGCCGCGCCGCGCCGCCAGGTGCGTGACGGCCGTAACCACACCGGCTTGAGCGGTGGCCGATTCGTTCCCTTGTGCCACACCGAAGACATTGCTCAATGCGACCACGCGAGCCCCGGGCTCAACCGTGACGGCCTTGGCCAAGTCGAACGCCGGCAGACCGTCGCCCTCGATCTTCAGGACCGCGATCTCCAGGCTGGGATCGGCGCCGACGAGCCGAGCGTCGAAGCGACGGCCGTCGTCGAGCACTGCCGTAATGCGATCGGCGTCAAGCACATAGCTCCACACCGTCAGAATGAATCCGTCGTCCGAGATCAAGAATCCGGTTTGCCACGCTTCGAGCCCGCGCAAACCGCCGGCCCCGTAAAGCTTGACGACCTTTTTTTGGGCTTGAACGATCGTTTGATGAAGATCGGCGGCCGCTGTGTGCTCAACGGCAAAAAGGACCATCACCAGCGCGAAGCATGCGGGCAAATGGTTCCAACGAATTGCGGAAGCAGCCGCGGACAAAGCAAAGCGGCCGATTGCGCACAGTCCCCATTTGAACCGCTTTCCGTTTTTCGCGGTTCCCTTTAGGATTCGGTTTTTCAAGGCGATGTGCGGCAGAGCGATCGTCATGGAGCTGCCTTCTCAAATGTCGCTTCGGAAATGCGGAATGCGGCGAACTTGTCGTTGCCGTACACGACCGTCAGCAAGCGAGGGATTTTTCGACCGCCCACGGTCTCGTACTCGTCGAAATAAATTTCGCAGGGATCATCGTGTTCGTCGGGATACATTTCGAGTGCCGTGAGCAGGCCCGTCTGCGGGGCGAAGTAAAAGTGCGTTTCTACTTCCCGGTATGTGGCCACCAACACATCGAACAACCCTTCGCGATTGGGCAGAGGCGAAGTGCCCAAGTAGTAAACGTCGCCATATTTTTCCGGGCCGACGATGTTCAAGCGGCGCCACAAATGCAACGCCAATAGCAATCCGCCGCTATGCGGAGGATTCAACGAGGCGGTGAGCTTTTCGCCGGCAACCCATTGCGACTGGAGCGTCGGCAGTTTGAGCACGGCGTCCGCGTCCGTCAGGGTGAAAAGGAACTCGTTGCCGCCTTCCACCTTGCCGCTGAGCTTCCACGGGCCTTGTAGATCGTCTGCGGGAAAAGCCTTGCTCCAGTTCTGCCACACTCGACCGCGATGCAGCTTGTTGAAATAGTAGTTGCTGAAGCCGTGTTTTTCTTCGAAGACCTTCTTGACGGCCTCGGGCATCGGGGCTTGCCGCATCATCCGCGTCGGATCGATGGGAATGATTTTCGGCGGCTCGGCCTTCGGCGGCGGATTCTCGGATTTCGACGGTTGCTCTTTGGGTGGCGAGTCGCCCGGCGGCGGCTCCTCTGCCGAAATGAGGGATGCGAATGGGACTTTCGGATTGCCACCGCTCGATCCGACACCGAGCTTCGCTCGGTCGGCGGCCGATGCAGTTTCGGGCGACGGTTGCTCGGGTTTGCGGGCGGGCTTCTTTTCGCCGTCCTTCGGTTGCGGCGGCATGCCGGGGATTGCGCGGGGCCCGCCCATGCTCTTCTCGATCAATTCCTCTTTGCCGTGAACGCCTTGGAGTCGTACGAATACATCGTAGCGCTTGCCGTCGCGGCGGAAGCTCAACGGAACACGCCATCCTTTGGGAAGTGTGCCGAGCACGTTTTTGAACGCGTTGGGCGTTGAGATCGGGCGTCCGGCAAAACTGATCAGTTCGTCGCCGTAGCGCAGGCCGCGACGATAGGCGTCGGACTCTTCGAGCACGTCGCTGACGATGACTCGCCCTTGATCGTCGAAGGCGACAACGGCGCCGAGCGTGGCATGATCGACGATTCGCCCGCTGTGAAGATGCCCGAGAAAGTTCTTGATCTGGTTGATCGAAATTGCGTAGGCGACTCCGACGTTCACGCGACCACGTTTTTCGAAGGAGCCGCGTCCGTTGATTCCAATCAATCGGCCCTCGGCATCGAACAGCGGACCGCCCGAGTTGCCCGGGTTGATCGAGGCGTCGGTTTGAATGCAGTCGGTGTACTCGAGCAGCGTGCCCGCCGGGGGTTGATAACGATTTGTGCCGGAGACGATTCCGTAGGTGACTGTCGGCTGGAAATCGGTGGCGAGCATGAACGGGTTGCCCATGGCAAAGCAGTTGTCGCCGACGCGCACCCGGTCGCTGTCGCCCAATTCCGCGGCGGGAAAATCATCGCGGCCGAGCAGCTTGATCAGCGCAACGTCTCCGGTGGGATCGATGCCGACGATCACGGCGTCGTACACCTTTCCGTCGGCCATTCCGCACTTCATTGCCGAACCGCACGGTTTGGCGACGTGGAAATTGGTCAGCGCGTAGCCGTCGGGCGTGATCACCACCCCCGAGCCGCCTCCCTGGGCGCTGGCCCCGAAAACGGCCAGCACGGTGTCTTTGACGCGGTTCATCACGGCGATTCGCTGGTCCTCGGCAGCCAGCACGACCGGATCAACCTGAGGCAGTTCGGCCGCGGCAGCCATGCGAGCGAATCCCGCCAAAGCCCACAGGCAAACGCCCAGCGCAGGGCAAGAGACGGACCAACGGATCAATTCAACGAGCTTCATTTGCTAATCCTCGCCAACGCCAGAACCAAATGATCGCCGACGTCGAGCTTCTCTCCGAAATCAACCAGAATGACCAGCCGTTTGGCGTTGCTAATGTCGAGATCAAGGGACTTGGGGGCGTCGCTTCCCGAGATGGCCTCGTCGAAAAGCGTTCGGTCGTCGGCGCGAATCACCAGCCGAACGTGACCGTTGGGAGCGACCTCGTCGTCGATGCCGGCAATCGCTCTGAATCGGCTGAACCGCCCCGGGAGTCGATAGACCATTTCCGTTCGACTGTGGATGGCCAGCCCCTTGGCGTATTTTTCGCCGCGCAAACGCAGCGGCTGGGCGGAGAAGTTCTGGTCCGATCGCGGAGCATAGAACTCTTCCACCGACGGCAACGGCTGCGAGGGCGAAAAGAAGGGAGTCCAGCGAACCGAGTCCGGCTTCAACTCGCTGAGGAACACAATCTTGCCGGCCGAAAAGTCGATATTTGCAATCGAATCGAGCGGCTTTTTCACTTCGATGCCGCAGGGCGCGGTCCATCGCAGGTGCACGTCGAAGTTCAGCGTCCGCACCGCCCATTTTCCGCCATCGATGTCGGTAATCGTACACAATGCCCCGGGCAAATCGCGCGGCGGGCGAAAATAGACGATACCGAAAACCTTAGCGCGCTTGACGGCAATCTTTTCGCCGTCCATTTCGAATTGAACGCTGGCGTCGTTCACCTCATGGACAACGCCCTTGTGGTAGTCGAGCGTGTTCTCTTTGCGAATGACCAAGATATCTTCGACGTGCTTTCCGGCCAGAATGTCGCGCCACGACTGCTCGACCGCCGGCTCGCCGGCTTGAAGCCGGACGGCGGCAACGTCTCGCAAATCGACTTCCAGCGGATCGCCTTGCGCGGCAAGAAGCCGGGCTTTGCGCGCATCGGCGGAAAACCCGGCCGCCGGTACGATCGAGCCATCCACCAGACTGACCGTTACCGGAAGGTCGGCCGATTTCGGCTCGGAAGGCTTCGTCGAGGAGGCGGATCGCGGCCCAAGCGAGAGCATCTTTTGGCCGTCGATGGTCGCAGTGCCCGAATCCGTTTCGAGCGTCGCGCTGGTCGCAGTCAGCTCGATCAGCTTGCCGGTTAGGGCATCGCCATCGACCGTGCGGATTTCGACCTCAGGCGCGACCGCTCCAAGCAAGAGAAGTGCATAAATCACAATCATCGTGAGTTTGGCTCCTATTCGTCGTTTCAGGAACGGCGTTCAAGACGCGTTCACATTGATTTCTCGTTCACAATGCCGCCGAGCGGCCGACCATTTGCCGCAAAGACTCATTCGGCCGGAAAAGCAGCCGCCCGACGCGGAAACCGGCCGACGGCGCGTCGCGTCCCGCGGGGGCTCCGACTTGCGTCGGCGGCATCATTTCGGGCTCTCTTCCGCGGCAAGACGGCGGAAATACTGCTCGATCACGTCGCGGAAATGCGGCGGGAAATCGCGGCTGATTTCCTGCAACGCCTTCTCTCGCTCGGCCGGCGAAATCGAACCCCAGTCGGCTTGCGATCCGATGTCTCGTTTGTTCACGTCGCCCGGGCCTTTGCCGCCGATCGGCATGCTGTCGGGGGCGGGCGAACTCGAACGGATGTTGTCCTGCATTCCTCCGGCGGAAGAGCTTGACGACTGCTGATCTTCAAGCTTCTTGATGATTTTGTCGAGCGACTCGATGATGCCGTCTTCCTGCTCGCGCACCTTCTTGCCGCCCCGGCCCAGCCCAAGTTTACGGCGCACATCGTTCATGCGACGGGCGATGTGATCGAGCGATTCGTCCTGCAACGACTTCAAATCCTCTTCAAGCAGCTTGGCCACCACGGCATACCGGCGCGGAGCGTTCGGGCCGACTTTGTCCAACTCACTGAGCGTTTTCAAACCATCTTCTTTTCGCAAGAGCGTGTGTTGAGCCAATGCCTGATAGAAGAGCAGAGTCGCCGGGGCGACGACATCGGCGGGCATCAGCCCCGAAAGCTGTTCCATCGCTTCGTCGAACATTTCGGCATGAACCAGCCAGCGGCCGAAAACGAGCCGCATATTGTTGGTCATGAAGCTCGGTGCCGAACCGTCGTGCAACCACGTTTGGGCGGGCACGATATGACCGGTGCGCGGTTTGGCGCATAGTTCGACCAGTTGCGCGGCTTTCTGATCGACCAGGGCGAAGCTGCGCGCCAGCGCATCCAGCAGGTCGAGTTCGCCGGGCTTCGCCGGCAGAGCCGAGAAGAGTTCATCTATCTTGCGCCGAGCCGAATCGTCCGCCTTGCGTGCGTCGAGCCAGCGGTTCAGCTCCACCCGGGCGGCCCTGACATCGACCGTCACCGCGGACCCGGCCGCGGACAGGCGACCGGCATCGCCATCGGCGGCAGCCGCCGCCTGAGACAGCGCAAGGCACATCGTCAGTGCAGAGGCCAGTATCCTTTGGTTCGCGTTCATTTGTTCTTTCCTAATTCAAGATCGCGGGTGACTCGATAGATTTTCCGTTGCCATTCGGCCAAGCGTTGCAACGCTTCCAAGAGATCGGCCCGCTGGGCGATCTCGCCTTCGATCAGCTTCGAGTATCGTTCCGTCCGAGTGTTGACTCGCATCTGCATGGCGCGAATCATTTTCAATTCCGCCAGCAAGTCCACCAGCGGTGGGTCTTGCGGTTGACCTTGCGATGGTTGCGGCTGGCTCTTTCGTTTTTCTTGTTCTTTCTGGGCCTTCTTCAAGGCGTCGATCATTTCTTCCAAGGCGGCGATAATGTCGAGTTCGATGTCTTGCGTGATCTGATCGACGCGGGCTTGAGCCAAACGCCGGGATACCTGCACCATGTCGTCGCGCACCTGCGACAACGCTTCGGGAAAGACCACCGCCGAGCCGTCTTCCTTGAGCAAGAGCATGGCCTTGTCCACTTCAACCACGATCAAATCTTCTTTCTTTCCGAGCCGCGCCGATTCGATCTCGTGATTTTGGCTGCGCTGTTCGGCCGGAACTTGATCGAGACGAACGGTGCCCTCATAGACCTCTCGCTGCATTTCGAGCATCTTCTTGAAGCGGGCCTCGAGCATCGCCAGCATCCGCTCGATCTCTTCCTCTCGCAATTGACGCAGGATTCGCTCCAGTTCCTCCTTCGCCTGATGCAACTCGCGCAACGCCTCTTCCTGTTTTTCTGTGGCACCTGATCGTTCGGCCTCTTTCAGTTTTTTCTCCGCCTCGCGCATGCGGTTTTCGGCGTTTTGCAACCGCTTTCGCGCCGGGCTGGCATCGTCTTTCTTGCCGCCATCAGGCTGATCGCCGCTCTCGCCTTCTCCTTCGCCTTGCCCCTGGCCCTGACCCTGGCCTTGGCCTTTTCCTTTGCCTTGACCCTTTCCTTCGCCCTTTCCTTCACCTTTGCCTTCGCCTTCCCCTTTTCCTTCTCCCTTGCCTTCTCCTTTGCCCTCTCCCTTACCTTTTCCTTCGCCCTTGCCCTCTCCCTTTCCTTCACCTTTGCCTTCGCCTTCTCCTTTCCCTTCTCCCTTGCCTTCTCCTTTGCCCTCACCCTTGCCCTCACCTTGTGAGTCGGCTTTCGCGGCGTCTTCGCGGGCCTTGAGTTCGCCGGCGAGCCGACCGGTTTTTTCTGCGATCTGTCCTTGCTCGCCTGAGAGCCGATCGGTGTTGTCGCCGCCGGCCGTCCGTCCCTGAACATCGGTTTGTCTCTTAATGAGTTCATTGACCTCCTTGATCATGCGTTTGTAAAACGCCTTTTCCATTTCAAGCTGCTTCGCGCGATTTTCGCTGAGCAACAATTCGAGCAGCGCCCGCAGGTCTTGCTGAAGCTCGGCTTGGTTTTCCATGGCGCGCGAAAGCTGATCGTTGCTCAACAATTCAATCAGCCGCTCGAACTGCGTGTTGATCAATTGATCTTTGCTTTGTTCAACCGCGCGTTTGAGAAGTGCCGCCCGACGCGGATCGGTGACCGAATTGATCTCGGCCATGCGAAGCAAGACATCTTCCAGATGCTTATAGCGGTCGCCGATTCGTCGTTGTTCGAGGGCCAACCGTTCCGGCGGCGACAATTTGTCGTTTCCGTCGGGCTTTTCTTTCGCCTCGGCAGCGGGCTTGTCGGCCGGCGCTGCCTCGGCGCCCTCAACGGGCAGCGCGAAAAACGCAACCATGTTCCCCGCAACGAGCAGGGCAACAAATCGGACCATGCGGAGCGCGGACATCGGTTAGTCCTCCATGAGTTCGCGGAGCTTTTCTTTCTGCCGCTGTTTGGTGGCCTGTTCCAACTGCTCTTGCTGCTTGATGATCGTGCGCAGCATTTCGATCGCTTCGTTGAAGTCTTCCAGTTCGATCATCTTGGCGCGCACCGCCAACATGGCGGCCAAGATGTCTTCCGCCTGACTCAGGGCGCGGCGCCGGGCCGCCGGACCGCGCTGCGCGTCGCCGAGCAGGTCTTGGAGAAGCTCGACATTCTTCTGAAGCACGGGAAACATATCGTCGGCGATTCCGTGCAGCGGACGAGCGATACTCACATCGATGCGTTGCCGCAACTCTTCGGTGTCGATTCGGTTGTTTACCATTTGGGCGAGGATGTCGTCGAACGATTCGGCGACGCCCTTGACTTCCGCCGCGTTCTTTCGAGCGTTCTGCAACGCCCGTTGCACGCGCATCGTTTGCAGGGCCAGGTGCTTTTCGGCGGACATGGTGCGACCGGCCCGGGGTGCGTCTCCCGGTTCGGTGCCGATTTCGGTCGCCGGCTTGTCGCCATCGGTCGAAGACTTGTCCGACGCCGGCTTCCCTTCTTCCTTGGACGGCTGGTCGCCCGGCTCGGCCCCCGGTTTCGCTCCTTGGTCCTCGTCGCTGGGGTCGAAGTTCACCTTCAAGAGCATATCGCGCGTTTCGCCCGCTTCATTGATAATGACTTCAAATCGCTGCCGAAGCACCAATTCGCGGGCTTCCAGCATGGCGCGGAGTTGTTCGGGCGTAACGATGTCGAGCTGCCAACGCTCGCTTTGGCCCACGTTGGGCCCCTGGCCTTGCCATTGGAAACGGTCTGCCGCCCGCAAAATCAGTTGCATCTTTTGGCCGGGAAGAAGCTTCATTTCGCGGGCGTCGAGGGCCGTTTCCGTGGTAATCGGCAAATCCGACGGCGCACGGGGAAGGTCGAGCAAGCCGTGCTCGACGGGATCGCCTTGATCGAGCACTGTCTCCGCCCATACCTTCGCCGTGCCGAAATCGTCGATGATTCGGCCTTCAAACGGAATGCGCACGGAAGGCGTAACCGCCGTGCCGATGCCGGCCAACCGCACGCGGACCTGAGGCGGTTCGTCCATTTGAACGGCCAGCGCGACACGAACGGGCTCGCGGCTGCGAATGCCGTCGGCATCGAAGAGGTGGAAGAATAGCGTTGTGTCGTCCTCCAGCGGCGGAAGGCTGAGCGTCAGCGATTGGCCGTCGGGGCCCAACGCGTCGCCCGCAAGCTCTTGCGCTTCAGCCGGCTGGTTGCCGCGAACGGCCTCGACTTTGATTTTTCGCAGCGGCTTGTTGGCGGCCGCACGCAGCGTCAGCGAGCTTCCCAACGGGAATTGCATGACGCCCGTAACCGGCAAGGTGCGAGCGGAACGCTCGGTGTAGTCGGGGAATCGGCATTCAACGGTCATTTCCATCAGGCTCGGGCTATCGACGACCTCGATTCGGCAGTTGTAGAGATGATCGCCGCTGGGCCCGAGATCGACTACCTCGAACGCGATGGGGGCAAGCACCCCCTCGAACTGATAGGAATACTGCTGAAAGCGGTCTTTTTGGGGGTCGGCGCGGCCCTCGCGGGCCATGAGCTTGCGCTG
This sequence comes from uncultured Planctomycetaceae bacterium, assembly GCA_964631235.1. GTDB lineage: Bacteria > Planctomycetota > Planctomycetia > Pirellulales > Thermoguttaceae > JARKPK01. The sequence continues at coordinate 7,116 of CAZVZX010000004.1, read as the reverse complement.
ACGCGATCCGCCTTCGGGCCGATAGCGCAATTCAACCGACGCGGGAATCCGCGGCATGGCCGTGTCGGCACGGACGAGCAACGTCAACTCGGCGCCGCGGGCCACCTTGAGCACGCCATCGACGAACGGCAGCTCTTCGCCATCGCGAACGCCGACCAATTCGATGAACTTCGATTGTCGCGGCCATTGTTCGGCGCTGAGCAAGACGCCGCGACGGAGCCAAAGCCGGGCCGCCTCGGGGAACATGCCGAAGAACAAAGCGATGCTGGCCGCGAAGAAGACGGCCCCCGCTGTGCTTCGCCGCAGCGGAAGAGGATTGAATACTTCCGCCACCCGCACTCCGCGAATTCGCTCGGCGGCCTCCGCACAGGTTTGCGCGAGCATAAGCGGATTGCATTTCTCCGGATCGAGCGAGTTTTCGGTGAGCCAAACGGCCGTCAACAAGGCGTCGTCAAGATGGCGGAATCGCCGTTCGAGGACAACAGCCATGCTGTGGTCGGCCAAGGGGGTGGTAAGCCGCGACACCAGGTAACGGGCGATCAACCATAGGGCGACGATCGCCACAACCGCCAAAAAGGCCGCGCGAACCAGCGCCGGCGGTTCAAAAAACCAATCCAGCGCCAGGCCCAGCCAGAAGGCCGCTCCCAACCACGTAAGCACCAACGTCAGGCCTTCCGCCCAGATATACGCGCGGATTCGCCCGCGGAGCGAGCGGAGCGTCGCCTTGATTTCCGGCGAAAGCTCGTGGGCAAGATCAATCGCAGTGGTGGCCATAGGGCATCGTATCGCTAATTGTTTGATGATCCGCAACGGCGGCTCGGTTCGCCTTCACTATCGGCGGCTCTTTCCCGCTGGAACGCATGGCGATCGATCCTGTCCGATTCAATCGCAGGCCGCAGGCGAAAAACCTCACGCCAGCTTCGCCAACCGCCGAATAATCCACTCGATGCACAACAAACCGAACAAACCAAGCAGCAGCCACAAGAGCCATTGCTGTTGCCATTGGGCGCTCGGTGTTTCCGTAAAGATCAACGTCTTTGTTCGATCTTCGAACTGAGAGACAATCTGATCGGCATCGTCGAACAACGACGACAGACCGACGAAATAACGCCCGCCGGTCTTTTGGGCGATTTCGCTGAGAATCGCGTCGTTGCGTTCCGGTCGCTCTCGCTCCAGATTGGGAATTTCCACCCGAATCTGTTGGGCGAGCGATTCATCGTCGCCGCCGGGCAGCGGGAGTTCCAAGCGATAGTCGCCCTCTTGCAAAACGGTAAACTGACCGGAGTACGAGCCGGGACGCCCGCTGTCGGCCGAAAGCTTGACGGTTTGCAGGGTTTGGTCGGGCAGAATGACTTGCAGAGTGACCTCGGGCAGTTCCAACGGCTCGAGTTGCGGTGTCGTGAGCCGATAGGCCTGAACACCGACGGTATTGCCCAAGCGATATCGCTCTTGTCCGACGAGCAGCACGCCGCGGTTTGAACCGCGAAGCAGTCGGCCTTTGGAGATGTGGCGAACCAGTTTGGTATAAAGCTGTTCGAAGTAGGTTGGATCTACGGCGCGCAGCCGCCAAAGTTCACCGCTCCCCATGTAAAGCACCCGGCCCGAACCGTAGAACTGCCAGGCCATGAAGATCGGTTTTTCTCCCTCTTGCTGAGAGCCGAAATGGGCGAGAACCGCGGCTCCTTGTTTGGCGCCGCGCACGGGAAAACACCCGTACACGCCGGGGAATGCTTCCCACGCCTGTCGGCTTTCCACCGCCGAATCGGTGAGCATGAGGAAGTCGGCCTCGAGACCTTCGCGGGTGAACTCGAGCGGGGCCGGCTCATCTGTCTTGAATGCAGCCACATCAAGCGACGAGAGACGGCGTGGAAACTCGACCGGATAAAGGGCGCGGATCTTCGAAAGCGAGGCGTCCTCAACCCAACCGCGCACCCGATTGCCGGCGTACACCGGCCCGGCGAGCACGATCAGGCCGCCCCCCTGCTCGGCCACCCAGCTTTCCAACAAATCGACTTGCTGCTGGTCGAGGGCGGTCCAGTCGGGATCGAAGGCGATGATGCAGTCGTACTGGTACAGTTCCTCCCGCGTCGATGGAAACTCGTCGAGGATTTTGGCGGCCTCTTGCGAAACGCCCGGCTGCGCCGTCTGCAAAAGCACATCGGATTCGACTGATTTATCGCGATACATCTGATTGCGCACGAACTGATACTCTCGGGTCGGCCCGCCGGCGAACAACAACACCTTGGTCTTGCGGTCAACGATTTCGACATCGGCCTCCATCACGTTGTCGTCTTTTTCGCGGTCGCTTTCCGGACCGATCACCTTCAGGCAATACGTCTTTTTCCCGACCGCGTCGGGGGTAAGCGTGAATTTGACGGGAACCTCCTCGCCGTCTTGCCCGAGGGTCACCTGCTGCGAATCGACCACTTCACCGGTGCCGCGCGACGCACGGCGATCGGCCGAGGATCCCGGCGCCCGCGCGAGAAGCTGGACCGTGGCCGTTTGGCCCGGCATCCGCCACGCCTGAATGACGCCGGTGATATTGAATGGGTCGCCCGGATACGCCCGCGGTGGCGGATTGAACGCGGCCACGCGCACGCTGGGCGGCTGCTTGTCGGACCCGACTCCGACGGTGAGCACTTTCACTTTGGCTTCCCGGGCGGCGGCGACGACGGCCTCGGGCCCGGGGCCGGCATTGTGCCCGCCATCGCTAATCACGATCACTCCGGAAAGCGGCATGCGGCTGATTTCCGCGATGAGTTGCTGAATACTTTGCCCCAATCGAGTCTCTTCGCCCGAAAGGGTCAAGTATTTCGCCCAATCGACCTCGGCGGGCGACTTGGCCTTCTTTTCGTCTTTGTTGTTCGATTCTTGGTCGGCCTTTTCGTCGCCGCTGACCGATGCTTCGTTTGCTTCCTCGCCGCCGGCCGCGGCCTTCGGCTTGATCTTGGCGAACTCGAGAAAATCGCGGTGGAGCTGGCTGTCGAATCGGACCACGGTAACATCATGCGTCGATCGCAGCTTGTCGATCAACGCACTCTCCTTCAGTGCAGCGGCCGTCTGTTGGATTCGCGAGGCGGATGCGGTCGATACCGACGAGTCGAAATCGGTCAGCCCCATGCTCAGGCTGGTGTCCACGGCCACGACAGCGCGGGAATTGATGGTTTTTTCGGTTTCGATCCGCCATCGCGGTTCGAGAAAGAACACGAGCAATGCCAGGAAGACCGCGCCGCGGAGCACGGTAAGAAACACGCCGAGCATCGGCGACAGATCGACGGCATCGCGACGGTACATGTAGGCCACGTACAGAAGGACCGCTGTTGTCACGGCGATGGGAAGAATCCAATCGGTATTCGATTGAATCCTTCCCCACTCGAAGGTACGGCGGGAGACTTCTTCGGCCAATAGCGGAAGGAAGCGGATCATCGCGCACCTCCTTTCGATTGAGCGGCCGGATGATAGCCCGCGGAGTACGCCACCAACTGCTCGCCGAGAAGCAAAAGCACCAGGGCAAACAAGAGGAATTGCGTCAAGTTGTAGCCTGCCAATTCGCCCACAGAGTATTGGAACATGTCGGCCTGCGAAAAGGTGTAGGGCACGCCTTTGAGCCGGGCGGCCAAGTCGGTCTTGGAAATGACGGCCAAGTCGCCTTCGGCTGCGTCAACGTTGTACGCGAACCGGCGGATTTCGACGGCGGCATCCGCGCTTTTGGTAAGAACCGCTTGATAGACTCCGGCCGATAGCGTGTCTGCGAAGGCGGCCGTCAACGCTCCGTCAGCGGCGGGCACCGCTTGAATGGTGCCCGTCGGCGCATTTCCGGCCGGGTCGAGGAATCGAACCGAAGGTTGATACTGGCCGGCATCAAGCCGCAATTCGAGCGGAGTACCTACCAGTCGCGACGATTCCCCGGGCCGCTGCGCCAAGAATGCTTGAAGGTCTTGCAAAAGAACGACGAAGCTCGGCGTCCGCGCCCAGTTGTTCCACACGGGGGCGGCCGTGGTGAGAAACACGACCACTCGCCCCCGGCCGAATGTCCGAACGACCGCCAGCGGATCGCCGTTTCGGAGGCGGGCAATCACTTCGATTGTCGAATCGGCAGGCGGATTCCATTGGTCAGCCGCGGCAAAGTACCGCTGGACCGAAAGCATCCCGACGAACGGGTCGCTCAGCCCGCGAGAGAAGATGAAATGCTCGCTCGGGTTGATGTCGGGCGCGCGCTCCAGGCGATCGACCGGAAGATCGACTGCGCCGCGAAGAGGCAGCGGGAAGAACCCTTTGCCGTCGCGATAGAGCTGTTCGTTCACGAATTTCGGCTGTACTCGTTCGCCGAGGAATACGGCAACACCGCCGCCGGCATCGAGATACCGTTCGATCGCCTCGATCGCCGAAGCATCGAGATGATCGACGTTGAGCAGGTTGATCGCCCGGAAGGCGTCGAGCGGCTTGAGAGAGAGATAACGCGGCGTTTCGATCTGCGGCAAGAGCCCGGTTTTGACCGATCCGCCCGGCGCGCAGGCAATACCCACGTATTTGGCGTCCACGGCGGACGGGTCGCCGTCGATCAGGAGGACGGGCACTTCGGCCGGCACGGACAAGATGCCGTATCGCGTGTTGTCTGCTGAAACCGCGTCAGCATCTAGCCGGGCGACCACTTGATGATCGCCAGCGGTGGCAAAGCTTACGGGAAAGGTCTGCGTCACCTTTCGGCCGGGCGGAATCGAGGCGATTGTTACCGCAGAGCGGGAATGCCCGTCTTCCTCGAGTTGAATCGGCACATCGCGCGCGGCCGAGTCGCCGAAATTCTGAACGGTAACCCTCATTTGAAACGGCACCTGTGCGGCCTGCACGCCTTCGGCCGGTTCCAAGTCGGTAATCGCCAGGTTCGGCCGGGCGCGATCGACGCAATTGATCAGGTGCAGCTCGACGCCCTTTTCGGCCAATTCGCCGAGAACCCGTTGGGCCTCGGACGCATCATTCCAATCGCGGAGTCGATAATCGGAAAAGATGTACACGATCCGCCGCTCGCCGGCGTCGTCGCTGAGCAATTGTCCGATTTCCCGCAGGGCGGGAAGGCCGTCGGTGGCGAGAACCGAACAACTGATTCGCTCGAGCGTCGCCGCAAGCTTCGGCACGAATTGCTCGCGGTTGACGACCTCTTGCAGCAGGTCGGGCTGTGCGCGGCCGACTTGCGAAAACCGAATCAGGGTAAATTCCTGCGATTCGGGACGGTCGGCGGCCGCCTTGCCCAGCCGCTCGATCGCCCGTTTCGCCTCGGCGAACGCACTGGTGTCGGCCCACTGATCCGACATCGACAGGCTGTCGTCCAACAGCACGATATGGTGGGTGCGCGTCGATCCGAAGATTCGGGCCAACTGGTTGTTCATGAGCGGTTGGGCGACCATGAGGGCCACGGCCGCCAACGCGCAAATCCGCATCAGAAGCAGCAGCAATTGTTTCAATCGCACCCATGTTCGGTGCTTTTTGTGACTCGCCAAGAGGAACTCCATGGCGGCCCATTCCACCCGACGATGCCTCAGCATATTGATCAGGTGGATCAAAATCGGCAGCGCCACCGCGGCGTACAGCGCGAGGTAGCCCGGGCCGAGCAGTCCTGGAAATTGGAAGTTCATGTCAGGGTTGTCGTTCGATAGCGGTTCAGCCGCGCAGGGCGGCGGCCATGCGGTTGCTCAAAAACGCCGACAACGCGGCGTCCAACGGTTGGCTCGTTCGCAGCATCACGTAATCGATCGCGTTTTGCGCGCAGCCGCGACGAACCTCTTCAAGAAACTCATTGAGGGCTTTCAAATAGCCCGCACGCAATGCTCTGGGGTTGCATCGTAAGAAATCGGGCGATTCGAGACCTTCGAAACGAGTGGGGCCGTTGAAGGGAAACTCGAGCTCGTCGTCGTCGAGCACGTGAAAGACCAGCACGTCGTGCCCGCGGCTGCGGAGGAGCTTCAATCCGCGGAACAGCCCGGGGCGTTCGACGAGCAGATCGGAAACGATCACCACCACGCCGCGGCGCGGGTAGGTTTCGGCCGCATTGCGAAGCGTTCCGTACATGTCGGTCTTTTTTGCGGGCCGGCTGACTTCCAGTGCTTGAACGATGGCGTCGAGATGGTTCCGCTTGGTGCGCAAGGGGACAGCCATTCGCGGGGCTTCGTCGAAGGAGAGGCAGCCCACGGCGTCTTGCTGCTTGAGCAGCAGGTAGGCCAGCGAGGCGGCGATCGATGCGCCGTACTCGTACTTGTTCAGCGGGCCGGAGCCGTAGCGCATGCTGTGGCTCACGTCGCACAGCAGAACGCAGCGAAGGTTGGTTTCTTCCTCGAACTGCTTGATGTAGTAGCGATCGTGTTTGGCCCAGACCTTCCAGTCGAGGTAACGCAGATCGTCGCCGAAGGTGTACTCGCGGTGCTGGCGGAACTCGACCGACTGCCCGAAATAAGGGCTGCGGTGCATTCCCGACAGAAAACCTTCGACGATGTGCCGCGCCCGCAGCTCGAGCCGCGAAATGCGCTTGATCGTTTCAGGATGCAAAAATCTTTTGGAATCGGGCGTCACGGGTCAGCTCGTCTTCGCGGGTGGGAGTGACGGACAACAGGCGGTCAACAATCTGGTCGGCGGTAACGCCTTCGCTTTCCGCCGCGAAATTGAGCACCAAACGATGGCGAAGCACGGGCTTGGCCAACGCCTGGATGTCTTCGATCGTCACATGGGTGCGGCCGTAGAGCAGCGCGCGGGCTTTGCCGCCAAGAATCAAGAACTGCACGGCGCGCGGGCCGGCGCCCCACGACAACTGCTCTTCGATGAAATCGGGGATGCCCGGTTCTCGCACCCGAGTTTGCCGGACCAGCGATAGGCTGTAGCGGATGATATGATCCGAAACGGGCACCTCGCGCACGAGGCGTTGAAGCTCGATGATATCGGCCGCGCTCAGCACCGGCTCAATCGCGTCGGTCATTACGGCCGTGGTGCGGCGAGCCACTTCGAACTCCTCGTCGAAGCTCGGATACTTGACGAAGACCTTGAACATGAAACGGTCTTGCTGCGCTTCGGGCAGCGGATAGGTTCCCTCTTGCTCGATGGGATTCTGCGTGGCCAGCACGAAAAACGGGT
>CAZVZX010000003.1:176947-182006 GCA_964631235.1 uncultured Planctomycetaceae bacterium | reverse complement strand
AAGGTCGGCAGGTTGATCGTGCTGAACGTGCCGCTCTGGGTGCCGGAGAAGTTGAACAGGTTGTACACCTGTCCGGCGGCCCAGGTGGGCGAGCCGATCGTGCCGACGGTCAACGTGCCGCCGTAGGTCAGATCGGTGATGTTCATCAATCGATCGTACGACGTCGGCGAGCTGATCTCGAACAAGGCCGAGGCCGTCGAGTTGAAGCTCAGCGAGTTGTTGATCGTCAGCAGGCCCACCGCGCCGGTGTTCGCCGCGGCAATCGCGCCGCCGGCGCCGATGCTTACCGGGGCGTTGATCGTGCCGGTGCCAGCCAGCGTGCCAGCCGTGTTGGCCGAGACCGCGCCGCCGACCACCACGCCGTTGACCACCGTCGTTCCGCCCACCGTATCGAGCGCGCCGCCCGAGCCGATGGTGATCACGCCGGTGTTGGGCAGGATCAAGCTGCCGCCGCCCTGCTTGGTGAGCGTGGTGCCCGCGGCAATCGACGAGCCGATGCCGGTGGCCGTCAGCGTGTGGCCCGCGCCCACGTTCACCACGGCCGAGCCGCCGGTGCCCGTCACACTAATCGCATCGACCACGCTGGCCCCCGCCGAGGTCAACTCAACGGTCGCGCCGCTGGCCGCCGCCCCAAGGCTAAGCAAGGCGGTTTGGGTGATCGTGCCGCTGGGCAACTGCAAGGTCGCGCCGGCCTGCACCTCAACCATACCCTTGGCGTTGATGTCGTTGCGGAAGAACTTCCCGTCGCCGGCATCGATCGGACGGAAGAACAAGCTGCCGTCGATCGCCGTCGCTCCATTTGCATTGAAGCCGATGCCGAAGTTGTTCTGGAAGTTATTGGTCACTGCCGGGCCGGCACCGCCGCCGCCGTTGTGCAGCCGGATCTCGATCTTGTGCCAACCGCCGGTGCCGGTGGTCGGATCGTTATCGTCGTCCGGATTGCCGAAATCGGTCGCCGGTGTGCCGGTGTTGGCGCCGGTCGATGTGGTGCCGCCCGACTGCCCCTGACTGAATGCAGTCGTCGTCGCCACGTTCCAAGTTTCGTTGTTCAATCGGTTGACGCCGTCTATCGCAATGAGAACCCGGTCATCAATACTCTCGGCGAAGGCGAAGATGCCGTCGGCATCATAGACCCAGCCGGTGTACAGAAACATGGCATTGTCGGCCCAGCCGGTGATCGGATCTTGGGTAACAACGTTCATCTGGCCGCGGTCGGGTTCAAGGCGGAACCCGAAGTTCGCCGGGTTGACCGGTCGGCCGGCACTCGAATCCCAAGTTCCGGTGTTGATGTACCCCATGAGCAGCCCGGGCACATAAGCGCCCGCACCGGGGCCGGCGATCGAGCCGCCCAACTGGACGGTGCCGTTCGCCACCCGCAGCGTGCCGGCGTTGCTCACATTGCCCACTTGGGTCAACGTGTTCGCCGCGCCGGGGGCCAGTTCAAGCACGCCGTTGACGGCGGCCACGGGCAACCCGTCGCCGGCAAGCGTCTTGGCCGGCGCACCGATCGTGCGGATCGAAACTGCACCGGTGCCCAACGGGTTGGTCAACCCGCTGCCGGTGGGCGCCACGCGGAGCGTGCCGCTTTGCACCTCGGCGCCGCCGGTGTTCGTGCCCGAGGCGCTCGGGGTGAAGATCACCGTGCTATCGCCGGCCACCTTCAACGTGGTGGCCGTCGCGCCGTCGTCGGCGAGAACGCCGTTGAGCGTCAGATCTCTGGTGTACGTCTGGAACAATCCGGTTCCCTTGATCACCATCGTGCCCGACGAGGCGCCCAACGTGTACGCCGAACCGGCATTGGTCGTGCCGATCACGCCGTAGTTGACCACCTGGGCCGCCTGAATCAACCCGCTCGAATCGTTCCGCAGCGAAAGCGCGCCGGTAACGCTGCCGCTGGAAACCGGCGTCGTGCCGGCCATGCCGTTGGCCACCGTGCCCGCATTGCTCGCAACGACGAGCTTCTCGGTCACGTCGATCACCTCGCCGGTGAACTGCCGCCAGAGGCCCTCGATCGTCAACCGCGGCACACTGGTGGGCAACTGCAACAACCGCCCGCCGGCATCGGGCAGCCAGTTGGTCGTCGGCTGCAACTGCACACCGGCCGCGCCGGCCAGCTTGACCGTGCCGGTGTAGCCAGCGTCGATGGCCGAAAGAACGAACCGGGTGTTGCCCGCGGTCGCCACGGTCAGGTCGCCGGCGCCTTTGAGGTTCGTAAAGCTGATCCCGTAGGTATTGCCGCCGCCCATCCGCAAGATGCGGTTGCCGGCCGTGACGGTCAGCTCGCCCATGGCGAACGTGTTGCCCGCGGCGGCCCCGCCGACGCGGTTCACGTCGATCAGCGAGTTGCCGCTGAGCGTAACGTTGTTGCCGTAGGCGAACGACGTATTGGTAACGTCGGCCGTCGTGCTCCCGTCATCACGCAGGGTCAGGTTGCCGCCGGCCAATACGATCGACGCCGACGACGGCAGCATCTTGCCGGCCACCCTTACATTGCCCGGCATGGTGGCCGGTTGCAACACGAAGTTGACATTGGGGTTGACCGTGATCGTGCCGCTGTAGGTGTTCGCGCCGGCGTACGTTCCCTGGCCAGCCCCGTCCTCCGCGTAGTTCAGCGTGTTGAAGTTGGCCAAGCGGATCGTGGCCGCGTTCTGCAACTGCGGCCCGACGAGGTTCAGCGCCCCGCTGCCGGTCAACTGGCCGTTGATGAGGATGTTGCGGCCCACGTTGTCGGCAAAGACGTAGTCGCGGGCGAGCACCGTGGTGGCGCCGGCCACTTCGATCGTCGAAAGCAGGTTCGTATCAGTCGTAAAGCCGCCGAACCAGGCATCGGCGCCCAGCGCGCCAAAAGTAGCCCCCGCCTCCAGCTTGATGCTGCCGGTGATCGGGGTGCCGCTCTGGTTTGTCAACAACGTCGCTCCGTTGCGAACCACCGTCAGGGCTTTGTTCGAGCCCAGGGCGCCCGAGTTGACAGCCCACACCAGCCCTTGCGAAACATCCAACACCTGGGTCAGGCTCGTCGGGCTGCTGAACAGGCTTTGGCGGTGGGCGGTGTATGTTTGGCTGCTATTCGTCGAGGTCGCATTACGGCTCATCGTGAACTGAGTGGCCGAATCGATCGAGACGACGACCGAGCCGACGTCAATTCCCGTACCGGAGACGATCTGCCCCACCTGCATCCCAGCCGTGCTGTCAACGGTTACCACGGCCGAGCCGTTGGTTGTCGAGCCGCCGGTGAGCGACAGGCTGTTGTTGCCTAAGCCGAGTTCGAGCATGCCCGCGCCGGTCTTCAGCAAACCGCCCGCGCCGCCGGTGAAGGCCGGGGCATCGTCGATCGAGGCGTTGATGACCAAGCCCGGGGCGGTCACGCTGCGGCCGTCGAACAAGCCGCCGGTCACGTGGATCGTTTGCGCCGTGCCATCCACACCGGTGAACTCCAACGAGCGCAGCGATTGGCTCAACGCGGCCACGCCGTTGACCACATCGTTGTGCGCCGTCAAGGTGCCGGCAATACGGAAGGTCGTGTTTGCCTGGTTCGCGGCCTGAATCTGCGGCCTGGTTTCGCTACCGGTGTAGCCGTCGTTAATCAACGTGACATTATTGAACGACTCCGTCGTCCCGCCGTTCAACTGGAGCAGGGCACCGCCGTACAGCGTAAGGTTCACCCCCTGCTTGATCTGAAGCGACGTACTAGCATCGACGGTCGCCCCGCGGATCACCAAGTCGCCGGGGACGGCCACCGTCGTTGTGCCGTTGGCACCAGAGGTGTTCAGCCGCAACGTACCGTCATGCACGTAGGTCGTGCCGGTGTACGTGTTGTTGCCGGTAAGGATCAACACGCCCGAGCCGCTCTTGACGAAGCCCGTGCCGGCCGCGCCGCTCAGCGGGCTGTTGATCGTCGAATCGCGGTCCCAGTTGCTCACATACCAGTACGGCGCGGCAGTGTAGAGCGTGCCGCCCGAGATCACCGCCGCGGACGAACTGTTGACCGGGGCCATGATGATACTGCCGCTGTCCACCGTGAGCGTGCCGGCCAGGCTCAGCGTGGTCGCCGAGCCTTGATTATCGGGCCGGAAGCGGAGACCGCCGACCGCCGCACCGGCATCGGCGTTGAAGGTGCCAGCACTGCTGAAGTTGAAGTAGCGGCTCGTGTCGGTGCCGGTGATCGCCACGTTGTTGCCGGCGTAACCCGGAGCGCCGAACGTCGTATTGTCCATCTGCATCACCCCGCGGGTGGGATGATAGTAGGCGGTATGGTAGTAGCCGGCGCTAGCCCACGGGATCACCCCGGCGGGCATCGGGCTGCCGTTGAGTTGGTTGATCAGCACTTGAGCGGCATGATAGGCGCCCGGGCCCGAATCGAGCACGTTGCCCAGCCCGGTCGAGTTATCGCCGAAGAAGTGAGCAGTGACGCTCTGGTCGGTGCGCACCAGGTTGGCGATTTCAAGCTTGGCGAACCCGCCGTTGCCGGCCGAGAGACCGAAGTTGTTTCGGCCCGCCTTCAGATCGACCGTTCCGAGCGACTCGGCGGCGATCATCTGCCCGTGGCCGTAAATGCGGAATTCGCCGCGCCACATGTCCACGTCGAGCCCGGTGGGCAGGCGGGTGGGCACGAAGTTCTCCGCCAGCCCGTATCGGCTGTCGAGCTGAATACCAGAGTTGTACAGATACAACTTCGTCGTATTCAGGGCCGTGGCCGCATCTTGCAGCCGCAGCGTCCCTCCGCGAACCGTCGTCGTGCCGCTGTAGGTGTTCACCGCCGACAGATTGAGGCTGGAGTTGATCACCAGCGACAGATTGCCGTTCACCCCGCCCGAAAGCGTGCCACCCTCGCCCATCAGGCGCAAGATGCTATGCGTGGCAGAGGTGTTGACGATGCTGGCGCCGAAACCGGCCAACGGGTTCTGGCTATCGACCCCCTGGCTGGGCCGGCCGAGGATCTGATGCGTGCCGTTCAGCTCCAACGTGCCGGCGGTGGCGCGGAAGCGGGTGCCGGCGAAGTAGAAGGTGCTCACGCCGCCCGGACCGATCGGGCCGCTGAGCACGATGGTGCCGCCCGCCA
>CAZVZX010000003.1:144266-176937 GCA_964631235.1 uncultured Planctomycetaceae bacterium | reverse complement strand
GCTGATTCCCGAATCGCCGCGCAGCGCCCGCTCGGCCCCGTTGAGCAGATACAACGTGCCTTCGCCGGCCTTGAACAGGCCGCGATCGCTGCTGATCACGCCGTCGATCGTCAGGCTCGAGTTTGGCCCGACGGTGTACACATAGAGGTTTCGGTTGCCGTTGGTCTGGATCACCGGAGCGGTGATCGTAGCAACGCTGTCGCCCTCGACGATCACGCCGGGCGAGCTGAGGAACAATCGCGCCGGGGCAGACTCGCGCGGCACCGTGCCCGAAACCGTCAACGAGCCGTCGCCCGAGAAGGTAAGCGTGCTGATGCCGGTGACGCCCGCGGCCGTCAGGTTGCCTGCCGTGCGGACGTTCAAGCCGGTGGTCGGGGCCGTGCTCTGCACGAAGCCGGCATATTCGCTGTCGGCCAGCGGCCGGACGCCCGCGTTGGCGGCGTTCTGGGTCACAAACCGCCAGTTGCCGGTGCCGTCGGGATCGACCACGCCGTCGGGCCGGGTCCAAACGATCGGCGAACCAAGCTGCCCGTAGATCGTCGTGGCCACCGCGCCGGTGAGGAAGTCGGCCTGGTTGCCGATGGTGATCAGCCCATTGGTGGGCATCGAGGTCGGCGTTCCCGCCGTCCCCGCGCCGGTGAACAGAATGGCGCTCAACCGGGTGCCGGTGTTCGAATGCTCCCAGTTGGTGATCGCCAGCGTGGTGGTCGCCGTGCCGGGCTCGACCTTCACCGTGCTCAATCCGCCGCCGCCGGTGTAGATGTTGGCCAGCGTTTCGGTAACCGCCGTGGTGGCGTTGCCCTTGAGCACGAACGTGCCGCCGCGGCCTTCAACGTTGCCTCCGTACAACCGGTTGTTCACCGCCATAGCCGTGTTGTCGAGCACGAACGAGCCGCCCCGCTCCAGACGAACATAATCGTTCAGGCTGATGCGGCCGCCCTGCGCGAGCACGAACTCGCCGCCGCGGGTGAAGACGCGACGAACATGAGCGCCCACGTCTTGGGTGAGCGTGAAGCTGCCCGTTCCGACCTTGGCGATCCAGAAATTGCGGCTGGTGTTGGTGGAATTGGCGAAGGTGCCGTCGAACGTGCTCGACACGTTCCCGCCACCGACGCCCAAAGCGAACTGGTTGTTATCGCCCATGTCGAAGTACACCTGGCCGCTGCCCGTCAGCCCGCCGATGATTTCGACGTTGCTTTGATTGCGACCGAGGCGAAGCTGCGCGCCCGACTGGAGGTTGATCACGGTGCCATCGCCGATGACGTTTTCGGCATTGAGCCGCAGCGCCGCCCCGGAGACGACATCCAGCGTGGTGTTCGCGCCCCAAATGTTGCCGTAATGCCGGTTGCGGAACTCGACGGTGCCGAGCTTCGGGTCGCCGTCGATCGCGGCCGTGCTGCCGATGGTAATCGTGGCCCCGGCGGCAACGGTAAGATCTTCCTCGATGTAGAACCACGTACCGCTCGTCGCCGCAATCAGGCCGTCGCCGAGGAAGTTCACATGCCCGCCGAAGTCGCCCAGAAGAACGCGGTTGCTCGAATCGTTCGTCAACCCGCCGCCGGCGCCGATGTTCACGTCTTGCGGAACGCGGCCGGGGATGCCGGAAACGTACGGACTCTGCGGGTCGGTCAAGCGGCGATCGCCGCCGTAAATCTGATGGACGGCCGGCTGCCCGTTCATAATGGCCTCCAGCCCCCAAATGCCGCTGGTGTTGTGCCGCAAAATGCCGCCCGGCTGGAAGCTAAACTGGCCGACGCGGATCAGATCGTTCGCGCGGTTGCCCAACAGGGCGTTGTTGTTGCGGATCTGCACGATGCCGCCGCGCTCGACGGTAATCGTCGAATCGTTGCCGCCCAGCCCGCTGTCGTCGTTGAGCAACAGTCGGCCGCCCTCTTGGATCGTCACGTTGGCGTTGATCGGGCCATCGGCCGGATAACGGAGATTGCCCGGCTGGTTCGCCGCACTGCCCACGCGGACGAAGTTGCCCGGATCGAGCGTGCCGCCGGCCATCACGACCACATTCGCATTGACCGGCGCGGCACCAAAGCTGCGACTAAAGTTCGGATAGAGCCACGCCCCCGGCGTGACGACGAACGTTACGTCGTTGGGAATCACGGGCGATTGATCGTCATTGAAGGCGACCGTCCCTTCGATGAAGACATTCAACGGGTCGGCCGTATTCTTCTCGATCGCCCACGAGCCGGTGTAGTTCGGCCGGCCCATGTTGTAGTTGACGTACGCGCCATTGCGCAACACGCCCTGGATCGTGAAATCGCTGTTGGCGATGATCGTGCCGGTGGCGAAGTTCGCCCCGACGCTGCCGCTAATGCCCTTCCACGGCGTGCCCGCGCCAACCGTAACCGTGAAATGCGGGCTGGTGATGGCGTCGTTTCCGCCGGGGTTGAGGAACAGGTCGGCATTGGTGCCCAGGTTATTGATCGTGTAGCGGACGGCGCCGTCAACGTCCTGAATGAGATTCAGCGCGCGGACGATCGTGCCCGGCTCCAAATAGATTTCGCCGGCGTTGGTGGGCGTGCCGTACACTCGGGTGAGACTGTTCAACCCCGAGCCCGACGTATTGACATTGCCGGTGATCGTCGAACCGCTGCGGATGATGAAGCGATCAGTCGCGGCGTTATAAGCGACGCCCGCTTGCAGGTAAACCTCGGTGCCGTCGACCGCCTCGTAATAGCCGCTGGTTCCCGAAATCGCCCCGGCCGCGCGAAGCTCCAACGCGCTGCCCTTGGCGAACACCGCCCCGGAGCCCAACGAGCCGGCGACATAGGCGTTGATGCGGCCGGCGAAGACGTTCGTTCCGCCGGTGTACGAATTAGCCCCGGTCAATTCCAAAACGCCGCCGCCCGCCTTGACCAACGTCACCGCTTGGCTGTTGTTATCGACGATCTCGGAGTGGATCGTCATCGTGTTCTGGTTCTGCGTGATGAACAATTCGCGCGGAATGGTGTTGCCCGACGCCGGGCCGGCCGTCAGCCGGCCGCGGACGGTGGTCGAACCGATCACCCGAGCGTTGTTCACGTTTTCGCTGAGCAAACCGCCCGAGTTGATCGCCAACGTATCGGTGGCGTTGGCGAACAGAAGCGTCCGCGTCGCGGAACCGGCCATGCGCAGGGCAAGCACTTCCTTCGGGCCGGTGAGCGAAACGTCGCCGGTCATGTTCACCACGTTGGCGGCCAGGAAGGGCGTATCATCGGTGGCCGTGGTGTAGGTGGAAGCCTTCACACCGGTCGAAGTGTCGTAGGCGGCGAAGTCGGAGCTGTTGACGAACGCCCAGCCGGCGATCAAGTTGGTGTTGGCCGAAGCCGCTCCGTTGATCTGCGTGAGTTTGATTTGCGAGTTGTTGGGAAGCGTGCCGCTGCCGAGCGTGCCGCTGCCGGTGAAGTTGACCATGCCTTGACCAACCGCATTGCGGACCAGATTGCTGACGACCAAAACCGCTCCTTGGGCAGTCTGACCGCTTTGAACAGTGCCTTGAGTGGCGCTGATCACAGCCGAGCCCCTTTCCACCGTGATTTGGCCGACCGTCTCCGAATTTCCCGCGGCAATATTCTTGGAGATAAACGACAACGTTCCTCCGCGAAGCGTGATAGGAATGCTATCGCCGAGCCGGTCGACAATCTGTGACGAGCCGAGCCACGAAGTCAAACCGCTATTATTGTCGATCCGGAACGAGCTCGACTGTTCGACGACGATGCCGGCCACCGAGCCGGTCAGCGTGCCGGCGCCGCGAACCTGGAACGAGCCGCCGTTGGGCCCGACAACGATCGTGCCCGTAAATCCATTGTTGGCCGAACCGAGGATGAACTCGCCCACGCCGAGCTTCGTGAGCGTGCCGCTGCCGGTCAGCACGTTGCTCGATCCGTGCAGAACAGCGATCGACGCCGAGGGGGTGATCACCGTGCCGCCCGCCGAACCGACGTTCAACACGCGGGTGAACCGCGTGTGGCTCGATCCGTATTCGTTTCCGCCGGTGGTGGCGTCGGCGTGAATGGCGGGCATCAACACGGTGCCGCCGTCGAGGTTGATCGTGCCGCTGCCGAGATCGTCCGGATTGACGGCATACCAGGTGAGCTGCGACCCGACCGAAACGGCCGCCGTCGAGGCGTATTCACTGGTGAATCGCAGCGAACCCGAACCGCCGCCCAAGAGGAACCCGCCGGCACTCGGCGTGACCACGCCCGAGATGATCCGGTTGCCCACCGCGCCCAGCGACAAATTGTTGTAGCCGGTCAGATTGAGATTGTTGGCCGTGTTCACGCCCAAAATGAGCGAGCCGGCCGACGAGGTGTCGAGCCGATTGATCAGATTCTGATCGAGCGCATACGAGGCGATCACACTGCTGCCCGCCGAGGCGGTAATGCTCACCCCCGCGCCCGGATCGGTGTTGAACAACAACTGCTTGCCCGAGGCCAGCGTGTACGCCCCGAAGCTTTGCGGGCCGGAGAACCCGACCGCGCCGCTCGTCCATGTGAGCGTGGGGAAGGTGGCGTTGTTGTACGCGAAGACCAACGCCCCGGTGCCGCTCATCGTGATGGCGCCCGGGCTGACCGGGGCCGACCCCAACGCGACGCCGCCGGCGCCGGTAACGGTCAGCGCATTGCCGCCCATGTTCAACGAGCCGATGACCAACGCGCCGGAATCGCTGCGGATCAACGTGTTGCCCGCCAGGGCCACCGAGGCCAGAGTGTTCAGGCCGTTGAGGTTCTGAATGGCGCCCATGTTCGAGCCGAACGACGACACCCCGACGCCGTCGACGGTGATCTGCTCGCCGACGAGGATGTTGCCGAGCACCTGCAATTGAGCGCCAGCCGAAACGGTCGTCCCCGAAAGGGCCGAGCCGAGCGCATTGCTGTTGCGAATCGCCAACGTGCCCGCCGTCACATTCACCGCACCGGTGAAGCTATTGTTGCCGGCCAGCACGAGCGTGCCCGCCGTGGACTTGTTGATGCCGAACGCCCCGGCCAAATTGGGCTGCACGTAGCCGGTGCGGAGATCGACCGACGAGAGGGTCAGCGTCCCGGTGCCGTACACCAACGCGAGATCTTGAACCGTCAGCGAACCGAACTGGTCGTTGGCAACACCGAAATCAACCGTGCTGCGACCTTGAATGGTGACCGAAGCGCTGTCGCCAATCTGATCATTCTGCAACACCCGCAGGTTCATCACGCGGTTGCCGACCGACGTCGCTTGGTTGACGACCAGATTGCCCGGCACCGCATTGCCGCCGGCGGCATCGAGAACGAGCTGCCCAAGGGTAACCGTCGTCGTTCCGGTGTAGGTGTTCGTCGCCTTCAGCACATTGCGGAAACCGCTGCTGAAGGTCAGGCCGCTGCCAGCCGTTGCCTCGCCGATCGCCCCGCCGAAGATGATTTCAGCCGGGGTGAGATTCGTGCCCGGGTGCGCAATCGTGTTATTGCCCTGAAGCGTCGTCGCCCCGCTAATCAACAAGTTGCTCAGCGTGTAGCTCGACGCGCTGAACGACCCGTTGTTGTCGAAGGTCAGCGACGTAGCTTCGGTGTCCAAGGGCAGATCGAGCGAGCCGCCCGACGACGAGATCGGGCCGACGTTGATCCGGTCGAGATAGCCGGTGTTCAACGTGCCGGCAATGCTGCCGACGAGCACTGTGTTGCTGCTTGTGTCAGGCCCCTGGTAGTTCAGCACCATCGCCGCGCTGCCGCCACCATTGGCCCAGCGCAGCGCGATGGCATGCCAGCCGGCCGAGAGGTTGACCGTGCCCGATGGTGCTCCACCTGGGTAGCCGTGGCCGCCATCGTTGTTGACGACCACCTGACCATCGATCCAGAGGACCGAGCCGTCGTCGCTCCCCGACTCGAACGTGTAGGAGCCGGCGGTATTGATCTTAATCAGGCCCTTCCACAACGCACCGGCGTTATCTACCGTTTGGCTCGTGTTCCCGACGACAAAGCCGGGGACCCAGATCGGATTCTGAATACCATTGGAACTGTTCGGAATATTGACCACTGGCACCACGGCCGTGGCAGTTCGCGTGGGGATTGCCAACAGGTCGGTGGCGAAGCGCTGTTCGTTCATCACCGCGCCGCCGACGTTGGTGCCGAAGTTGAAGTAGTAGCCGTTGATGCCGTCGGCCACCAGAGTTTGTCCCGAGGCGGGCGCGGCATCGAGCCCGGTCACCACCCGAGCCACACCGCCCTCAAGCCGGATGCCGCCGCCCCCCACGGCCGACAGGCCGCGATAGACCACCGTGGCCCGCGTGCCCGCGGCAATCGCGCCGCTCAGCCCGCTGTTGTTGCCCGTCAGCGTCAGCACACCGTTGGTCGTTCCGCTGGTGGGCCCTTCGACAAGGATGTTGCCCGTGCCGGTAATGTTCGACGAAATCGAGAAGTTTGTGGCGGTGCCCAATGACTGGAACTGGCGAACGCCGATGCGGCTGTTGGCCGTCACGCTGATCGGCGCGGCCACCGAGGCGCCGCTCGTGTTCGTGCTGAGCCGACCTCCGGAAAGCACGATGCTGTTCCAGGAGCTGGGCAGCGCCAACGTGCTGGAAACGACCATTTCACCAATCGAGGTGCTGTAGGCGTCGGCACCGATGTTCACCCAGTTCGGGTTGGTCGTCAATGTCACGGTTCGCGACGGGGAGGGCACGCCCAACGCATCAAGGTTCTGCACTTCCAGATATCCGCCGTTGACCACCCAGTTGCCCGTCGGGTTGTTGGCGCTGGTGATTTGCAACGTGCCCAGGCCGCTCTTGGTGATCGTTCCGCTGCCGGTGATCTGATTGGTGTCGCCGATAAACAGCTTGCCCGGATGGTTCTGAATCACCTCGAACGTCCCGCCGCCGGCGCCGACGTTGAAGATGATCGTCCCGGCCGGATCCCAAGTGCCCGAGCCGTTCCAACCGATGCCGCCGCCGTTGAGGGTAATCGTGCCGGTGCCCACCGCCGCATCGCCGTTGGGCACGACAACGCCCTGATTGATCGTCAGCCCGCCGGCGAAGGTGTTGTTGCCGTTGAGGAAGAGCCGGCGCGCACCGGCCTTCACCAGCGCGCCGTTGGTAATGTCGAGATCGATCGCAGCATCGGCCCCGCCGATGTTGCCCGGCGCGGTCGAGTTGACCGTGATTGTCCGGGTGCCGCCATTGAGATCCAGCGTGCCGCCCGTGCCGACGTTCGTGCGGTCGCCCGTGGCCGACAAGAAGACCTCGCGGGCGTTGTTGCCCGCAGCGCTGCGATTGTTGTTGAAGGTGAGATTGGTGTTCAACACCAACGTGCCGCCCCAACCGGTGCGAATACCGCCGCCGCCTAACGTCGTGCTAGAAATCGTTACCGTGCCGCCGAGCGTTTGACTGTTGCCGTTCAAGTCGAGGGCAGCCTCGTTGCCGCCGTTGGCGTTGATCGTCAAGGCGATTCCCGAGGGCAATTGGTTGCTAGCCCCCATCGAAAACAGAACGCGGGACGCCCCGGCAGACGACGAGTTGATCGACAAGCTCGACGACGTGCCCAACGGGCTGAGCGTCGGCATGTTCAAATAGAGTTGGCCTTGGTTGACCACGACATTGCCCGAGAAGGTGTTGCTCACCGAGTTGGCCAAATAGAGGTCGCCGCCGCCCGCTTTGGTCAACGTGCCGCTGCCGGCCAACATGCCGTCGACGTTGATCACCCCGGTAGATTCGATCGTGCCGCCGCCCGTGCCGATAGTCAGGGTTCGCAAGCTGCCGAAACTGGAGTACCCATAGCTACTGAATCGAAGAGTCGAGCCGTTGTTGATCGTTACGTTGTTCGTGCTGCTGTAGTCGCCCAGCCCCGAGGGATCGCTTGCTTCCAACACTCCCGCGTTGATGGTCACCGGGCCGGAGAACCAGTTGCTGGCGCCGAGGATCGCCGTGCCGGCACCCGTCTTGGTCAGGCCGTTGTCGGCACTCCAAATGGTTCCGGTGACATTGATCACCTGATTGGCGGCCGCCGAAAGCTCGATCGCCTTCGTGGCGGCGTACACCGCCCCCGAAATCGTCAGCGTTTCCGGCGTAACACTCGTGCTGGTATTTTCGATCACCAGCGCCGGCCCCGTGCCGGTGTAGGTGGTGGCAATGCCCCAGTTGTTATTCCCCGCCGAGTTGGTGATCTTGTCGGTTACGTTCAGGGCGTTGCCGTAAACGTAGAACCCGTTGCCGCTAAAGGTGACCGACTTGATCGTGGCCAACGAGACCAGGTCGTTGTACGACGTGGTGATGCTCGACGCGCCGAACACCAGTTCGTCGTTGTTGACCGGAACGGCCGAGCCGGTCCAGTTCGCCGTATTGCTCCAGTAAAAATCCGTCGGCGTTGCCGACCAAGTAACCACCGCAGCCGGGGCACTGACCGTTGCCGTCAGCAAGCCCAACAGCGCGCACACCGACACCACTCGATTCCAACCCAACATGGCCCAACTCCTCTGAGGCAGCAACACGAAAATTCGCACGATAGTGTTCCGGTTCGAAACGGGCGGAGATGCGACGAGCCGCAAGAAAAGACTCTTCTCGCCTTCTTTCACTCCGTGCGCATTAGCGTAATTGGAGCGCGCGAAAACGTCAACGAAATTGTCGCAACCGGCATGTTTTTTCACGACAATTCCGCAAGATTTCGCTCGCGCCGGCAACAACGAACAAAACCAACTCGTCTAGCGGGAATCAAACCCCTCACAGTGACCGCATCGAACCAAGAAAAGCGGCGTCGTACTACGACGATTGCACCACCTATGGTGTATTCGCACCCCACCCGCCTAAGAATGAACCGTGATTGTCGCATCGTCGCCAACTTAGCCCGATTATTGTGAACCGACCCAGTGAACAATCTGCTGACAACTCGGGTTGAACCGCCTGCATCGATCGAGTTTTCGCTTGCGGGCCGCGCGCTGATAGAATGAACTCGGTACTTGCCCCTGACGATTCCGGCCTTCGCATCAAGTGGCCCAACGAATTTTGGCACAGGCGTCACTCTAATCCGACCATGGCACGATTCGCTCAACAGTCGCCGACGCCTTTTTCTCTGATCGCCGCGGCATTGGCCTGCTGGACGGTGTTGGGCGTGCCGCGCCCGCTCACATCGGACGAGCCTCAAATCTCATCGCCGTCCACCAATCGAAATGGTTCGTCGGTCGCGTCTGCTTCAACCGCCGCCGCAGCAGGTTCGTCTCGGGCCGGCATCAACGATCTGATCGCAGAGCTCGACTCGCCGCGCTATCTCGTTCGCGCACGAGCGAAAGCGAAGTTCGAGGAACTGCTCACTCGTCCCGACGCTGCTGCCGCAGCGCTGGCGGAATGCCGTGCCGCACTTCAGCGGGCCGACCTCTCGTTCGAAGTCCGGCATCAACTGGCACGCTGGGCCAACGAGGCGGCAGAGCGAGCCGGAGAGCAAACCGAAACCGAACCGCGCGATCACGAGCGCATCCTTCTCAATCGAAACGACTTGCAATGCGAAGTGGCCGCATTGACCAGCGATTCGTTCGCGCGGCGGCAGGCCGCCCGGTTTCGACTCAGCTCGGCCTATCGCGACCCCGATTCCTGCGTTGCGGCGATCGAGATCCTCTGCGATCGGCTCGACTCGAACATTTCCGATCCGTCCGATCTGAGGGAATTGCGATCGGCCTTCGAAGCCGCAGTGGCCCAGTGGCTCTTGGCGGAGCCGGAACTGCGGCTGCCCCGCGCGATCGGCACCGAGCGAATCGAGCGATGGGTTGCGGCGATTGCCGCGTCCGCCGATCCGAACGATCCGCTCGCACAACAACGGGCAATGGCGGCCGTCGCGCAGGTGCAATTGGCACTGGCCGACGACCGCTCAACGCAATCGGCCCTCGCGGCATTGCAGCGAGCGCTGTCCGGCCCTTTGGCGGCGCGCGCCCGGCAGGCCCTCGCCGACTTGGCCGAACTGACGCGCCCCGCGATGGTCGCCGAGTACTGGGCCGACGGGCGGCATCAGGGCGAACAACATCTCTTGGTCGGAGTGCCCAGTCACGCCCCGGGAGCGGCCCGGCCCAGCCATTTCGACCGAATCGATGATCAATGGGCCCATTGCGTCAGCGGCAATACGCTGTCGCCCGGACTCTACCCCAGCAATGTGGCCGTGCCGCATCCGATGAGCGAAGAGGCGTTCTTTCACTTGGTCAATTTGCCGCGGGCGCGAGACCGATTGGCGTACCCTCACCGCTCTAAACAAGACGACTCGCTCCGCCTGAAGCAGATCAGTCGCCGCACTTTGAATCGCATGCTCGATCCCCCGCGTCCCCTAACCGAAGCGGAAACAGTGATGCTCGGCCAGTTGGATCCGGGCGAAGTCGCCCGCTTTGCAGGCAGGTATTTCGAGAACGTCCCAGATGGGCCCTTTGCCGATCACCTCGGCCCGCAACGGCTCGGCGGGCGCCCCGGCCGATTCGGCTTGTTGTGCGCGGTGTTGGCCGAGCGCGCCGACCGCCGGGCTGCGCCGGGGCTGATCAAGGCCATCGAGCAGCGACGCTTCGCCCCGCCCACCTCTGCGTGCCCCTACCGCATGGAATACTTGGCCGCGCTGGCCATCGCTCAGCGCGACCCGTGGGAAGGGGCCGACCAGTGGCTTGCGGCCCAAGCGGCCGAGGCGATCAATTTGGTGGAAGACCAGCGACAAAACCCGCCCGAGTTGGCGGCTACGGCCGCGGCACTATTGCTTCAACGACGGCAGGCAGCCAGAGACGGCATGGGCCTCTATCCCGCAGCCGACCCTGTTCTCGCAGCCCTCGGGATCGACGGGTTCCGGTTCGCCCATGCCGACGATCGAAACCGTTTCGCCGCTTGGTGGAAATCCCAGAACGCCGCCCCATAGCGTGAAAACACCGCGGGCCGAAGACGCGGCAGAACGCCGACGAACACCGATGAACGCCGGTGCGACACCGACGATGGCCGACATCAGCCGCGATCGTGCTCGCGGGCGCATCGCCCTTGAAGAACCGCTCGGTCAACCGCCGGCGCTGCGCGTTACCGCCACCGCTCCCGGCCGTCGCTCTGCCGTATTGTTCTGCCGCAAATCCTCACCTTGCCGAATCGATCGCAATGCGGCGGCAAGCACCGGGTCACTCTCGGCATTGAGGCCGGACGAACCGTTCCGACTCTCTGCCGTGGCCGGCGGAGTCAACTCTACGGCAGCAACAGGAGACTGTTCGACGGGTTTGAGCGCCGTCTGCACGACCTGGTGCGGCTCTACCCCTTGGTTGCTGTAGGGGCGGCCTTTGGGCGAATAGAACTTGGCCGTGGTCAACCGCAATCCGGCGGAAATCGATTCGATGGCGAAAATCCCCTGAACAGAGCCTTTCCCGTAACTTCGCTGCCCGATCACCAATCCGCGCTGATGGTCGGCAATCGCTCCGGCGAAGATCTCGGCGGCGCTGGCGCTGTTACCGTCAATCAGCACAACCAGCGGCACGCGCCATGTTCCCTCGGCGTGGGCCACGTAGGTGAAGTCTTCTTGCGTACTTCGTCCGCGAGTGGAAACGATGATCCCGCGATCGAGAAAGCGATCGGCCGCCTCGACCGACGTGGTCAACAATCCTCCGGGATTGCCGCGCAAATCGATGATCAGCCGACGCATCCCTTCGGCATGAAGCTGCCAAAGCGCACGATCCAAGTCGTGGCAGGTCGTCTTTTGGAAACAGGTGAGCCGCAAGTACGCGATTCCCTCATCGCGATCCAGCATCGTTGCCACATCGATGCTCGGAACCTCGACGCGACGGCGGACCGCAGAAACCGCGCGGGGCGTCTCGCCCGGCCGCGACACCGTGAGAACCACCGTCGATCCCTCGGCGCCCTGAAGCAGATTGGCGGCCTCATCGGCCGACAGTGATCGCACGTCTTGCCCGTCCACCGTGACAATCTGTTCGCCGGCCTTTAGTCCCGCCTTCTCGGCCGGGCTGCCGGAGATCACGCGCACAATCGTCAACAAGCCGTCTTGCGCCTTCAGTTCCACCCCGAGTCCGACGAAGTTCCCCTCGATTTGGCCGTACACGTCCTGAAGCTGGTCGGGGGTGAGGAAGGCCGAATACGGGTCGAGCGCGTTGCACGCGCCGGCAAGGTACTCCATCACCACGGCCGACGGCGAAATCCCGAACCGCTGCGAAACCACCGCGGCCGCCTCCGCAACGGCCTCGCGGGCCTGATGGCGGTTGGAAACGCTTCGCGCCGCGGTCACTCGCTTTAGCTGATCGATACAATCGACAATCTCGCCCGGCTCGGCTGCAATTCGGTGACGCTTGAGAAAGGCCGGCTCGGTCAGCGCCACGTGCAGGGCGAACGTTCCGTGATCGACCAAGAGCCGCCAATTCGGCTCGTCCACGTAGAACGTCTGAATCTTCAAGAGGATCGCCGCGTAGGCATCGAGCGCCCCGGCAAACCCCATTTCGGCCAACTGCGTGCAGAAACTCCGATCGGCATAGCGGCGATTCAGATCGAAGTACTGACGGGCGACCGCATACCGCTGTTGAAGGCTCGGACTGCCGGGATAGGCGCGAATCGCGTCTTCGTAATGGCTCAACGCCTCGGCCCAGCGACGCTCCGCTTCGAGTTGTCGCCCGCGGGTCAACACCTCATCCACTTCGTGCCAGCGGGGCGAAATCCGAACCTGCGATGCCCCCTCGGCCGGCAGGTCGGACAACGGACCGAGAAGCGTCCCGCCCTCCGCCTGCGACCGGCCGGGCGGCGCGATTCGCTTTGGCAAGTGCGACGACGGCGAGGCGGCTTCCTGCCTTGCCCCTGCTCCCGCCGGGCGAAACCATCGCCCCGGCGACGCCGCATCAGCAACGCGAAGCGAAAGCGCGATCAGCAATGCGGCCCAAACCGCCGCAAGACGCCGCAATGGCATAAACTCTTCCGTGAGGGGCTAGATTGCTGGGTGGGGGCCAAGCGTTCAACGATTGGCACCGATCGAGGCCGGAAGCCGTGGCTTCGTCCGTGGGGTGCATCGCACGTCGTGCATCGCCGGCCGCATGGGCAACACAACCGCGAAGGCCATCCGACCCATTGCGGGGCGAAGCCGCCCGTATTCTCCCTAGGCCCTGCCTCTGCCTGCCGCGTCCGATCATTGCTTCGACAGGCAAAGCCGGCACGATGCATAGAGATACTTCGGCCGACCGAGAGAAGCCCTGGGGGATTTTTCAACGGCCTGTTTGCGCAATCGGAACAACCCGACCTGAGGGGTTCTCAACGCAACGACAGCGCCCATCGGCGCGCGAAATTCGTGCCGCAACGCTTTTGTCGCAAAAAGCGCCCGTGACTCTTCGCGCGAATAGTGCGCGCTGTGCCGGAAAACGGGCAAGGTCCAGTCAGTCGTTAGAGTCTCGCACGACGCCAAACGCCAAAGCCGACCTCGCGGCCTATCGTCCCCGCGCGCAAACATCCTTTTCGTTGCAAAGCGCCATCCGGCAAAGTCTTTGTAGATGGGGCATGACCTACTCCGAAAAATGATGCTGGGGGGGAAACGTGCTCGCCGACGATCTCGCCTGCGAGCTTAGCCACACACCGAACCACCGGGGCAACCTCGCCGGAAAGGACTGCCTTCTTGGACCGCCGCCTAACTTTACTGCTCCCTGTGCGCAATGCGCAGGCATCGCTCAGCGACCACGTGTCGCGAATCCTCGACACGGTCGCCGATCTGACCTCCCATTTCGAATTGGTCATCGTCGATCGCGGCTCGACCGACGCGACCACTGAGGTCGCCGACGAACTGGCCCGCCGTTATCCCCAAGTCCGTGCCGTGCTGCGTACCGGCACCGCCGGCCGCTCCGATGAGTTGCCCCTGGGGCTGCCCGCATCATCGGAATCGTGCGTCGTCATCGACGGCGCCGATACGGCCGGGTCGCTCGCATCGCTAGCCCGAAACTGGCGAACCCAATGCGAGATCCTCTCGCGCATCGCCGGTGCGGCAGGCGCCGTCGAGCGACAAAGCTCGCTTGAACCGCCCCGAAAACGGCCGACCACCGAACGCACGCGAACGGCGACCGACGAACAACGGGCAATCGACGCGGGCAAGCCGATCGGCCCCGCACGGCCGAACTTCCTCGCCCGCCTCAAGCACTTCGCCCTCGGCGAATAAGTAAACGGAACCGCCAAAGGCGTAAAGCGGTTCTAGCGACGATTGCACGCATGTAAGCCGCGTCGTTGCCACCGCGGCCGCTTGCGCAATTCACTGCGACGATTCGAGCCGCCCACCGGTCGGCAAACGCCGAACGAGAGCATCCCATCCGTCGCCCCGCCCAACGGCCGATTGGCGCACCAGTGGCCGAACGATCGGATCGGTCCGTGCCAAACCGTGGTCGCGCGCACGGCGAATCCTTTTTCGTCGCATTTCAGGCGATTGGAGCAGCAGGGAAACATCGCTCGGCGGGGCGATCGGCGCAAGCGATGAAACGGGTTCGATCAAGCGAGTTGCTTTGCCCGCTGGTCGTATCGGGTCGTCGTTGGAAGGACGCACTCCGTCGCGTCCGCCGTCCCTCGCGTCCGTCCTCTCGCTCTCCGTCGCGGCCGTTTCGCCGATTCCAAGCAACGATGGAGCGCGGCCCTCCACGACTTCAAACGGCGATTGGATGCCCTTATCCCTAACTCGCGTCGGACCGGTCCGACTTTCGCAACGCGCCCAGCGCCGCATACAAAGCAACCTAACGACGTTTGCGGCAGTCGCAGCTCGGCGGCTTGAGCAACAGTAGAGATACCGTTCGCCATTGGATCGGCCAACCGATGCACCGCACCAAGCGGCACTTGCGCGGCCGTTCTGAAGCCGCCGCGACCCAATGATCAAAACATAACACTTCGATATGCGAAAAAGCCAATGTTCACCAACCGGAGCATCGTATGCATCATTCCGAGCGACAGCACGTTGTCGGAAATATTTGCAAAAAATCGGCCGCCTCTTGCCGTCTGCCGTTAGTGTGAATACATTTATGTTGGAGTCGGCGCGATCGTGCTGAACCGGCCCGACGACAATTTCGGTCGAACGAATCGGGTCGGTGTCGGCGGCATTCGGGCAAGAGCCGTCGTCCGATCGTCCGGTTCCGCTTTTCGATCTCTGGTGTATTCACACCATCGATTCGGCCCGGGCGCGCTGCGTCTCCGCGGGGAACGGCAGATGTTCGTGCGCGGCCAGAAATAGGGCAAGGGGGCTTCTTGGTTCAAGAAGGGGACACCATGAGCCTTGTCCGATGCGAGGAGCAGGGACCGGGCGACGCGGACCATCCGCGCGACCACCGCAACGCTTTGCACCGCATAGCAGCCGTTCGTCGCGCCCAGGGGATGTCGCGACGAACGATCGCGAGGAAGCTGCGGCTCGACCTCGCCACCGTGCGATTGCACGAGTTGCCCACTACAGACCTGTTGCTCAGCGAGCTGTACCAATGGCAACAGGCGCTCGAAGTTCCCATCGCGGAGCTTCTCGTCGATTCGGAGGAGCCGCTTGCGGCGCCGGTGTTGCGCCGCGCTCAGCTTGTCCGCATTATGAAAACCGCGATGGCGATTGCCGAGGCGGCCCATCAAGTCAGCATTCGCCGCATGGCCCAAACGCTGATCGAACAGCTTAAGGAACTCATGCCGGAGTTGGCCCATGTTACGCCCTGGCATTCGGTGGGCAAGCGCCGGCGACGAGACGAGTTCGGCGTCGCCGCCGAACGGCATTTCTCGGAAAGGATATTCTTCGAGCGGCCGGAGTGATCGACGCAATTCGCCTCGGCGCGGCTCTTGCCGCGCGGAACCGCTCCGCGGGTGACGCGATGCGCGACCACCGGCGCCCGATCGCGGTCTCTGCCGGCCGATTTCCGTTGCTTTGCGCCCGCTCGTATTCTTTCGGTCGTCTTGTTCCGCAACCGCTTGATCCGCTGCGCTTGGTCCGCTGCTCGGCGCGGCGCGAAATGGCCTATTCCTCCTAAGAGAAGGCCGCCCTCCTCGTCGCGATGGCAGGATTAGCGCCCCCGTTCCGCTTGCCGAGGCGGTCGGCCATCGGGCAGGCTGATGAAACGCGGGGCGGTCGGGGCGCTTCCGGTTTTGCGCCGTTTTATTTAGAATCGGTTCCTTCATTGAACGTTCGCGCCGCGGCCGGCGTCGTCCGCTGTCATCTGCGCGCGGCGAAGCAATCGGCGTGATTCAATTTTTGCGAATCAGCTCGGGCTCGGCGCGTCGCCCGAGTGAGCCTTTCTGGGAATGGAGCCATGCCCCGCTATCTACCCGCTGAGGTCGAGTCGAAATGGCAGCAGTATTGGGAGGCGAACCGTGTGTTCGCCGCCCCCCGTCTTCCCGAAGGGAAAAAACTGTACGTGCTCGACATGTTTCCGTACCCCAGCGGCGACGGGCTGCACGTCGGACACCCCGAAGGCTACACGGCCACCGACATCGTAGCCCGCTACCACCGCATGCGCGGATACAGCGTGATGCACCCGATGGGCTGGGATGCGTTCGGACTGCCCGCCGAACAGCATGCCAAAAAAACCGGTGCCCACCCGCGAACGACCACGGAAAAGAACATCGCCAATTTTCGCCGACAGTTGAAAATGCTCGGCTTCAGCTACGATTGGCAGCGCGAACTGGCAACGACCGACGTTGAGTATTTCCGCTGGACCCAATTCATCTTTCTCGTCTTGTACGACACTTGGTTCGACCCCGAGCAACAGCGGGGCCGGCCGATCGCGGAGCTGCCGATTCCGCCCGAAGTCGCCGCCGAGGGCGACACGGCAGTCGCCCGATTTCGCGACGAGCATCGCCTGGCCTATCAATTAGAGGCACCGGTCAACTGGTGTCCGGCACTGGGCACGGTGCTGGCCAACGAAGAAGTCGTCGGCGGCGTCAGCGAGCGGGGCGGGCATCCGGTCGTGCGAATTCCCCTGCGGCAATGGATGCTGCGCATCACCGCCTATGCCGATCGCCTGGAAAAAGACCTCGACCGCCTCGATTGGCCCGAAAGCATCAAGCTGCTGCAACGAAACTGGATCGGTCGGAGCACCGGCGCCGAGGTCGATTTCTTCATCGGCGACGAACGGCCGATCGGCGAAGCCGACCTATTGCCCGAGCATCAATGCGCAATCAGCGACAGCCAGTCGCAGCCGACGCCGGGATGCGCCTCCGCGGGGCGACAACCGCAGCCGGCGGTCGAGGCCGCCTTCCGCCAGTGGAGCGCCGCCCGCCGCGCCGCCGGTTATCCGAAGCGGCCCGGCAGCGAGGTCTTGCGCATCTACACGACACGGCCCGACACGCTCTTCGGAGCGACCTACATGGTCATCGCCCCGGAGCATCCTTATGTGAAGCGATTGACCGCCCCCGAACGGGCCGAGGCAGTCGAGGCGTACTGCCAGGCGGCCGCGCGAAAAAGCGATTTAGACCGCACCGACTTGGCCAAGGAGAAAACCGGCGTCTTCACCGGCTCGTATGCCGTCAACCCGGTCAATGGTCGAGCGATCCCGATTTGGGTTGCGGATTATGTGCTCGCCAGTTACGGAACCGGGGCGATCATGGCGGTGCCGGCCCACGACACCCGCGATTTCGATTTCGCCCGGCAGTTCGGTTTGCCGATCGTGCCGGTGGTCGATCCGGGCGACTCGGCCGGCGCGGCGCGAGAACAGTTGCTCCGCTGCGAAGCGGCCTTCATTGCCGACGGCGTCGCGATTAATTCGGGTCGATACAACGGGCTGCCCACCGCGGAATTCAAGCAGCGCATCACCGCCGATTTGGCCGACGCCGGGGCCGCGCGCGCCGCGGTCAACTACAAACTCCGCGACTGGCTCTTCAGCCGGCAGCACTTTTGGGGCGAACCGTTCCCGCTGCTTCACGAGCTGGACGAATCGGGACGGCCCACCGGCGCCGTCGTGCCGCTGACGCCCGACGAGCTGCCGGTCGATTTGCCCGCCGCCATGACCTTCGACACCCGCCATGATTCCCCCGAGCCGCCGCTAGAGAAAGCGCCGGCCGATTGGCTCTTCGTCGAGAGGCGCGGCAAACGCTACAAGCGAGAGACGAACACCATGCCGCAATGGGCCGGCTCGTGCTGGTACTATCTGCGGTTCCTCGATCCGAAGAACGATCGAGCCTTGGTCGATCCGCAAGTGGAACGCGCGTGGATGCCGGTCGATTTGTACGTCGGCGGTGCCGAGCATGCGGTGCTCCACCTGTTGTACGCCCGCTTCTGGCACAAGGTGCTCTACGACCGCGGCTATGTGAGCACGCCGGAGCCGTTTCAGCGGCTCGTCAATCAAGGGATGATCCTCGGCGAAAACAACGAAAAGATGTCGAAAAGCCGGGGGAACGTCGTCAATCCCGACGACGTGGTTCGCCGCCACGGGGCCGATGCGCTGCGATTGTACGAGATGTTCATGGGGCCCTTGGAAGCCACCAAGCCGTGGAGCACCGACGGCGTGGCTGGCGTCCGCGGGTTCCTCGACCGCGCGTGGCGAATGATCGTGGACGAACGCAGCGAAACGATGCAGCTCAACGAGGCCGTCGTCGATTGCCCTCTCACTGCCGAACAGAACCGCGTGTTGCACCGCACCATCAAAGCGGTGACCCACGACATCGAGTCGCTCTCCTTCAACACGGCCATCGCGCGGATGATGGAATTCACCAACTTCTTTCTCCGCGAGTCGCAACGGCCCCGCGCGGCGATGGAGCGGTTCGTGCTTCTGCTCTCGCCGATGGCGCCGCATATTGCCGAAGAGCTGTGGGCGGCGCTGGGCCATTCGAACAGCTTGGCCTACGAGCCTTGGCCCGCTTACGACGAATCGCTCATCAAGGAAGAAACCATCGAAGTGCCCATCCAAGTCAACGGCAAGCTCCGCGGCAAGGTTTCGCTTCCGGCCGAGGCCGATAACCAAGCCATCGAGGCCGCCGCCCGCGCCGATGCCCGAGTCGCCGAATGGCTGGCCGGCAAGAACGTCGTCAAAACGATCATCGTGCCGGGCCGGCTGATCAACTTCGTGGTGAAGTGATCCGCAGCGGATGACGGGCCGCGGCCCGACGGCGTTTCGCCGCCTACTTGTTTCGCCAAAACGCGATCGTCGGCATCGCTTCGGCCCGACGCGCCGCCTCGGTTTCGGCCAGAAACCGCCGCGCATCAACCGGATAGCCCGCCGTCGGTCGCACACCGGGCGCGCGGCTCGTCCAATAGCGGTTGAACGCCTCCATCGCCAACTCGCGCAGGTATTTGGCCGTCACCGACGCCAAGGCCACCGGCACGAACCGCTCGGCCTTGCTCAAGAACAGCCACTCGACCGCCCGGCGACCGTAATGCCCGCGGTAGCGGCTCGACTCGCGCGACTCTTCGATCGGCGTGAACAGAGCGCCGCCCGCTGCCTCGCTGAGCAATGCCGAGTACCGATTGCGTCCGCCGTGCTTATCGCAATAGATCGCAAGCGGCTCGTCCGCTTCTACAAGGCTCCCGAAGCGATCGATTGCCGAAATCGCCAACTCCAGCGACGCCTGCGAAAGCAAGTCGCTCTTGCGCTGGTGTTGATCGAGCAACCGATTGAACTCCGCGGGGAAGATCGGCCGGGCAACCAGCCCGACAAGCGTCAGCGGCGACTCCGCGGCCGCCGCCTGCCAAATCGCGGCGGCCCGATCGATCTCCGCCGGCGTCGCCTCCCGAGGCAAAGGCAGATCGATCGCCGTGTTGGCTTGCTCGTCGAGCCAACCGGCGGCATAGCGGCCCGCCAGTTCGCGGCAAAGCATCGCCGCAGTGCGGGGCAGGGGAGACGATCTCCCTGAACCGTTCTCGATCGGCTCGACCGTTCCGCGCGATCGGTCCGGTGGTGCCTCCGCCGATTGCGAACCCGGCGTCGCCTGCAACACCTTCATCGCAGCCAACACCGTGCGTTCCAACGCCGCGACGCCGCCGGTGCGATACACGA
Source organism: uncultured Planctomycetaceae bacterium (assembly GCA_964631235.1). Classification (GTDB taxonomy): domain Bacteria; phylum Planctomycetota; class Planctomycetia; order Pirellulales; family Thermoguttaceae; genus JARKPK01. The sequence goes on along the minus strand of CAZVZX010000003.1, from coordinate 157,071 downwards.
CCTTCGAATCCGCGATCCACGGCCCCGCGGCAGCGTCGGCCCCCGAGCCCCGGGCATTGCCCAACACCGACTGCTCGCAGCGAAGCAATTCGGGCACCGCGCCGCAGCCATCGGCGCCCGTCGCGCATCGATCGGCCGAAATCCGCCATGCCGAGGCGGCAATCACCAGCGGCCCCAGGTTCGGACCATAGCCTGCTTCATCCACGCCGACAATCAACGGCATCGTTGCTACCCGCGAAAAACAAAACGCCCTCGGCGCGCGGACATCAGGCCTAATCCCCGCCGCGTTCGCTCGGCGACCACTCGGCCCGGTTGGTGCGGCCCGCGTCGTTCTCTACTATCGTTCTCTACTATCGTTCTCTATTATCGTTCTCTGCCGCTGTCCTCAGCCGTCGAACGGCCGCGGCGCTCATCGGGCACTCATCGCGGTAGCCGGCCTGCGCCGACGGCAACCCGGCCCGCACGCGATTCAATTGTCGCGTTCGCTCTCGATGGCTGCAATCGTCCCGCGGCCGATGCTCGTCGAGCCCATCGTTGCGGCCAATGAATTGGGTTCTCGAAAAAGCCCATCTTGCTCGTCTGCCTCCGCGCAATACCGCCGACTCATGCAGAACGTTGCGGAGTGCGCTTTATCAGTTTTTTTTGGAAACGCAAAGAACTGGGCTTGGTTCAAACGGCAACTGCACACAAGAGAACCGATTCGCTTTACCGCCAGCCGATTGCGCAGTTGCGTGGAACTTCTTGTCAAGCAACGGCGTACTTCCGACAGTCCTCGCGATCGTCTAAATTGCACGAATCCTGCGGCGATCGACGAAGGCGCGAACGCCGCTGCGACTCGCGTTCCCCCATTATTCCGCAGCGATCATGTCCGACTCGTTCATCGTGTGTCGATTAACGCCCGCCGGCCGTGGAGCCGTGGCCTGCTTGGCCCTCGAAGGGCCGGGAGCTGCCGCGGCTGTCGCCGGTGAAGTGCGCCTGTCGCATCGCCCGGCAGAGGGTCTGCCGCTCGAACGGCCCATGCTGGGCAGGTTCGGCCCGCACGGCGAAGAGGTCGTCGTCGTTCGCCGCAACGAAGAGCAGTTCGAGATCCATTGCCACGGCGGACCAGTGCCGATCGCAGACTGCATCGAGCGTCTTGTTGCCCGCGGCGGCCGGCTCGTCGCGTGGGAAGAGTGGATTGCCCGCCGCAGCGCAACGCCGGTTCAGGCAGCCGCACGATTGGCCCTCAGCGCCGCGCGCACCGAGCGGTGTGCGGCGATTCTGCTCGACCAGTATGGCGGCGCGTTCGATCGCGCGGTCGAACAGATCGAGCGATTGATCGACGCCACACCGGCCGACGCCCTGCGGCAATGCGACGACATCGGCCGCCGCCTTCCCTTCGGCCGCCACTTGGTTCAACCGTGGCGGGTCGTGCTCATTGGCCGCCCCAACGTCGGCAAGAGCAGTCTGTTGAATGCCTTGGCCGGGTTCGCTCGGGCCATCGTCCATTCGTCGCCGGGCACAACGCGCGACTTGGTAACCGTCGAAACCTCGCTCGACGGTTGGCCGATCGAGCTGTGCGATACGGCCGGACTTCGCGCCGCCGACGATGCCGTAGAACAAGCCGGCGTCGCGCTGGCCGAAGGCGCCGCATCCGCGGCCGACGTCGTTCTGCTCGTGCTCGACTCTAGCCGTTCGGCCGACGCCGTCGAGGAGCAGGTGCATGCTCGCCGCCCCGACGCCATCTGCGCGTTGAACAAATGCGACCTCCCGCCTGCCGAGCAGCCGCCGTGGGTCGCCCGCGCGAATCCGATCCTAGTCAGCGCCGAACAGCGACTCGGACTCGATCGCCTCTCCGCGGCCATCGTCGAGCGATTCGGCCCGCCGCCGGCGCCGGGCGACGCCGTGCCGTTTTGCGATGCGTGCGTCGAAATCTTGAGTCGCTTGCGGCTTCAAGCCTGCGCGGCCCTGGCGGCTCGCGGCTTGGCCTGCGAGGCTAACCGAGCCGACCGAGCCGACGAAGCCGAATGAGCCGACGGAGCAGCCCAAGCCCGCCGAGGGGGACAGTGCCAACCCGCGGCCGACCGAGCCAACCCGCGGCTGACAGTGCCAACCAAAGGCAATCGAGCCAACCCGCGGCTGACAGTGCCAACCAGAGGCAACCGAGACAACCCGCGGCTAATCGAGCCAACCCCGGCGACGCCCCGCCGGCTGAACGGCATAGCTCGACCACCGCTCAAGAACAAATCCGTCCCTGCAAGCGTCGCTGCGATCTACATTGCCTGCCGCAATGCGATCTGCAATGCCCGCCGAATCGAATGTCCCGGCGAGTTCCGAATCCGCGCCCCCGCCGCGGGCCGCCTGCCACGTTCTGTTCGGCGCACCGCGCCAGGCCGTGTTCCAACCGCGATTCCACCCGCTACCGGCTGCACCTCGCCGATCAATCGACGCAAACCGTGCCGGTAGTAACAATGGAATCGATTGTGCGGCAAAAGACGTGGGAAAACTCCGACGCGCACCGACATTCCGATCAGATTCGAACAACAGGCCCCGCGGCGCGCGATAGGTTTGAGTTGCGGAGTCTGTGATCTTATCCGGCACCTTGTCCTCAACACGCAAGGACTTCGCAGTGTCTGTCGGTGTGCTTGCGCCTGTGCATGATTGGGACGGATTCGAAGCGGCCTGCGCCGAGCTTCAGGCTTGCTCGGCCGATGTCGCCCGATTCCTCGATGCCGAGATCGCCGAGCTCGATCGCTGGCAAGCGGCGTTGGAACAAGCGTCCGTTGCTTGTGTCGCTTCGGTCGCGTCGCCTTTGCCCAGCCCGGTGCATCGTGGTGGCCTCGCGTGCGACCCATCGGATTCCGCCGACGAGTCGGCATCGGCCAACCAACGCCAAGCTTCTGCCGACGCCAGCGTCGAACTGCTCGCGCGATTGGAAACGCTGTGCGGCCGAATCGAGGGAGAATGGCATCGAGTGACGAGTCTTGCGGACGGCAGCGCCTTGTGCCGTTCCAACGACGGCGCCGATGAACAGCCCGAGGGAGACCGTCAGGAGACAGCCCAGACGGCGTCGCAATCGTATCGCCGCAGGCTTCGAGCCCTGGCCGAGCAAGTGCTCGTTCTCGAACGCGATCGGTGCGGCACCGCCGCCGAGCTCGCCGCCGCCCGATTGCGGGCACGCGAGTTGGCCCGCGAACTCAAGCGTCAGAAAAACTCGTTCTCGGCCGAGCGGCGCCGTTGGCTGCGGAAACTCTCGGCGATCGAACGGGCGTTAGAGTCGCTTTCCGCATCGAATGCGGCAACGGCCCCGCGCCGACCGCTTCCCGCGGAACGCCGACCGGCGCAAAACGCCAACGTCCTCGAAACGCCTAACGCCGGCCTCACCGACGAGCTGCTGATCGAAGCCATTCTGGCCAAGTGCGAAATGTCGGCAGAAGGCCGCTCGGGCTAGCGGCGGGGCGCGCCGCCCCATCACCGCATCGTGGCTCTCGCCGCAAACGCACGCAGCAGCCGGCACACATTACGGTTTCTTGCTGGGCGGCTCCAGCGACGGCAGTGCCGAATCGCCGAACGCCTTCCATTCCGCTTCGATTTGTTCAGGCGTCGATGCCCCCGCGTGCGTCCACAGGCCATAGCGAAGCCTCAACGGCTGGTTCGGATCGATGCGCATCGGCCGATCTAGGGTGAGGCACGCCCCCATCCAGCCGTCGTTGCGCACATGAAACGCCGTGGGATGATTGGGGTTCTTCGGATGATCGAACAGGGCAATGCCGCCCGAGACGCGGTTGGTCAGCGGCCCCGAATAGTCGCACCACTTGGCGGGCTTGCGAAAGACCTCGGCCTCGTTGCGCTGGCCCTCACTGTTGAGAATGCGGCCTCCGCCGTCCTTAACGCCGATGGTTTTCGCCATGCGAACGCCGATCACGCCGAACGGGTTTTGCAGGAACTCGACCGCAGCATCGCCGGGGGCCTCAAATTGCAGATCGATCAGCAAGAGCCAATCCCATTGCTTCGGCGCTGTCACCTCGATCCGCCGGCGTTCGATCAGAAGGCACTTCCCGTCGCCGTCGAGCCAGTGGTTGGTCGCCAGCAGCCACGCCGACTGATCGCCATCCTCGAACCGCTCGATCCGTTGGTGGACGATCCGCCCGGGCGCGGCCCCTGTCGCCAGCCGGTCGGCCCAAAAATCGACGCCGGCCAAGTTCTGATGCGAAATCCACACTGAATTGTGATGACTGTGGCCGAACGGGTCGCGCGGATGCCCCATCCGCGTCAAGCAATGTCCTTCCGGCCCAACGATCGGATAAAGAAACGGCCGCCGCAGCGATTCGCCGAAGTGATAGCAGGTCAGCTCGCGACCATCGAACCGAAACGAGGCCTTCCCGTCCGGCAGCGGAATCACTTGCATTCGCGGCACTGGCTTGGCATCGGGAAACTCAGAATTTTCCATCGCCACCGATCGCGACGACGCCTCCGCAGCCTCTCCCGCCGGCGCCGCCGGCCGTTCCCCCGACGCCGCAGGCAAATCCGCCGGCGCCGCCAGCCGATCTCCTGCCGACGCCTCGCCCGCGCCTCCGGCAACCAACGCGATCGCCATCGCCAGCATCCGCAATACAGTCGAACAATTGTCAACCGACCGATTCATGGCATCTTTCCTCGAAGGGTAGGGGAGTCCGGCAGGAAAACGATCCGATCGAACGGTCGCGCACGGCGGAACGCGGCCGACCGACGCGCTCGCGCAATCGGGCAATGCCCCGATCGTCCGTGGATCAATAATCTAACATGCCCAGCCGGTGCAACGCCATCACCAATCGTTTGGCAACCGCGCCGGCCGCCAGCGCACCGCTGCCCCCGTGCTCGATCGCCACGGCAAACGCGAACCTCGGCCGCTCGGCGGGCACAAACCCGACAAACCACGAATGCGGCGGCCGCCCCGCCGAGGTCTCGGCCGTTCCCGTTTTGCCGGCGATTGCCACCCGATCCCAATACACCGAGGCGTGAGCCGTTCCGTTCTCATCGCTCACCGCGCGGTGCAACGCATCTCGAAGCACTTCCAACGCACCCGGATCGATCCCTTCGATCGGGCAAGCGGGCGGAGCCGTCCAAAGCGGCCCGCGCATCGGCAGTTCGCGCCCCGACAAGTGGTTCGACGGTTCCTTCGCCTGGGTCCCTCCGGGTACATTGGCGGCGTCGGTCGTCAGCATCTCGCCGGCCAGAAGATGCGGCTGCACCCATTTCCCACCATTGGCCACCGCCGCCATTGCCACCGCCATTTGCAGCGGAGTTGCAGTCAATGTTCCTTGTCCGATCGCAAGGTTCAGCGTCTCCGTTGGCGAGAGGGCCGGCCCGGAGTGGTCGTCTGCCATTGCCGGCGGCACCGTGCCCGCCCCCTCCGCTGGCAGATCGATGCCGGTGCGCTGCCCCAGGCCGAACCGTCGCGCCCAGTCCACCAACGGACCACCGCCCATCTCGGCCGCATGATGGAAGAAATAGACGTTGCAGCTCTCGGTCAATGCATCGCTCAGGGTCATGGCGCCGTGCCCGCGTCCGGTTCGAATGTAAAGCTCGCAGCGCCACCGATCGGTCCGGTCGAGATATCCGCGGCAGACGAGCGGAGCCGACGGATCGAACCCGCGGCGATGCAACAGGGCGACCGCCGACACTACCTTGAACGCCGAGCCCGGCGGCAGCGCCATCTGCGTCGCACGGTCGAACAACGGACGACGCGGATCGGCCGACAACCGAACGGCCGCCGAGCGATCAGCCGACAGGAACACGTTCGGGTCGTAACGCGGCGACGAAGCGGCCGCAACGACCGCGCCGGTCGCTGCATCGAGCACCACAGCGGCGCCGCCGCGCGGCGCAGCGGGCTCAAACGCATCGGCCCGTTGCACCGCGGCATCGAGCAGTTCTTCGGCCTCACGTTGCAGCCGCAAATCGATGGTCAACGCCAAGTCGCGTCCCGGCACCGGCGGCGGAGCATCAAATTCGGCCAACACCCGACCACCGGCCGTCGGATAGGCCACATGCCGCCCGCGCCGACCGCGCAACTCGATCTCATATTGCCGCTCGATGCCGCTGGCGCCCACCCAATCGTCAGAGGAGTACTCGACCTGATCCCTGAGCACCATCGCTTCGTCGTCATCGGTCTGAAGCTCCCCGGCCGCCCGATTTCGGCTGCCGTCGGCCATCGCTGCCTGTTCCCGTGCCGGTTCTTCCGCCTCGCTGCCGGCCGGGGCCGCGAACGCCCGCTTCCATCGCTCATTCCACAACCCGATCTCATCCGCACGCATTGCTCCCAAATAACCGATCGCGTGCGAAGCCGTCGGGCCCTGAGGATAGAACCGTTTTGTTCTGGTTATCAACCGAATCGACGGAACGTTCCCGAACTCGCGTTGAATCGCCTCGACCGCCTCTCGCGGCAAGTCATCAACCACGATGTGATGCTGCCGCTGTTCGGCAACGACGATCGGCGGCCCATCGGGCATGTCGCCCGCCGATCGCACCGCATCTACCATTTTCGCCCACAGGCGGCCGACGAATGACGCCGACGCCGCGGGTTCGGCCTGCGCCAGCCGACGGCCCGCGCGATCGTTCACGCGCTCTGCGATTCGTTGAACTCGCGATTGGATCGCGGCAGTCTGATCTCTCCACACCTCGACCGGCACACCGCATAGCTCGGCCAATCGCCTCATCTGCAACTGGCGCCACTGAAGAAACTCTTGCTCCGCCTGTTGAAGCCGGGCCGGATCGCTCCGATACCGGCGTTCGACCCGCGCCCGCGCCTGCCGCCGCAGCCACGCCGCATCGGGCGGATCTTCGAGAAAACGATAGTGAACCGCCAAGGCGACGCTTTGGCGATGATCGGCCAACACCTGGCCGTCGGCCGAATAAATCCGTCCGCGAGGAGCAACCACCGATTCCACGCGGCGCTGCGGACGGACCGCCGCGGCGAGGTAGGCCTCGCCCCACACCTGATGCTGCACGACCAGCACGATCCAAAGGAAGAACAACAGCGCTGCATAGCCGAAGAGGCATACTCTCATCCGCCGATGCGGATCAACGGCCGCCGGGCGCCTCGGCGTCCGCAGCCAAAACAGATTGAACCGACCGCCTGCATCCTGCATCGCCATCGTCAATCAACCTGAGGCCGATCTGAGGCCAATTTAGAATCACACCGAACGAACGACCACACCGCCGAAAGGCGATGGAGAGAGCTGCAACCGGCGCCGCGGGACTCACGGTTTGGCGGCCAACGCCAACGCGCCGTGAACGACAACCTCCTCGCCCAATTGGGCCGGCAAAATCCGAAATGTTCCGCGAAGCGGCGGAAAAACGTAGCGATTGACCTCTTCGCGAAGTGGAGCCCAAAAGAGGTTTTCGCCCGCCATCGACACCCCGCCGCCAACGACGACCACCTCGGGCGACAGCAGCGTGATCATTTGCCCAAGCGCCCAACCCAACGCGCGCGTCGCCTGCCGAAACGCCGCCTCGGCCAACCGATTGCCGTCCTCGGCCGCTTCGGCAATCATCTTCGTCGTCAGTGCATCGAGATTGCCTCCGCAGCGCTGTCGAAGGTCTCGGCCCGACTCCGCATCGAGCTGTTCCGCCGCCTGCAACCGTCGCCGCACGTCCGCCTCGTCGCCGGGCGGGCCGCCGGAAAGAAACGGCGCCAGCGGCCGACTGATCGACTCGGTCAGTTGAGACTGGATCGCCACCGTAATCCCCCAGCCGCTGGCCAGCGACTCGACCGTCAGTTCCGGCCGATCGGCGTGCAGCCCGGGACGCAAATGGCCGATCTCCGACGCAACGCCGGCGCCGCCCAAATACACTTCCCCATCGAGCACCAATGCCCCGCCGATGCCGCTCCCCACGGTCGTGTAGAAGACGACCCGTCGCCCGCGGCCTGCGCCGAATCGCGCCTCGGCCAACCCGGCCAAATCGGCATCGTTACCAATTCGGGCGGGCACCCCAAGAACCTGTCGGCACCAATCGCCCAGCGGATAGTCCTCCCAGCCGTCGATCTGATGACTTTTCAGCGTCCGGCCGGTCAGGCAATCGACCGGACCACCGAATCCAATGCCCGCATGCCGCGGCTGATGCCGGGCGATCAGCGGGGCGGCCATCGCCTCGATCTGCCGACGAATTCCGGCCGCACCGGCCGAACGATCGACCGTGCGCCGTTCCAAGGCAACCAACGGACTGCCGTCTCCCGCACCCACGCCCACTTGCAGTTTGGTGCCGCCGATCTCAATTCCCAAGTACATCGCTGCTGTTTCCAACCGCTATGAAAACGCCCTACGAACGCTTTGCTCGATGCCCGACCGAGAACGAACCCTTCGCACACTTTTGCCGCAAGCATTCGCTCTTCTCGCCCCATGCGCGGCCTCTGCATACAGCCCGCAAACGTCGCGCACCGGTGCGTCGCCGTCGCGATCGGCGGAGCCGCGGTCGCAACGACGCGGCCGAATTGCGTGCAATGCCCGTTTGAACCGCGTTCCGTCTTTCGCCGTATTGTCTCAGTAACATAGCATCTTCCGGTCCGGATCAGGAGCCGGGCGATCACGGGAAACGGCGCGAAGCGCAATCCGGCCCCGGGCTCAACGCCGAGCCAACCGACACGCGACGAAGAGGCGCCTCGAGCGTTTCAAAAGTGTGGACGTTTCGGCGGCCTTCGGGCTACAATGACTCGGCGGAGTTCAACTCATGGCCGGCGCCGAACGACACGGACTGCTTCGACACGGAGTCTCGCTGGCCGTCATTGTGACGGCCGGCTTGATCACTTCGTGGACGATCTATCGCAGTCTGGCCGAACGCGAACAACGGATCGCCGCCGGCCGCTTCGAGCTCGACTCCGCCCGGCTGGCCGCCCGCATCGAAAGCGAATTGAACGCCGGCGCCCATACCGTCGCCTCGCTCAAGGCGTTTTTCGATGCCTCCGAGAAAGTCGAGCCCGACGAGTTTCGCTTGTTCGCCCGCGCCATCTTGGCCGGGCACCGCGCGTTGGTCGCGTTTTGTTGGGCGCCCTGCGTGCCCATCGGACAGCTCGACCGGCATTGCAGCGAAGCTCACGCGATGGGCCTCGACGCCTACAGCGTCCGCCCGCTGCCCAGCCCCAAGAGCCCCGCCGCCGACTCCCCGCCGGCGCCGCAACGCGACCATTTCCCGCTGTTCTTCGTCGAATCGCAGCGAACCGAAGGCATCGATGCCGGACTGGATCTGGCCAGTCATCCGCTGATTGCCGACTCGATCGACCGCGCCGCCGCGCATCAGCGCATCGACTGCCTCGGCGGGCTTTCCCTCGGACGCGACGACACGGCCCAGTCCGACTGCGTCTTCCTCGCACCCGTCTATCGCCGCGGAGCGTCCACCGACACCGCCGCGCAACGCCGGCAAAGCATCGAGGGCGTTTCCGTCGTCGTCGCCCGGCTCGACCAATTGCTTCTCGAAGCGTGCCGCGGCACAAGCCACGAGCACCTACGCATCGGCCTGTTCGAATCGTTCGCCTCCGGCGACGGGCGCTGCTTGGTCGCGCTGGCGGCGGGACAACCAACCAGTAGCAACCCGGCCCAATGGAACCCAGCCGACGACCGCAACGGCGACGCGCCGCCCGGCTTTCGCCGGACCGTGCTCGATTTGCCCGGTCATCAATGGACCGTCGAGGTGCTTGCCTCGCCCCAGTACATAGCCGCGCAACGGACTTGGCTGCCGCCGTTGGCCCTGCTCGGCGGATTGGTGCTCACCGGGTTGGTCGTCGGGCTGGTCGGTTCGCTCGTCGGCCGCGCCGATCGCGTCCGCGCACAGGTCGCCCGGCGCACCCGTGAATTGCAGCACGAAGTGGCCGAGCACGCGCGAACCCAAGCTCATCTGCGCGATTCGCAAGCGCTCTATTCGTCGCTGGTCGATGCCCTGCCGGTCTATCTCTTGCGCAAAGATCTTCAGGGGCGATTCACCTTCGCCAACAAGCTGTTCTGCAACCTGCTGGGCCGAACGTGGGAAGAAATCGCGGGAAAAACGGACTTCGATTTCTATCCCCGCGCCCTGGCCGAAAAATACCAACGCGACGACCGCCGCGTGATTTCCACCGGGCAAGTGTTCGAAGATGTCGAACAAAACGAGCAAGACGGCGAAACCCACTATGTGGAAGTGCTCAAGTCGCCGGTCTTCGACGCCTCGGGCGCCATCATCGGAACGCAGGCGATTTTCTGGGATGTGACCGCGCGGCGGCGGGCCGAACTCGCCTTTGAACGCGAACGCTATCTTCTCAACTCGCTGATGGACCATGTGCCCGATCATATCTTCTTCAAGGATCGCCAAGGCCGATTCTTGCGCGTCAATACGGCGCTGGCCCGCCGTTTCGGCCTCAACGATCCCGCCGAGGCGCTGGGCAAAAGCGATTTCGACTTCTTCACCCGCGAACACGCCCAACAAGCCTTCGACGACGAGCAGCGGGTGATGGCCACCGGGCAGCCGATGATCGGATTCGAGGAAAAGGAGACCTGGCCCGACGGAAGCGTCACCTGGGTTTCGACCACCAAATTGCCGCTGCTCGATCCGGAAGGGCGCATCATGGGCACCTTCGGCATCTCGCGCGACATCACCATGCAACGGCAGGCCGCCGAGGCCCTGCGGCAAGCCAAAGAAGCCGCCGAGGCCGCCAGCCGCGCCAAGAGCGATTTCCTGGCGAACATGAGCCACGAAATCCGCACCCCGCTGAACGCCATCATCGGCATGACCGAACTGCTGCTCGATATGCAACTGACCCCGGGCCAACGCGAGTACCTGCGGATGGTATGCGAGTCGGGCGAGGCCCTGCTCGGCGTGATCAACGACATTCTCGACTTCTCGAAGATCGAAGCCGGCAAACTGCGCCTCGAACACGCCGAGTTCGCTCTTCGCGAACGGCTCGGCGACACGATGAAGTTCCTCGGCCTCCGGGCCCACACCAAAGGGCTGGAACTCGCCTACGAAATCGCCCCCGACGTGCCCGACGGCTTAGTCGGCGATGTCGGCCGGTTGCGGCAAGTCGTCGTCAATCTCGTCGGCAATGCCATCAAGTTCACCGAGCGCGGCGAGGTTGTCGTCTCGGTCGATTGTGCCGCCCGGCACGGCGACCAAGTCGAGCTGCACTTTGCCGTGCGCGACACGGGCATCGGAATCTCGCCGGAAAAGGTCTCCCGAATCTTCCAAGCGTTCGAGCAGGCCGACACCTCGACCACCCGCCGCTTCGGCGGCACGGGCCTGGGGCTGACGATCTCCTCGCGGCTGGTCGAAAGCATGGGCGGGCGCATCTGGGTCGATAGTCAACTAGGCGTCGGCAGCACCTTCCATTTCACCGCCGTGTTCAACGTTCGCTACGAAGAAGTCCGCGAGCCAGAGCACGGGCTCGTTCCGACCCTCGAAGGGCTCAAGGTGCTCATCGTTGACGACAACGCGACCAATCGGCTGATTCTCGCCGAGATCGTCCGAAACTGGCGCATGCGTTCGGCCACCGCGGCCGGCACCGACGAGGCCCTTTCCGTCATTGCCGCCGCGGAGGTGGCCGGCGATCCGTTTCGCCTGATCCTCACCGACGCCCACATGCCCGGCCGCGACGGCTTCGCACTCGTCGAAGAGCTGCGCCGCCGCGGAGCGGCCCAGGGCGTGCCGATCATGATGCTCACCTCGGGCGACCATCGCGACGATTTGGCACGCTGCGAAGAACTCTCGATCGCCCGTCACTTGATCAAGCCGATCAAGCAATCGGAACTCTTCGATGCCATCGTCGGTGCCCTCGCCCCCGACGCCGAAGCCGCCGAGCAGACAATTCCCGCATCGACCCGCGAGTCGCTGCCGCGGCTGCCGCCGCTGAGAATCCTGCTCGCCGAAGATAGCTTGGTCAATCAGCGCCTCGCCGTCGGACTCTTGCAGCAACAGGGCCACGAGGTGACGGTGGCCAACAACGGCAACGAGGCGCTTAGCGCCCTGCAATCGCGGCGTTTCGATCTCGTGTTGATGGATGTCCAAATGCCGGAGCGCGACGGCCTGGAAACCACGGCCGAAATCCGCCGGCGCGAAGAGCGGATCGGCGGCCATGTGCCGATCATCGCCATGACGGCGCACGCCATGAAGGGCGACGAAGAAAAATGCCTCGCCGCGGGAATGGATGCGTATGTGGCCAAGCCGATCCGGGCCAGACAGTTGTTCGAAACCATCGCCCGCGTGCTCGGCCGAGAGCCGATCCGCGAACTACCGTTGCCGGGCGGCGACGTGATCGACTGGCCGCACGCGATGAACACCGTCCGCGGCGATCAAAAGCTGCTGCGCTCGATTGTCGCCGCCTTCGTCGACGAATGCCCGGCCGTGCTCGCTCAATTGCGCGATGCCGTGGCCGCCGCCGATCCCAAGGCCATCCGTTTGGCCGCGCACACCCTCAAGGGCGGCATCCGCTATTTCGGGGCGAAGCCGGCCTTCGATCGGGCCCTCGAACTCGAGAATATCGGCAAATCAGGCAGGGCCGACGGCGCGGCCGCCGCGCTGGTCGCGCTGGAACACGAACTCGATCGCGTATTGCCTCCGCTGCGGCAGTTTATCGGCCGAGAGCCGCAATCGCCCGCATCCGATCGAACCCTCGGCGATGAAAGCAATCCGCCGGCGCAACCCCCAAGCTGAAAAACCGATACAATTGCAGAAGCGGCCGCGGACGCTGCGAAGCGGCTCTTTTGTGTACAGTCCCCGTTGGAACCGTTTTCCGTTTTTCGCCGCCTTATTGAAAATCCATCGTCGCCATGCCGCGCATTCTCATCGTTGACGACTCGGCCACCGACCGCTGCATGGTCGGCTCGCT